>NZ_DAWCXD010000066.1:0-26563 GCF_052357945.1 Bacteroides sp. | reverse complement strand
GGAACGTCTGAATATAGATTTTATCGATCTGATAAATGTACACGATGTGGAGTTTGCCGATTTGAATCAGGTGGTTAATGAAACTCTGCCGGCTTTGGTTGAGTTGCGTGAAAAAGGAGTGGTAGGACACGTTGGAATTACCGACTTGCAACTCGAAAACCTGAAATGGGTAATTGACCATTCACCAAGCGGTACGATTGAATCTGTGCTTAGCTTCTGCCATTATTGCCTGTGTGATGATAAATTAGCAGACTTCCTGGACTACTTCGAATCCAAAGAAATCGGCGTGATTAATGCTTCTCCGCTTTCAATGGGACTGTTGAGTGAACGTGGCGTGCCTGCTTGGCATCCGGCTCCCAAACCCTTGGTAGAGGCTTGCCGTAAAGCAATGGAACATTGCAAAGCTAAGAATTATCCGATTGAGAAACTGGCTATGCAGTTCTCCGTCAGCAATCCCCGTATAGCAACGACTTTATTTAGTACAACTAATCCGGAGAATGTGAAAAAGAACATCGCTTTCATCGAAGAACCTATTGACTGGGAACTCGTTCGGGAAGTGCAGGAGATTATCGGAGAGCAGAAACGTGTAAGTTGGGCAAACTCATAAAACAGCGTCATTCGTATGGACTATACAATTATTGATGCGCACGCCCATCTGTGGTTACGACAGGATACTGTTGTGGACGGATTGCCTATCCGGACTTTGGAAAATGGCCGTTCGGAATTTATGGGAGAAATCCGGCAAATGGTTCCGCCCTTTATGATAGACGGAGTGAATAGCGCGGAAGTTTTTCTTTCGAATATGGACTATGCGCAAGTGGCTGCGGCTGTCATTACCCAAGAGTTTATTGACGGTATTCAGAATGACTATTTGTCGGAAGTCGTTTCCCATTATCCCAACCGTTTCTTTGTTTGCGGAATGTGTGAGTTTCGCAAACCTGGATTTTTGGAGCAGGCGAAAGAGCTTATAGCCAAAGGTTTTAAGGCTATAAAAATCCCTGCCCAGCGCTTGTTGTTAAAAGAGGGACGGGTAATGCTGAATAATGAGGAAATGATGCAGATGTTTCATTCTATGGAAGAACGGAATGTCATGCTCTCCATCGATTTGGCTGACGGAGCAACACAGGTTTTTGAAATGGAAGAGATTATTCAGGAATGTCCCCGCCTAAAAATAGCTGTCGGGCACTTCGGAATGGTGACACGTCCGGGCTGGAAAGAACAAATCCGCCTGGCACGTCATCCCAATGTGATGATTGAATCCGGAGGAATCACCTGGCTTTTCAATGATGAATTTTATCCTTTCAAAGGAGCAGTGAAAGCCATTCGGGAAGCGGCGGATTTAGTTGGCATGGAGAAACTGATGTGGGGATCGGACTATCCGCGCACCATTACTGCGATCACCTATAAGATGTCATACGATTTTATAGTGAAGTCTTCCGAGCTGACGGAAGAGGATAAAAGACTCTTTTTGGGAGAAAATGCTCGGAACTTCTATGGATTCACGGATCTCCCCGTACTTCCTTACATCAAGAACATGTCCGAATGATGGAGAAAACATCCTTATCGTAAAACTAGATTTATACCATGAAAAAGAATACATATACAATACCTTTAGCGTTGGTTTTCTGCCTTTTCTTTCTGTGGGCGATAAGCAGCAATCTGCTTCCCACAATGATCCGGCAATTGATGAAGACATGTGAACTGAATACCTTTGAAGCCTCCTTTACCGAGACTGCCTACTGGTTGGCTTATTTTATTTTCCCCATCCCCATAGCGATGTTTATGAAACGTTACAGCTATAAGGCGGGAATTATTTTCGGACTGGTATTAGCAGCAATCGGAGGCCTGCTTTTCTTTCCTGCCGCCATTTTAAAAGAATATTGGGCTTACCTCTGTATCTTCTTTATTATCGCTACGGGAATGTGCTTTCTGGAGACGGCTGCCAATCCGTATGTGACGGTTTTAGGAGCACCCGAAACAGCTCCCCGCCGATTGAATCTGGCGCAGTCTTTTAATGGACTCGGAGCTTTTATCGCTGCCATGTTTTTGAGTAAGCTCATCCTTAGCGGAACTCATTACACGCGAGAGACCCTTCCTGTAGATTATCCGGGAGGCTGGCAGGCCTATATCCAATTGGAAACGGATGCCATGAAACTCCCTTATCTGATATTGGCTATATTGTTGATTGCCATAGCTGTTGTCTTCATCTTTTCAAAATTGCCGAAGATTGGGGACGAAGGAGAAACGGTTTCTTCCGATAAAACGACTTCTTCCGGTAAAACAAAAGACAGCAGTCGGAAAGAAAAACTGATAGACTTCGGTGTATTGAAACACTCACACTTGCGTTGGGGAGTGATTGCACAATTCTTCTATAACGGCGGACAAACAGCGATAAACAGTCTGTTCTTGGTTTACTGTTGCACTTATGCCGGATTGCCGGAAGATACGGCGACTACCTTCTTCGGATTGTATATGCTCGCATTTCTTTTGGGGCGTTGGATCGGTACCGGATTGATGGTGAAATTCCGTCCACAGGATATGCTACTGGTTTACGCCTTGATGAATATTCTTTTGTGCGGGGCAGTGATGGTATGGGGAGGTATGATCGGGTTATACGCAATGTTGGCTATCTCTTTCTTTATGTCTATAATGTATCCCACGCAGTTCTCATTGGCGCTAAAAGGACTGGGGAATCAGACAAAGAGCGGTTCGGCATTTCTGGTAATGGCTATTGTAGGCAATGCCTGCCTGCCACAGTTGACGGCTTATTTCATGCATGCCAATGAGCATATCTATTATATGGCCTATTGTGTACCGATGATTTGTTTTGTCTTCTGTGCATATTACGGCTGGAAAGGTTATAAAGTAATCGATTAATAAATTTATTTATCAAACATATCCAATGAAAGCAGTTCAAATTGTCAATCCCTCCGAAATGAAGGTGGTTGAACTGGAAAAACCGACCGTTGGTGCCGGTGAAGTATTAGTAAGAATCAATTATGTGGGTTTCTGTGGCTCTGATCTGAATACCTTTTTGGGGCGTAATCCAATGGTGAAGTTACCGGTAATCCCGGGACATGAGGTAGGAGCGGTGATTGAGGAGGTTGGTCCGAATGTTCCGGCTGGCTTTGAAAAAGGGATGAACGTGACATTGAATCCATATACCAATTGTGGTAAATGTGCTTCCTGTCGTAATGGTCGTGTCAATGCCTGTGAGCATAATGAAACGTTAGGGGTACAGCGCAATGGAGTGATGTGCGAATATGCAGTTTTACCTTGGACGAAAATTATTCCGGCTGGTAATATCTCTCCTCGCGATTGTGCGTTGATTGAGCCGATGAGTGTCGGATTCCATGCGGTATCTCGTGCGCAGGTGATCGATAATGAATATGTGATGGTTATTGGCTGCGGTATGATTGGTATCGGTGCCATTGTACGTGCTGCTTTGAGAGGGGCAACGGTCATTGCTGTCGACTTGGATGACGAGAAACTGGAACTGGCGAAAAAGGTAGGTGCTTCTTATGTGATTAACTCCAAGACAGAAAATGTACACGAACGGATGCAACAGATAACAGAGGGCTTCGGTGCCGATGTGGTGATTGAAGCTGTCGGCAGTCCGGTCACTTATGTGATGGCGGTGGATGAAGTCGGTTTTACAGGGCGTGTGGTTTGCATCGGTTATGCCAAGAGCGAAGTAGCTTTCCAAACAAAATATTTCGTTCAGAAAGAGCTGGATATCCGTGGTTCCAGAAATGCGTTGCCGGCAGATTTCCGTGCGGTTATTAATTATATGAAAGAAGGCAACTGTCCGGTAGAAGAACTGATTTCGAAGATTGCCAAACCGGAAGGAGCTTTGGAAGCTATGCAGGAATGGACGGCTAATCCGGGAAAGGTGTTCCGCATACTGGTTGAGTTCTGATAAGTTCTTGTAATAAGAATAGTTGTTGATACCTGTTGTTCGGGTATGTAATAAGTGAGAGGAGGCTGAATACAGTCTCCTCTCTTTGGGAGATAGGGTGATGTAACATGAGTAAATATAGATGTAACATCCTTTATCCGATATGTAGCATCACAAAGAAATCATGTAGCATACTTTGGGCAATATATCTGTTTGCATTTTCTATTTTTGTGATGTGGAAGATAACAAGGAACATTTTAAATAATTAGCTTTCAAATAATAGATAATGTAGCCAGTTAATAAAAAAACGATGATTATGCTGAAAACAAAAATCAACACTATTCTGCTGTGTACTCTTTTTACATGGTTCTTCCCGCTATCAGCCGGAGCACAATACCGTAATCCTATTCTTTATGCTGACGTGCCCGATATGTCGGTGTGTCGCGCAGGTGATTACTTTTACATGGTTTCCACCACTATGCACCTGATGCCGGGAGCGCCTATCATGCGTTCGCCGGACATGAAACATTGGGAAACTATTAGCTACGTATTTCCCCGCATTGACGATGGTCCCCGTTATGATCTGCTCGAAGGCACTGCTTACGGGCAAGGACAATGGGCATCATCTATCCGCTATCATGACGGTAAATTCTATGTATGGTTTACAGCCAATGGCGCGCCCGGACGCGGGTTTGTCTATACTGCGACAGATCCGGCCGGTCCCTGGAAACTTCTTTCGCGTCCCCCGCATTTCCATGACGGTTCGCTTCTGTTTGATGATGACGGGCGGGTGTATCTCTTTCACAGTACGGGACAGCTTACGGAGTTGAAACCCGATTTGACCGATGTACTTTCCGGTGGCATCAATCAGCAAATATTTGAACGGGATGCTGACGAACAAGGTCTGTTGGAAGGTAGTTCCGTCATCAAGCATAATGGGAAATATTATTTGCTGATGATTTCTATGGATTGGAGTATTCCCGGCCGTCTGCGTCGTGAAGTATGCTATCGTGCCGATAAGATTACCGGACCTTACGAAAAACGTGTCATTCTTGAAACGGAGTTTGACGGGCATGGCGGTGTTGGTCAGGGATGCATCGTAGACGGGAAAAACGGTGAATGGTACGGACTGATTTTTCAGGATCGTGGTGGCGTAGGGCGTGTGCCGTGTCTCATGCCTTGTACATGGACGGAAGATGGTTGGCCTATACTGGGAGACAAGGGTGGGCACATTCCGAATGATACCACTTTATCGTATATGTCAATGGATGGTATCTGCGGTTCGGATGATTTTTCCGCTTCCGGACTTTCCCTCTATTGGCAGTGGAATCATAACCCCGTCGATCAGGCATGGAGCCTTACCGACCGTCCCGGATTTTTGCGTTTGAAAACCTCCCGCGTGGTAGATAACCTGTTTGTTGCTCCCAATACGTTGACTCAACGTATGGTAGGACCGAAATGTATGGGCACTGTCAGTCTTTCTCTGGGGGGGATGAAAGATGGTGACCGTGCAGGATTATCGGCTTTTAATGGTGACAGCGGTGTGCTTACGGTTGAAAAGAACGGAAATAAACTGTCTCTTGTGATGAGTGAACAGAAAAGCGTGTTTGAGAAAACGAAGCGTGCCATTAGCCGTGTGGATATGACCGAACAAGCCCGTATACCTCTAAACAAAGAGCTTGTCTATTTGCGTGTGGAAGGTGACTTTACCAATGGACGGGATGAGGCTCGTTTTTCTTATAGTCTTGATGGGAAAACATGGATACCTGTCGGTCTGCCTATTAAGATGAAGTTTGACTACACTCGTATGTTCATGGGCAGTAAGTTTGCCATATTTAATTATGCTACACATTCTGTGGGCGGTTATGTAGATGTGGACTCTTTTGATTATTCGTTCTGTGATGCGTCAATGTAACACAAAAATATGTATTTGTAACCAATGAAACATTGTTTTATTGGAAAATAGGCTATTTTTGTTTCCAAATTAATCATAACTAATAAGTATAATATTATGAAAAGAGGTTGGATACCGATTATGGGTGTTTGTTTGGTGTTATCGTTTTCGGCATGTAAGCAATTGCTGCCTTACCAGGACACTTCTTTAACGGCGGAACAACGGGCGGAGGATTTGTTGCCCCGGTTGACTTTGGAAGAAAAAGTATCATTAATGCAAAATGCGTCACCTGCTATCCCTCGACTGGGAATTAAAGAATATGAGTGGTGGAATGAGGCGTTGCACGGTGTGGGACGTGCCGGATTGGCTACTGTTTTTCCGCAGTCTATCGGTATGGGAGCTTCTTTTAATGATTCATTATTATATGAAGTGTTCAATGCCACTTCCGATGAGGCTCGTGTAAAATCGCGTATTTTCGGTGAAAGCGGCATGCTGAAACGCTATCAGGGATTAACATTCTGGACACCGAATGTCAATATATTCCGTGACCCTCGTTGGGGACGCGGTCAGGAAACATACGGTGAAGACCCTTATCTGACAGGACAAATGGGAATGGCTGTAGTCCGTGGTTTGCAAGGACCGGAAGATGCCAGGTATGATAAGCTGCACGCATGTGCCAAGCACTTTGCCGTTCATTCAGGACCGGAGTGGAACCGGCATAGTTTTGATGCGGAGAATATAGATCCCCGGGATTTATGGGAAACCTATCTGCCTGCTTTTAAAGATTTGGTACAGAAAGCGCATGTAAAGGAAGTGATGTGTGCCTATAATCGTTTTGAGGGAGAGCCTTGTTGTGGCAGTAATCGCCTGTTGATGCAAATATTGCGGGATGAATGGGGATACAAAGGCATTGTAGTCTCTGACTGTGGAGCGATCTCCGATTTCTATAGACCGGGAACGCATGGGACTCACCCGGACAAGGAACACGCTTCGGCCGCTGCTGTGCGGACAGGTACAGACCTTGAATGTGGAAGTGAATATGCTTCACTGGCGGATGCTGTAAAAGCTGGTTTGATTGACGAAAAAGAAATAGATATTTCATTGAAACGTTTGTTGACAGCACGTTTTGAACTGGGAGAAATGGACGAACAACCGGCTTGGTCGGAAATTCCAACCTCTGTGTTGAATAGTAAGGAACATCAGGCATTGGCTTTGCGTATGGCTCGTGAATCATTGGTGCTCTTGCAGAATAAAAACAACATCCTGCCTCTGAATACCCATCTGAAAATAGCCGTTATGGGACCTAATGCCAATGACTCCGTGATGCAGTGGGGAAATTATAACGGTATTCCGGCACATACGGTTACCTTATTGGAAGCTGTCCGTGCCAAACTACCGGAAGGACAAATCATATACGAACCGGGTTGTGACCGTGTGGATGGAAAGACACTCCAAAGCCTGTTTGATGAATGTAGCATAAATGGTAAACCCGGTTTCTTGGCAGAATATTGGAATAATCGTGATCGTGAAGGGGAAGTGGTTGCTACCGACCAGATTTCCACTCCGTTTCATTTTGCGACAACAGGGGCTACTACATTTGCGCCCGGTGTGGAAATAACTAATTTCTCGGCTCGTTATGAATCTGTCTTTCGTCCTTCGCAGTCGGGTGATGTTGCTTTCCGTTTCCAACTGGATGGTGAAGTGACTCTTATTATAAATGGTGAGCAAGTGGCTCGGAAAATATATGTTAAGAATCCGACGAACCTCTATACGTTACAGGCGAAAGCTGGAAAAGAGTATCATATCGAGATTTTATTCAAACAACGGAATGAAAGGGCTACACTTGATTTTGATTTGGGCAAAGAGGTCGGGATCGACTTGAACTTCGCAGTGAAGAGAGTAATGGATGCTGATGTGATTCTTTTTGCTGGTGGAATTTCTCCAAGTCTGGAAGGTGAGGAAATGCCGGTAGAAGTTCCCGGATTTAAGGGTGGTGACCGTACGGATATTGAACTTCCGGACGTTCAACGTGATTTGTTGAAAGCTTTGAAGAAGGCTGGTAAAAAGGTTGTCTTTATCAATTATTCCGGTTCAGCTATCGGACTAGTGCCCGAAACGACTACTTGTGAAGCGATTCTGCAGGCATGGTATCCGGGACAGGCGGGTGGTACAGCTATCGTTGATGCTCTTTGGGGAGAGTATAATCCCGGTGGACGCCTGCCGGTCACTTTCTATAAGGATGTGAATCAATTGCCGGACTTTGAAGACTATTCCATGAAGGGACGTACCTATCGATATATGCAACAGCAACCACTTTTCCCATTCGGTCACGGGTTGAGTTATACTACGTTTACTTATGGAGAAGCTAAATTGAGCAAGAATACAATCGCTAAAGGTGAAAATGTAGTATTGACTATTCCGGTAAGCAATGTCGGGCAACGTGATGGAGAAGAGGTGGTTCAGGTTTATTTGAGACGTCCGGGTGATAAGGAAGGTCCCCGTTATACCTTGCGTGCTTTCAAACGCGTTCATATTCCGGCAGGGAAAACTGAATCAGTAGCTATTCCTCTTACCGGTGAGAACTTTGAATGGTTTGATGTAGAGTCGAATACGATGCGTCCGTTGGAAGGTACTTATGAATTACTGTATGGAGGAACTTCTGATAGAAATAAGTTGAAAACGATTGTAATGAAAGTACAGTAATACCGCTTTGGAATTTTGTTTATTTTTACAGATAGACAATCCGGATTTATTTATTGAATGAATAAAGAAAGAACGACCTTGTTCCTTTAAAAGGAACGGGTCGTTTCTTTTAAACCAAGCCCCCGTTTCTTTTAAACCAACGGGGGCTTTCCTTTAAAGGAAAATGAATATTTGCTAATTCTTGATATTCAGCATTTTATATGATGGAAGATAAAAGTGCTGAAATAATAGGTAATGTAGTTATTTATCTTACCATTTTTCTGTTTTGGGGCTTTTTGTTACATCATAAAAGAATCATGTTACATGTCTGTGATAAATGTAACCTGTATATAGATGCCTGTATCATGATTGTACAAGTATGATAAAACCGAATCGATACATTTGCAAACACTACTATGGAACAGAAAATTATAGAAAATAAAAAGTGATAATATGAGAACATTAAAATTGATTTTGTCGGGCTGGCAATCCGTGGGGCTTGTCGTATTTATTATGCTGTTTTTTAATATGGAGGTGAGTGGCAAGGGTAAAATAACAAAAAATGCTCCTGTCTTTACGCAATTTATTTATCAGGGGGAGGATGCTATTTATCAAAACAATCCTTTAAAGCCGGGTGAGTTCTATAATCCTATTTTGCAGGGTTGCTATCCCGATCCGAGTATAACGCGGAAAGGTAATGATTATTATTTAGTATGCTCATCTTTTGCTATGTTTCCCGGGGTACCTATTTTCCATTCTAATGATCTGGTCAACTGGAAACAAATCGGTCATGTGCTGGACAGAACGTCACAATTAAAGGTTGGAGATTGCGGTATTAGTGCTGGTGTATATGCTCCTGCTATAAGATATAATCCCAATAATGATACGTTTTATATGATAACCACTCAATTTTCCGGTGGCTTTGGAAATATGGTGGTAAAGACAAAGAATCCGGAGAATGGCTGGAGTGATCCGATCAAACTTCAATTTGAAGGTATTGATCCTTCTCTTTTCTTTGATGATAATGGCAAGGCATACGTGGTACATAATGATGCTCCTGCTAAATCAAACGAGCGTTACTCGGGACACCGTGTCATAAAAATATGGGATTATGATGTGGAAAATGATAAAGTGGTTCCGGGAACGGACCGGATCATCGTAAACGGTGGCATCAATATAGAAGAAAAGCCGATATGGATTGAAGCTCCTCATATCTATAAGAAAGATGGACGTTATTATTTAATGTGTGCGGAAGGAGGAACCGGAGGCTGGCATAGCGAAGTCATTTTTGTAAGTGATCATCCGAAAGGACCTTATCTTCCGGCAAATAATAATCCTATTTTAACTCAACGTTATTTTCCTGCAAACCGGGCGGATAAAGTAGACTGGGCTGGTCATGCAGACTTAGTGGAGGGACCCGACGGAAAATATTATGGTGTATTTTTAGGAATACGCCCCAATGAGAAGAACAGAGTGAATACCGGACGCGAAACTTTTATTCTTCCGGTGGACTGGAGCGGAACATTTCCCGTTTTCGAGAATGGGCTTATCCCTATGAAACCTACATTGAAGATGCCTTCGGGAGTTGAGAACCAAACAGGGAAAAACGGTTATTTGCCTAGTGGCAACTTTGTCTTTAAGGATGATTTCTCCGATAAGACATTAGATTTTAGATGGATCGGTCTTAGAGGTCCTCGTGAAGAATTCGTTGAGATGACCGATAAAGGGTTGCGGATCATCCCTTTTACCTCAAATATCAATGAAGTGAAACCTACTTCTACTTTGTTCTACCGTCAACAGCATAATCAATTTACAGCGGCAGCAACCATGGAGTACAAACCGAAAAATGAGAAAGATTTTGCCGGTATAACATGTTATCAAAATGAAAGATATCACTATGTTTTCGGTATCACTAAAAAGGGAAAAGACTATTACCTGATACTGCAAAGAACCGAAAAAGGACAAGCGAGTGTCCTGGGTGAGGTGAAGATAGAAACAGAGAAACCTGTGACACTGCAAGTAACAGCCAATGGAGATGATTATCGTTTTAATTATTCGATTGATGGCAAAAGTTTCCTAAATTTAGGAGGAACCGTTTCCGGAGATATTCTTTCTACTAATGAGGCTGGTGGCTTTACAGGAGCAATGATTGGACTGTATGCAACATCTGTTGGTTATTAATTAGAAACCTTATCATTCTATAATTATGAAAATACATCATCTATTTTGGGGTATATGTTTATGCTTCAGCACAAATATCTTATTCGCACAGAACTATCAGAAAACATCGTCTGGTATCAAAACCACTGTGAATGCAGTGGATATAGAAGTACAATTCTTTGCGCCTGCTGTGGCGAGAGTAATAAAGTCACCGGAAGGTGTTGCCTATGAAAAACAGAGTCTTTCTGTAATTGCCAAACCTGAAAAGGTGAGTTTCAAAGCTGATATACAAGATAATAAGATTGTATTGAACACCAGTGAACTAAGTGTCAGTGTGGACACCGGGACGGGAATTGTTTCTTATTTCTCAAAGGATGGCGAATCATTATTGGCAGAGAAATCCGGTATGCAGTTTATCGATTTCGATGATGCCGGGACAAAAACTTATCAGGTTTATCAACCTTTTATATTAGATAAGGAGGAAGCCATTTATGGTTTGGGACAATTGCAAAATGGAAAGATGATTCAGCGGAACATGACTAAAAATCTGATACAGGGAAATGTTGAAGATGTGTCACCTTTCTTCCAGTCCACTAAAGGATATGGTGTGTTTTGGGATAACTATTCGCCGACTCTTTTTACGGATAACGAAGTTGAAACATCTTTCCGTTCTGAAGTAGGTGACTGTGTGGACTATTATTTCATGTATGGGAAGAATGCCGATGGTGTAATAGCACAAGTACGCGGCTTGACCGGACAAGCACCGATGTTTCCTTTATGGACTTATGGTTATTGGCAAAGTAAAGAAAGATATAAGAGCCAGAAGGAAGTGGTAGACGTTGTTCGTAAATATCGTGAATTGGGTATTCCCTTGGATGGCATTATTCAGGACTGGCAATATTGGGGGCATAACTATTTGTGGAATGCGATGGATTTTCAGAATCCGACTTTCAATAATCCTCAAAAGATGATTGAGGATGTCCATGCGATGAACGCACACATGGCTATATCTATCTGGTCGTCATTCGGACCGATGACCAAACCTTATAGAGAATTGGACAAAAAAGGGATGTTGTTTAACTTCACTACCTGGCCGCAATCGGGATTGGAGTCATGGCCCCCCAACATGGAATATCCTTCCGGTGTAAGAGTGTATGACGCTTACAATCCCGAAGCGCGTGATATTTATTGGAAATATCTGAATGATGGAATTTTCAAGCTGGGAATGGATGCCTGGTGGATGGACTCTACCGAACCCGATCATCTGGATTGGAAGCCGGAGGATATGGATACCAAAACCTATCTGGGCTCGTTCCGTAAGGTGCGCAATGCTTATCCGTTGATGACTGTCGGAGGGGTTTACGACCATCAGCGTGCAGTGACTTCGGACAAACGGGTGTTTATTTTAACCCGTTCGGGATTCTTGGGGCAACAACGTTATGGTGCAAATGTATGGAGTGGTGATGTCGCTTCCACATGGGAGAGTTTTAGAAATCAGATTCCTGCCGGATTAAACTTCTCTTTGTGTGGTATGCCTCACTGGAATAGTGATATTGGTGGCTTTTTTGCAGGACATTATAATAAAAGCTGGAATGATGATAGTGCTTCAAAAAATCCATTGTATCAAGAACTTTATGTGCGTTGGTTGCAGTTTGGAACGTTCAATCCGATGATGCGTTCGCACGGGACGGATGTTTATAGGGAAATCTATAAGTTCGGAAAGAAGGGCGAACCTGTATATGATGCTATCGAGAAGATGATAGGTTTACGTTACTCTCTGTTGCCTTATATTTATTCTACTTCTTGGGAGGTGAGCAATCGTCAATCGAGTTTTATGCGCGCTTTGATGATGGATTTTGTAGATGACAGAAAGGTGTGGGATATCAATGACGAATATATGTTTGGAAAATCGATCCTTGTGGCTCCGATTGCTCATGCACAATATACACCGGAAGCTGTGGTAAAAGTCTCCGAAGAAGAAGGATGGAACAGAGATGGAGCGAAAAAAACAAAAACTGACGCTGCTGTGGATTTCATGGAAACGAAATCTACTAACATATACTTACCGGCAGGAACGCTATGGTATGACTTCTGGACGAACGAGAAACATGAAGGCGGAAAGGAAATTACCAAAGAGACTACACTGGATGTTATTCCATTGTATGTAAAAGCGGGTAGTATTATTCCTGTCGGTCCACAAGTTCAGTATGTAACTGAAAAACCGTGGGATCATCTTGAATTGAAGGTGTATGCGGGTGCGAATGGAAACTTCATTTTATATGAAGATGAATTTGATAAT
This sequence comes from Bacteroides sp., assembly GCF_052357945.1. GTDB lineage: Bacteria > Bacteroidota > Bacteroidia > Bacteroidales > Bacteroidaceae > Bacteroides. The sequence goes on along the minus strand of NZ_DAWCXD010000066.1, from coordinate 13,630 downwards.
TACAATTATGAAAAAGGAGCTTATACGGAAATTCCAATCTCTTGGAATAATGCATCTCGTAAATTGACGATAGGGGCAAGAAAAGGTGCGTATGAGGGAATGTTGAAGAACCGTAAGTTTACTGTAACTCTTCAGGACGGGACTCAAAAAAACGTCGATTATAATGGGAAAGCGATTTCTGTAAAGTTTTGATTGTAATAGAATGTGTGATTATGTCAGTAGAAAAGAATCTAAAAAGTAGAAATATGATGAAGTTTTTTATAGTGATGGCTATGCTATTGGGTAGTAGCGTTGCAAGTGCAGAAAATAAACAGATAACAAGTCCTGATGGAAAGTTGGTAGTAACAGTCGCAGATATGGATGGAAGACCTTCTTATTCTGTTAGTTATGACAATGTTCTTTTTTTGAAGCCATCTCCATTGGGGATTATTGCAAATATAGGAGATTTCTCATCGGGGATGTCGCTGGAGAAGAATGTTTCAACCAATAAAATAGATGAAACATACGAGTTGGCTTCTATTAAGCAGAGCAAGGTTCGTTATGTGGCCAATGAAGCTGTATTTTCGTTTACGCAACAAGGGAAAACAATTTATGATGTTATATTCCGCATAAGTAATAACGATGTTGCTTTTAAATATAAGATGTATCCGCAAGGTGAGACACTAAGTTGCGTGGTTAAGCAAGAAGTCACAGGATTTGCATTTCCTGACGGAACCACCACTTTCCTTTGTCCGCAAAGTAAACCGATGGGAGGATTTGCCCGTACTTCTCCAAGTTATGAGACGTCTTATACGGCAGATGATGTCGCAGGCAAAAATGGCTGGGGAGAAGGATATACATTTCCCTGTCTGTTCCGTAATGGAGATAACGGTTGGGTGCTTGTTTCCGAAACGGGAGTAAATGGTGAATATTGTGCGAGCCGTCTGTTGGGACACAAAGGAGGAACGTATACAATCGGATTTCCGCAAGAAGGTGAAGCAAATGGGAATGGTACGGTTTCTCCAGGGATAGCATTACCGAGCGAGACGCCTTGGCGTACTATTACTGTGGGCAAGACTTTGGCTCCAATAGTGGAGACAACGGTTCCTTTTGATGTTGTAAAACCGCTTTATCCGGCAAAAGGAGAGTATACGTATGGACGGGGTTCATGGAGCTGGATTATCGGTATGGATGGAAGTACTAATTATAAAGAGCAACTCCGGTATATTGATTTTTCGGCAGCAATGGGGTATCAATCTGTGTTGGTGGATGCCCTGTGGGATAAACAAATAGGACGTGATAAAATTGAAGAATTGGCTAAATATGGGAAGGATAAAGGGGTAGCTCTTTATTTATGGTATAATTCGAATGGGTATTGGAATGATGCTCCGCAAACTCCGAGAGGTATTATGGATAATGCGATAGCCAGACGTAAGGAGATGAAATGGATGCAAAGCATTGGTATCCGTGGAATAAAAGTTGACTTTTTCGGAGGTGACAAGCAAATGACTATGCAGTTGTATGAGGATATCTTGTCGGATGCAAACGAGTACGGTCTTTTAGTTATTTTCCATGGATGTACTTTGCCTCGTGGCTGGGAACGTATGTATCCTAACTTCGCATCGAGTGAGGCTGTATTGGCTAGTGAAAATCTTCATTTCTCTCAAGGCAGCTGTGATAATGAGGCCTTTAATGCTACCTTGCACCCGTTTATTCGTAATACTGTGGGTAGCATGGATTTTGGAGGTAGTGCATTGAACAAATATTATAATGCGGATAATGCTCCACGGGGAAGCCGGCGGGTGACATCAGATGTCTACGCACTGGCTACGGCGGTTCTATTTCAGAGTCCGGTACAGCATTTGGCTCTGGCACCGAATAATCTGACCGATGCTCCATCGTGGGCAATTGATTTTATGAAAGAGGTTCCAACGACTTGGGATGAGGTACGTTTCATTGACGGTTATCCTGGGAAATACGTTATTCTTGCCCGTCGTCATGGAGATAAATGGTATATTGCCGGAGTAAATGCGCAGAAGGAAACACTGAAACTTAAAGTTAATTTGCCGATGTTCTCCAATGGGGAAAAGGTGAGACTGTTTAGTGATGATAAGGCATTGCAGGGTAGCGTAAAACAAATAGAAATAGGAAAGAAACAAGAATTGCAATTGGCTATTCCTTGCAATGGTGGAGTATTAATAACCAAATAACCATTTAAAATAAAAGAATATGAGAAACTTAAAATTTTTAGGCGTGTCGTTTTTGTTGGCAATGACTGCCGCCACTTCAGGAACTGCACAAAATCCTATTATCCAGACAAAATATACCGCTGATCCGGCTCCGATGGTATATAATGATACCGTTTTCCTTTATACAACTCATGATGAGGATGATGCCGAAGGATTCAAAATGTTGGACTGGTTACTTTATACTTCCACCGATATGGTCAATTGGACCGATCATGGAGCTGTCGCTTCTCTGAAGAGTTTTGATTGGGTGAAACGTGATAACGGTGCTTGGGCAGAACAAGTCATCGAACGTAATGGCAAATTTTATATGTATTGCCCGATTCATGGTAATGGTATTGGCGTATTGGTCTCCGACTCTCCTTACGGTCCTTTTAAAGACCCATTGAACAAACCGTTGGTTTGGCAGAAGGAGCATTGGTATGACATTGACCCGACCGTATTTATTGATGATGACGGACAAGCGTATATGTATTGGGGCAATCCGAATGTTTATTATGTGAAACTGAATGAGGATATGATTTCATATTCGGGGGAAATTGTACAAGTGGAAAATAAACCGGAACATTACCAGGAAGGTCCGTGGGTGTATAAACGGAACGGGCATTATTACATGGCTTTCGCTTCAACTTGTTGCCCGGAAGGGATTGGCTATGCCATGAGCGACAAAGCTACCGGACCATGGAGTACAAAAGGATATATTATGCGTCCCACAGAGCGGAGTAGAGGAAATCATCCTGGAATTATCGATTATAAAGGTAGCTCTTATGTATTTGGCCTAAATTATGATTTGCTTCATTTGGAGACTTTGGATCATAAGGAACGCCGTTCGGTCTCTGTTGCAAAAATGCATTATAATCCGGATGGAACTATTAAGGAAGTTCCTTATTGGCAGGAGACGAAACTGGAACAGATTGAAAACTTTAATCCTTACCGTAGAGTGGAAGCTGAAACGATGGCTTGGGGATATGGTCTTAAAGCTGAAAATCATAAGAATGGTGGTTTGTATATAACCGATATTGATGATAATGAATATCTGTGTGTGCGTGGTGTCGACTTTGGCAAGAAGGGAGCAAAGAAATTCAGTGTAAGCGCAGCTTGTGTTGAAAAAGGCGGAATGATAGAAATTCGTCTGGACAGCACTGAAGGTCCGGTAATAGGCAGTGTCAGTATATCACCGACAGGAGGACTGGATATATATAAACAGATGTCATGTCGGATAAAGAATGCAAAGGGTGTACATGATCTTTATTTCTGCTTTAAAGGAGAGAAAGGAAACAAACTTTTCAATCTGGATTATTGGGAATTTGAATAGCTTTTATTCAAAAAAATGAGATTGTAATGTGCTTATAATCAGTGTAATTGTTTGGGTGTGCTACAAGGGGAAAGATAGATGTAACATTGAAAATGAAGATGTTATTTAGGAAAAGAAGCCCGTAACATAATTATGTTTGTAGTTTTATGAACTGGCATATCTTTGCAGAAAAGATCAGTAATTCATATTTGATTATAAAGAAAATAAGAAGTATTATGAAGAATACACAGGTAATACAATTAATGTCAATCGTCCGGCTCTCCATATTTATGTTGGGGATAACAATGATGTCATGTAACTCAAAGAAAGAACAACAATTACCGGCTATTGGAAAATCTGTGGCTCTCTTTGATTATTTTTCTTATAAGGGAAATGATGATTTTTATATTTCCAATCCTCTGTCAGGTGAAGACTATTTCTATAATCCTATTTTGCCGGGATGGTATTCTGATCCTAGTGTTTGCACAAATGGAGAAGGTGATTATTTTCTGGTAACATCTACATTCACTTATTTCCCCGGTGTTCCTATTTTTCACAGCAAAGACTTGGTGAATTGGAAACAGATAGGGCATGTGTTGAACCGTGCTTCGCAATTAGTGAATATGGAAGGACAGAAAGTGAGTGGCGGTATTTTTGCTCCGGCTATTTCTTATAATCCGTATAACAAGACATATTATATGGTAACAACCAATGTCGGAGCCGGAAATTTCTTTGTTAAGACGCAAGACCCGTTTGGTGAATGGTCGGAACCCGTCATGTTGCCGGAGGTCGGAGGTATTGATCCTTCTTTCTTTTTTGATGAAGATGGTAAGGCATATATTGTTAATAATGATGAGGCTCCGGATAATAAACCTGAATATAGCGGACACCGTACTATACGCATACAAGAGTTTGATGTGAAAACAGATAAGACGATCGGTCCCCGTAAAATTCTTGTAAACAAAGGAGCCCAACCGGCAGACAAACCAATTTGGATAGAAGGTCCTCATTTATATAAGATAAATGGAAAGTACTTCTTGATGTCCGCCGAAGGTGGAACGGGAAACTGGCATTCGGAAGTGATTTTCCGTGGTGATTCTCCGATGGGTAAATTTCTTCCATGGAAAAACAATCCGATTCTGACGCAAAGACATTTGAATTCTGACCGTCCTAATTCGGTAACCTGTGCTGGTCATGCAGACTTGATTCAAACAAAAGAGGGAGATTGGTGGGCTGTTTTTCTGGCTTGTCGCCCTATTAATAATCAGTTTGAGAATTTGGGACGTGAAACATTTATGATGCCGGTGAAATGGAGCGAAGACGGATTCCCGTACATGACTCAAGGCGATGATTTAGTACCTATGATTGTAAGACGTGAAGGTGTGAAACGAGATTCGACAGTTACTTATGGTAATTTTGAGTTGATAGAGAACTTTGATTCTCCTGTACTTGACATGACGTGGATGACTTTGAGAACTTCTGCTTCCGATCTATATTCTTTGTCGGAAACACCCGGATATCTGACTTTGAAGTGTGCTGGCATCAGTGCTACGGAAAAGAAGACTCCGGCATTTGTCTGCCGTCGGTTACAACATCATAAATTTGAATGTGCTACCCGTATGTTGTTTGATCCCTTTGACGACAAGGAAATGGCAGGAATGCTATTGTTTAAAGATGAGGCGCACCAATATTTTTTAGCAGTCAGCAGAGATGACTTAGGTAAATGTATTACTCTCCAAAAGGTTGGAGAATTGGGTACTGAGCTATTAGTACGACAGGATATTGGGGAAGAAATAAAAGTGATTGATTTAAAAATTATCTCAGAAGGTAATTATTACAACTTTTATTATTCGCTCACGGATGGAAACTGGGAATTATTACATAAAAATGTGGATGCTAGTTATTTGTCTACATCTATTGCTGGGGGATTTACCGGCACTACTATTGGTTTGTATGCTACTTCAGAAAAATAATTAACCTTTAAATTTAGTATTATGGAATATAGAATTGACAATAGTTAGTATAAATAATTTCTTTATGAGGCAAATTTAAAAAAATGAGAATAATATTAATATCTTAAACTAATTGTAATGGAAAATGTAAAGAAACAATTTCAAAAGATTCTCTATCTTTTTCTATTGATGTTGTTGAGTAGCCTGACGGTCTCAGCACAGCGAGGAATCACGGTGAGAGGATCGGTAGAAGATGGTAATGGTGAACCCGTTATTGGTGCTTCGGTAGTTGTAAAAGGCAGTAGCTCAATCGGTACTGTATCTGATTTGAATGGTAATTTTGTATTGACAGTTCCCAGTGATAAGTCAATTCTTGTAGTTTCATTCATAGGAATGAGTTCTCAGGAAGTAAAAGCTACTGGTAAAGGAAAAATAACAGTGGTTTTAAAGGATGATTCTCAAATCCTAGAGGAAGTAGTAATAGTTGGTTATGGGCAGCAAAAGAAGGCGAGTGTGGTAGGAGCCATTACACAAACTTCTGCTAAAGTGCTTGAACGTTCTGGTGGTGTATCTGATTTAGGTTCGGCTTTGACTGGTAATTTGCCGGGTGTTGTAACGACAGCTAGTACCGGTATGCCCGGTGAGGAAGATCCGCAAATCAAAATTCGTGGTATGAGTTCTTGGAATAATAGCTCACCTCTGATTTTGGTAGATGGCATTGAACGTCCGATGACCGGTGTTGATATTAGTTCCGTAGAATCTATTTCTGTTTTAAAAGATGCTTCGGCTACAGCTGTATATGGTGTAAAGGGAGCTAATGGTGTTATCTTGATTACGACAAAGCGCGGTCAAGAAGGTAAGGCTACGATTAATGCCGGTGCTAGTATGACATTAAAGTTACCTTCTAAACTACCCAATAAATTGGACTCTTATGATGCATTTATGCTTAGAAACGATGCCGTAGAGTATGAATTGGGGCTTGCTCCAGATTCTTGGAATTATATGATGCCACAGGCGCTCATGGATAAATATCGCAATCCGGCTAATCAGGCAGAGCGGGAAAGATATCCCAATATTGATTGGACTGACTGGATGTTTAAAAATTATGCTTTTGCAGAGAATGTGAATGTGAGTGCAAGTGGAGGTGCTAAGTTTGTAAAATATTATGCTGCTATTGACTATCAGCACGAAGGTGACTTGTTTAAAGAATACGATAATGGACGTGGGTATCAGACGACATATGGATATAACCGCATTAATATGCGTAGTAATCTTGATTTTCAGTTAACTAAAACGACCTTATTAAAAGCGAATATTGCTGGTTCCCACGGTGTGAAACAGGGCCCTCGTACAGATTACGAATACAATATTTGGGGAAGTGCTTATACTACTCCACCGAATGTGTTTATGCCTCGTTATGAAGATGGTACATGGGGGTATGATCCGATAAATAATGCAAATAATTCTGTAGCAGGATTAGCGTTGGCTGGGCAAAACACTCGGACGACCACCCGTCTGACAACAGACTTCGTATTAGAACAGAAATTTGATTTCCTACTGAAAGGTTTGAGTGCAAAAGCTTCGATTTCTTGGGACAATGTGTTCTTGGAGCAGAATCGTGGTGTAAACTCTACAGATGGTGCATTATACAAATATATCAATCCGGATACAGGTGAAGTAAGTTATAATCCGTCAGTCGGTAGCCATAATTTCGATTTTCGCGAGCAAATAAATTGGAATCCAGAAGGAGGAAGCGTGGATAATGGTGCTACAGAGCGTCATATGTACTATTCGGCACAGATAGATTATAATAATACATTTGGCAAACATACGGTTGGAGCTATGGGATTGTTCAGCCGTCAAGAACGTGCCAAAGGTAGTATTGTGCCACATTACCGTGAAGATTGGGCTTTCCGTTTAACTTATAATTATGCAGACAAATATTTTATAGAATATAATGGTGCTTATAACGGCTCGGATAAGTTCAGTGCCGACAACCGTTTTGCTTTCTTTAATTCAGGTGCTATCGGCTGGATGATTAGCGAGGAAAAGTTTATGAAAAAATTGAAGTTCTTAGATATGTTAAAGGTAAGAGCTTCTTATGGTGAAATTGGTAATGATGAGATTGGAGATGAATGGGACACATCAAGACGTTGGCTGTATATGACTCAATGGAATTTGGGAGGAAATATAAAAACGGGGGCATATAATGTAGATAGTCCCTATACTTTCTATCGTGAGACTACTGTGGGGAATGAAGATATTCACTGGGAAGTGGTTCGGAAGTTTAATTTAGGAGTTGATTATTCCTTCTTTAACGGCTTGGTAGCAGGTAGTGTGGAATTCTTTAAAGATAAACGTACAGATGTCCTAATTAATGGTTCAGATCGTGCTACACCTTCTTATTTTGGAGGAATAACCAAAGCACCGTGGGCTAACTTGGGAAAAGTAAAAAATCAAGGGTATGAAGTAGAAGTTCGTCTCAATAAAGTGTTGAAGAATGGTTTGCGTTTGTGGGCAAATATGAACATGACTCATGCTAAAAATGAGATATTGGAGCGGGATGAGGGTGAGCTACTTCCTGAATACCAGAAAAAAGCAGGAAAGCCAATTGGACAAACGTATACCTATGTAGACCATGGTTATACACAGACAATGGATGATTTATATGGGAGTACACCGTTCGAGTCTGGTGATGATCAGAAACTGCCGGGTACTTATGCCATTCTTGACTATAATGGCGACGGGGTTATTAATTCCTATGATCAGATTCCTTATGGATATTCTGCCGATCCTCAGAATACTTACAGCGCTTCTGTTGGTTTTGATTGGAAAAACTGGAGTTTCTTTGTTCAATTTTATGGCGTGAATAATGTGACGCGGCAAGTGGTGTTCTCTACATTCGGCAAAAAACAACTGATTGCTTACGATGAAGGTTCACGTTGGACTAAAAACATGACTAATCCGGATGTACCGATGCCACGCTGGGGGTCGACTACAAACGGTTATTATGACGCGGCACGCTATTTCTATGATGGCTCGTATATACGTCTTAAAAATATAGAACTGGCTTACACGTTTACAAAAGGCTGGGTCAAAAGTCTGGGAATATCCAATTTAAAATTATATGTAAACGGTAATAACTTATGGGTGTGGACACGTATGCCGGACGATCGTGAGTCTAATTTTGCTGGAACCGGATGGGCTTCACAAGGAGCATATCCTACGATAAAACGTGTTAATTTTGGCTTAAAATTCACATTATAAAATGATATAAAAATGAAAATATATATACGTACATTAATATACACCACCTTTTTGGCTGCATGTTTAGGTATGACTTCCTGCGAGGATTACTTGGACAAAGCACCTGAAAGTACAGTCTCTTCCGAGGATGCTTTCAAGAACTTTAAGAATTTTCAGGGTTTTACCGAGGAGCTATATTATTGCATCCCTGATTTTGCACATGGATATTGGAATAATTCTTTTAATTGGGGAGAAGATGAGATAATTTCTTTTGGTGTGGATTATCACATGGGATATAAGGTTGATATGGGAGACTTTTGGGGGTGGCAGTCTGAATTTGACGGTTGGCAGTCAGGATGGATGGACCGTTCCAGTACAGAGGCGAATTCATCAGACCGAATGAAAAAATCGATGTGGCCGTTGGCTTGGTATGGTATTCGTAAAACCAATTTAGGATTGGAAAACTTGAGTAAGATGACTGAGTCTACCCAAGAAGAAAAAGATTTGATCGCTGGTCAGCTTTATTTCTTTCGTGCATGGTTTCATTTTGAATTGATGCAGTATTTTGGTGGTCTGCCTTACATCGATAGTGTCCTTTCTTCTTCTGAGCCGTTGAGAAACCCACGTTTAAGTTATCAAGAATGTGCTGACCGTGCAGCAGAAGATTTTCGTCGTGCAGCTGATTTATTACCGATCAATTGGGATAATACTAATGCCGGAAAGGTGACTTATGGAAATAATCAACTGCGTATAAACAAAATTATGGCTTTGGGTTATTTAGGTAAAAATTATCTTTGGGCAGGTAGTCCGTTAATGAATTATGCATCTCAAGGAGGTACTTCTTATAATGCCGATTATTGTAAAAAAGCTGCAACTGCATTTGCAGAATTACTTGATTTAGTCGAAAAGGGACAGACGCAGTATGCATTGGTTGATTTTGAGCATTATTCTGATATATTTTATACATATAAACAGAATTTTATGAATCCAGGCTCTACGGAAGCTATTTTTCAGACCCCTATGTATGATGCATGGATGGGATCAGGATGGTCTTTAGGCCCTCAATTCGTTGCGTCTATGATGGCAGGTGAAACAAATAATGTCTTATTTACTCCAACTGCTAACTATGTGAATTATTACGGTACGGCAGACGGACTGCCGTTGGATGATCCGGATTCTGATTTTGACAAAGAATATCCTTGGCGTAATCGTGATCCTCGTTTTTATCATGATATTATATTCGATGGATTGCAAGTGATACAAAATACCAGTAAATTTAATGCAGAACAAGAAGCGGCAAAAATACAATTTGCTAATTTGTATACAGGTGGTAATTATCGTGACATAGCTAGCCAAAGCCGCACGGGATATCTTCTTCGTAAATTTGTTCCGCTTACAGTGAATAATTATGATGAAGGTCTTCGTGACTATGGAGATGCGCTTACTATTCAGGTCAGTTGGATGCGTTTAGCAGACATCTATTTGATGTATGCTGAATCTGTAGTAAACGGTTATGGTTCACCTACGGCAAATGCTTCAAGCTTGGCATTGACAGCATTGGATGCAGTAAATAAAATAAGAAAACGTGCTGGCGTGGATGATGTTGCTGTAAAATATACTGGCTCTGTAGATAAGTTTATGGGGGAGTTAAGAAGAGAGCGTGCGGTAGAGTTGGCATATGAAGGACATCGTTTTAATGACTTGCGTCGCTGGTTATTACTGAATGAATACCCTTACAATATTAAAACATCTCAAGAGTTTGAACGTGTTGGTGTGTTTGATGAGGCTGACCCTACACAGAATCGTGTAGCAAACTTTAGAGAAGCAACAATATTACAACGTAATTATTCGGATAAACATAACTGGATGCCTTTGAAAACTTCAGATGTAACTATTTATCCTGAATTTAATCAGAATCCGGGCTGGTAGTAATTTCCTTAAACTAATTAAATAGAAAAGAAAAATGAAATATATACGAGTAAAATCCATTTTATGTGTGGTAGTTGCAGCTTCATTCCTATACGCAGAAGCACAAACTCCGCAGGTTGGAGTGCAAGAAGCAAATCCTGATTCGTTGGAAACTACTCAGAAGGAAACTGTACAAGTGGCTTTTCGTAAAGTGAATCAAAATGATTTGTTAGGAGGGGTTTCCTTTGTAAATGTAGAGGAACTTATGAAAAAGAATTACAACACCTATAGTCTTACTGATATGCAAGGTTATGTAGGTGGTTGGAATGGAAGCAGTTTGTGGGCAATGGATAGTTATCTAGTACTAGTGGATGGAGTACCGCGTGATGCTGATAATGTGATGCCTTCAGAGATTGCGCAGATTTCTTTCCTGAAAGGTGCATCTGCTGTAGTACTGTATGGAAGTCGTGCAGCAAAAGGAGTTATCTATATCACTACTAAACGTGGAAAAGTTGGTGGAACAAGTATTGACGTACGTGGTAATACTGGGTTTCACGTGCCCGTCAGTTATCCTAATTACCTGGGATCTGCTGAATATATGACATTGTATAATGAAGCTCGTGCCAACGATGGATTGGATCCTACATATACTGAAAAAGATATCTATAACCATGCTTCCGGTTCGAATCCGTATCGTTATCCCGATTTGAACCTTTATTCTTCAGATTATCTTAAGAAAGCATATAATGAATCAGATGTGACGGCAGAAATATCCGGCGGATCGGAGAAGGCACGTTTTTATACCAATATCAATTTGTATAATGTAGGTTCATTGTTGAAATATGGTGAAGCTGATAAAGATCGTGTCACACGTTTCAGTGTGAGAGGTAACATTGACGTTTCGTTGGGGCAGTATGTAAAAAGTTACGTGAATGCAAATGCTACATTCTACGATGGGCGTGCTGCTAGTGGTGATTTTTGGGGAGCTGCATCTACATTACGGCCTAATCGCTTGTCTCCATTAATTCCTGTTGATTATTTAATGCCAAATGATGAAAATTCGTGGACCATGGTTAAGAATAGTAATAATTTGATTGATGGCAAATATCTATTGGGTGGAACTCAACTCGACCAAACGAATGCGTTGGCAGGTCTTTACGCATCGGGTGTCAATACATTTACTAGTCGTCAGTACCAGTTTGACATGGGTGTTGAGATTGATTTGTCGTCAGTTTTGAAAGGCTTGTCTTTTCAGACAAAGTTTGCTGTAGACTATGCAACTACTTATAATAAATATTATAGTAACAGTTATGCCACTTATGAACCAAAATGGGCTAATGTTAACGGCAAAGATGTAATCATCAGTTTAACTAAGTATGGTGAAGATAAAAAAGATGGTGTACAATATGTGTCCGGTAGTTGGAATCGCCAAACTATAGCTTTCTCAGGACAATTTAACTATAATACGAAGATCGCTGATGCACATAATCTTTCGGCTATGTTGATTGCAGCTGGTTATCAGCAAGGAGAAAGCGGTGTATATCATAAAACGAGTAATGTAAATCTGGGTTTACAAGTTGATTATGATTATTTGAATAAGTATTATGTTAGTTTCGGAAGCGCGTTGGTACATTCAGCCCGCCTGCCTGAAAATAACCGGAATGCATTTTCACCTTCTCTAACATTAGGATGGCGGCTTGGGAAAGAAAATTTCTTGGCTGATTCTTCTATAGTGGATGAATTGATGTTGACAGCTTCAGGTTCTATACTGCATACAGATTTGGATATTGCAGATTATTATATGTATCAGAGTACTTTCAACCAATCAGATGGAGCATGGTGGGGATGGGCAGATGGAAATCAAAGTCATGCTACAGAGTCGAAAAGAGGTATGAATAATGATCTATCTTTTATTAAACGTAAAGAGTTTAGTGTTGGCTTACGTGGAGCTTTGTGGAAAAAGTTAATATCTTTTGATGCATCTTTCTTTGCGAACACTATGGAAGGAATGTTAGTACAACCTTCAACAATTTATCCTAGCTATTTTAAGTCATACTGGCCTGAAAGTACATTGATTCCTTATGTAAACTATAACAACAGCAGCCGCACCGGATTTGACCTGGCTTTGAATTTTGAGAAGAAGATTGGGAATGTAAACGCGAATTTGGGTATGACTGGTACATATTATACCAATAAACATACGCGTGTAGATGAATTGTATGCCGATGAATATCGTTATCATAAAGGGCGTCCTACAGATGGTATATGGGGATTACGTACAGATGGTTTCTATCGTGATGAAGCGGATATTGCCGCATCTCCTTCTTCTTCTTTGGGAGAAGTAAAACCTGGTGATATTAAGTATATTGATCAGAATGGTGACAATGTAATAGACGAGAAAGATGAAGTTTACTTGGGTGAGCGTTATGGTTGGCAGGGAGCACCTTTTACAATGGGAATAAACTTGACACTCAAATGGAAAAATCTGACTTTTTTTGCGTTAGGAACCGGATATTTCGGTGCTTCAGCTATGAAGAACAGTGATTATTATTGGGTGTATGGTGATAAGAAATATTCGGAAGTTGTGAGAAACCGTTGGACTCCTGAAACTGCTGAAACGGCGACCTATCCTCGTTTGACTACCTTGAGTAATACCCACAATTTCCGTAATTCGGATTTCTGGATGTATAAAACGAATAGGTTTAATCTTGCTAAGATACAGGTAACTTATGATCTTCCCAGCTTCCTGTTCCGTGGTTCTTTTGTCCGTAGTTTGTCTGTTTATGCTTATGCTTCAAACTTATTGACAATATCTAAAGAGCGCGAAATTTTGGATTTGAATACCGGCTCCGCTCCCCAGAACCGATTCTATAATCTAGGCTTTAAAATAGGTTTCTAATAATGTACATTTTATACATAAAAGAATAATCTTATGAAAGAGATACTAACTATTATAATTGCGGCTTTCCTGTTGGTTGGGTGTGATGATTTATTTTGACCGGCAA
>NZ_DAWCXD010000065.1:0-26834 GCF_052357945.1 Bacteroides sp. | reverse complement strand
ATGTCTATTATTACAAGTTCTAAAGGTTCGTCCTGAAGGATTTTCCAACCCGTCTCCCCGTCATGGCTGACTGTTACCGAATGCCCGAATTCTTTTAATCCCCGTTCGATGAAAGAGGCGATATTAATTTCATCTTCAACCAATAGTATCTTTGCCATAATTCAGATTGTTTATGTGCAAAGATACTTTTTTCCTGGCATCCGGAGAAAGAAATCCGCCCTACATTTAAGTGTTTCTCCTTTTTGAGTTGTACTATATACAAACAATAGATATGCTATGAAAATAAATTATGTCATTGGAGCTTTTCTGTGTGTGCTGGGATGTTACGGGTGTAGCAGTCCGAAAACGGAAGTGAAATCGCCGGACGGTCATATCAAAATGGCTTTAACAGTAGATGACAACGGTAAACCGTTGTATAACATTTTAGTAGGTGACTCATTGTTGATTGAAAATTCGACATTGGGATTTACAGAGAAAAACGGTATCGACCTGGGCGGAGGATTTCAGATAAAAAACACGACTTTCGACAGTAAAGATGAAACATGGACGCAACCATGGGGTGAAAATAAAACCAATAGAAATCATTATAATGAGATGGCGGTAAATCTGGTCAATAAAGATCAGGTGGAGTTAACTCTCCGTTTCCGTGTGTTTGATGATGGGGCAGGGTTCCGTTATGAATATAATGTGCCCGCAGCAGATTCCCTATTGATTACGGATGAACTGACAACTTTCTGTTTTCGCCAAGACGGTACATCATGGTCCATTCCTGCCAGTGCCGAAACTTATGAATTGCTTTATGCGCAACGTCCCATTTCCGAGGTGGAGACAGCCAATACTCCTTTCACTTTTAAAACTGCCGATGGTGTCTACGGAAGTATTCATGAAGCGGCATTGTACGATTTTTCGGAAATGACTTTGAAGCAGGCAGGAAACTATACGTTGAAAGCTGAACTTGCTCCATGGCCTGATGGTGTGAAAGTGCGTAAAGGTAATCATTTCACTACTTCCTGGCGTACTATTCAGATCGTTCCGGATGCCGTTAGTCTGATTAATTCGGCTATGATTTTAAATCTGAATGAACCAAGTAAAATAGAAACGACCGATTGGATTCGTCCGATGAAATATGTAGGTGTATGGTGGGGGATGCATCTCGGCGTAGAAACCTGGAAGATGGATGAACGTCATGGAGCCACTACCGTCAATGCCAAGAAATACATTGATTTTGCCGCTGCCAATCAGATTGAAGGCGTTTTGTTTGAAGGTTGGAATGAAGGCTGGGAAAGCTGGGGTGGTATGCAAAACTTTGACTTTACGAAACCGTATGCTGACTTTGATATTGATGAAGTGGTTCGTTATGCAAAGGAGAAAGGAGTTGAAGTTATTGGCCATCACGAGACCGGAGGGAATATTCCCAACTATGAGCGCCAGATGGATTATGCCATGCAATGGTACACAGATCATGGTATCCATGTCCTGAAGACAGGATATGCGGGAGCTTTCCCGAATGGTTATCTTCATCACAGCCAATATGGAGTCAATCACTATCAGAAAGTAGTGGAAACAGCCGCCCGTCACAAAATGACACTGGATGCGCACGAACCCATTAAAGATACCGGTATCCGTCGTACATGGCCTAATATGATGACACGTGAAGGAGTGAGAGGGATGGAATGGAATGCATGGAGCGAAGGAAATCCTCCGTCTCATCATGTCATGTTGCCGTTCACCCGTATGTTGTCCGGTCCGCTGGATTATACACCGGGTACGTTTGATATTTTGTTTCTGAACACTAAGGATTCTCCCCGTCGCCAGAAATGGAACGATCAGGATAAAGGAAACAGCCGTGTGAATACAACATTGGCGAAACAGCTTGCTAACTGGGTGATTTTGTATTCTCCCTTGCAAATGGCATCTGATATGATTGAAAATTATGAAGGGCATCCGGCTTTCCAGTTCTTCCGCGACTTCGATTCGGATTGTGACGAATCGAAAGCATTGGCAGGAGAACCGGGGGAATTCGTAGCCATCGTGCGTAAAGCAAAAGGCAACTATTTCTTGGGAGCAGCAACGAACGAGAAACCCCGTACACTGGAAATAAAACTGGATTTCCTGGAACCGGGCAAACAGTATAAAGCTGTCATCTATGCGGATGGAGAGAATGCGGATTGGAAATCAAATCCTACGGATTATCGGATAACGGAACAAACGGTTACTTCTGAAAATACGTTGAACATCCGAATGGCTGCCGGAGGCGGACAGGCTATTTCATTTATGGCACTTAATTAATAGATTATATTTAAACGCAGATTAACGCGGATTATCGCAGATTAATTTATCTTTTAAAATCTGCGATAATCCGCGTTAATCTGCGTTTAAATATTTGTTTATCCCTTTGCTTCCTGATACATAAAGCGCTTGATTGACTTTTTCGCAGTCTTTTCAAATTCTTCAAAATGGATTTTAATCTTGCTTATTTGAGAATAGTTAGGAAGCTGTTGATTCAATTCGATACGGTTTTGCTCCATTACTTTCTGAATATCCGTCTGCTGCAATCCATGAGCGAAAGCATCGTCGAAATCCGGGTAGATCAGGGCTACCAGTTTTTCGTGCTGTAAGACGATCAGTGACTCCGAAACATACGGCATGTTGTTCAGCTTGCTTTCAATTTCTTCGGGATAGATATTCTGTCCGCTAGAGGTGAGAAGCAGGTTCTTACTACGTCCGCGGACTGTCACATAACCCTCTTCGTCCAACGTACCGAGGTCACCGGTATGCAGCCAACCGTTAGCATCAATAATTTGTGCCGTAGCTTCCGGATTTTTATAATACCCCAGCATCATATTCATTCCTCTGCATACGATTTCTCCGGCATGTGTTTTCGGGTCCGGTGAGTCGATGCGGACTTCCATCCGGCTGGTTGCCTTTCCGCAGGAAGCAAGTTTCAGTGTTTCCCAACGGCTGGAACAAATAATCGGACCACATTCCGTCATACCGTAAGCAATGGTGTAGGGGAACCCTATCTTTTTAAGGAAAGCCTCTACTTCCGCATTGAAAGGAGCACCTCCGATAATAATCTCGTCAAAGTTTCCACCGAAGATTTCCATGGCAGCCTGTCGTGCCAGCGATTTGATTTTATCGTTCACAATAGGCACTTTCAGCAATAACTTGCCGATTTTGCTGTCTACTTTAGGAAGAATATCTTTCTTGATAATCTTTTCCACAATCAAGGGTACACAAGAAATCACTTTGGGCTTGATTTCGGAGAAAGATTGGGAAATGATTTTCGGAGACGGCATACGCGTCAGGAAATAGATGTGTGCACCTGCAGAGAATCCGTAAAGGAAATCATATACCATACCGAACACGTGTCCCATAGGCAACATGGAAACGATATGGTCTCCCGGTTTAACGGGAAGCATTTCGAAGCAATAAGCCACGTTCGACCAAAGACTGCGATAGGGGAGCATCACTCCTTTAGAGTAACCCGTGGTACCGGAAGTATAGTTGATGATAGCCAGTTCTTCCGGTCGATCTTTCCGGTAACAAATATGTTCCGGTCGAAAGTTCTTGGGATACTGTTGGCCGTAAATAGCGTTCCGATGTTCAAAAGCGTAAGTCAGTTTTTCGTTCCGGGACACTAATGCCGAGAAATCAGCCAGCGAAGCGATGCCCTCTAACAAAGGCATGGCATCTTCATTCAGGTTCTCCCATGCCTGGTCGCCGACGAAAAGTAATTTGGCTTCGGAATGGTTGACGATATTATGAATATTATCTGCCTTGAATTCATGCAAAATGGGAACAATAACAGCTCCGTAAGTGATAGTCGCCAGGAAAGTAACCGCCCAGTGAGCACTGTTACGTCCGCAAACGGCTATTTTATCTCCCGGCTGGATGCCGGCACTTTCCAAGACGATGTGAAATTTAGCGATTTTACGCGCTACATCCTTATATTGGAGGGTAATTCCTTTATAGTCAGTTAAAGCATCTTTGTCCCAGTTTTTGATGATGCTTTGCTCAATATAATCAATGAACTGATGTTCTTGTTCCATTCGATTTTTGCACATTTAGTTTAAAACTGCGCAAAATTAATACTTCGTAGATGTAAACCGAATTTTAAATTCAAGTTTTACGGTTAATTAACGGAGGGGGAGTGAACAATTTTACCAGCCGGATAAAGGTCTTTCGTGTTTCTTCCTTAGAACTAGTTCATTGGCCTATATAAAACATTTCGTCTCCACGCATGAAGATGAAACGAATGTCTTGCAAAGGCAAGAGGTTCCATGCGTGGAGACGGATCAGTTATAGTGTACTGAATAACTCTTTTCTGATATTATTCTGAATCAGTATCTTCTTCTTTGGATTTTTCGGAAATAAGTAACAGTTTATCTCCTTCATGCAGTTTCAGCGTTCCGTTGGGAATCAGGAACTCATCTCCGCGCTTCACAATCATTACCAGCGTGCCTTTCGGGAGATTCATATCTTTCAAAGTATCTGCTTCTTCCAGCATACTTTTAGTGATAGTCATGTCACTAAGGTCAGAGTCAATTTCTTCCGGAAGTTCCACTCCGAAGTCGTTACCGGTTTTTTCCAGAGGTTTGGAAAGATTCAAAATCCGGGCGACGAAAGAAATGGTTGTTCCCTGTACGACCAATGAGACAATGGTAATAAAGAATACAATGTTGAAAATGAGGTTCGAACCTTCTACGCCCGCCACTACCGGATAGGTAGCAAAGATGATAGGAACTGCACCGCGTAATCCTACCCAGGATACGAAAATACGTGATTTCATCGTGATTTTCCGGAATGGAAGCAGACAAAGGAACACGCTTAACGGGCGCCCGATAATAATCATGAAAATACCAATCAACAATGCCACGGCAGCTACTTCCAACATCTCGTGCGGATTGACAAGCAATCCCAGGCAAAGGAACATGATGATTTGAAACAACCAGGTCAGTCCGTCCATAAAGGTGTAGATGTCTTTACGATGCATGATTTTATTGTTTCCTACCATGATACCGGCGATGTATACGGCAAGGTATCCGTTACCTTTCAGTAAGTCGGTGATGGAAAACGTGAAAAATACAAACGCAAGTAATAAGATGGGATACAAGGCCTGATTATCAATATTGAGCTTATTCAACATGCGGATGGCAAGTTTTCCCAGTACATATCCGGCAGCTGCACCGACGATAAACTGGACGATGAAAGATCCCACAATGGCTCCGGCTCCCATACCTGCCGACTGGATGAACTGTATCAAGACAATGGTCAGCATATAGGCCATCGGGTCATTACTTCCGCTCTCCAGTTCCAGCATGGGACGAAGGTTGTGTTTCAAGTTCATCTTTTGTGAACGGAGAATGGCGAACACCGAAGCCGAGTCCGTAGACGACATGGTGGAGGCCAAAAGCAGGGAAGTAGTGATAGGTAAATAAATATTTGACCAGCTCATACCTGATATCCACCAGATAAAGAGTCCGGTGAAAAGAGCTGTAAGTAGTACTCCGACAGTGGAAAGCACGATACCGGGACCTAGAATAGGTTTGATTTCTCTGAATTTCGTATCCATACCTCCCGAAAAAAGGATAATACTAAGGGCCACCATACCGATAAATTGGGCGTCTTTCGCGTCGTGGAACTGCAGGCCGAGGCCGTCACTTCCAAACAACATTCCTACTACGAGGAACAATAATAAGGTAGGTACTCCAAAGCGGTATCCGGTTTTTCCAACAACGATGCTGACGAAAAGTAAGATAGAACCGATAAGTAGGGTGTTTTCTGCTGTAAATATCATAGGCAATATATTATAAAGTTATAAAATTGTCGTATTAATTCTCACCGTGCGAAGTTACACATTATTAACAACAAATAAAAACTCTTTTTGGATGTATTTTTGTGAAAAAAGGGAGTTAAATTGTCTAAAAAGACTAATTTTGCAAAGAATAATCTACATTATACTTATGGATTCAAATAATCTTACACCTTTGAGGAAAGGGGTGGTGGGGGTACAATTCTTGTTTGTAGCTTTCGGTGCTACGGTACTCGTGCCGTTATTGGTGGGGCTTGACCCTTCTACAGCTCTGTTTACAGCAGGTATTGGTACGCTTATCTTTCATGCGGTTACGCGTGGAAAGGTTCCTGTCTTTCTGGGGAGTAGTTTCGCGTTTATTGCGCCTATCATTAAAGCGACAGAACTTTATGGGTTGCCCGGCACCTTATCCGGCATGGTTGGAGTAGCATTAGTTTACTTTGTGATGAGTGCGCTTGTCAAATGGCAGGGAGTGAGGGTGATTGAACGGCTGTTTCCTCCTGTTGTCATAGGACCTGTCATCATTCTGATAGGTTTGTCACTGGCGGGAACAGGAGTGAATATGGCAAAAGAGAACTGGGTACTGGCACTGCTTTCGTTGATTACCGCAGTCGTTGTTTCAATGAAAGCCAAAGGGCTTTTGAAACTGATTCCTATCTTCTGTGGAATTGTAGTAGGGTATCTGGCAGCATGGCTTTTCTACGATTTGGATTTGTCCGGTGTCAGGGATGCTGCCTGGATTGGATTGCCGCAGTTTGTCTTTCCTAAATTCT
Organism: Bacteroides sp.; assembly: GCF_052357945.1. Classification (GTDB taxonomy): domain Bacteria; phylum Bacteroidota; class Bacteroidia; order Bacteroidales; family Bacteroidaceae; genus Bacteroides. The sequence continues at coordinate 20,246 of NZ_DAWCXD010000065.1, read as the reverse complement.
CATGGGAACCTGTGTTGTTTATGATTCCGGTAGCCATTGCTCCGGTGATAGAACATATTGGTGATATTTATGTCGTTAATACGGTCACCGGAAAAGATTTCGTGAAAGATCCGGGGTTGCACCGTACTTTATTGGGGGATGGCCTGGCGTGTTTCTGTGCCGGATTGTTGGGTGGTCCTCCTGTAACAACTTATTCGGAAGTGACCGGAGCCATGTCTCTGACAAAGATAACCAATCCGCAAGTGATAAGAATAGCTGCCATTTCCGCTATCTTATTTTCTGTTATCGGTAAAATCAGTGCATTACTAAGATCCATTCCAAGTGCGGTACTGGGCGGCATCATGTTATTGCTTTTCGGAACGATTGCTTGCGCGGGAATTGGTAATCTTGTGAATAATTGCATTGATTTGAGCCGTACCAGAAATATAATCATCGTGTCTTTGACACTGACTGTCGGCATTGGTGGTGCTGCTTTTAATTGGGGAGATTTTTCATTGTCCGGCATTGGACTGGCAGCTTTGGTGGGAGTGTTTCTCAATTTAATATTGCCTAGAGAGGATTGATATTCTGTAAATCAAGCGGGAATCTCCAAATCCCCGCTTGATTGATTGTTATTTAGGATAGGAACTTCACAATATCTTCATCTACTGTACTGATACCTCCGATTCCGAATTGTTCGATCAATACGTTCTTTACGTTCGGTGAAAGGAAAGCGGGGAGAGTAGGACCCAGATGAATATGTTTCACTCCCAAAGCCAATAATGCCAATAAAACAATGACCGCCTTTTGTTCGTACCAAGCGATGTTGTATACGATAGGCAACTGATTCACATCATCCAATCCGAAGATCTCTTTCAGTTTTAAAGCGATGACGGCCAGTGAGTAACTGTCGTTACATTGTCCTGCATCCAACACTCTCGGAATGCCGTTGATATCACCTAAAGCCAGTTTATTATATCTGTACTTGGCACAACCGGCAGTAAGAATCACGGTGTCACCAGGTAATTTTTGAGCAAATTCCGTATAGTATTCACGGCTCTTCATACGTCCGTCGCATCCTGCCATTACAAAGAATTTACGGATAGCTCCACTCTTCACGGCGTCCACCACTTTATCTGCTAGGGCTGTCACCTGTGCATGCGCGAATCCTCCGATAATCGTTCCGTTTTCAATGGCTACCGGTGGTTGACATTGCTTAGCATGAGCAATCAGTGCAGAAAAATCTTTCGGTTTTCCGTCTTTGCGTTCGGGGATGTAATGTGCCCCTTCCAAGCCGCAGGCTCCTGTGATGTAAATACGATCCTTGTAGCCGGCATTTGCACGTGGCGGAACGATACAGTTACTTGTGAACAAGATAGGACCGTTGAAACTTTCAAATTCCTCTTTCTGCTTCCACCAGGCATTTCCGTAGTTTCCTGCCAGATGCTTGTACTTCTTTAGTTGAGGATAATAATGTGCAGGCAACATTTCGCTGTGAGTATATACATCTACTCCTGTACCCTCTGTTTGTTCCAATAACTCTTCCAGGTCTTTCAAATCATGTCCGCTGATTAATATACCCGGATTATTGCGTACACCGAGACTCACTTGTGAGATTTCCGGATTTCCGTAGCTGCTGGTATTCGCTTTATCCAGCTGTGCCATTGCCGATACTCCATGCTTTCCTGTTTCCAACGTCAGCTGAACCAGTTCTTCCACTGTAATATCATTGCGGGTCAGTTCGGATAAGGCATGTTGCATGAAAGCAAATATTTCCGGTGACTCGTAGCCCAGATTATGCGCATGCTCTACGTAGGCAGCCATTCCTTTCAGGCCATAGTGTACAAGTTCTTTCAGTGAGCGGATATCCTCGTTGGGAGTGCGAAGCACGCCGACAGTTTTTGATTTCTCTTCAAACTCATCTTCGCTTCCATTCCAAAGACATTCGTCGGGAGCATTTTCGATCTTTACCTTGTTGGCAAGTTCATTTTTCAGTTTCAGTCCTTCTTTGATTTTTTCAGTGATAGCCACTTTATCAAAATTGGCGTTGGTGATGGTAATGAACAAAGCATCATAGATAAATTTGTCTGCTTGTTCGGAAGGGTGTCCATCTTTACGCAGATGCTCGTTGTAGACTGCAATTCCACGTACTACGAAGAGTAGTAAGTCTTGCAGGTTAGCCACTTCAGATGTTTTACCGCATACACCTTTCAAGGTACAACCGGTACCCATTGCGGTTTCTTGACATTGATAACAGAACATACTCATAACTTTTACGGTTTTAATTAGTCCAATATTTTATTTATTGAACGCAAAAGTAGAGGAAAGGTTTCAGGTGATTCTGTAACCAATGTTACAACAATGAATATTTTTTATCTCAAATACTCACAATTAGATAAATGACCCTTAAACCGGAGCATTATTGGATGAGCCGGACCAGTTCTTCTTTCTGTAAAATAGTGATATGTTTACGATCCGCTATCAATAGTCCGTCTTCCTGCATGTGTGCCAGTTCGCGGGCGAGGGAAGGGCGGGACACTCCGAAGTAATCACTCAACTCCTGTTGCGAACGGTCGAGGGTGATATGCGCCTGTTGCTGTTGTTTGTACAGGCGGAGCAGGTAAGAGGCTAGTTTCTGACGAATGGTCTTGAATGACATGAAGAAAAGCTTATCCGATAAAGTCCGTGCATAATTGGCGGAGAGATTCATATAGTTTTCCAAAAACTGCTCGTTCTTGCGGAACAAACTCAAAACACTTGGTTTAGGAAGCTCGATCACCTCTGTCGGTTCATTGGCAGTCACCTCCACCGGATAGCGGTTCTGCTCACCAAACAGGAACAGAGGGGCAATCGCTCTGGGAGCAGTTATATCCTCTACCTTGATAAGACGTCCCGAATAGTCAATCATTTCCCCACGTACACTTCCTTTGGTCAGGATGACAAGACGGTTGCACACATCTCCCTGTCGCGCCAGGATTTCCCCTTTCTTATAAGAACGTGTATGAAAACTGATCTCTTCCAGATCGGCAAGAAGTCTTTCCGGAGTGATTCCCCGGAATAGCGGATTATTGACTAGTGTAGGTATCATATATCAATCGTTATTTGAATTTTAAAATAAACGTTGTCTCTTTTTCCCGTAGTAATGTAAGGCTTCCTCCCGAAAGGCGCATGATTTGGCGGGAGATACTAAGTCCGATTCCGCTACCACCTTCTTTGGTGGTGAAGAAAGGAATGAAGATATGCTCTGCTATTTCCGACGGGATTTCGGGACCATTGTTCTTTATCTCAATCCATATTTCTTCCATGTCATTGCAGGACGCCTTCAACTCAATTCTCCCATCCGGCTGATTGCCGATTGCCTGAATTGCGTTCTTTAAAAGATTGATAACTACCTGTGAAATAAGATTCTCATCTGCATATACGATTAAGTCCGCAGGAGTAATCTCTGTGTGGAAACGGATATGTTCGCATGGATGCTGATGACAGGCAAGTTCAACCATTCTTTCTATGAACGCTTTCACATAGAACAAGGAGGGTTCCGGTGTCGGTATGCGTGTGAATTGCCGGTATGATTCTACAAAGGCAAGCAACCCTTTTCCGGTCGTACTGATTGTCTGCAATCCGTGATTCACCTCTTCGTCTTTATCCGCTGATATTGAAAGAAGCGTATCGCAGAGGGAAGTGATGGGAGTCACAGAGTTCATGATCTCATGTGTCAGCACCCGTGTCAGCCGGATCCATGAATCTATTTCTTTTTCATCCAGTTCGGTATTGATATCATTCAGGGCAAGAATGCGCAGATGCTCTTTGCGTACATTGATTTCCGACACACGGATGGATAAGTTAATCGTTCCCCGTTCATTGTGAAATATGACTTGTAGTTTGTCACCCGGACGACAGTTCTCTATTTTCTCCATAAGCTGCGCATCCACCTGACTCAATTGGCGGATATGTGTAAACACATTCAGCCCTAAAATACGGAGTGCTTCTTTGTTCTTCTGATAAACGGCTCCATTGTCATTGAGCACTACTAATCCTGTACTGACAAAGTCGAGAATCAGTTCGTAGTATTTCTCTTGCTGGGCTGTTTCAGCTTTCACGCTATATAAGATATGTCCCACGCGGTTGAGCGCCCGGTTTATTTCTTTGCTTTCGGGAGTACCGTTTTCTTCAGTAAAATGAAATGTATTATCATTATTCTCGAGCGCATCAATCATAAAAAGCACTTGTTTGGTGTGGAGGCGATAAAGGCGGATTTGCCAAAGTATGCTAAGAACCAATAAACAAAGACTGACTCCTAACCAACCGTATGATTGATGTATACCGAACCACACGGACGATATACAGAAAAGTACCGTCAGCAAGACTCTGAACCAATATTGAACGCCTACTTGTTGAAGCTGCACTGTCATAATCCGAACTTTTTCATCTTGTTATAAAGAGTCTGCCTGGTTATGCCCAGTTGGGCGGCTACTGCTGATAAGTTTCCTGCGCAAGCGTCGAGCGCTTTCCGTATCATCTGCATTTCCATTTCTTCCAGCGTAGAAATGCTTTTCTCCTGACTCTCCGTGCGCGGAATTGATAATTGGAACAATTCGGCAGGAACGAGCGGACTGTCATTGATGATAACGGCCTTTTCAATCACGTGTTCCAGTTCACGGATATTACCATACCAAAGGTGTGCTTTCAATTTATCTTTAGCGTCGGGAGTGAACTTCATCAATGCCTTGTCATATTGCTTGCAAAAGCGTACCATGAACCTTTCGGCCAATGGAATAATATCTTCTTTCCGTTCCCGTAAAGGAGGAATCTCTACATGAATGGTATTGATGCGATAGAGCAAATCTTCTCGGAATTCACCTTTCACTACCATCTCTTGCAGATTCCGGTTGGTTGCGCATATCAGTCGGATATGAATGGGAATCGGCGTGTTGCTTCCCACTCTCACAATGCTTCGTCGTTGGATGGCCGTCAGTAGCTTTGCTTGCAGGTGATAAGGCAGGTTGCCTATTTCATCGAGAAACAGCGTACTGTTATCGGCAGCCTCAAATTTGCCGGTCCGGTCGGTGTGTGCGTCGGTGAAAGAACCTTTAACGTGTCCGAAAAGCTCACTTTCAAATAAAGACTCTGTGATAGTCCCCATATCCACTGCAATCATTTCTTTGTATTTGCGGTTGGAAAGGACATGAATCTCTCGTGCCAGCATTTCTTTCCCTGTTCCGTTTTCGCCCGTTATCAGGATATTGGCGTCAGTGATGGCTACCTTTTCAATTAGTGCGCGGAGTTGTTGCATCACTTTGCTTTCTCCCCAATACATAGGTGAGTGGGTGGTTTCTTCTTTGCCGTCCGTTTTCTTGTCGTTGTGCGTAGAAGCTGCTGCGGTTTGCAGGGTTTCCACCAGTTTTTGGTTATCCCAAGGCTTGACGATAAAGTCGGTTGCTCCTTCTTTAATTCCCCGGATAGCCAGTTCGATGTCGGCATAAGCCGTAAAAAGTACGACCGGAAGTTCCGGACGTACTTTCTTTATTTCATGCAACCAGAATAAACCCTCATTGCCGGTGTTGATGCCTGATGTGAAATTCATATCCAGCAGAATTACTTCCGGGGCTTCTTCCCTGATGACACTGGACAGGGTGACAGGAGAGGAGAGTGTGACAACCTTGGAAAAATAATTTTTCAAAAGGATTTGTATGGCTGTCAATACTCCTTTATTATCGTCTACAATGATGATTGTTCCTGATTTACTCATTTTCGTTCAAGTTTGTAAAGCGCAAACTTACGAAAAAGTAAGTTATAATTCATAATTCATAAATCATAAATTCTTTTATAACCACTGGAACTTCAATCCGAATGATAAACTAAGATAATCACGGGGACGGAGATAGCTATTGTTTACTGCACTGATAACATACAGGTCGCACGTACTTATTTCATAGAAAAAAGTCACCGACTTGGCTAAAAATCTACGTTGCGGATCGATATCGTATGTCAACCGTTGTCCCATGAAAACATGAAAACGTACTTTGCTGGAGAAACCATAGTAACCTTTCGGATAACGTTCCGGCTCATTCACCCAAAACTGGTCGCCAAACACGGTATTCACATAAAGCCCGCAGGTAAGAGGTTCCGTAGAGAAGCCCTTTCCGATATTAATGCTCCAGGGCATATAGTTCTGCTTGAGCGTCATGGTTACTTTGGCCTTCTTTGACGAATATTTCGGTATAAATCCGAGCAATATATCCGTTTCCCACTGATTACGTTTCCCGTAATCCCATCCCGTACCGAAAGAAAGCAATCCCATGTTTCCGGCATACTGTATTTTGGAGTGCGTCGGGATAATCCGTTCCCAGTGACTGCGGAAACGGTGAATCCGGTTATCGTAACGACTGTGTTTCACCTGCTTCGGTGCAACCGGCAATACAGAGTCCGCTCTGATGATCGTAAATATAGAATCTCCTGTGCGAAAAGTGATAATTGAATCATCTTTGATAATGAAACGGAGTGAATCATCCTTGTACGAGTTGATGATTGTATCTGCTTTACAAGTAGCTGAAATCAGACCGGGAAGTAACAGAAGTACGGATAATACTCCTGCGCGCAAGATATAGTTAGTATTTAACCAGTTCATATTCATATTTTTCCGGGGTTATTGTAAATACCAGATAAGTACGGTAATCCATACAATCACTGGTAACATAATGTATTCCATCATCAAAGATCACATCGTCCTGATAATGGTGGGTGTGAGCAGCTGTGCAAACTTGTATTCCCGGGTATTGTCTGATATAATGTTGAAATACTTTAGCCACATTATCGTTGAATACATCCGTGTAAGGGCGTGCGTGCATACTAATGACAGTCTTTTCAAACTCGTCCAGCCTGCTCGTAATCTCTTGTTCCATAAAGGTAAAGTTCGGCACAGGTTCAGAGTAGTCATACTCCAGCGCATTGGTGTTCAGGCAGACAAATTTCACATTACCTGCGATGAAAGAAAAGTTGGTGGGACCGAATACCGCTTTGTATGTTTCTGCTCCCGTCCCCAAACAATCATGGTTTCCGATAAGGGCTACATAAGGCACGTTAAGTCCGTTCATGATATCCCTTTGCCAGAGAAACTCTTTGGTTAGTCCGAAGTCACTCATATCCCCTCCGTGAATAACGAAGTCAATATCATTCCGTTTATTAATCTCTTTCACGAAATCTTCCGTTTCATCGTACCATCGTTGTGAGTCGCCCATAGTCACAAAGCGTATGGTCGTTTTACCTTGGCAGTTTGCCTCTATTCTTTCGATATTATGTGCGTTGACCTCTGTTTCGCCGCTGATACGGACGTCGTATGGATGGTAATCTATCATGCCGCATCCGGAAAGTAAAAAGCACGATAAGAATACATATACACTCTTTCTCATCATAATTATTTTGTTTATAGTCTAGAAAACTAAATGCAAAGATAAAGTTTTCTATTTGGATGGACAATCGGCTAACAGGCAAATAGGACTCTTTGAACAATAAATGGGAGATATGGAACAGTATCGATTTGTCTAATAATTAGACGGTCCTGTCTAATTATTAGACAATGCTTGGGAAACTAGGAAAAGATAAATGATTGAAAATGAATAGCTATTCTTGTTTGGCATACTTTCTGCATGACTAGAAACGTCAATAGTAAAACAGGAAATAAATCTATATAGAACAACATCATAAATAAACAAGATGATACAGATTGAAAATATTAGTAAAGTATTCCGTACTACCGAAGTGGAGACGGTCGCATTAAATCATGTAAACCTTGAAGTAAAAGAAGGAGAATTTGTTGCTATCATGGGACCGTCTGGCTGTGGGAAATCCACCTTATTAAACATCCTCGGCCTATTAGATAACCCCACTGAAGGCTCTTACCTGCTGATGGGAGAAGAAGTAGCCGGCCTGAAAGAAAAGGAACGTACCCGTGTCCGTAAAGGCAAACTGGGCTTTGTATTCCAGAGCTTCAACCTTATGGATGAATTGAACGTCTACGAGAATGTGGAACTTCCGCTTACTTATTTAGGTCTTAAATCTTCCGAACGTCGCCGAATGGTAGAAGACATTCTAAAAAGAATGAATATCAACCACCGTGCTAAACATTTTCCTCAACAGCTTTCCGGCGGACAGCAACAACGGGTGGCGATAGCCCGCGCGGTTGTTACCAATCCTCAACTCATCCTTGCCGATGAGCCTACGGGTAACCTTGACTCAAAAAACGGAGCGGAAGTGATGAATCTGTTGACGGAACTGAATAGAGAGGGGACAACCATTATCATGGTGACCCACTCACAGCACGATGCCAGTTTTGCACATCGTACCGTACATTTATTCGATGGAAGTATTGTAGCAAGTGTAAAGGCATAAACAGAGAACCAACCATGAGACAAATCTATTATACTATACGTACCTTATTGCGTGAACGCGGATCGAATATCATACGAATCATTTCCCTTTCTTTAGGGCTTACTATCGGTATTTTGCTTTTTTCGCAGATAGCCTTCGAACTAAGCTATGAGAAATGCTATCCGGAGGCGGAACGCCTGGCACTCGTACGTTGTCAGATGACTAATCTTAGTACAGGCGAAACCGCAGGTGATGATGGAGAGATCGGTTATGATTATACTGTTTTCGATGTGGTGGCACCTACTTTGGCAGAAGAAATGCCGAAGGAAATAGAAGTAGCCAGTAGTGTCCTTTCGATGGGAAGTGCCAATATTTATTATGAAGATAAACTGTTGCCCGATGCAGATTACATCTTTGCGGATACTTGTTTCTTTCAGACTTTCGGCATACCGGTGTTGGAAGGCAATCCCAAAGATATGATTATGCCCGGAAGCGTTTTTGTTTCGGAGCATTTTGCCCGTGAGACGTTTGGAGATGAAAGCCCTGTTGGTAAAGTGCTTTCTGTTGAAAAACAAAACACACTGACCATACGTGGGATCTACAAAGATGTACCGGAAAACACGATGCTCACCCATGATTTCGTGATATCTGTTCATCAGAATGGAGGGTATCATGCAGGAGCCGGCTGGAGAGGAAATGATGTCTTTTATGCTTTCCTTCGTTTGCGCCATGCTTCGGACATTGACAAAGTGAATGCTGACATTCAGCGGGTGATCGGTAAATATACCGCATTAGAGTTTGATGGCTGGAAAATTGAATTTAGCGCCATTCCATTGGTGAAACGTCATCTGGCTTCTCCCGATGTACAAAAGCGTTTGGTCATTTACGGATTTTTGGGCTTTGCTATCTTCTTTGTGGCTATCATGAACTATATGCTGATATCCATTGCCACTTTGAGCCGTCGTGCAAAAGGAGTGGGAGTGCATAAGTGCAATGGAGCCAGTTCCACCCATATTTTCAGAATGTTTATGGCAGAGACGGGAATCCTTGTCATTCTTTCCGTATTGCTTAGTTTCTTACTGATAATCAATGCGCGTGGTCTGATTGAAGATTTACTTTCCGTCCATCTTTCCTCACTTTTCACTTGGGAAACGTTGTGGGTACCGTTGCTCACTATCCTTGTTCTCTTCATACTGGCAGGTGGCATACCGGGACGATTATTCTCCCGTATCCCTGTCACGCAGGTATTCCGCCGGTATACAGATGGGAAGAAAGGGTGGAAGCGTTCGTTGTTGTTTGTGCAGTTTACAGGAGTTTCTTTCGTCTTGGGATTGTTGCTGGTCACTCTGTTGCAGTACAGTCATCTGATGAGCCGTGATATGGGTATCGTCGTGCCCGGATTAGTTCAAGCGCAGACATGGTTGCCTAAAGAATCGGTAGAGCATATCAAAGACGATTTGAACCGCCAGCCGATGGTAGAAGGAGTGACCGTTGCCGTGAATGGGGTGTTGGGAGAGTACTGGACACGCGGACTGATGGGAAATGACGGTAAGCGGATTGCTACCCTAAATTACAATTCCTGCCATTACAACTATCCTGAAGTAATGGGTATTAAGATTATAGAAGGCACTACGCTGAAAAAGCAGAACGACTTATTGGTAAACGAAGAACTGGTACGTCTGATGAAATGGACCGACGGAGCAGTAGGTAAAACAGTGAATGACATTCAAGGAACGATTGTAGGCGTATTCCGTGACATTCGCAATAACAGCTTTTATGGGTCGCAATCTCCTATTGTCCTGATTGGAGATGAAAATGCCAACCACGCCTTTGATGTCCGCTTGAAAGAACCATATAATGAGAATCTGAAACGTCTGAATGAGTTTGTAGAAAACACCTATCCGAATATATCCTTGCGTTTTATCCTAGTAGATCAAATGGTGAAAAATATCTATAAAGACGTATACCGCTTCCGCAATTCCGTCTGGATCACTTCCGCCTTTATCCTGCTGATCGTTATCATGGGATTGATTGGCTATGTGAACGATGAAACCCAGCGCCGGAGCAAAGAGATAGCTATCCGGAAAGTGAATGGAGCCGAAGCATCTCATATCCTCGGATTACTGACACGTGACATTTTATACGTTTCAGTGATTTCTATCCTAGTAGGCACTACCGTTTCTTATTTTGCAGGACAGGCATGGCTCGACCAATTTGCCGAGCAGATTGATTTGAATCCATTGCTTTTTGCTGCTACGGCCTTGTTCGTCCAATTACTGATTGTAATCTGTGTTGTTCTGAAAGCATGGCATATCGCGAACGAGAATCCGGTCAATAGCATTAAGGCAGAATAAGCCGAATAGAATAAATGGCAGAATAGAGCATACACCGCCTTATTCTGCTACTACCGGATGCTGTTTGGAAACCTTCTTGATATAAATCATCAGACTGACAACGGCCGTAATAAACGCCAGCGCATCCGATACCGGCATACTGATCCAGATTCCTTCCAATCCCCACCAGTTAGGGAACAGTAATAAGCAAGGCAAAAGATAAAGCAACTGACGCGTCAGCGAAAGGAAAATACTGATTTTAGCCTTGCCGATACTTTGGAAGAAGTTACCGATTACAATCTGTGCCCCTACAAACGGGAACATCAACACAGTCAACCGGATACCGCCTACCGCCAAATCAATCAACTCATCGCTATCGGTGAAGAGAGCCGATACGGCATGAGGGAAAAACTCACAAATCACGAACCCGCTGCTCGTAATCACTACCCCGGAGATAATCCCCAGTCGCAGCGTTTGTTTCACCCGGTCTATCTTTTGTGCGCCGAAGTTGTAGCCCACGATTGGCTGCATCCCCATAGTCAGCCCCAACACAATCATTACATAAAGCGTCAGCAACCGATTGATGATACCATACGCGCCGATAGCCATATCGCCCCCATAGTTTTGCAGACTGTTATTGATGATAATCACGATGGCACACGCACACACATTCATCAGGAATGGAGACATACCGATGGCGAAGATACTTTCTACAATCCTCGGTTTCATTTTCCAGATATTCCCTTCAAAATGCACCGTACTGTCTTTCTTGGTGAAGTGGCTCACCACCCACACCATACCGATCAACTGCGAGATAACCGTTGCCGTAGCCGCACCCCTCATTCCCCATTCGAAGTGGAAGATAAAGATAGGAGCGAGGATGATGTTAGCCACCACCGTTACCATTGAAGTAAGCATAGCCTTTTTGGGGTATCCGGTAGCGCGCATCACGTTGTTCAGCCCGATCATTGTGTAAGTGATGGGAGTTCCCAGCAAAATCACCTGCATAAAGCTGCGTGCATACGGAAGGGTGTCGGCGCTGGCTCCGAAAAAAGTCAGTATATCATCCAGGAAGATAAAAGATAGAATACCGAAGAAAAGAGAATTTGTGATACAAAGCATCAGCGTATGTGACAAAATTTCCGTAGCCCCTTTCATATCCTTCTGTCCCAGACGGATAGAGGCGAGGGTAGACCCACCAGCCGAAACCAGTGTACAGAAAGCGACAACAAGATTCATCAGCGGGAAGCTGATAGCCAGTCCGGCAATAGCCATCGGTCCTACGCCATGTCCGATGAAGATACTATCAATGATGTTATAGATAGAAGTAATCGTCATTCCGATAATCGCAGGAATGGAATATTGTAACAGCAATTTGCCGATACGTTCTTTGCCTAAAATGTGCGGGTCGTTCTTGCTCATGCGCCAGTAGATTTTGTTGGATAAAAACGTATGTTACGTTTTTTTTAGCTTTGCAAAGGTACGAATTATTTGCCTGATTCGATGATTATTCGGAACTTTGCGGCGATAGATACACAAGGTTTAACGTTTTAGGTAAAAAGACAGTTTAATATGAATACAACGAAAACAATTGCAGCACTCTTCGACTTTGACGGTGTCATCATGGATACAGAAACGCAGTACACTGTTTTTTGGGACGAGCAAGGACGGAAATATCTGAATGAAGAAGATTTCGGACGCCGTATCAAGGGACAGACGCTATCGCAAATCTATGAAAAGCATTTCGCGGACAAACCCAAAGCACAGCTTGAAATAAGCGCTGAACTCAATGTTTACGAGAAAAAGATGTCCTACGAATACATCCCCGGAGTAGAAGCCTTCATAGCCGATCTTCGCCGGAACGGTGCAAAGATAGCCGTAGTTACCAGCTCCAACGAAGAGAAGATGGCAAACGTCTACAATGCCCATCCCGAATTTAAAGGAATGGTAGACCGCATCCTGACAGGAGAGATGTTTGCCCGTTCAAAACCCGCTCCCGACTGTTTCCTGTTGGGAATGGAAATCTTTGAAGCCACCCCCGAAAACTCCTACGTCTTTGAGGATTCTTTCCACGGCCTGCAAGCCGGCATGACTTCCGGGGCAACCGTGATCGGACTTGCCACCACCAACTCACGCGAAGCCATCACCGGAAAAGCCCATTATATAATAGACGACTTCACCGGCATGACATACGAAAAAATGCTCTCTCTCCATAAATAACGGCATTATTTTTAAATAGTTACCTCACTTATATTATATTAATAAATGAAATAAGAAAAATAACCGAGATAAATAAAAATAGTGAGACCCACCCATCCTTTCAAATGCCTTCCAACTATCCAAGCGAAGCATTTGAAAGGATTTTTTGCTTTTCTTTCCCAGTTATGAATTAAATGTTATAACTTTGCCGCAATTTTTGAAAGCGTCCAAATGCGCAGACATCAATGACATAAATCATAATTCATAAATCATAAATTAAAAAGACATGGCTGGTTATATATCAGATGACACAAGAAAGGTGACTACTCATCGCTTGGTTGAAATGAAACAGAGAGGCGAAAAAATATCTATGCTGACTGCGTATGATTACACAATGGCACAGATTGTAGACGGTGCGGGAATGGACGTAATCCTGGTAGGCGACTCCGCTTCTAACGTAATGGCAGGTAACGTGACTACATTACCTATCACGCTCGACCAAATGATTTATCATGCCAAATCCGTAGTACGTGGTGTAAAGCGTGCGATGGTGGTAGTTGATATGCCTTTCGGATCTTACCAGGGCAATGAGATGGAGGGACTTGCTTCCGCTATCCGCATCATGAAAGAAAGTCACGCTGACGCATTGAAGCTCGAAGGCGGTGAAGAAATCATTGACACGGTGAAACGTATCGTATGCGCCGGTATCCCTGTGATGGGACATTTGGGACTCATGCCTCAATCCATTAACAAATACGGAACCTATACCGTACGTGCCAAAGACGAAGCCGAAGCCGACAAACTGATTCGCGACGCCCATTTATTGGAAGAAGCAGGCTGTTTTGCCATTGTACTCGAAAAAATCCCCGCTACCCTTGCAGAGCGTGTAGCTTCCGAACTCACTATTCCTATCATCGGAATCGGTGCCGGCGGCCACGTAGACGGTCAGGTATTGGTTATTCAGGACATGCTTGGCATGAACAACGGATTCCGTCCGCGTTTCTTACGTCGTTATGCTGACTTGTACACGGTGATGACCGACGCCATCAGCCGTTACGTTTCCGACGTGAAGAATTGCTACTTCCCCAACGAGAAGGAACAATATTAAGATAGTATATGGCAGTTAAATTGTGGACAGTTCATTTTATGCGGATATGTGTAGCTAATTTGCTGTTGTTTATATCCTTGTATGTGTTATTTCCGGTACTTTCCGTAGAGATGGCCGACCGTCTCGGAGTGCCGGCCGCACAGACAGGAGTAATCTTTCTTTTTTTCACCTTGGGGATGTTCCTCATCGGTCCTTTCCATGCTTATCTGGTAGATGCCTACAAACGTAAATACGTATGCATGTTTGCCGCTGCCCTGATGGTAGTGGCGACGATTGGGTACGCCTTTGTGACGAACTTCACAGAACTAATCCTGTTGAGTACCGTGCAAGGACTGGCCTTTGGCATAGGCACTACTGCCGGTATCACCTTGGCTATCGACATCACCAACTCCACACTGCGGAGCGCGGGAAATGTCAGCTTCTCGTGGACGGCACGTTTGGGAATGCTCTTTGGAATTATCCTCGGAGTGTGGCTTTATCAAAGCCAATCATTCCAGAATCTGCTCACTGTATCTGTCATAACCGGAGCTGTAGGAATTCTCATGCTATCGGGGGTATATGTACCTTTCCGTGCGCCGATTGTCACTAAACTCTATTCCTTCGACCGCTTCTTATTGCTTCGTGGATGGGTTCCCGCTATCAACCTGATTCTGATAACATTTGTTCCAGGCTTACTGATTCCAATGGTACACCCTTTTCTAAACGATTTCGTACTCGGAAACATGGGAATCCCCGTACCATTCTTTATCGGCACAGCCCTCGGATACATTGCTTCCCTGTTCTTTGCGCGCTTGTTCTTCTTCAAAGAGAAAACGCTGCGCCTGGTCATTATAGGAATCGGGTTGGAAATGGTAGCCATGTCCTTATTGAACACAGACCTTTCGATAGGCATCTCTTCCGTACTCTTGGGATTGGGTTTAGGTTTAACCATGCCGGAATTCCTGATGATATTTGTGAAACTATCCCATCATTGCCAACGCGGAACAGCCAACACTACCCATTTATTGGCAAGCGAAGTCGGTATCTCTCTGGGTATCGCTACTGCGTGCTACATGGAATTGGATACAGACAAGATGCTCCATACCGGACAGATGGTAGCTTCCATCGCTTTGCTGTTCTTCGTATTGGTTACTTATCCTTATTATATAAAGAAGAAGGTAAGATAAAATAGACAGAAGAACAAAAGAACATATTTCAGGAGTGATGATTGTTTTTTGATTTTCATCATACGTATCCAAAAATATGTTCTTTTGTTCTTCTGTCTTAATCTTAATTCCTGCTCACCTGTTTTACTCCCTTCACCGTCCGTAATTTTTTGATAAGAGCCTCCAAACGCCCCGTATCACCCACCATTACTGTCAGTGTGCCAGAGAACAACCCATCGTTCGAATCAATACCGATAGAACGTAGCGTGATACCATTCTCTTTCGAGATGATCGAAGTAATATTTGTTACGATGCCAATATCATCATGTCCTACAACGCGCAGCGTGATCGGATATTGCGTACCTTCCGACTTGCCCGCCCAGCGAGCCTTCACAATCCGGTAGCCGAAACGTTCGCGCATCTGGTTCGCGTTCGGACAATCCGACCGGTGTATCTTGATACCGCCGCTCACCGTTACGAACCCGAACACATCATCGCCATAAATCGGGTTACAACATTTAGCCAGTTTAAACTCCAGTCCTTTCAGATTCTGGTCAATCACCAGTACATCCTCTTTAGATGTCGTTTCCTCCTGCGCGGTTTGCAAATTATACCCTTCGGCACTCCGATAAACAATTTCATCGTGTGTATCGCTGTCCCGTTTCTGCTGTTCGATGTATTTATCCAGAATCTCGTTCACATCCAGTCCGCCATCGGCAATCCGTTGATAAAATTCCGTCACGTTCTTGAATCCCAAACGCTTGATGAGGCGCATCATGGTCGCTTCATCATACTCCAGTTTGCGGTTCTTGAATTTCCGTTCCAGCGTCTCTTTGGCAAATGCATGTTGGCGTGCCACCATCTCTTTGAGTGCCTGGCGTATCTTGGTGCGTGCTTTGGAAGTCGTCACGATGTTCAGCCAGTCCTGTTTCGGAGTCTGGGTGTTTGAAGTCATGATCTCCACCTGGTCACCGCTGTTCAACTTCTGCTTCAACTGCACATTCTTGCCGTTCACTTTCGCGCCGATACACTTGCATCCCAACTTACTATGTATATGGAAAGCAAAATCGAGCACCGTAGCCCCTTTAGCCAGCTTGAACAAATCCCCTTTGGGCGTAAAGACAAACACTTCATCCTCGTAGAGATCCATCTTAAACTGATCCATCACCTTCATCGAGTCGTTGTCCGCGTTCTCCAATGCCTCCCGCACGGAAGTCAGCCACTCGTCCAAGCCCGTTTCTCCTTTGATACCTTTATATCTCCAGTGCGCAGCCAGTCCGCGTTCCGCGATCTCGTCCATCCGTCGGGTACGTATCTGCACTTCCACCCATTTCCCTTCCGGGCCCATCACGGTGATGTGCAACGACTCGTAACCATTACTCTTCGGTATTGAAAGCCAGTCGCGCAGACGCTTCGGGTTCGGCTGGTACATATCCGTCACAATCGAATACACCTGCCAGCACTCCTGCTTCTCCTTCGCCGGGTCCGGTTCCGAATCCAGTATGATACGGATGGCGAACAAGTCATAAATCCCCTCAAAAGGAGTCTTTTGCTTCTGAATCTTGTTCCATATCGAATGAATCGACTTCGTGCGTCCCTTGATGTCGAACTTCAGTCCCGCTTCCGCCACCTTCTTTTGGATCGGTTCGATAAAAGCGGCGATATACTTGTCGCGGGAAGCCTTTGTTTCGTTCAGCTTATCCTTGATGAAATAATATGTCTCTTTCTGCGTATATTTGAGAGACAAATCCTCCAGTTCCGATTTCAGTTTATACAATCCCAGCTTGTGCGCCAGCGGAGCATACAGGTAAGCAGCCTCGTTTGCTACCTTGAGCCGGTCCTCCTCGTTGCCCGTATCCTTTATTTTGCGCATCACGTTCACACGATCCGCAATCATAATCAGGATCACACGCATATCCTCCGCAAAAGAAAGCAGCAGATTACGGAAGTTTTCCGACTCGATAGCCGGACTCTTCGCATACAACTCGTTCGTTTTCACCAATCCCTTGATGATACTTGCCACGTCATCCCCATATTCGGCGTTCACCTCGTCGATAGACAATACATGCCCCTTCACGATTTCGTGCAACATGATACCGATCAGGCACGAACCTTTCATACCGATTTCCTCGGCAACGATCACTGCCGTTTGTAAATCTCTGATGACGGGATTCATCCCGAAGTTATTGCGTTGCAGACCGTTACACTGGGCCGCTTTGATAAGATGTCTCTTTAACTTTAGGCAATCCTTCCAGGAAATGCTATCTCCTGCAGATTGCAACAAATGCCGGTAGAGTGAAAAAAGCTCCTTTTTTTCCTCCGATGTAAAAAAGTCGTCCATATTCAATCTTGTTAATTCGATGTAAAATTAGTTTTTTTCCCGCACTTTCAAAAGGAAGTAACAATTATTTGTTATCAGTAACTTATAAATATGGTTTGGTTATCAATATGTCACATTTCAGCCCTAAAAGAACCAAAGTGAAGAACAATAAAAAAGAACCATTTTAAAGAACCGATTATGATAGGGCAGATTTTTTTCAATGAAGTTAGGGCTAGTTTTAATTTGAGGAAACCAAAAAGTGACAAACCAACGAATATTTATCTGGTATGCCGAATAAATAAAAAGCAGGTAAAGTTATCTACAGGAGTAAGGGTGTATCCCGACCAGTGGAACACAAAAAAGCAGGAAGCGTATGTAAGCCCACGGTTAACGGAATTGGATAATATGAATAACGCAATAGTAAACGATGAGATAAATAAACTCAAAGCAGATTTTATTGATTTTAAGCGTTATATTTGCGATAATCCAAATGAGATTGATAGTAGCTTATTTTTGCTAAAGAAATATATTTACAAAGACAGAATGATGAAACAACAAGAATTGCAGAAACCTATTCAATGGCTTCGTAGAGCTATTAGCCAAGATAAAACGATAAAATCAGATGGACAAAGGAATACATTGGCTATTTATTTGGGACATTTAAAGGTTTTTGAAGAATTTCTAAGAGCAACAGATAGAGATGATATAACGTTTACTGACATAAATTTGGCTCTAATCAAAGATTATGAGACTTATCTGTTTAATAGACAGGTAGGTAAGGGTAAGACTACTAAAACAAGTACTGTTGGTAATAAAGTAACTGCTTTAATTTCAATTATAAAGAGAGCAGAACCATACGGCTTAATAGACACTTCTGCAACAAAGTTGAATCAGTATAAGAAGCCCAAAAGTAGAGAAGGTGATGATAATGAAATATATTTGTCAGAAGAAGAAGTAAGCAGAATGTATGCTTTAGAACTCAAAGGCTTAGAAGAAAAGGCTAGAGATGTTTTTGTATTACAATGTTGGACAGGGCAGAGGTTCAGTGATATGCAATTGTTAAATAATGGTACTATTAAAGACTTTGATAATGGGAAGATATTGGAAATAGTGCAAAAGAAAAGAGCACATAAAGTTTCGATACCATTGTTTCCTATTGCTTTAGAGATACTGGAAAAGTATAATTATCAATTGCCAAAGGTACGTGAAAATACTATGTTGAGATACATAAAGGAAGCAGGACAAAAGGCAGGTATAATAGGCAAACATATTGTAACAGAAGATAGAGGTTCAAAAATAACTAATACTACTTATTGTAGATATGAATTGATAGGTACACATACAGGAAGACGTTCGTTCATTAGTAATATGCTGAAACGTGGCTATGATAGTCATATACTTATGAGAATAACAGGGCATACTACAGAAATGGCATTTAAGAAATATGCTAAAATAAGTTCAGAAGATGCAGCTAACTTGATGCTAGAAACAGAAGCTAGCAAAATTAATCAAGCTAATAAAATCAAACAATCCAATGACATTGTACCTTCTAGCAATGAGAATATAGCAGAAGCAATAAGTAAAGGAATTGAAGCTGGTTTGATACATGAAAATGATATAGCCTATGACTTGTTATTTAATAGTCAGGAAAGTAATATTGAATCTTACGGAATAGATAGAGATGTGGATATAAGCCAATTCGATTTAAATAAGAATGAACTAGACTTTCTTAATAGGTCAATGGATAATTTTGAAGTTGGAACACCATCTTTAAAGGTAAGGAAAATGCTGAATAAGTTACTGGAATTGGGAATAGTGGTACGGCTTAAATAAAAATATTTATATGAAAAAAGCCCACCTTGACTTATATCAAAGTGGACTTAAATTGCTTATAATCAGGTTTGTTAAGACGTTAGTTTGGCATCCTGTAGATTTCCATTCATCCATTTGCCATTCTTTCTGATAAAGATTCCTGCCAGATTGGTAGGTATCATAATAACGCCTTTGGTTGTTTTGTAGTAGTTGTAATTGGCAGTAGTGTAATTGCAATACGCTGTTTCAGAACGTAAATTCTTTACTTTGTCTGCATTATATATAAAGCATATATCTTCGCCAAAGAAGTTGACGTACCACGCTGCTTTACAATCGTGAGTATCCTTGACAGCCAGTAGGCTTTTAAGTTTTTCAGTTTCCATTAAATGAGTGGGATAATTAACGTACCGTATATCCCTGCATTTTATTTCGGCTACTATCTTATCTTCGTTGTGTATTAAATAGAAATCTACGGGATTATATCTGCCAGTAGATTCCTTGTATTTGGTTATATTTCCATCATCTAATAATGACTTGAATAAGTCCCTTCCTTTACGTTCCATTGCTAAAAAGTTATCCATTTGCTAGTAATTTGATTACTAGCCTGTTTCTATATTACATATTCATAAACATTAGCCATCGTGCATTTTCATTACAGGCTAATTAGGTTAATATATTTATTGTCTTGTATTGATAATCCTATCTGCTTCTTTCGTGATGTGTTGCTTAATCTCTTTTACTGTGAATCTTACTAAGTAAGTTGATAATAGTGCTGCTGCAATAAGTGTAATGTAAATCATAATCGTTTATTTAATTGAATGTTGTTTTGGTGTATCTTTACTTGAATACTATCTTTGGTCTGTAAATCTCATATCCTTTGACTGTTTTACTGTCAATCCACTTAGCGACAGGTTTACAATCAAACCATCTATCAAGGTCTGTAGCTTTAACTTTATCGGTAATACCTAGTATATCGTATGCTT
>NZ_DAWCXD010000064.1:0-28020 GCF_052357945.1 Bacteroides sp. | reverse complement strand
GCGTCAGGTCGAAGTTGACATACTCTTTCAGCCAGTTATAAGAGATATTCATATATTTAATTTTTTATTGTTTCTCAAAAAGATTTGCAAAGTTAATAAGATTTTTCGGTTGACCGAGAAGGTTAGATAAAAAAGTTTATAGTTGATAGTTACCATGCGGAATAACATACAGATAGAAGAAATGTTGCGCAGAGCATTTTCACTATCAGTTATCAACTATTAACTAAAATGGTAACGGTCCATCTCCCGGTGCTCCGAATGGATTCTCCGTCTGCGGTGCAAAATCAGGTGCGGGAGGAGGTATGGAACCAGCATTACCTGTATTCATTTTCGATCCTAACATAGCTCCTGCAGGCTCGCCCGGCATCGGAATCACCATATCGTCCTCCGGATTAGAGAAACGGGTAAACTCACCCTTAAAGCGGAGCAACACCTCGCCTACCGCACCGTTACGATGCTTGGCGATTACAATTTCCGCCATACCGCGCAGGTCATTACCACGATCATCCTGATAAATCTTATAGTATTCCGGACGGTGGATAAAGCACACCATATCGGCATCCTGCTCAATGGCTCCCGATTCACGAAGGTCACTCAACTGCGGTCGTTTACCGTCAATACCTTCACGACTTTCCACACCACGATTCAACTGTGACAGTGCGATGATCGGAATATTCAACTCTTTCGCCAGTCCTTTCAACGAACGGGAAATGGTACTCACTTCTTCCTGACGGCTACCAAACGCCATACCGCTCGCATTCATCAACTGAAGGTAGTCAATAATAATGATTCTCACCCCATGTTCACGCACCAGACGACGCGCTTTGGTTCGCAGTTCGAACACAGACAAAGACGGTGTATCATCCACGTAAAGCGGCGCATCCATCAGATTCTTCAGTTTATAGTCCAACTGTTGCCACTCATAACCCGCCAACTGTCCGCTCTTAATCTTTCCACTTTCAATTTCGCAGACATTGGAAATCAAACGGTTCACCAGCTGAACGTTACTCATTTCAAGCGAGAACAACGCCACCGGGTTCCGGTAATCCACCGCAATATTCTTAGCCATTGAAAGAACGAAAGCAGTCTTACCCATGGCAGGACGGGCAGCTATAATAATAAGGTCGGAATTCTGCCAACCCGAAGTCATCTTATCAAGTTTCGTGAAACCACTCTCCAGACCACTCAAACCATCGGTTCGAGCCGCAGCTTTCTGAATCAGCTTATAGGCTTCGTCAATCACCGGATTGATCTGCGTATAATCTTTTTTCATATTCTGCTGTGAGATCTCGAAAAGCTTGCCTTCCGCTTCCTGCATCAAGTCGTCCACATCCAGCGTCTCGTCAAACGCTTTACTCTGAATATTGCTCGTGAACGTTATCAACTCACGCGCCAGCGATTTCTGTGCAATAATACGGGCATGGTATTCAATATGTGCGGATGAAGCCACCTTACTACTCAATTGAGTAATATAGAAGGGACCTCCCACCTCTTCCAAGTCTCCGCGTTTACTAAGTTGTTCCTTTACAGTCAGAATATCCACCGGTTTCTGGTTCACCGCAAGATCGACGATAGCAGAATAAATCAACTGATGCCGGCGTTCGTAAAATGATTCGGGACGAAGAATTTCACTCACCAATGAATAAGCGTCCTTTTCAATCATTAAAGCTCCCAAAACTGCTTCTTCCAGTTCAGGCGCCTGCGGCTGAATACGACCATAATCATTTACCGGTTGTATTTTAGTAGACTTTGAATTGCGGGTATTTCTTTTCTGTTCGGCCATGAAGATATTTACTATTTTACGATTTACTATTTTGCGACCGAACAGACTCCTTTATAACAGAGTTTTTCCGGTCGGGACGACAAAGATAGAATATAATCACGAAGAATGAATAAGGAAAAATGAAGATTTTACTAACTTTGCTCCCGAATCACATTATCCAGCTATGATTAATTGTAATGTGAAGCACTGTAAATAGTAAATAGTAAATAGTAAATAGAAATATGATTGCTTTTCCCAATATCAAAATAAACCTGGGACTTTCCATCACGGAAAAACGCCCGGACGGATACCACAATCTGGAAACAGTTTTCTATCCGGTGGCTCTGGAAGACGCACTGGAAATCCGTACCTCCCCTAACGCTGACCGAAAATTCACTCTCCACCAACATGGAATGGAAATAGCCGGTAACCCTGAAGACAATCTGGTAGTAAAAGCCTATTTATTGATGGATAAGGAATTTCATCTCCCTCCTATCGAAATCCACTTATACAAGCACATCCCTTCAGGAGCCGGACTGGGAGGAGGATCATCGGATGCCGCTTTCATGCTAAAGTTGCTCAACGATCATTATCAGCTGGGAGTATCCGAAGAACAATTGGAAGTATACGCTGCCACTTTGGGAGCAGACTGCGCTTTCTTTATCAAAAACAGACCGATATTTGCCGAGGGAATTGGAAACATCTTCTCCCCGGTCGAACTTTCATTAAACGGCTACCAAATCATGATTATAAAACCGAATGTTTTTGTTTCCACCCGGGAAGCCTTTTCAAACATTCATCCCCATCGTCCGAAATATCCGGTTAGGGAGGCAATCCAGCGTCCTGTACAAGAATGGAAGGATACGTTAATCAATGATTTCGAAGCAAGTGTATTCCCGCAACATCCCGTCATTGGAGAAATCAAAGAAGAACTCTATCATCAAGGAGCAATCTACGCATCCATGAGCGGCTCCGGCTCATCCGTATTCGGGCTGTTTGCTCCCGGATTCGTCTTACCGGAAATTGATTGGGGAACTGACGTATTCTGCTTCAAAGGTACATTAAACAAATAAATCTCACTAACAATTATGTTTTGACTATTTTTTCAAAATCCCAACATGGCAGCGGGGTGTATATTGAGTACCCGGCAAAGCAAGCGAGCTATTTTTAAAGTAGGTTCCGAGCGACCCGAAATATAATCATTCACGCGTGAAGGGCTAACCCCTATTTCACTGGCAAGCTGTTTTTGTGTCATTCCCTTTTCTTCAAGGGACAATTCTATCAATTCTGCTACGGTTGGTTTTTCTATAGGAAAATGTTCCTTCTCATACGCAATCACTATATCAGACATAACAGAAAGCTCCACCATGCTCTTGTCATTTGCAGGAGTGCTGTCGTCCACCAAAGGCAGAAGTTCTTCGACTCTTGCCAATGCAAATTCGTATTGTTCTTTCGTTATTTTAGTCATATCTATTATATTATATAGTTGAACAATCTATTTTATCATACTCTTTATGAGTTCCCACCCAACGGACAAAAATGTATCCCACCGTAAATTTAACAACCACTACCAGCCGATAGTTGTTCCCTCTGATATTAAAAACATAGTGTTGATTGCCCACATAATCAGTCGATAGAAAATCCGCTTTTATATCAGACAAATTCCGCCATTCTGCTTTTTCCGCTATATCATACCAACGTTCTAAAGCAACACGTGAATCTTCACACCCTTTCGTCTCGTAGAAATCTTTCAATTTCTTATGTGATACTACTCTCATATCTTATTCATTTGATACAAAATTACAAAATAATTTTGGATAACAAAAGAATTAGTGCTAAATATTTTATAAAACAGAACATCCATGCTGGGCGTATCAAAAAAACGGTACCACGACTCACGTCGTAGTACCGTCACAACACAAACACAAAATAAAACACGACAAAACTACTATGCAATCTTTCCTGTCTATGCCGGGGAGGCATAAGTACTATTTACGTATATTCGCATACTCATAAACAGCTTCAGGTCGATTAGCATCAATTAAACAAATCGCATGCACGATTTGTTTAAACTTTTATGTTATTTAAAACAAGTTTCTCTTTTATTGAATCCCTCTTTCACGGAGTTTCAGCTGCCAGTTCCATGCAGAGCGTAAAGTATCTTCTAAAGTTTCTACGGCTTTCCAACCCAGCTCTTTATTAGCAAAATCCGGGTTAGCCCAAACTTTTTCAATGTCACCTGCACGACGTCCGACAATCTGATAATTCAATTTTACGCCAGTGGCTTTTTCAAAGCCATTTATTAATTCCAATACAGAAACACCACGTCCTGTACCAATATTAAATACTTCTACTTTTTCTTTTTGTGTCTTTTCCAAGATACGACGGATAGCAATCACGTGTGCTTTAGCCAAGTCAACAACATTGATAAAGTCACGGATACAAGAACCGTCCGGTGTATCATAATCGTCACCAAACACGCTAAGTTTCTCACGGATACCGATGGCTGTCTGGGTCAGATATGGAATCAGGTTTTGAGGAACCCCGTTAGGCAGTTCACCCAGCAATGCAGTAGGATGCGCACCAATCGGGTTGAAATAGCGCAACATGATCGCATTGATCGGAGCACCTGAAGCTACCGTATCACGAATAATCTCTTCATTGATCTGTTTAGTATTTCCATAAGGTGATTCCGCTTTCTTGATCGGAGCCTTTTCCGTTACCGGCAACTCGTCCGGCTGACCGTATACTGTACAAGAAGAAGAGAACACAATACCTTCTACTCCATGCTTTGGCATCAGTTCGAGAAGGTTAATCAAAGAAACCAGGTTATTACGGTAGTAAAGCAACGGTTTCTCTACCGATTCTCCTACTGCTTTGCTAGCTGCAAAGTGAATGATTGCCTTAATTCCTTTATATTTTGCAAATACTGCATCCAGACCGGCAAAGTCCAAGCAATCCAGCTTTTCAAAAACTGGGCGAATACCGGAAACTTTCTCTATATTGTCAACAACGTCGGCACTTGAATTTGATAAATTATCGATGATGATTACTTCATATCCACTGTTTTGTAGTTCTACAACAGTATGAGACCCAATGTATCCTGTCCCGCCTGTTACTAAAATTCTTTCTTTCATATACTTTATAAAATGGTTAGTTTCTCGGCTTATTATTGTTTGAGTTACAAATGTATGGAAATAAAATGGAATTGCAATAATCTGCCACAAATTTATTTGCTGAAAAGTAATTAAGGTACGATTTGGTAGCATTTAGGTATAAAAAAGAATTGGAAACTCTAACCTGTATGTCGCCACACAGCAGAGCTTCCAATCCTCTATTTAATTATCAACTGTAAATCCTTACACCACGCCGGAGAATCCCATGAATGCCATAGCAAGCAAACCGGCGGTAATCAAAGCAATCGGAGTTCCTTGCATTCCTTTCGGAATTTTCACAAGGCTCATCTGTTCGCGCAATCCGGCAAAAAGCACCAGTGCCAGACCGAAGCCGATAGCTGTAGAAAACGCGTACACAACACCTGTCAGCAGGTCATAGTCTTTCTGAATCACCAGGATAGCGACACCAAGAATACAACAGTTCGTTGTAATCAGCGGCAAGAACACACCCAACGCCTGATACAGGGCCGGAGACACCTTTTTCAGGATGATTTCCACCATCTGCACCAATCCGGCAATCACCAGGATAAATGTAATCGTCTGTAAGTATCCCAGTCCGAAAACATCCAGTACAAATTTCTGAATCAGGAAAGTGACGATGGTAGCGATGGTCAACACGAAAGCAACCGCAGCGCTCATACCCATCGCAGTTTCCACCTTCTTGGATACGCCCAGGAACGGACAGATACCCAGGAACTGCGACAACACGATGTTGTTTACAAAGATTGCCGAAATAAATATCAATATATATTCCATATTCTTTTCTTATTTAATTGAATTAGGCTTTCTTGAAACTGTTAATCAACGCAATGAGGTATCCCAAAGCGATGAAAGCGCCCGGAGCCAATACAAACACCAACATTCCATATTCTTCCGGCATGATGGTCAAATCGAAGATTTTACCGGTTCCCAAAAACTCGCGGACAGCACCCAGTAAAGTCAGGGCGATGGTAAAGCCAAGCCCCATACCGATACCGTCGAACATAGAAGCAACTGCGTTATTCTTGGCAGCGAAGGCTTCGGCACGTCCCAGTACAATACAGTTCACTACAATCAACGGAATGAAAAGACCGAGTGTAGCATACAGTCCCGGCACGTAAGCCTGCATCACCATTTGAAGCAAGGTCACGAAGGATGCGATCACCACAATAAACGATGGGATACGCACCATGTCCGGAATCAGGTTCTTTATTAAAGAGATCACCACATTCGAGCAGATCAATACGAACATGGTAGCCAGTCCCATGCCCATACCATTGATAGCCGATGATGTAGTACCCAATGTAGGACACATACCGAGCAGGAGTACAAACGTAGGATTCTCTTTGATAATCCCGTTCATCATTACTTTAAAGTTATTCATATCTGTCTCCTTTCTTATTTAGCACTGACTGAATCAGTTAGTTCAACTTTGATCGTAGCTCCCGTAGCAGCGTCAGCAGCATCTGCGTCCGCGCCTTTCGCTTTTTGAGAAGCACCGGTTACCCCGTTCACTTCCCCGCCTTCGGCCTTATAGGCTTGATAAGCAGCATTCACGGCATTCAAGAAAGCGCGTGAAGTAATGGTAGAAGCCGTGATGGCATCCACCGCTCCCCCATCTTTGCTGACGGTCAACGGAGCTTCACCCGGATTCATACCCAAAATAGATTTCGTACTCTCTTCGTGAGATACTGCCTTTTCTCCTTTCGCAGGATCATACGCTCCGAACCATTTGTCGGCTTTAGAGCCCAATCCCGGAGTTTCCGTGTGAGCCAACAGAGAGTAGTTATAGATTTTTCCTTCGGCATTAAAGCCTACCAGCACTTTCAGCTCACCGCCAAATCCCATTGATTTAGCTTCAACAGCGGTTCCTACAAGTTCTTCACCGTTCTTAGCCGGATAAACGATAAAGTCAACATTCTTCTTTCCGTCTTTCTCACTGAAGATTGTATCGCTTTCCGCTACCGGATTATTGGTAAATTCAGGAAGAACCTTTTTCAAAGCCTCGTTCAGCGTCTTCGCATTCGCTTCGGCAATGGGGCCTTTTGTCAGTTCATTTACATAAGCCAGCAACGCAACGGAAATAGCAGTCACTCCCGTAAGTACCAGCAACATATTCTTTAAAGATGATTCTAACTTTTTCATTTCTTCTTCGCTACCTCCCCAAAGCGTTTTGGTTTACAATAGGTGTTAATCAGCGGAGTGAACGCATTCATAATCAGGATGGCGAACGACATACCTTCGGGATAGGCGCCGAACAGACGGATAACTACCGTCAGCAGACCGATACATACACCATAGATCAGCATCCCTTTCTTACTCATCGGAGAAGTCACATAGTCGGTTGCCATAAAGACAGCACCCAGCATCAGACCACCGGAAAGCAACTGCAATACCGGAGAAACGTATTTTTCCGGATCTGCCAGGTGCATGATGCCTGCAAAGACAAACACAGTAGCCAGGATAGACACAGGAATATGCCAGGTGATGATTTTCTTCCAGAGCATATAAACGAGTCCGATCAGCAGAGCCAGTGCACTCACTTCACCCAAGCATCCGCCATTCTGTCCGATCAGCAAGGTCAATGCGTCCGGAATCTGGCTTAAAGCGGCAGTGTCACCGTAAATGGCTTGCTTCATCAAGGCCAGCGGAGTGGCACCGGTGGTAGCATCCGTATAAGCGGTCAACTGTCCGACTACCGGCCAGCTGGTCATCTGCACCGGGAAAGAAAGCAGCAGGAATACGCGGCCTGCCAATGCCGGGTTGAAAGGATTGCAGCCTAATCCGCCGAAAGACATCTTACCTACACCGATAGCAAACAGTGCACCGAGGATGATAATCCAGATAGGCAGGTTAGACGGTAAATTAAATGCCAGCAACACACCTGTGATGATGGCAGAGCCGTCGCAGATGGTGGTGGTCGGTTTCTTCATTAAATATTTTCCGATCGCCCATTCGAAGAACAAACAAGCCGCAACGGAAGTAGCCGTGACAATCAGGGCACCCAGTCCGAAGAAATAGAGAGACACCAGAAAAGCCGGAATCAGTGCAATCAGCACGCCATACATATTTTTCTGTACGCTGTCTCCGCCATGAACGTGGGGCGATAGTGATACGATTAATTTATTTTCCATATTCGTTATTTTTTAGCTTGACGTGCACGAATCATAGCTCCTACTTTGCCTTTACCCAGACGACAATAGTCGAGCAGCGGACGGTTGGCAGGACAAGTGAACTGGCAAGAGCCGCACTCAATACAATCCATGATTCTTTCTTTTTCCATTGTTTCAAAATCTCCGTTTTCAGACAAGGCTCCGAGCAAGTACGGTTCCAGTCCCATCGGACAGGCACTCACGCACTTCGCGCAACGGATACAGGTCTGCGCCTCACCACGTTTGGCTTCCTTTTGATTCATAATCAGGATACCGGAACTGCCCTTCGCAGTAGGAACCTCGATATTTACGAGCGCCTTACCCATCATCGGACCGCCACCGATCACCTTACCCGTATCTTCGGGCAGACCACCGCAAGCGTCAATCAACTGTTTCATCGGTGTACCGATACGAGCCAGGAAGTTGGACGGCTTCGCAACTGACTTTCCCGTCACGGTAATCACCCGTTCAAACAACGGTTTATTCTTCTGCACAGCTTCATAAACGGCAAACGCCGTTCCCACGTTCTGCACGACTGCTCCCGTAGAGATAGGCAACGCACCGCTCGCCACCTGACGTTTGGTGATCGCATCGATCAGCTGCTTTTCACCTCCTTGCGGATATTTCACCTTCAAGGGAACGACTTCGATGCCTGCATAACTGGAAGCTACTTTGGTCATCAGTTCGATAGCATCGGGCTTATTATTTTCGATTCCGATAAATGCCTTGTTCACTTTCACTGCTTTCATCAGGATGGAAACACCTACCATGATTTCTTCCGCGTGTTCCAGCATCAGCTGATGGTCGGCAGTCAAATAAGGTTCACATTCTACGGCATTGATAATCACACATTCAGCTTTAAAAGAAGGAGGAGGACAAAGTTTCACCTGTGTAGGGAAACAAGCACCACCCAGACCAACGATTCCGGCATCGGCAATTTTCTTCACGATCTCTTCTGCCGGAAGTTCACATTCCTTCACCAGTGTGGCGCTACGGTCGATTGTTTCTTCCCATTCGTCGCCTTCCACATCGATAAAGATAGCAGGTTTCGCATAACCGCTGGCATCGACAATGGTATCAATCTTCGCCACTTTACCACTGACTGAAGAGTGAATTGCCGCCGAAACAAAGCCGGCAGGTTCAGCAATCTTAGTGCCTACCTTTACCACATCCCCTTTCGCTACAACCGGTTTTGCAGGCGCACCAATGTGCTGCCCCAGCAAAATAACAGCCTTTGCAGGAACTTCCGCTGTGATAATAGGTTGATGTGCCGACAATTTATTTTCGTGTGGATGAACTCCACCAATTGAAAATGTCTTTAACATACAGTTCTGTATTTTATTCTGTTATTATTCTATTACTTTCGGAGCTTCTGTAGCCTTTTCAGCAGGAGTTTCCACTTTTGCCGCCGATGCAGGAGTTTCCACCGCTTCTTTAGAAACATCAGCCGGTTTTGGAGCAGCAGGAGCTTCTTCTTTCGGTTTCCTCGGCGGGAAATTCAATTCGATAATGGTATTCTGCGGACAGACTTCCACACATTTCCGGCAAGATTTGCACTTGTGCGGATCGATGTAAGCCAAGTTATTCTCCAACGTGATAGCTTCGAACGGACAAGTCTTCACGCATTTGCCACAGCCGATACAACTCACCGTACAAGCCTTGCGTGCCACAGCTCCCTTGTCTTTATTCACACAAGAGATATACACACGGCGTGATTTCTTTCCTTGCGGACGGATTTCGATGATCGCCTTCGGACAAGCCTTCACACAGGCACCGCAAGCGGTACATTTCGCTTCATCCACTTCCGGAAGTCCTGTTTCAGGATTCATGTGGATGGCATCGAACTGGCAGGCAGCCACACAGTCACCACACCCCAGACATCCGTAACTACAACCCGTTTCCCCACCATAGAGCGAAGCGGCAATAGCGCAACTCTTCGCACCGTCGTACTGATTAATACGCGGACGATTCATACACGTTCCGTTACATCTTACCACTGCTACCATCGGTTCAGCTTCTCCGGCTGCAAGCCCTAGGATATCAGCAATTTGTGCCATGACAGGCTGTCCGCCTACGGGGCAGAATTTACCATCCAGCGAACCGGCTTTGACGCAAGCGTCGGCAAAGCCGCTACAACCGGGATAGCCACATCCACCACAATTAGCCTGGGGAAGCACTTCTCCCACCTGGGCAATCCGCGGGTCTTCATACACGGCAAATTTCTTGGAAGCCACATAAAGAATAGCGGCCAACACGAGCGCTATAGCTCCCAATGAAATCACTGCAATCAGAATCAAATTCATAATGTTTTTAGTTATTTATTGGTTTTATAGTAAATGAAAATTGTTGTTTGAGTCGCGTTTTGTTAAGCCATAAAACGAAATAATAAGGTATAAGGACAGCCAGAGAAAGAAGAGCCGCATACAGTTCATTCTCTACCAATGCCATCAAAAGAAACAACGAAAATATAAGAAGTACGAAAGGAAATACGAAAGCCAACAATACCGCCATCATGCCCATCGACGTTTCGCCGACCACCATCACCTTCTCTCCCACCTGATAGGAAGAAGCTGCGGTATCTATGATATCTATGATTTTGTCCTTACTATCCGCCGAGGAACAATGCCCCTTTGCGCTACATGCCGCACAAGCCGATGTCTGGACAATCCTCACCGACAGATGAGAACCCTGTATGTTTTCCACAATACCTAGATGCTTTATAGTATTATTCGTCATTTTGCAAACTCCGCATTACAAATCGCGGCAAATTTAATCATTATTTGTGAACTACGAAGCATTCCTCAAACTTTTTCTACCTAATAAAATGTTATTTTTTGTGTTTTCGTTATCGCACACGGAAAAGGTATGGCTACCATTTGATATTTCCAAAAAATGACAAATAGACATCCTAAACAAAAAAATCCCGGCCGTTTTTATTTATTCAGCCGGGATTTTCTATCAATTATTTCACGGATTACTCCACTATCCTCTTCTTGTAGTAGCGCAGATACATTCTCACCAACGTATTCAAAATCAGTTCAATCTCCTCTTCGTTGTAGGCATTCAAACAGAGATTCATTACTTTTATATAATCGTTCAATGGGAGATTTAGCCCTTTTTTATGCCATTCAAAACATCATGTCCCATACCCAGGGTCTCGCATACATACTCATTTTTCAATTTCGCACGTTTAAGCAACTCATTAATATAAGCTCCCAAATCACTGCAACAAACCGTTTTCTTTTTCATCTTTGTTTTTTGTTGTTAAATACACACTTTAATAATTAAATATTTTAACTTTTATCCTCACATATCAGGGTAGAGTCTATTTTGTTATTACTACCTTCATGCCGTGTTTTTGAAACACACTCATATTTTTTGCAAAAATAAACATTTTAACTTATAACAAAAAGAAAATGATGTCAAACAACTACAGAATGTCCTATTTTATGCCACCTATCGCTCCCATCAAAGACAAACAAGGCCGACTGATGACTCCTCCCACGCTTATCCCCTTCTGCGAAGTCTCCATCGAACAAGTTTTCCAAATGATTACTTGCAATGAGAATCTCAAAACCCTGACCGCACAAGTACGGAATGCCACAGATATACGAGCCGCCAAAGCATCATTGCTTCCGTATGTGACCCCTTGCGGCACATTCACCCGCCGTAGCTGTAAGGATTTCGTCTCCCCGTCTCATCTGGTGATAGTAGATGTGGACGGTCTCCACTCTTATCAGGAAGCAGTAGAAATGCGACGTATGCTCTATGACGATCCTCTCCTACAACCTGTACTCACCTTTATCAGCCCCAGCGGACTGGGTGTAAAGGCATTTGTTCCTTGCCATTATTCCTCCACGACAAATGATACAAAAAATATCACAGAAAACATGAGTTGGGCGATGCGGTACGTAGAGACGGCATACAATACGGTAACAGCGGTTTCTTCCGAAACGAAATCCAAAGTAGATTTCTCCGGCAAAGACCTCGTGAGATCCTGTTTCCTTAGTTACGACCCGGAAGCATTGTTCAGAACCAAGTAAACGAGAATAATTAAACATTATTTTATAAAAATCAAAACATGACCGATATTGAATCTTTATGCCGTCTCACCGAAGCAGTCGAAGCGGCAGGAGCGGACATTGCTCCCACCTATCTTGAATACGTACAATTGTCATTCGCCATCGCAACGGATTGCGGTGAAGCAGGACGTGACTTTTTCCATCGCCTGTGCCGGGTGTCTCCCAAGTATCAGCGCGAACATGCCGAACGGGTATTCTCCAACGCACTCCACACCCAACGTGGAGAAGTGCACTTGGGCACCGCTTTCCACCTGGCCGAAGCGACGGGAGTAAGCATCTGCATAGAAGAAATGCCCAAACATCCCACAGGTACAAAAGGTACAGCAGGTACAGCACGCAAATTTCCCACACACACGGGCGCGTGTAATAAGGTGGGGAATGACAATATCTCCGAAGAAAGAGAAGGGGAAGAAGAACTATTGCCGGGCAGTGAACCGCAACATCAATTGCCCACTTTTCCGAAAAACAACTGGCCGGAATTCTTGCAACGTATCATAAAAGCCGGGAGCAGCCCAATACAACACGACATCATGTTATTGGGAGCGCTCACTGCCCTGGGTGCTTGTATGTCGCGCCACGTGCGATGCCTATATGGCGGCAAATACCATCACCCCAGCCTCCAATGTTTCGTAGTGGCTCCTTCGGCTTCCGGCAAAGGTATCCTTTCCTATATCCGCTTACTCGTGGAACCTATCCACGACGAGATCCGCAAAGAAGTGACCATACAGATGAAAGCATACAAAAAAGAGAAAGCCGAGTATGATGCAATGGGAAAAGAACGAACCAAAAAGGAGGCCCCACAAATGCCCCCTAACAGGATGTTCCTCATTTCGGGCAACAACACCGGTACGGGTATCCTACAAAACATCATGGACTCCGACGGAACCGGACTTATCTGCGAAGCGGAAGCGGACACCCTTTCCACCGCCATCGGATCGGACCACGGTCATTGGAGCGATACCCTGCGCAAAGCGTTCGACCACGACCGCTTGTCCTACAACCGCCGCACCGACCAGGAATACCGGGAAGTGAAGAAAAGCTATCTTTCCGTCCTGATTTCGGGTACGCCGTCGCAGGTGCAAACTTTCATTCCGACGGCAGAAGACGGATCATACTCCCGCCAATTATATTATTACATGTGCGGAATCAGTAAATGGATCAGCCAATTTATGGACAACGAGATAGATTGGGAGGAGATATTCACCGCTATGGGACTGGAATGGAAAGAAAAGTTGAGCGTGATAAAATCGCACGGCATTCATACCCTGCAACTCACGGATGAACAAAAAGAAGAAATCGACACCGTCTTTTCCGACTTGTTTGAACGCTCCAGTGTAGCTAATGGAAGGGAAATGTATAGTTTTGTGGCACGTCTGGCTGTCAATCTATGCAGAATCATGTCGGAAGTAGCCGTATTGCGTGCCCTCGAAAGCCCGCAGCCCTACGATTTCAAGACCTCCCCCACCTCTCCTTTCACACCGGACAAGGAGATTCCTGCCGACAACTGCAAAGATGACATCATCACTCGTTGGGATGTATCCATTTCACAGGAAGACTTTCATGCTGTGCTTAGTCTTGCGGAACCTCTCTACTGCCATGCCACGCATATTCTATCGTTCCTCCCCAGTACAGAAGTCAGCCATCGTCCTAATGCCGATCGTGACTATCTTTTCCAGAAACTGGGTGATGAATTTACTCGTACCCAGTTACTGGAAGAAGCAGTTGCCATGGGAATTAAGGAAAATACAGCCCTCACTTGGCTGAAACGACTCACCAAACACGGAAAATTAATCAGTATGGACGGTAAAGGGTTGTATGCGCGTGCGTGTGTGTATGAGTGAACCGGAAAAAGTGTACCTACTGTACCCGTTTTACTTACGGATACGGTAGTCATTTCAATTACCGCATCCATTTTGACTGATACAATCGTTTGTCCTGCATAAAGCATCGCTTTAGGAGGTGTAAAGCTTAGCTTTAGACATCGTAAAGCGGTGCTTTAGACACCATAAAGCGACGCTTTATTTAAGGCTCTCCTAAAGCATCCACAATGACTCTCACCTCCAATGGTGTGAATGAGCGTCGCTTTGATTCATAGCCTAAGTCGTACAGGCGTTGCAGAAGTCCGGGACACAAAGAGATCCATTTCTTCATTTTTCGATAGGCAGCAATGTCAGTTAGTTGCGGAGAATAAAGTTGCGCCAGTTCCATGCGCCCGTAAGCACGTATTTTAAATTCGCTCATGATGGTTATATTTCTGATTTACTGTTACAAAAATACGAAAAAACGACTATATAACCAACGTTTTTCCATTGAATAACCGACTATAATGACAAATAACCGACCGCTACCAGACACAACCGTATACAGCTGATTTCCGGGAGATCCGGAGTAGTATTTTTGTATCATCGAAAGGGAAAAGAATCCCCGGACAATATGTTTAACCCTTTAATTTATTGTTTTATGATTCGTTACAAAATTTATCAGAACCAGCAGAAGAAAGGCTTGAATGCGGGTAAGTGGTTCGCCCGTGCAGTAAGCGACGAAACGTTTGATTTGGCAAAGCTTGCCGAACACATGTCGAAGCACAATTCACCGTATTCCGGT
Source organism: Bacteroides sp. (assembly GCF_052357945.1). Classification (GTDB taxonomy): domain Bacteria; phylum Bacteroidota; class Bacteroidia; order Bacteroidales; family Bacteroidaceae; genus Bacteroides. Next base: position 13,265 of record NZ_DAWCXD010000064.1, on the reverse strand, counting down.
GGTGTCATCAAAGGTGTGCTTTCGGATATGGTAGATTGCATCAAGGAATTGTTGCTAGACGGCAAGTGTGTGAAAATTGATGATCTTGCCATTTTTGGTGTGGGTATTCGCAGTAAGGCAGCCGATACGCTGGAAGAGTTTTCGTTGGAAAAGAATATTAGCGGCATGCGTCTGAAAGCCCGTGCCACCGGTAATCTGTCGACCAATAATCTGAAACTCGATAGCCAGTTGAAGCAGCAGGCGGAATATCAGAAACCGACAACTGCCGGAGGAGGTTCTGATTCGGGTGACAACCCTGATCCGAAACCGGATGGAGGTGGTGAAGCGCCTGACCCGGCTGCCTAAAAGATTCACCACTGACTACACAGATTTCCACAGATTATATTGAATTGGTAGTTGCTAAAGTAGTCGATTATTTATCTGTGTGAGTCTGTGTAGATCTGTGGTAAACCTATGGCAAACCTACAGTAAATCTGTGGTAAATCTGTGGTAAAAGAAAACTATTATTAATTTATTTAAAACCTGTTATTGTATGAGTAAATCATCATCTCCCCGCTCTGTATGGAGCTTAGTTCTCAAAATCGTTATCACTGTAGCCACCGCCATCGGAGGTGTGTTCGGAATACAAAGTTGCATGTAACCCCATGCGGACTATTACATTAATTATCATTCATTGCAGTGCCACGCCGGAAGGAAAGTCCCTTTCGGCGGAGGCTTGCCGACAGGATCATATCTTGCACCGTGGTTTCCGTGATATTGGCTATCATTTCTACATCACTCGTGATGGGGAGATTCACCGGGGACGCGCTTTAGAAAAGATTGGAGCACACTGCCGTAATCATAACACCCATTCGATAGGTGTTTGTTATGAGGGAGGACTGGATGCGAACGGGAAACCGAAAGATACGCGTACACTGGAGCAAAAAGGAGCTTTGCTTGCTTTGTTGAGGGAGTTGAAAAGACAGTTTCCGAAAGCACTGGTCGTGGGACACCGGGACTTGAATCCAATGAAAGGATGTCCGTGTTTTGATGCGGTGAAAGAGTATTCCCAAATAATTTCTTATCAAAAGTAGCTTCTTTTAGATTTCCACCACGGCTTATTGTATAAAAAAATATCAACGATCTTCACAGACAGTTGGTATTTTTTGGAAATGCAGGGATTCATGTTTGTCACATGAATCTAGGGACCTACATTTTTCCATCTCATTGTAAATATTCAATTATAACATAACGTATTAAAAAGCACTTTCAGTACTTCCTATTCATTTCATCTGTTTTTCATCGTTTAACGAGCATAAGCTCCATCTTTAGCCTCAAAGATGACAGATGGTTCAATCACTTCCACAGTATGCCATGCACCCTTAGGTATCTGACAACCATATTGGGCTTCTGTAGGATTGAGATGGATACGCTGTACTTCCCGATACTCAACCTTACGAACTACATCTTGTACACTCATCCCCTTCTGAAAATCATCCGTATCCTTCTCATACGAAACTACTTCCTCATAAATTACTTCATCCAACTTACCACACAGGCAGATTATTGTTTCGGTAGTATCTTCATGTCGATGGATAGGCACCTTAGTTTCTGGCAACAATGCGTTTAGCATACGTTGACTGGTATCGGCAGATGAAGTGCGTAGGTCGAAGTTCTGACGCAAACGTGGATTCTCCATAGCTTGCTCAAATAACTTATCCAAAAATTCTTTATCAAATTCCATAATCATTATTGTTTCAATGATATAAGATATTCTTCATGTAAATGATAGTTTTTTTTCATGAATAATATGTAAGCAATAGCCAATACAGCTGATACACCCACCAGATATAACCAATGAGCAATCACTGTATCGGGACAAAGATAGATAAATCCAAGGGAAATCACTAACTGCATAACCATATACAACAATGCAACTTTTACATGCCCCACTTTCAACTCATTAGCCATAATCTGATAAGCATGCTTACGATGTGCCTCGCCCAAATTTTCGTGCAACATAATACGATGTACAATAGTCAGACAACCATCCACACCATATACCAACAGGAATATCAGCCAAGTAATATCCGTTGTCTCGATCATCACATTACCTAACAGAAACAGTATGATAAAAGCAATGCCGATAGAGCCGACATCCCCTGCAAAGCATTTCGCTTTACCCTTCGGACGGAAATTGAAAATACAAAACACCAATGAAGCAAGAATCGTTGATATGATCAAACTCTGTTCTACAAAAATATCATCCATATTCACCAGAGCCAACGGTATCAATACAGCCAAAGAGTATCCTGCTGTGATACCATTGATTCCATCCATGAAGTTTATTACATTCGTGGCACCGACATAGACGATTAGCGCCAGTAATATTATCCACCACATTGACCAATGCAATATGCCGAGCTGATAGAATGCCATTGCGGCAGCTGTAAACTGCGCTATCAATCTTACAGAATCCGGCAATGAACGGATATCATCTACAAAGCTAATGCCTGCTACAAGTGTCAGGCCTAGTAGAAACCAAGGATATTGAAATCCGAAGAAGGCACTCCAAATCCATATACCAATCAAGAAGATTATTCCGCCACCACGTAATACTATCGTAGAGTGTGATGAGCGTTCGTTGGGTTTGTCGATGATGTTACATTTATCCGCAATACGGAAATAGAGGAGTTCTGCTATGAGAAGCAGAATAAAAATAATAATGTACGTTATCATATGAATCAGTTTTGTCTGAATATATCCGGAATGATCTTATCCTTATTTATAACTCATGTGCATATTAAAAAATTATAGCTTTCAAAAATCTCTATATAGCACACTGTAAATAAGCCCCAATAATTCGTTTCTTCTTCCGCTTCAAATTTTATAATTCGTTAGTACATCCAACGGTTCCCAACCAAGTTCTTTACGTGCTTTCTCATTACTAAAAGTGAGGTTCTTGGTCATCTTTTCTAATTTATAGCTATTGATAGGAGCTATTGTCCCTAAAAGATCACCGGCTAAAGCCATACACTTAGCCATCCACATTGGAATACAGATAGGTCTACTTTTGCCTAGTTGCTCTGCTATCGACTTGCTAATCTGACCAAAAGTCGGTTGGAATGTATCACACACATTATAAACTCCTCCTTTCTCAACCAAAGCAGGCATGATACGAGCAATATCTTCTGCCATCAAAATACTCTTCACAACCTTGCCTCCGGCGATATTCATATAAAAACCTTTCTTCACACCATTTACCATAGTACCAAGATTACCCGGAGCATCTTTACCAGCAAGAAGTGAAGGACGAAGAATTCCGAGAACCACATTATGCATCCCACACCATTTAGTCAGATACTCCTCAGCTAAAATTTTACTTTTAGCATATGGAGTTTCCCCTTCCAGCGGATGTTCTTCGGTAATCAATTCACCAGACTCACAACCATATACAGCCACAGTACTGATAAAAACCAGAGCCTTAGGGGGACCTACTTTCTCTAGCGCATCACACAAATGAACCGTACCGGTATAGTTCACATCAAAAAATGCCTGTTTCTCTGCTTCAGTCTTAGGTACAACATGAGCCTTACCACAAGCATGCAATACCACATCATAATGTTGCTCCAGCCGAGGAACCTCCTTTGCCAAATTCGTTTTAACCATATCTTCAGAAGTGATACCACAAGTAGTCACTTCATACATTTTGTCCAATATCGGACGGATATTCTTGCCAAGAAAACCCGTACCACCGGTAAACAGTAATTTATCCATTATATAGCTTTCAAGAATTTATCCAGAATTACACTTTCAGAATACTTACTCTCAGCCAGAGCTCTTGCCTTTCGACCCATTTCAATCAAAGTCGTTCTGTCCCATTTTTCAGGCCATCCACAATAGCCAATACCTTCCTCACGAATCAATAAATCTATCTCACTACCTTTAGGTCCAAAGAACAAAACAGGACGACCTGATGCTATAATGTTGTAAGTCTTACTTGGAACACCCAGGCCGTACATACCCTCCTGAAGAGTTACGAGAGCAATATCACAAGCAGCCAATACCTCATTCTGCTGAGAACGGAAATAAGGACCATGAAAAAAAACATTTTTCCGCTTTCTCTCCTCGAGTTTTTTCTCCATCGCTCCCGTACCATAAAAATGCAGCTCCACATCCTCTGGTAACATATCCATCACCTTGTCCAATCCTTGCACACGCCCAATATTACCAGCATATTCAAGAATTATCTTACCCTCCGGAAACGGCTGTGGCTTGATATTACCGATATCCGCCCAATTTTCTATAATAGTGATCTTAGGATTTTCCCCTTTACCAACCTTCTGCTCTAGCACATTTGCCATATCACGCCCAAGAACAATCAGCTGATCGGCTTTCGTATAAGCCTTATCAAAGATATGTTTGAACAAACTGTACATGGGTAGTTTCAAGCCAGCGGGACGGGTATTCTCAGGAAATACATCATGTACAAGGATGTTCAGTTCAAATCCTATTTTTTTCTTTAGTCTCGCCATTAATGGAATCATAGGAGCCGGATTCGTCACCATCAGCACCTTATCCCCGGCACATACATGCTTACGTACCAGGGCTATCATTCTTCGACTCATTAGGATGAAAGAAAGAGCCTTACCCTTTGTGGTATTCTTATCCAAATCAGCACCTAACGCACGATGTATCTCAATGCTCTCGTGAAGTCTAAACTTATTGTTTACGTCAAGTTTCTTTCGCTTGTCATATATCTCAGGACCACAAATTACTCCCACGTTGTATTTCTGTACCATCGCATTGGCAATCTCGCCAAGGATATAGCTCGTGGAAGTTTCATCTGGTGGGAAAAGTTCGGTTACTATCCAAAGTCGTTGAGTTATGTTATTCATTATTTATATCCCCCACACCTTCAGTAATTAGAAATTGGATAATTTGACTTTAACCATAGATTATCTTCTTAAACAGTTCATTATAAACTCTGTAATAGAATGATTTCTCAAATTCCCTACGACATTCTGTTGAAAAACTTTCTTGATCCTCGTATATCTTCTGTATTGCAGCAGCTATCTGCTCTTTATCAGAGTTATCCTCAATAGCCACCACATTTAACCCGTCATGCATAAACTCATTAAGATTCTCCCTCATCACTACAGCAGGTGTAGCAAACATGAAACTTTTAGCTAATACACCACTTTGAGTAGTACGAGCGTATGCATTCCATACTGCTATAGAGCTACTATAATAAGTATTTATCTCCTCATCGGTCATAGGAATGCCCTTATGGATGGAGACTCTATTTGAGTTCTTTATTATCTCTGGAATCTCAAACTCACTTTTAGTACTAATCATAAACCTGATGCCCTCAAGCTTATTATTGGTTACCGCCCATTCTACGAACTCCAAATATTCCTGAAATGAATGATCTGCCGCCACTGTACCGATGTAACTGAAATACATTCGAGGTATAAATGTATGGCGCTCCTCACGCTCATCGCTATACATTAAAGGCAGATAATGATAGTTCTTATTCGTATAAAGACTATTCTCCTCATAATACTTCATAGCTTTCTCCGATGGGATAAGCACATAATCGCTCCACTTAACGGTAAGCGCACTGATATGATCAATCACCCAAAGTTTAGCAAGATACTTCTTAGAGAAACCGGCTTCGCGATACACCTTCATCGGAGCCAGAGGTTCGTGGAAGATATACATCACCTTCGCCCCCTGTCGTTTCAGTTTCCAGATAAGTGGTAGATTCTTCTGACTCGGGAAGAGGAAGATGGCCAGATCAGTTTTTAGCCTTCTCCCATCGGTGGCAGACACAGCCCTATTATCCTTCGGCAGAAATGGTATAAAGGCAGGATTGACATAATATACTGATTCGTAACCCAACTCTTCGCATTGCTTGTAGCTTGCGACCATGTGACTCACGTGCCCGGGGTTAAAATTTAAAGAAATTATCAGAGCTTGCACTTGTTTATAATTTCACTGTATAATTCCATATAACTTTTATACTTCTCTTCTTTATCAAAATGTTCTACTGCATACTCACGACATCTTGCAGACATCAATCTTCTACATTTCTCCGACTTAGCCGAATCTTCCCAAATAAAATTTAAAACTTGATCTATATTTTTGGGCTCTGCAATATATCCGGTCTTCGGTGTTACTATTTCCGAGCATGCTGTAGAATTATATACAATAACAGGTGTTCCGCATGCCAAAGCCTCAGCCGTCACCAGCCCAAAAGTTTCCTGATAAGAACCATTAAACAAAATATCGGCCGTTGAATATAATTCAGCAAGTTCATCTACACTATTTGTCCTTGGTACACCCACTATACCATCAGGCAACTGTCTCATTATGTTTGAAGTGCACCCAACCATAACAATAGTAAACTTTTCTTTGGGTAATTTCTTTCTTAATTCAAAGAATGAAGATAACCCAACTTCCTCACTCCAACCAGTAGCAACACCTATAATAATATATTTTCCTTGCAGTCTATATTTCCTTCGTACTTCGCCAGTTGCATATGTACGGGGAAAGAAAACGTTAATATCAATACCATTCTGAATAACATGCGCACTATATTTACCTAATATTGACTGACGAGTAACATCTCCCAACCAATATGACACAGGGACAAGTATTAGATTCTGCATATTAGCATAGGCCTCCTTCTTCTCATTATAATTCCGTTTTGAACGGTCAAATAAAAATGATGATGGATACGATTTTTTCTTTGGGCAATTATGACAACCTGTTTTCCAGAGGAAACACCCTACATCTGTATAATGTACACAATGTCCAGTAAAAGCCCAACAATCATGCAGTGTCCAAACTACAGGCTTTTCATATTCTTTCAAAAATTGAAATAGCAACGGATAATTCAAATAATAACCATGGATATTATGCAAATGAATTACGTCTGGCCGTATTTTTTTTATATTTTCTATCAGTTGTTTTGTAGATTTTTTAGAAAGAAGACCTTGACAATCAAACAAACGAGAAAATAGAGCATGCACATGTGCGTCCCTTTTACTTCCTACTGGTAATAGTACTGAACAACTTTCACATTGTTGTTCACGCGCTGAATATGCAATATAACTTTGCCATCCGCATGTCATTGCTTTCTCCCCTATCTGCTGAGCTATCCGCCCCGTAGATTTGTTAATACAAGTATTTATCTGTAGTAATGTTGGCATATATAGATATCGTTTTAAGCTATATTACAAGTTCTAAATATTGTAGTTTCTTTTAGTTCTCATTCTAATCAACAAATTACCAATCGTATGAACAGCAAATTATAACTTTTCTTCCATATATCCCATAACTTAACAATATACCCACAATGACCTAACGTCAATCCAAAGTCATATATAGTAATTATCGTTAGACTATTCTCCTTCAGATAATGAAAGAATCGAATAGCTCACATAATAAACTATGACTGTTGTGGAAGTATACTACATTCAGTTTTGCAGTTATTCTATCCCCGTTCAATTGTTAATAACCTAAGCTGTTAGACAATACGGACTATAAATCCATTATTGGCAACTAAATTGTTTGTTTTTTATCAATTAAAAACTTTCTTTATAACATCCATCTGGAAATATGGATTCCATTGCTCATCTACTTCCTTATAACAAAGCTGTTTGATATGACCACGTTGGTTTCCATTTACACGAAACCACTCGATAATTTTATCATTCAACGATTCCTGATCTCCCCTTTTAAAAAAATTGCCTGTATAATAAGGAGTAATTGCTTCAAACTCTGGCATTTGATAACTAAAATCATTGTGTGTAATCACAGGACACCCGAACATCAGTGCGTGTATTGCAGTCAAACCCACATTTCCTGGAGCCACGCAAAGATCAGCATTATAAACAAGCTCGGCATTTACTAATTCGTCATAACATGCACCATAGAACCACACTTGCTCAGAAATATTCAAGCTCTTTACCTTCTGTTCAAGTTCCTTGCGCATAGGACCGTCACCAATAAATACTAAATTATAATCCTGCCCTTTACTCTTCAAATCAGTAATAGACTGCACTAACATATCAAGCCGCTTAACTGGTGTAAGACGACCAATAAAAATCAATATAGGATTTTGGTTGCCAAAATGTTCCATATAAACTGCAGTCTTCTTCATCTGTTTCCGTAACTCCATCTGTACATCATATGAAAGCGAATTATGAATTACATGCATATTCTTAGCTTTAAATCCCTCTTTCACAAGCAAGTCCTTTGCATAATTACCATAGATGAAAAGTTCGTCAGCAAGTTTCAAAAAATTCTTTTTAATCACACGTTCTGCAAATGTCTCCTTTCCGTACCAACCATGCGTCCAGAAATATATCCTCTTTGTTGGACGGAATACTTTCAAAAGAATACATAACACCCACAATGATATGCACATTGGCGTACCTACCATCAGAAACTTATTATAATCCTTACGCTTCCAAACCATACTCACCAACCCCTTCATTGTATAAAAACGGCTAATAAACTTTCCATGTTCAAGAATATGAGTTTTCTTAAGTTTATTGACATTAAACAGGTTGATATCATTTTCTTCATGCTCGAAATACCATTCACAATCATACTCTTTATCTATATCTAAATAGATCTTTTCACGATAAAGTGAAGGGATATTAAATATACAACAAACTTTACTCATACTAATTCTGCAGTTCCCCTACATATGCAACATAAATCTGACGTGTGCCCTCATGAATAGAGTCAAACACTGCCTGCTGGCCGTTTCTACTCCAACGAGGATGCAAATCGCAATGCAAACCACTTCTAGTAAAAGCCAACTCCTCCTGCGAAATACTACTAAGGATCTTAGAATCAACTCCTGTGAAATATTTCTCAGCAAGAGTCATATCTGGTTTGTCCATTAATCTTTTGAACGTACCAAGGTCTACTCTCTGATTTGTCACGAAATTATAGAGCATCAAAGTACGGATTCCGTCTTTGTTAGGATAGGTATCATTAATACACCAGTCGTCATTAATCGGATTGGTCATAGGATGACCGTCTTCAGTAATTACCTCCTGTGCAAATGGTGTAATAATCGGCTGCTCCGTGTCTGTAACCATCATGAAAGATTTACCCACATTGGCTTTTCCCCCACCATTACCTCTGTGAAGGATAAACTTAGCCACCTTCTTTGCTACCTTCATTGGACCCACCATCAAAGGATTGGATAACAATGGATTGTTACGTAATGCATCCAACGAATTGTTAGCACGACCAAAAATATAGATTGTTTTATCATCTTTCCAGTCGTAATGGCTGAGGAATCCCTGTGCCAAACACCGCAGACCAGTACCATCAGTACCAATAGTCATCAAACGAGTCATCAATCCCCCATCTGCCATAAAGTAACGATGCAAAAAAGCTACACGAGTGCATGATGGATTGAGACAAAGGTGAGTAATATAATGATGCGACACACCTAATATCAAACTTGAACCATACTCAGCTACCTGACGAACACTAACCAACAGTTCAACCGTCTTGGTCTCAAGGTTAAGTTTGGTAATACCAGAATTAAAAGGTGTAGCTTCATTCTTACCTTTGTCCTCGATACCACTATAACCATACCCTCCCAAACGAAACAAACGTGCATAATCAAGCCCATAAGCATATCTGCCATCTTTACTCAACATATGAGTAGTAGCCTCAAATCGGTCTACAAGTTGATTTGTACTTGTATCATAGAGATCTGTCCCCCATACGTCCCCCACACTATTGTTCACAGTAAAGAGTTCTGTATCTCCCAACCACTGTTGGCGTGCACCCTGAGGATAGTTGAGAGCTGTAGTATCACCAATACGTATATACTGTCCATTTTTCACATATCCTACACCAAAAAGTTCTCCAGGAAGTGGTGGACGGTTTATAATATCCACCTCAAGCGACAAATATTTGTCCCCTGAACCATTCGTAATGAGTAAATCATGAAAGCCAAACAAATGATGTTTAGGACCATTCGTCAGACTTTCTATTTTAATCTGTTCCATATATTATAGTCGTTTCTCGTCCCAATTAATATTTTCTTTAAGCACTTTAGCTGGTAAGCCACCGACAAGTACATTATTACTGAAAGACCTGGTAACAATGGCTCCAGTGCTCACCACTGAATCATTGCCAAGAACCACACCTTTCAGAACCTTACAACCTTCACCTAACCAACAGTGATCGCCTATAGTTACAGAAGCTGCAGGGTTAATACGATTACCATCTACATCGAAAATAGAGTGGCTGTCACCTGTACGTATCTGTACATATGATGACAACATACATTTATCTCCAATCTTTAAGGTACTTTCATCCTCGGTACAAGCCAAATGAGTATGGTGACCGATGTAAGTATTGCTACCAATCTCTATAGTGCAATTGTTGTCCTCAATATAAAGCTCCACTCCTGAGAGATAGACTCCAGGATGTAGAATAACTCTGTTATTTTGCCCATTAATTTTGATTAGGCTTTTAAAGAGTACTGAGTCCGGCTCAAGCAATACTGAATTATTAGCACCCTTTATTTGAATTCTGGAAGATACACATACGCCCTTCTTGACTATAGAATGTCCAAGCCCACTGATAAAACTCCTACCTTCTTGCCAGCTACGATAGTAGAAAACCCACGTACGAATAAAGCGATTTTTTTTAAGAGTAACTAAATTCATTTCTGTATTGCGCTAAAGAAAATACCCAACTTCTTTCCAGTGCCTTCAATTGTATATTCTGCAAGTACGCGTTTTTGAAGTTCCAGTGCAGATTTCACTTTTTCATTGTAATGAGTAATCACATCCTCAATAGTATTAGCTATCGTTTGGGAATCCTCACTATTATAATAAGTGATATGGGTATTATAGTCCTCATCCAATTTACCTATTTCACTACTCACAATAGGACGGCCGGTACTAGCATACTCCATCATCTTAAATGGGAAACCAGCAGCCTGCGCACCTACCCCCATACTTCGGGTAGTATTAATAAGGATGTCTGCATCACGATCCAAAGTGCGGATAAGCTCTGTATGTTCCATATAACCATTGAACTCAAACTTATGAATTGAAGGTACTTCTGCAATAAGAGCCTTCAATCTATCATCTAGATTACAATTTCCATATACTTTTATGATGCAAGGAGTCTTGATATACTTCATTGCACCTACCAGAAGATCCCCCCCCTTACTGTAATGAATACCACCAGTAAGAATAATAGTCACAGGTTTACCCTCCTGCAATTTATTCACACGAGAGCTAACATTATCACTTACCTCTTCATTCACAATACCAGGAGTCAGCACACGATTCGGAATTTCAGGGAGCATTAGGCCATTGCAAACTGCCATTATACCATTTGTATGCTTAATAATACGGTTATACAGTTTAGTCTTAAACCACACAAAATTATTCTTGTCACCTACAAGTGCACGATTAAAGATATTATCTTCATACTCCAATACATTGATACAGCCTTTCAGACTCTTTACAAGAAAGGCTGCACCAAGAGTAATATTATAATATACCAACACATCAAAATGCTCATACTTATGCTCCTTCTTAAGGAGCTTTGCAACACGCAACTGGTTGATTGGGTCACATCTACGTTTTGACAAAATATCACAATATTTGATAGTAAGTTTACCCTCAGGATACTCCTCTATTTCAGTAAAGGCAGGAACCTTTGCATCACAGGTAGTCACACCAGAACTGTAAATGGTCACATCGTAACCTGCAGCCATCATACTGCGGGCAATCCCCAACGACTTGAACGGACCAGAAAGAGCAAACTTCTTACCCTTTCCGTATTTCGTCATAAACTCTTTACCTAAATAGGCTGTTAAATATGCTATTTTCATGTTTATCTCTTTTTTAATCTATTATAAATGACTCTTGTTATCTTGGGACTAATAATAGTTATTATCGCATACACTATTGTTTTCAAATCAAATCTACTATTCAGAAATGACTGCCACATAAACTTTTTAAATGTCTTCGCGGACATATATTTTATGACCTTGTATACATCATCCTCTGAACTATACGTTTGAATAAGTTGCATAACTGAGGAACTAATAAAGTAAAAGTTTATATCTTTATTACCGTTACCATAGATATCATATACTCTTTTCTGACCTTTAAAAATTCCTTCGGCATTTCGCCATGTTCGTTTTACTGTAGTAATTGACCCTGGACGAAATTGTCTGTAATGATACAGATATCTCTCTATATACATTACAGATGAAACATTATGCAATGTTTCAAGATAGTACGGTCCGTCTTCATGCAATATACCCTCAATAAACTTCTGATTATGCTCTTTCAAAATACTCATTTTATAACATTTGGTAGGAGCTGGACATGTCTGAAATTTCGATTTGCCAATCGTCTCCTTTAACAATTCATTAGGACTATAAATATATTCCTCCCGGAGTCCAAAACTTAAACATTTAGTATTAGTATCAGAATAATAATATTCCATCGGGAACATCACTAAGTCAGCCCGTCCTACATATTGTTTCAATATTGATAATGCATCTTCCGAATACCAGTCATCTCCATCTAGGAATAAAATATATTCAACTGAAGTTTTATCAATACCATTATTTCTTGTGACTGATAATCCCGAATTTGTTTGATTAATTACAATAACATTCGATAAATTAGCATACTTAGACAACTGCTCCGCTGTATTATCCGTCGAGCCATCATTTATAGCTATTATTTCAAACTCATCTTCAGCAATACCTACTTGATTAAGACAGCTTTGGATAGCTTGATCTACAAAAGCTTCAACATTATAGCATGGAATAATTATAGAAAAAATCGGTTTCATATTACCAAAAAAGTGGAAAAGGTTTGAATAACAATATTGAAAGACTTTCGTAACTCTTGTCCCCAGAAAGAAGTATAAAGAAAATAGCAACTAATAGTAATGATACTATAGGCAGTACTTTTGATGCACTTGTGTGATTTGTTAAATAATATGCCATCATTGTCAACGGGAAAAACGAATACTCAAAGAAAGAATATCTAATACTTACTTCCGTAGAAATTGGGTTCAATGCTACTATGCAGAAAGTAATGGTGAATAAATAGTAATAAATGCTCATACTAGGAAAAGCTCCCTTACTGGATAAAGCGGAATAGCAAGTAAATAATACAAATGGAACAAAATACAAGAAGAAACCTCTAATTGACAAATCCAACACAAAAAGTTAAAATGAAATCAAGATTTTCACTCCGACA
>NZ_DAWCXD010000063.1:0-28107 GCF_052357945.1 Bacteroides sp. | reverse complement strand
TAAATACACTATGTAAATATATAAATTCCATACAATATATTACGCCACTAAACCTCCACAAAATTCCACATTACAGCAACATTTTATACAATATAAAAGAGAAATATAAAGTCTTCAAAAGAAGACGAAAAAAAGATGAACAATAAAGGACATATAAACCAATATTTATAACTTAATAATTAAAGTATGAAAAGCAACAAAAAAGGTAATCACCTGTACGCCTATAAGGATACTATCCGACGGCTATTTCTCCTCACTTTGTTTTCTTTTTTAATAGTAGAATCTTATGCCCAGAATAAGACAATTTCGGGCACAGTTACAGATTTCACCGGAGAACCGGTTATTGGTGCCAGTGTATTGGTTAATGGTACTACTAATGGTACAATTACTGATTTAAATGGCAAGTTTTCTCTTTCCAATGTGCCAATAAAAGGTACAATCACTATCACTTATATAGGATATAAAAAACAAGAAGTATCCGTAGCAGGAAATACCAACTTTAAAATTACTCTTCAAGAAGATACCGAGACCTTAGACGAAGTAGTAGTTGTAGGCTATGGAGTACAGAAAAAAAGTGACGTAACCGGTGCTATGGCTCGCGTAGGTGAAAAAGAACTGAAAGCAATGCCTGTAAGAAATGCGCTAGAAGGGATGCAAGGTAAAACAGCCGGTGTAGATATTACATCCAGTCAGCGTCCCGGAGAAGTGGGCAACATTAATATCCGTGGACAACGCTCTATTAATGCGGAACAGGGTCCACTGTATGTGGTAGACGGTATGGTAATTCAAAATGGAGGCATTGAAAATATCAATCCTTCCGACATTGAAGCTATTGACATTTTAAAAGATGCTTCAGCCACAGCTATTTATGGCTCACGTGGTGCCAACGGTGTGATTCTTGTAACTACCAAAAAAGGAAAAGAAGGTAAAGTGACCCTAAACTATTCCGGTACTGTCACTTTTGAAACGTTACACGATGTTACAGAAATGATGTCTGCCGCTGAATGGTTGGATTATGCCCGCTTAGCTAAATATAATGCAGGTTCTTATGCTTCTGCCACTCCAACTTATGAAGCAGATAAAGCTGCATTTGGTAGCGTAACCGCTTCATGGAAAAACATCGAAAAGGCATGGGTAAATGGAGTCTACGATCCATCTTTAGTAGGATCATACGACTGGGCTTCGCACGGTAAACAGACGGGGATTACACACGAACATACCTTAAGCGCATCCGGAGGGTCTGACAAATTCCAAGGCTATGCCTCATTCGGTTATTTGGACCAGAAAGGTACACAACCAGGGCAAGCATATGAACGTTATACATTAAAGACCTCATTTGATGTAACTCCTGTCAATTGGTTCAAAATGGGATCTTCAATTAATGCATCTTATTCCACTCAAGACTATGGATATAGTTTCTCCAAGTCTGTAACCGGTTCGGGTGATTTCTATAGCGCATTAAGAAGTATGATTCCATGGACAGTACCTTATGACGAAAACGGTGAATATGTCCGTTATCCGAGTGGGGATGTAAATATCATCAACCCTATTCGTGAATTAGACTACAACACCAACCAACGCCGCACTTTCCGTGCTTCTGCTAGTTTGTATTCGCAAATTGATTTCGGCAAAATCTGGAAACCCCTGGAAGGCTTATCTTATCGTCTTCAGTTTGGCCCTGAATTCCAATTCTACACTTTAGGAGTTGCTAATGCAGCAGATGGTATTAATGGAGATGGTAACAATGGTGCACAATACAAGAACGAACAAAAACGTGCATGGACATTGGATAACCTGATCTATTATAACAAAGCCCTGGGTCAACATAATTTAGGCATGACATTGATGCAATCCGCTTCGGCCTACCATTACGAGATGGGAGATATGAGAGCTACTAATGTAGCCTCATCGGATGAGCTTTGGTATAATATAGGATCTGCCGGTACACTAAACTCTTTTGGCACAGGTCTGACCGAAACTCAAATGGCATCTTATATGATTCGCCTAAACTATGGTTATAAAGATAAATACTTATTGACAGCATCTATGCGTTGGGACGGCGCCTCTCAATTAGCCGAAGGGCACAAATGGGCAAGTTTCCCTTCTGCTGCTATCGCATGGAGAATGGATCAGGAAGATTTCCTGAAAGACATCAGTTGGCTGAATCAGTTGAAACTTCGTATAGGTATGGGTGTTACAGGTAATGCGGCAATCAAAGCATATGCAACTAAAGGCGCTATCACAGGCTTATACTATAACTGGGGACAGAATGAGTCATCTTTGGGCTATGTACCTTCAGATCCTTCACAGAAGGAACCCGCCAAAATGGCTAATCCAACTCTAGGCTGGGAAAGAACTACACAATACAATGTTGGTGTTGACTACGGTTTCTTTAATAACCGACTTACTGGTAGTATCGATGCATACAAAACGAAAACTGATGATTTGTTACTGGAAATGTCAATTCCTTCACTAACGGGCTATGTTTCTACTTATGCCAATGTGGGTAAAACATCCGGATATGGAATTGACCTACAAGTAAATGCAATACCTATACAAACAAAAGATTTTTCTTGGAGCACTACTTTAACATGGTCAATGGATAGAAACCGAATCGACGAATTGTCTAATGGTAGAACAGAAGATGTGAACAACAAATGGTTTGTCGGTGAGGAAATCGGTGTTTATTACGACTGGGTATATGATGGCATCTGGAAAACAGAAGAAGCTGAAGAAGCTGCCAAATACGGACGTAAACCGGGACAAATCAAAGTGAAAAATTTAAATAATGACGATACAATAGATGCCAATGACGATAAGAAAATTGTAGGGCATACACGTCCACGCTGGACAGGTGGATGGAGTAACACTTTCAGCTATAAGAATTTTGAGCTATCCTTCTTTATTTTATCACGTTGGGGATTTACTGTTCCACAGGGAGCTGTTACTCTTGACGGTCGCTATATGCAACGTAAAATAGACTATTGGGTAGCCGGTACCAATGAGAATGCAAAATACTATTCACCCGGTTCTAACGGTGAAGGAGCCGATGCCTTTAACAGCGCAATGAACTATCAGGATGGTTCGTACATCAAAGTTCGTAATATCTCATTGGGTTATAACTTTACCCCACAACAATTAAAGAACTTGGGTATCAGTAATCTGAAGTTGTATGTTCAAGCCATGAATCCATTCAATATCTATAAGGCATGTGACTTTTTGGATACAGACTTGGTAAACTATGACAATAATGCCAAGACATTTGGTTCACCTACCACTTTGAAGAGTTTTGTAATAGGTGTCAACATCGGATTCTAATAAACAAATTAAAGTAAAGACATTATGAAATTAAATAGAATATTATTTGCTGCTTTAATGGCCAGCGTAACAGGAAGCCCGATCACTTCGTGCAGTGAATCTTTCCTTGATGAGAATTTAACAACTCAATATAGTACCGACCGCTTTAAGACACAAGAAGGTCTTGATGAATTAGTGACTGGAGCCTATCAGAAACTGAAATTCAAATTCAACTATATATGGGGGATTCAGTGCTACAACATGGGAGTAGATGAATTTACTGATGCTAATAATGTTATTCCAGCATGGAATCACTATAGTCAAGATTTAAATTCATCTGAAAATGCCGCCAACCAACCTATCTGGGACAATTACTACGGACTGGTTGAACCCGCAAACATATTGATCCAAAACATACCTCAATATTATAACCAAAGTTCACCCACATATAACACACGCTTGGGAGAAGCACATTTTCTAAGAGCCTATGCTTATTTTGAATTAGTGAAGCAATTTGGTGGTGTGCCGTTGAAATTAGTTCCGTCTACAAGCGCGGAAACGTACTTCACACGGAATTCTGCTGAAGAAATATACACACAGGTTATAGCTGATTTTGGAGAAGCCTACAGACTACTTCCGGATAAAGGTGAATCAATCGGACGAATTAACAAATATGCTGCTGCCCATTTCCTTGCAAAAGCACATTTATTCCGTGCCTCCGAATTGTACAGCGATTGGAATAGTAATTATGTAGCATCCGACCTCGATGCTGTTATTCAATATGGTTCGGAAGTTGTAGACGCACATCCATTGTGTAATGATTATGTAGAACTTTGGGACTATGAACAGCCGAACGGAGCCAATGAAAAAGTAAGTGAAGTGATTCTGGCAGCTCAATTCTCTAATGATGAATCAACATGGGGACGTTATGGAAATCAGATGCATCTTTATTATCCGGCCGTATACCAAGGTAATGATATAGGTGGATGTAAACGTGACATCTCCGGAGGACGTGAATTCTCATACGTAAGTGCTACAGAGTATACCATGCAGGTATTTGACCGTGTCAATGACTCTCGTTTCTGGAAATCATTCATTACCTGTTATGGAGCCAACGAAACCAAAAGTGCTCCCACCTGGACAGCAGAAGATATGCCATACGCTCCGGCAGGTGTAAAAGAAGGTGACAAACGTTTCAGTGGAGGTGAACTCGGTATGAAATACATCGTTAATGACCCGGGAGACAACCGATATGAGAAATATTCCAACGCTCCGGCATATACTGTTTTGAAAGATGGAAAAATGTGTAACACGTATACATATGTACGCTATTTCAAAGGACAGGAACACAGCTGGAATATAAATGAGAAAACGGGTAATTATTACGATATCATACCTCACAAGCGTTCAGTAGCTTTATCTAAATTCCGTGATGGTTATCGTGTTTCCATAGCATCGCAATTCGGTACTCGCGATGCTATCATCGCCCGTTCGGCAGATGATGTACTAATGGTTGCCGAAGCATATATTCGTAAGGGTGAAGCCAATTATGATAAAGCTGTCGAATGGATGAACAAACTGCGTGAACGTGCCGGTTATAAAACAGGTGAAGACCGTAGTAAAAACGTAGATGGTGGACAAGCCTATAAGAATAATCCTTATTGTTCCGGGAAAGGAGGTGGTCACTCCTCCGAAGGTGCTATTTACTGGGAAGAAAACACCTATTATGAGTCAAACAATATCGAACAGGAGACTACTGCTTCTACCAAAACTACAATGAAATTAAATAGTGTGGCAGATGTTTATAACTCTACAGTCGACACTCCTATCTACAACGAACTGGGGTGTACATCCAATGCTGACAAAATGATGTGCTTCCTATTAAATGAACGTACTCGTGAACTTTGTGGCGAATTGCAACGCTGGGAAGATCTGGCACGTACCAAGACGTTAGACACCCGTTGGCATAAATTCAACGATGGCGCCAGCAGAGGTCTTGGCGAATTCAAATCGGAGAAACATTACTATCGTCCGATCCCCCAAGCCTTCTTGGACGGTATCACCAATTCTAATGGTTCTGCACTAAGCAATGAAGAAAAGAAAGCAATGCAGAATCCGGGATATTAAGATAAACAACTAAACTTATTGCCACTTGGCACTCTTTGAAATAGTATTCCTAATCAAAGAGTAGCAAGTGGCAATATCATTTCTTATATTTCCGTTGTTTTTTCACTTCGTCTTCTTCATAAACATCTTAATCTGATCGCTAATCTGCTCCATCCCCTTTATCGAAGGATGACCACTCTTTTTGTCAATATCATGCAGTTCAATACAATCAATATTATAGTGATGACAGATAGCTCTGACCGACTCGTTAAACTCTTCCTTTAAACCTGAATTCAGCAGAAAATAGATTTCAACATTAGGATAACGATCAATCATGTGGTCGAGCAGATATGCCATGGCCGGACGGAATGTATATAAATCTTCCTTGGTCCACCCTTCATACTTGTAATCCCCAAGCGGTGAGCCGGCCCAACAATCATTCGTTGCACCGAAAATAAAGATGATATCCGGACATCCCAGTTTATCCATACGGGTAATAAAAGAACGATCCGAATAATCAGCCTGATTATAACCGGTATTACAAATCGTTGCACCGGAAAAAGAGTTGTTGACACAAAGGCGGTAGTTATTCTCTTTGATGAATTTATGCCACCAGGTCTGCTTTACGGAAGTTACATCCGTTTGCTGCCGCGGAGAAACATAATACCAAATGCTATTGGTATCGGGTTGCAGGTATCCTTCAAATGTTGAATACGAATCGCCTAAAATAGATATAGATTTCAGGCTTTGAGCAAAGCTGATACTGCTATATAAAGTGATTAGCAGTAATAAATAAAAGGATTTCTTCATCTTAGCATAAAGTTTTCAATTTTGCTGCTAAGATACTACATTATACTAAAATTATAGCATGAAATTTTCTGCTACTTTCAAGAAAGAGTTATTTCCCTTTCCTATCATAAGTCACATTCTTTTCCACCATATTCTCTACATTATTCACTTTCTTCACGAACTCTTTCACCTCACCCACTTTCACATTCTCAATCGTTACATTCTTAACCGGTAATTTGGCATTCCCCTTCAATTCATAGATGGCATCTGCCGACTCACAAGTCACCTTATCCATATAAATGCCATCAATACGGGTAATACGTTCCTCATAAGTAGGTACCAGGTTCTTCCATTGATACAATACTTCCGTATCTATTTCAAGCACCCGTTGAGCCGTGCCTGCCTGTACATTTTTCATGTAAACGTTTTCTATAAATCCACCCCGGCGATGATTGGTCTTCACGAAGAAAAGACGCATTACCGAATTAGGAGCCGTGCAATCGTGCATATAGATATTCCGTATGCCTCCGGATATTTCACTTCCGATGCCAAGCAAAGTATGCCCTTTAAGAATTTGACAACGACGGATAACAATATTTTCACAAGGAGTATTCAATCTCCAGGCATCCTGATTGCGTCCGGCCTTGATAACTACCGCATCATCCCCCTGATCGAAAAAACAATCCTCCACCAGAAAGTTACGGCTCATTTCAAAGTCGATACCATCGTTATTATGTCCATGAGCTTTCACATCCAGATTACGTACCACTCCCCCATCACACATATAAAGGTGAATGGTCCAGAACGGACTTTCACGTATCTTAAATCCATCCAACAGCACATTCTTGCAACGATTGAAATGAATCAGATGCGGACGAAGATGATTCTCCCCTATTGCCATCTGACGTTCGATTACAGGGACATTAGTCGAAGCTTTTGTATACAACTCCTTCAACGCTTCCAAATGAGGCTGGGGACGTTTGAACCAAACTCTCCAGGCATCCATTTTCGGCTGGAGAGTTCCTTTACCCGTAATCGCCACATTCTCACATTCAAAAGCATAAAGTAAAGGAGAATAGTTATAACATTCCAAGCCTTCCCAGGAAGTCATCACTGCCGGAAGATAATCAGAAGGATTATCCGTGAAATTCAAAACCGCATTCTCTTCCAAACAGAGGTTTACATTACTCTTGAAATGAATAGGCCCGGTCAGCCATGTACCAGCCGGAACAACCACACGTCCACCTCCCGCTTGATTACATGCCTCAATAGCGGCAGCAATGGCTTTTGTATTATCCGCCTCACCTCCCGGTTGTGCACCGTAATCCGTTATTGGAAAGTCTTTATCGGGATAAATAAAGATTTTAATAGGCTGCATGGGAAAAGGCGCTTTCACCTTTACCGTCTTATAATTATCACCGGCAAAAACCAAAGAAACTGTCAACAGACCAAAGCAGATACCTGCCATATATTTCAATAAGTTCGTCTTCATCGTGTGATTCAATTTTTAATTCATTCAAGTCCTGCAAAGATAAAAAGATCCTTTTATTGTTACATTGAAAAGACCAATACCCCTGCCGTAGGAATTTCCGCAGTTCCTATCAGTACCTTGCCCCCTTTCGGCAAGTTGAATGTATAAGGACGATCCGAATAATTCAAAACAATTCCCAATCCATTACGGTATTCCATTGTCACACCATAAGGCAGATCCATCACCGGGATATTCAGTTGTGCATATAGTTTCTTCAATATATCTTTTTCCAATGCTCCATCATGACTGTCCACTCCAATATAAGTGATTGTTCCCTTTCCTAATTTACGGAAAGTGACAGCCGGACTTCCTTCATAGAATTCGTTTTTATAAGTAGCCCAGACCTGTGCATCAGTGGGAGGATTCAGTATTTCTCCCCATGTATTCCACGCATACTCCTTTCCATTCATCACTACAGTACCGGGATCTTCAGGAAGAAGCAAATCGTAAAAGTTCATTTCGTTTCCTGTCAAAGGAGCGATCATGGAACCGAAAGGAGCTTCAGGAAGACGGCCATAACGGTCCTTCTGTGCCGTACGGCAGGTTAAGATTAGATTTCCGCCATTCTTCACGTATGCAATCCATTTATCCACCAGTTCTTTATCAGCCAATTGATAAGCCGGTATTACGACCACCGGATAATTGAATAAAATCTTTGTCTCTGATATAAAATCGACAGGAGCTCCGAATGATTTTAGGGTACGATAGTACTTTTCGATGTGTGCAAAAGTGTCCCATGTACGATTCTGCTTCTGCCGCTCGATACTCCAGGAATTTTCATGATTGAAAAGAATTGCAGTACGACGGGCAAGGTAATCGGCAGGTTTGGTTTCACGGGAAGAGCTATGTTTACGAAGTTCACGAATTTCCTTTATAAATGTCTCATATTCTCTTCCGCCGGGAGTAACAGTCACTCCGTCCGTGCCGACAATTCCGTAATGATATTGTTCCGTGCCGTAAAGAGGCTGGCGATAACGATAGGTGCAGATAAAATCACTTCCACCGGCAAACACACTCCACATCCACAGACGAACTGCGCCCGGAAGAGGTTGGGGATTGATACTGCCCCAGTTCACCTGTCCCGGCTGTAATTCCATCACACCATAAGTTCCCTGTATCGGACGGAAAAAGTCATTTGCCCAGGCTATCCGCAACGGATTACCTACCCGGTAGCCTCGACGACCAATCCCCTCATTATCACCATATACCATATAACGGGTATAACTTTGAAAATCAAGCGAGGGACTACCACCGATGTGACCTTCATCATAATTCGGTATATAATTCGTAGTCACCCATTGGTTCTTTGCATATTTCTTAATCAACAGACATTGTTCGTTCAGGAAATCATTGGTTTGTGATGCAGCAAAACGGCGGTAATCCAAAATTTGATGATGATTCATAAACATCTGTACGTGCTTGGGAAGCGTTATTTCATCAAAAGACGAATAAGCCTCACTCCAGAAAGCAGTGCCCCATGCATTATTTAAAAGTTGAATGTCATTATTGTATTTGGCACGGAGAAAATCACGGAAAGCAAGCTCTGCTTTCAGATTATAATCAAACTGTACAGCAGGTTCGTTGTCGAGTTGCCATCCGATAATACGGGAGTCATTGCCATAATGTTGCGCCAGTTTTTCAATCATCTTGTATGATAATTCCCTGTAAAGAGGCGAAGCAAATGAAGCATGCTGGCGAGCACCGTGGTCAAGTATCGTTCCATCCTCATTCTTCAATAGAATTTCGGGATATTTCCGGCTCATCCATACAGGAGGAGTGGCAGTAGAAGTACACATGATAACTTTCAAATCATACTTGGCTGCCAAAGCTACAGCCCTGTCCAGCCATGCAAAATCATAGCGCCCCTCTTCCGGTTCCAGTTGCGCCCAGGCAAACTCGGCAAAATGGGTAAATTCAAATCCCAGTTCATGCATTTTCTTGAAGTCACGTTCCCACTGGCTCTCATCCCAGTGTTCGGGATAATAATAGACACCCGTCAAAGTCAGGTCTTTATCATCAAACCAGGGAGAAGTTTCAATTACAGTCTTTTGAGCCTGCTTCTGTTGAGTTCCGGTTGCCAGTCTCTCTGCTGCCTGTATTCCGGTAGAAACGGTTAATAGACCGGCACAGAAAGTAGCCAGAATTTTACTTTTTACCATATACTTCATAAATTCGATTGATTATTAGCGTTATAAAACGTTATTCATATATTTTCCATTCCCACAAACCGGCATCTCCCCTGCGAATATGAAGACGGAGATAACGTGTCTCTCCTATTTCCCTAGCAATGTGTGGAGAGCATACTTGCACTTTGCCTTGTTCGGCACATGTCTGCCAATGTTTTCCGTCGATAGACTTCTCCAATCGCCAGGTATGTCCTTCAGTAGGACGGGTAAAATAGAACTGGCACTCCCCGACCTTACGGATTTCCTTTAAATCGACTGTAATAAACGGACTGCTATCCGTATCAGCCGCCATCCAACGGGTTCCATTCGATTCGTCAGCTACATGGGTAGCCTGATAAGTATGCGTGCGGGTATAGCTCTTCACCGAACCTTTTTCCGGCAACGGTTGATTGGGTTGCGTTTCGATATTGACCACGGAAGTACGGGGAGATTTCTCACTGGAAGCATAAAAATGCGACTGTAATGCCAGATTCGGCCGGGTCTCTTGGGAAGCAGCCAGATAACCTACACCACGCATATCGGGGATTAATGTCTTTATCGTTCCATCGTCATTAAATTCCATCCGGTTAGCATACACTTGACGGGTAGTTCCGCCATCTCCGTATTCCAGATAGAGAAAAATATATTCATCCGTTCCCTCGTCATAAAACACATTGCCATGTCCCGGTCCCCACACTTGATTTTCAGGAGAAGAGAATAAAAAAATGTCGTTCCCCTCCGGCTTTACAAAACCCGTCAAAGGAGACTCGCGGCTCATCATATAAGCATTGACATAATTCTGATGACCACTCAACGTATAAATATAGTAATAGATACCTTTACGCTTAAACATCACCGGACCTTCGGAATACCCCTGGCGGGCTGTTGCCAGAGTTATCGGCTCACCATCCAGATGAAGCCTGTCCGCAGAAAGCCGTCCCGCATTCCGACGACGCCAAAAGATATATCCTGAACCGTCGTCATCAATAAAAGGTTCTCCGTCAATATCATCAACGACAGCCGGGCTATCTGTAACTTCTTCTCCGGGAGGCAAAAGCCCCTGTCCCGCAGTAAAATGGAAAGGACCGTCCGGGCGATCAGCTACAAGCACATAAGTTCCCACCTTGTCATCCGGTTTCACAAACGTAACGTATAAATAAAACTTGCCGTCCTGCTCAATCACTTTTCCAGGCGCCCAATAACGGAAATAGCCCTTTTTCTTTTCACCTTTACCATTCGTGTAGTCATATCCTTTCGACCAGTCGAATCCACTGATATGGGAACCTTCGAAACTCCAGTTCACAAAATCTTTCGATTTCCATACGACAGGAGTTCCGGCACGTCCAAGTCCGTAATCCAGATCGGTAGTGCCATAAAGATAATAGGTATCACCAAATTTGGAGACAGACGGATCCGCCAGATTATCGGGAATAAGCGGATTATAGTTCCGGTCGGCAATCAGTGACTCCACAATGGAGGCATCCACCGCAAACGCCGTTCCATGACGAATCCCCCTCGGAAAAAAGACCTGATCGGACACATCTTCCCATGTTTCACCATAGTCCAAAGAACGAACAGCTCCATAACGATGGTCACGGTATTTATCAAAATAGACATAAAGCGTATCCCCTACAAAAAGAGGAGCCGGACCTTCCGCCCAATATTTTCCTGTAATAGGTGCCGATACTTTGGTCGGGAATCCTTTTTCTATCTTCTTTGTACGCGTCACACGCAAATTCTTTTCCGGCGGATTGGAATTTTCATTCTTGACTACCATTATCAAGTCTTCCCGCTTCGGGTCTTTCACAATAGCGGCATCAATCACACTGAAATCTGGATTGAAGAACATCTTCGTCTTTGAGAAAGTACGAAAATCCTTCGTTGTTACATAATAAATACGATGATTCAGTCCCTTCTCACTTTCACTGGTAGCCACTTCTTTGTGACGGCCGGGAATCGTAGTTGCCCAAAAGATATAATAAGTTTGTGAAGGTTCATCATAAAACAGTTCGGGAGCCCAACAGTTATGTGCATCCGGCTCGTGCATCATCACAGGGATTGCTTGTTGCTCACTCCAATGAACCAAATCGCGTGAAGAGGCATATCCGATAATCCGGTCCGTCCAACTGGAAGTCCAGACCATGTGAAAAGTTCCGTCCGGCGACTGGCAAATGCTGGGGTCACGCATTAATTTATCTTTACCAACCGCAGGGGTAAGATAAGAACGTCCGCCATGTAAAGGCAGCCAGTTCAATCCATCATAACTATATGCTAAATGCAGTCCGTCTTTACTGTCATTGATAAAATAAGAAAAGAGGTAAGCTGTCTCACCGGCAAAGATTGTCATCACCGACCAAAGACTTAGAGCTATCCAGATTACTACTTTTTTCATGGTTCCTTATTAAGATTAAAAAGTTTACCTTGCAAAGATAAGGCATCTCCGCCCCTCCTCAAAGATAAAGAGCATGGACAATATTTCAAATCCATGTAGTTTTGTACACGAACGCTTTTATAAGTCCATTTTGATACAATATTCTATGTATCTGTACATCTTTCTATTTACTAAACCCTTAAAAAGCTCTACTTTAGCGGCAGATTTTAAAAAGAATGAAAAACATATCAACTCTATATATCATGAAACGACTTTTAGTAAGTATTGCTATCGTATCTATCTCCATACTGACCGTAGCGGGGCAAAATCACTCTTTCAGCTTATCCGGCAAATGGAATTTCCGGATAGACCGGGAAGATACCGGCGTCAAGGAACAATGGTTCAAAAGATCCCTCGACGATTCTATCAACCTGCCCGGCTCCATGCCCGAAAAACTGAAAGGAGATGAAGTGACCGTCCGTACCCAATGGACCGGAAGCCTCTACGACAGTTCTTACTACTTCAACCCATATATGGAAAAATACAGGATAGAGGGACAAGTAAAGCTACCCTTCTTTCTGACTCCCGACAAACATTATGTAGGTGTGGCCTGGTATCAAAAGAAAGTGACAATTCCGGCTGACTGGAAAGGAGAAAGAATCACTCTTTTTCTGGAACGTCCGCACATCGAAACTACTGTATGGGTAAATCAGCAGGAGCTTGGTATGCAAAACAGTCTTTGTGTTCCTCATGTCTATGACCTGACTGCTGCAACCACTCCCGGAAAAACGTACCTGATTACCATCCGTATCGATAATAGAATCAAAGAAATCAATGTAGGTCCAGATTCTCACAGTATCACCGACCAGACACAAGGTAACTGGAACGGTATCGTCGGACGAATCGAATTACAAGCTACTCCCAAAATCCATTTAGAAGACATTCAGGTATATCCCGATTTGAGCAATCAGAAAGCGCTGGTTCGCATGAATATACAGTCTGCTTCTTCCACCAAGGGAGAGATCACCCTTTCCGCCGAGAGCTTTAACACGGACATTCAGCACAAAGTGGCTCCCGTACATCAAAGTTTCAACATCCGTCCGGGAGATAATCCGGTGGAAATGGAACTTCCGATGGGAAAAGAGTTTCTGACGTGGGATGAATTCAGTCCGGCACTTTATAAACTGACGGCAAAATTGACCAACGGCAAGCAAACTGACACGCGACAAGTACAGTTCGGTATGCGTGATTTCAAGATAGAAGGGAAATGGTTCTATGTAAATAGTCGCAAAACGATGCTTCGCGGTACGGTGGAAAACTGTGATTTCCCATTGACAGGCTATGCGCCGATGGATGTAACTTCTTGGGAACGGGTGTTCCGCATTTGTCGTAACTATGGTCTGAATCACATGCGCTTCCACTCCTTCTGTCCGCCGGAAGCAGCTTTCATCGCTGCCGATCTGGTCGGTTTCTATCTGCAACCGGAAGGACCGAGCTGGCCGAACCACGGTCCAAGACTAGGTAACGGACAACCGATTGACAAATACCTGATGGACGAAACCATTGCACTGACCAAAGAATATGGGAATTACGCTTCTTACTGCATGCTGGCTTGCGGCAATGAGCCTTCCGGTCGTTGGGTGGCATGGGTCAGCAAGTTCGTGGATTATTGGAAAGCAACCGATCCACGTCGTGTATACACAGGAGCCTCCGTTGGAAACAGCTGGCAATGGCAACCTCACAATGAGTATCATGTGAAAGCCGGCGCACGCGGACTTAGTTGGGCAGGTGCGCAACCGGAAAGTGAATCGGATTATCGTGCAAGAATCGACACGGTGAAACAACCGTATGTATCACACGAAACAGGTCAATGGTGCGTATTCCCGAATTTCAATGAGATCCGTAAATATACCGGAGTCAACAAAGCGAAGAACTTTGAAATCTTCCGGGATATTCTGAACGATAACCACATGGGAAGCCAGAGTCACGACTTTATGATGGCTTCGGGCAAATTGCAGGCACTCTGCTACAAACATGAGATTGAAAAGACCTTGCGTACTCCGGACTATGCGGGATTTCAGTTGCTGGCTCTCAATGATTATTCCGGTCAGGGAACTGCATTAGTCGGTGTACTGGACGTGTTCTTTGAAGAAAAAGGATATATCAACGCAGAACAGTTCAGACGCTTTTGCAGTCCGACCGTACCTTTGGCACGTATTCCTAAATTTGTATATGCCAACAATGAAACATTCCATGCCGACATTGAAGTATCTCATTTCGGAGCTGCTCCCTTGAAAAGTGCAAAAACAGTATATACCATTAAGGATAAATTCGGAAAAGTATATGCTCATGGAACTGTCGGCACCCATCACATTCCCATCGGAAATCTTTATTCTCTGGGTAGTGTAGATATGGCTCTGGAAGCAATCGACACACCGCAGAAACTAAATCTGGAAGTACGTATCGAAGGCAGTGATGCCGTAAACGACTGGGATTTCTGGGTATATCCGGCACAAGTGGAACTGGTACAAGGAACAGTATATACCACCGACACCTTGGATGCCAAGGCATTGGCTGTATTGCAAGACGGAGGAAATGTGCTGATTACGGCTGCCGGAAAGATACAATACGGCAAAGAAGTCAAACAATACTTCACTCCCGTATTCTGGAATACTTCCTGGTTCAAGATGCGTCCGCCGCACACAACCGGTATTTTCCTGAATGAATATCACCCTCTTTTCCGCGAATTCCCTACTGAGTATCATAGCAACCTGCAATGGTGGGAACTGCTGAACAAAGCGCAGGTGATGCAATTCACCGACTTCCCGGCAACATTCCAACCAACGGTTCAAAGTATTGATACCTGGTTTATCAGCCGGAAAATCGGCATGTTGTTCGAAGCAAAGGTCTTGAACGGTAAATTGATGATGACCAGTATGGACATTACTTCCCAACCGGAAAAACGAATCGTTGCCCGCCAGATGCATAAAGCAATCCTGGATTATATGAATTCGGATGCTTTCCGTCCGGCAGAAAAGATAGCTCCGGAGCTGATACAGGCATTATTCACCAAAGTGGCGGGAGATGTGAAATCTTATACCAAAGATTCACCTGACGAACTCAAACCGAAAATTAACTAAATGGGAAATTATCAGGCACACCCTGCATCCCATCAAATCATATACATTAATATTATTTACATGAAAACTACGATCATAGGCTTGCTACTCTTGGCTACGGCAAATATCCATGCACAGGAGAAAGCCCAAACATACCAGTTGGCAGATGCTCCCCGCTACAGTGAGGAGACGGGATATGGATATGATCTCGTCGCTACTCCCGAAAAAGGCAGTAAGGCACCCTTCTTCTTTTCTGTCCGTGTGCCGGACGGTAACTACCAAGTAACCGTTCGCCTGGGAAACAAGAAACAGGCAGGAGTGACCACTGTAAGAGGCGAGTCACGCCGACTATTCATTGATAACCTTGCGACCCAAAAGGGACAATTCGTAGATGAAACATTTATCATCAACAAACGCAATCCCCGCATTTCCGAAAAAGAATCCGTACGAATCAAACCCCGCGAAAAGGCCAAACTGAACTGGGACGATAAACTGACGCTGGAATTTAACGGCGATGCACCCGTATGCCAGAGTATCAGTATCGAGCCTGCCGATCCGTCGGTGATTACCGTTTTTCTATGCGGTAACAGTACCGTAGTCGACCAGGACAACGAGCCATGGGCCAGCTGGGGACAAATGATACCTCATTTTTTCGGTACGGACGTTTGTATCGCCAATTATGCGGAATCGGGCGAATCTGCCAATACGTTTATTGCCGCAGGACGTTTGAAAAAAGCATTGAGCCAGATAAAGAAAGGAGATTATCTTTTCATGGAATTCGGGCATAACGACCAAAAGCAAAAAGGGCCGGGCAAAGGAGCTTATTACTCTTTTATGACCAGCCTGAAAACATTTATTGATGAAGCCCGTACACGGGGAGCATACCCTGTACTGGTCACTCCCACCCAACGCCGGAGTTTCGACGCAACCGGACATATCCGTGACACACACGAAGATTATCCGGAAGCCATGCGCTGGCTGGCAGCTAAAGAAAATGTTCCGTTGATCGATCTCAACGAAATGACCCGTACACTTTATGAAGCTTTGGGAACAGAAACGTCGAAACGTGCTTTCGTACACTATCCGGCAGGCACTTATCCGGGACAGACCAAAGCTTTTGAGGATAACACCCACTTCAATCCATACGGAGCCTATCAAATAGCCCAATGTGTGATTGAAGGAATGAAGAAAGCCGTACCGGAACTGGCTAAACACCTGAAAATAGACCCGTCCTATAATCCGGCACAGCCGGACGATGTAAATGGTTTCCACTGGAACGAATCACCATTCACGGAAATTGAAAAACCGGACGGAAATTAAGAGATAAGTAGTAGGTATTAAGTATTAAGAATCAGGCATTAGATAAATATGAAAACCAAAAGCATCTTCCCCCTGTTCCTATTGGCAGGCACACTTTTGACAGCAGCTTGCGCCACCCCAACGGCTAAACAGGCAGGAAACAACAGCTTCGAATGGGGGCAGGTTCCGCAGCAACCGGATTTGTCGTGGGCCGACAGTGTAGGCAGCCGGCAAATGCCCGGAAACAATGTAACTTTATCCGCTAATTCTTTTGGCGCAGTAGCAGACAGCACGGTGCTTAGCACGGAAGCTATCCAGAAAGCAATTGACAGTTGTGCCGTCATCGGTGGAGGAACGGTAGTTCTCCAGCCGGGATATTATCAGACTGGCGCACTGTTCATAAAAAGCGGTGTCAACCTGCAACTGGACAAAGGGGTGACTTTACTGGCCAGCCCATCCATTCATCATTATCCCGAATTCCGTTCGCGGATTGCAGGAATCGAGATGACATGGCCCGCGGCAGTTATCAACATTGTCAATGAAAAGAACGCTTCCGTCAGCGGAGAAGGAACGCTGGACTGCCGGGGAAAAGTATTTTGGGATAAATATTGGGAAATGCGGAAAGAATACGAAGCAAAAGGATTGCGCTGGATTGTGGATTACGACTGTAAACGGGTACGGGGCATCCTCATAGAACGTAGTTCGGACATTACATTGAAAGGATTTACCCTGATGCGTACCGGTTTTTGGGGATGTCAGATTCTTTACTCCGATTATTGCACGATAGACGGATTGACCATCAACAACAATATAGGTGGACACGGTCCGAGCACGGACGGTATCGACATTGATTCTTCCTGCAATATCTTGATCGAAAACTGCGATGTAGACTGTAACGATGATAATATCTGTATCAAATCGGGACGGGATGCAGACGGACTGCGGGTGAACCTTCCTACGGAAAATGTGGTCATACGCAATTGCATCGCCCGCAAAGGTGCCGGACTTATCACCTGCGGAAGCGAAACTTCCGGTAGCATACGGAATGTATTGGGATATAATCTGGAAGCAATCGGCACCTCCGCTGTACTGCGGTTGAAAAGCGCCATGAACCGCGGAGGAACAATCGAAAACATTTATATGACCGAAGTAAAAGCGGAAAACGTCCGTCACGTACTGGCGGCGGACTTGAACTGGAACCCCAGTTACAGTTACAGCACTTTACCCAAAGAGTATGAAGGGAAAGAAATCCCGGAGCACTGGAGAATCATGCTGACTCCAGTAATGCCTCCCGAAAAAGGTTATCCGCGTTTCCGCAATGTCTACGTATCAAAGGTAAAAGCGGAAAATGTGGACGAATTTATCTCCGCTTCGGGATGGAATGACTCGTTACGTCTGGAAAATTTCTATCTTTATGCCATCGAAGCGCAGACCGACAAACCTGGCAAAATCTGCTATACGAAGAATTTCAACTTATCTGAAATCACATTAAAGACAGAAGAAAAGAATGTCATTGAACTAAAAGAGAATGAACAAAGTAATATCAACTTCAACTATGTTAAGACATCTCCTGACCATCGTACTGCTGGTAATCTTGCTCATTGATGCGCAAGCACAAGCACTGACGCCACCTGCCGGCACTTTCCGGTTGGGTATATCAAAAGGAAATGAAAGCCACTGGCTAAAGCCTAAAGAAAAGATACAGGGAGTGTCCTTCCAATGGAAAGCACTGCCCGATAGTCGTGGATTTATCCTGGAAGTAGAAGTCGCCTCTGCTCCGGAAGCCGATGCCCTATTTTGGAGTTTCGGCGATTGCCAACCGGATTCGGACATCAATGTATTCAGCGTGGAGGGACAAGCCTTCACTTGCTACTACGGAGAAAGTATGCAATTACGGACGCTGCAGGCTGTCACTCCTACCGATGATATTCGCTTGAGTGACGGACATAAGGATGCAACTCCCCTGATGCTTTACGAATCAGGCAAACGAACCGACCGCCCTGTACTGGCCGGACGTTGCAGTCTCTCCCCGGCTTCTTCCCGAAACGAAGGAAGCAAGCCTTTCCGGCTTTACTTCTGTTTCTACGAACAGAATGAAAAAGCGGATTACAACTACTATATGTTACCGGATATTTTTGCCAAAATCGACAAAAAATGAAAAGGATCTATTTATTATTCAGTCTGTTAATAGGTTGTATCTATCTACATGCAGCCATTTATAATGTAATGGACTTCGGAGCCAAAGCGGATGGGAAAACGATTGATTCGCCTGCCATCAATCGTGCGATTGAAGCGGCCGCACAGGCCGGAGGAGGCACAGTATATCTACCTGCGGGAGAATATGCGTGTTATTCCATCCGGTTAAAAAGTAACATTCATATCTATCTGGAACAGGGCACCCGCATTATTGCCGCCTTTCCCGGAAAAGAAGAAGGATATGATACCGCCGAACCGAATGAACATAATAAGTATCAGGATTTCGGTCACAGCCATTGGAAAAACTCTTTAATTTGGGGAATCGGGCTGGAGAATATTACGATCAGTGGTCCCGGCTTAATCTACGGCAAAGGCTTGACCCGTGAAGAGAGCCGCCTGCCGGGTGTAGGCAATAAGGCGATCAGCCTGAAAGATTGCAGAAATGTGACCCTGAAAGATTTATCCATGCTGCATTGCGGGCATTTCGCCCTGTTGGCTACCGGAGTGGATCATCTGACGATTCTGAATCTGAAAGTAGACACCAACCGGGATGGCTTCGATATTGATTGCTGCCGGAACGTACGTATCAGCCAATGCACGGTGAACTCCCCTTGGGATGATGCCATTGTATTGAAAGCCTCTTATGGATTAGGACGCTTCCAAGATACGGAAAATGTGACGATCAGTGATTGTTATGTCAGCGGCTTTGACAAAGGCAGTGTAATGGACGGCACTTGGCAGTTGGACGAACCGCAGGCTCCCGATCATGGTTTCCGTACGGGACGCATCAAACTCGGCACAGAAAGTAGTGGAGGTTTCCGCAATATTGCGATTACGAACTGTATCTTTGAACATTGCCGTGGATTGGCATTGGAAACGGTAGACGGAGGACATCTGGAAGATATTGTAATCAGTAATATTACAATGAGAAATATAGTCAACGCACCTATTTTCCTCCGGTTGGGCGCACGTATGCGCAGTCCTGAAGGCACTCCTGTGGGCACCATGAAACGTATTCTTATCAGCGATATCAATGTATGGAGTGCCGACAGCCGGTATGCTTCTATCATCAGCGGCGTACCGGGAGCCTGTATCGAGGATGTGACTTTGCGTAATATTCACCTCTATTATAAAGGTGGGTACAGCGAAGAAGATGGTAAACGAGTTCCGCCCGAACAGGAAAAAGTATATCCCGAACCGTGGATGTTCGGCACGATTCCAGCTAAAGGATTTTATATCCGTCATGCACGGAATATTACCTTCGACGGTGTTCGTTTCCACTTTGAACAGCCGGACGGACGGCCACTCTTTGTTACCGATGATACAGAAAACATAGAATATTATAATACGCCGAAAGAATGATGAATAAAAGACAATGGATAGTCCTTTGCCTGCTTGCCGCAGGTGGAGTAATGCAAGCACAGCAATGGCCGGATGCTCCGGTGGAAGCACGTCCCGGTGCCAGATGGTGGTGGCTGGGAAGTGCCGTAGACAAAAAGAACCTGACATACAATCTGGAAGAATATGCACGCACCGGAATGGGGGCGGTAGAAATTACTCCCATCTATGGTGTGCAGGGCAATGATGCGAACGAGATTCAATTTCTCTCTCCCCGCTGGATGGAAGTTCTCAAACATACACAGGCGGAAGGAAAGCGTACCGGTATCGAGATTGACATGAATACCGGAACCGGATGGCCTTTCGGCGGACCGGAAGTCAGTATTGAAGATGCAGCCACTAAGGCTATCTTCCAGACATACAACCTAGAGGGAGGCAAAGAGATTGAACAAGATATCAACGTGACCGACCCTAAGCAACAGGCTTATTCCGTACTAAGCCGGGTGATGGCTTACGATGAGAAAGGTAAATGTATCAACCTGACCGCCCACGTAAAAAAAGACAAGCTACAATGGAAAGCACCTGCGGGCAAATGGAAAATCGTAGCTCTTTATATCGGTAAGACACGACAGAAAGTGAAACGTGCCGCTCCCGGAGGTGAGGGATATGTAATGAACCATCTCTCAAAGAAAGCTGTAAAGAACTATCTTTCCCGTTTTGACCGTGCTTTCAAAAGCAGCAAGACGAGCTATCCCCATACATTCTTCAACGACTCTTACGAAGTATATCAGGCAGATTGGACAGACGATTTCCTGGAACAATTCGCCCGTCGCCGGGGATACAAACTGGAAGAACATTTCCCCGAATTTCTGGACGAAAGTCGTCCGGAAGTCAGCAGACGTATCGTATCCGATTACCGGGAAACGATTTCCGATTTGTTATTGGAAAACTTTACCTGCCAGTGGACGGATTGGGCACATAAGAACGGCAGTATCACCCGCAACCAGGCACATGGTTCGCCCGGCAATCTGATTGATATTTATGCTGCCGTGGATATTCCCGAATGTGAGGGTTTCGGACTGTCGCAATTCCATATCGAAGGATTGCGTCAGGATTCTTTAACTAAAAAGAATGATTCGGACCTGTCTATGCTGAAATATGCTTCTTCAGGTGCTCATATTGCAGGAAAGACGTACACTTCTTCCGAAACATTCACGTGGCTGACGGAGCATTTCCGCACTTCTTTATCGCAATGCAAACCGGATATGGATCTGATGTTTGTTTCCGGTGTCAATCACATGTTTTTCCACGGCACTCCGTATTCTCCGAAAGAAGCCGAATGGCCCGGATGGTTGTTCTACGCTTCTATCAATATGAGTCCGACAAACAGTATTTGGCGTGATACTCCTTCATTCTTCAACTATATCACCCGTTGCCAGAGTTTTCTGCAAATGGGACGGCCGGATAATGATTTCCTGATTTATCTTCCGGTATATGATATGTGGAATGAGCAGCCGGGACGATTGTTATTATTCACGATACACCACATGGATAAACTGGCTCCTAAGTTTATCGACGCTATCCATCGCATCAACAACAGCGGGTATGACGGGGATTATATTTCCGATAACTTTATTCGCAGTACACGTTTCAAAGACGGACAGTTGGTTACTTCGGGCGGAACGGGCTACAAAGCGTTGGTAGTGCCTGCTGCACACCTAATGCCGAGTGATGTATTGGCACATCTTTATGAACTTGCCAAACAGGGAGCTACTATCGTATTCCTCGAAAATTATCCGACAGATGTACCGGGATACGGTCAGTTGGAACAAAAACGCCAAAGTTACCAGCATACGATCCGGCAACTTCCGGCTGTTTCTTTCTCGGAAACAACCGTTACTCCAATCGGAAAGGGGAAGATTATCACTGGAACGGATTATGCACGCACATTGGCCAGCTGCAATATCTCTCCCGAAGAAATGAAAACCAAATTCGGACTACAAGCGATCCGGAGAGTGAATGATACGGGACACCACTATTTCATCTCTTCCTTGCAAAACAAAGGAGTGGACGGTTGGATCACATTGGGAACGAATGCAGCCGCAGCCGCTCTCTTCAATCCCATGACCGGAGAATGTGGTGAAGCTAAAGTAAAACAGGCAGACGGAAAAACACAAGTCTATCTACAACTAAAATCCGGTGAATCAATTATTCTGCAAACATATCAACAACCTTTGCAGGCATCCAAACCGTGGAAGTATGTCAAAGAGCAACCTTTCAGTCTTCGTCTGGATCATGGTTGGAAGCTACACTTCGCCGAAAGCAAACCGGAAATTCAAGGGACATTTGATATAGATCGCCCCTGTTCATGGACCCATATCGATCATCCGGCAGCCCAAACGAACATGGGAACCGGTGTTTATTCCTTAGACATCGAATTGCCGGCTTTGCAGGCTGACGACTGGATTCTTGATTTGGGAGATGTACGCGAAAGTGCCCGTGTCCGCATCAATGGACAGGAAGCGGGATGCGCATGGGCAGTGCCTTATCAACTAAAGGTAGGCCAGTTCTTAAAACCCGGAAAAAACCACATCGAGATAGAAGTCACGAATCTCCCTGCGAATCGAATTGCAGAATTAGACAGGCAGGGAGTGCAGTGGCGCAAATTCAAAGAAATCAATATTGTTGATTTGAACTATCGTCCGGCCAATTATGGACATTGGAGTCCATTGCCCTCCGGCTTGAATAGTGAGGTACGGCTGATTCCGGTAAATGTGATGCCATAGTTGAGGCATTGTCATATCATCATACCGCAACAAACTATTTTTTCAATCTTGTACTTAAGACTTTTCAGTGCAAAGATTAAGACTTTTCAGTGCAAAGATTAGTAGTTTTTTATGCAGTCGGTAAGTCGTCCCGTTACAATGGGACAATAGGCACATTGCAAAGTGACCAATATCACCTTATAAGATGATATTGGTCACTTTGTAATATGATTACCTGTCTTTGGGAAGATGAGAAGCACTAAAGATACAAAATTAAATAGTAAAAAGCAAGAGTGAGACAGGAAATATAGCTTCATCCCCTGAACGGATTGATTCTATTTCCGAACCGGGGAATGGACTTAAAAGACTATTTTAAATCCATTACAGCCTGCTCCAACTGTTTCAATGCTTTTTCCAGCGTAGCACGCGGACAAGCAACGTTCAACCGCATAAATCCCTCGCCTTCCTTACCGAATGTTGTTCCATCATTCAGCGCCAGATGAGCATCTTCTACAAAAAGACGATTCAGTTCTTCCTGATTGAGTCCCAATGCGCGGCAATCCAGGAAAATCAAGTAAGAGGCTTGCGGACGGATCATCTTGATAGCAGGAATATGTTCTTTCAAATACGTTTCTGTGAAATCCACATTTCCTTTAATATATGCTACCACTTGGTCCAGCCATTCTGTACCATGACTGTAAGCAGCTGCTACACTTAAATAAGCAAAGAGATGTCCTTCGCTAAACTCGCTTGCTTCCATATATGTCTGGAAACGGTGACGAAGTTCGTCGTTCTCAATAATTGCATAGGAACTAGCCAATCCCGGCATGTTGAATGCTTTGCTGGGAGACATAAAGACAAGAGAGTTCATCCGTGCCTTCTCTGAAATCAAAGCAAAGGTAGGATGTTTGTATGGAGGCAGGGTTAAGTCAGCATGAATCTCGTCAGAGATAACCAATGTGCCGCTTTCATAGCAGATATCGGCTATTTGAGACAGTTCTTCTTTGGTCCATACACGTCCACCCGGGTTATGAGGGTTGCTTAGAATAAGCAATTTGCATCCTTGAATATCTTGACGGAAGCGGTCGAAATCAATATAATATTGTTCATCTTTCAGGACTAACGGACTGAATACCACTTCACGTTCATTCTTTTGAGTGACTAAAAAGAAAGGATGATAAACAGGGGGCATTACCATTATCTTATCTCCCTTTTGCGTAAAACAGTGGATCACAAAAGCCAAGCCGCGAACAATACCGGGAGTGAAAGTCAACATCTCTTCACGAATCGCCCAACCATGGCGATCCTTCACCCAGTTAATAATAGACTCCGACCATTCTTTGCAAGCAAATGTATATCCGAGTACTTCATGCTCCAGGCGTTTTTTCAAAGCCTCTATGACAAAAGGAGCTGTGCGGAAATCCATATCAGCTACCCACATTGGAATCAGGTCATTGCGCCCCCAACGATTCTCTACTGCATCCCATTTTACGGAATCTGTACCATGACGGTTTATTATTTCATCAAAATTATAGTTCATACTGCATAATATTGTTAGGTTATGTGTATAATAAACAGTTAGCAAAGATAGTTGTTTTCGTGGTATTACCGAAAGGCAGCCTCTAATTTTGTATGCTCTATCAAAACATAGAGGGCCGGAGCAATACAGCATCCGACCCTCATATTCATACCCTGAAAAAAAACTAAGAACCTATTTGTCTTTATTATTCATTCCAACGATGCACTATAAATCCACGCTTACCATCTTCTGTTTTTAAAGAGATGAAATAGATATGCGGATGGCTCGTCGGACCTGTACCGATACGTTTTTCCAAAATAAACTCGGTAAGTTTAACGGCAGAGGCTGCTTTGTCTGTATACGAAGTCTTAGTGTCATTGATAGTCGTTTCAAACTTCGGATTACGGTTGGCAGCATTCACACAATTTAAATTGTTTGCCCAACCACCGTTAAAGTAAACATAATATGTATCTTTCACTTCACCGTTTTGTTGATACCAGTACATATCTTTTGGCGTTGCATAAGATCCGGTACTGGAAACTCCGGCCGTGTTAATATCGGCACGATAACCATCCCAATAAATACGTGGCGTCGGGTCGTCAAGATTGAGCGGTACCCATAAATCTATGGAACGGCTTTCCTTTTCCTGGTCGGTCACAGTAATGGTTGTACCACCGTCACCTACCACAGTAACAGTTACTGTGGTGCCGGATATTGCCACAGTAGCTACCCCTTCATTCAAAGATTTAACGGTATAACCGCCATTACCGGAAGTGATATTGAAAGAAATCTGTTGAGGCGTACCCTCGTACACATATTCTCCCTCAAGAATCCCCTCTTTATCAAACAGAACAGGACGAATCGGATTCGTCACCCGCACTTTAAGAGTAGCTGACTTGTTTCGGGAATCTGTCACAGTAATCGTTGCCTGATTGACATTTGCTTTACCGCCAAGTATCAGTTTATATCCTCCTGTTACGTCGGGGTCTTCCACAATTTCAGCACTGATGGCTTCAGGAGCAGAATTGGTTACTGTATAACCGCCATTACCGGTCAGGATTTTCATTTCACGAAGAATAACGCCGTCATTATCCAGACGCAATACTTCCACTCCCTCCGGGAGCGATTCGAGTGTCAGTTCCTGAAGTTTACGTACTTCAACCGTCATGAGAGCACGATTGTAGCTATCATCCGAAAGGCGAACGATGGTGCTACCTATGTCACCGCCTGTCAACAGTATCTCATTGCCAACCACCTCGGCAGTCACCACATCCTCATTATCACTCTCTACACGATAATTCACACCGTCCAAACCAATACCGATATGCAGGACTTCGCCCTCAACGAGCACCGGATTGTGCGTAGTAAGCGGAACATTGACATAAGGGTAATACACATCTTTGTCATTTTCACATCCCGTCATCAAGCAGAGAAGAGCCAGAAAAGGGATAAAGGATAAATATTTTATTTGTTTCATTGATTCAAGATTTTTAAAGCCCGATTAAATCTCCCCAAGGGAATATCCGGACAGACTGTTAGTTTTATCAAGTTCTGCAATATCCCGTCTTATTAAAACAGAAAGAAGCATAATTGCCATCCCATTAATAATTAGGATTCTGATACATTCCGTCTTTATTCGTCGAGATCTGTATCTCACTCAACGGAATGGGGAACAAATAATTCTTATCACTGTCGAAGCTGGTTTTCGTCGTACTAAAACCATTACGGTTTTCCAGGAAGTGCTCAAGCATACCGGTACGTGCGAGGTCATACCAACGCCAGCGTTCGAAGCAAAGCTCACGGGCGCGCTCCAACAAAACATCTTCGAGTGTATACGTATCGTAATTCCCAAATCCGGGGGTATCGTCTTCAGTGACAGCAACTCCCTGATTTAATCCGCGGGCACGTTGCACGATGCGATTCATTGCTTCCACACCCTCGTCGGACGGTGAACCGTTGTTCAACATCAAATCGGCTTCGGCATACATCAGCAGTACATCGGCAAAACGCAGTACGAGGATATTGTTCGGACAGTTGGAATACACAAAGTTGGTATGTTCATCTTTCCAGGTAGCTCCCCAACGATATTTGGTGACACCACTGTTCGTTACAGACTTCGCATTGTCTCCGGGTTGCGGTTTACCGCTTAGCTCCGTCATGGGTTTCTGTGCTATCGGGCTATTATTGGTCTTATCAAAGTCAATCACATAATCGGCCAGATTCCACTCCCGACGCTTGTCGTAACCATTGGCATCATAATAGTTCCAGAATGAGGGAACATATTTAAGGTTGCATTGTCCGGCAATGGCATTTGTACGCCAGCCACCGTAAAGTTTCTGTCCGTCGGTATTGATTGCACGGGCACCGTATTCTTTCGGCCATTGTGAGCCATAAGGATTCTGTGCGCTGAACTGTATTTCCCAAATCGTCTCTTTATTGATGTTCTTATTTTCAATTTTAAAGACATCTCCGTAGACCGGTTCCAGATCACGTCCGCTGTTGGTGATTACATCTTGCAGCAGTGCCAATGCATCACCGTAAAGTTTTTCATCCGTTTGTTCTATCTGCTCGTAACCGGTTACACGATCAGCGGCACGTGCCGAAGCCATCGTTATATATACTTTTGCCAGCAATGTTTTGGCAGCCCAGTAGTTCGCCCAACCGCCATCTATCTCTTTAGGCAGAACATCTTCGCCCAAACAGAACAATAAATCATCTTCAATGAGTTGATAAACTTCTGCTACCGGTGTACGTCCCATGTCGTAAGTCAGCTCCGTCACATGATCGGTCATCAAAGGCACGGCTCCGAAAGTCTGCACCAGGTTGAAATATCCCCATGCACGTAAAAAGCGTACATTAGCCACATAGCGGTTGATAAGTTTAGCGTCTCCTTCGATTCCCTGTGCTTTGTAGATAACAGTGTTGCAGGCGGTAATCAACCGGTAGTAGCGAAACCAGAATTGCTTGATACAGCCATCGGTAGGCGTATATGTGTAGCGGTCGATAAAACCACGCAGGTTCGTTTCATTGGGATACATACACTCGTCCGTACCTACCATACCGACAAATAACGGGGTATTGGTGCCGACGTTATACATATAGCGCAGCGTAGAAAACGCACCGACTGCTCCTACTTTCAGAGATTCGACAGTCTTATAGAAAGTTCCTTCATCGAATTCAGACTCCGGCTTCTCTTCCAAGAAATTGGTACAAGACGAAACGGAAGTTCCGAGTAGGAACGTAGTAGCCAATAATAATATGATATATTTTTTCATGGAATTCAATATTCAGGGTGTTAAACAAATCAGAAAATAAAATTAAAACCGACAGAATAAGAACGATTGCGCGGATAAGCACTGTAGTCGAGACTCGGCATCAAGTCGCCTGTCTGTCCCTGACGAGTGTTTACTTCCGGGTCAAATCCCGTATATTTGGTAAATACGCAAAGGTTCTTGACCGAAGCAAACAGTTTGATGTTCTGCATACCAACTTTCTTGGCTACTTTCTTTCCAAGTGCGTAGGCCAGCGTGATGTCTCCTATACGGAGGAACGAACCGTCTTCAAGCATTTTGGATGTACAGTAGTTGAGTGCCACCCCACCCGGCATACGAT
>NZ_DAWCXD010000062.1:0-28485 GCF_052357945.1 Bacteroides sp. | reverse complement strand
TCAATGACGGGCAACTTACTATCTTTTGATTTTATGTCGAACTCACGTTTATTAAGGCAAAAGAAGTTCACTAACAGGATAAAGGAAGTTTATCTTTAATACATCAGAGCTCATTTATTAAGGCTTTTACTATCTATTCTCTATCCCTGCCCATTATTCTCCAAAATAAATTCCTATATTTGGGATTGAATACAAGGATATGAGCAAAATTAAGAATATGAACCTACAAGAGATACTAAACCAACCCGAAGGACGTAGATTGGAGTTTAAGGCAGAGTTGCCGGAACATTCTGATCTGGCTAAAACTATGATTGCTTTTGCCAATGATGCAGGTGGTGACCTATATATTGGTGTGGCGGACGAGCCTCGTAAAGTGGTTGGATTGGATGAAGATAAATTGATGGCTATCGAGGAAAAAATAAGCAATATCATTTTTGATCGTTGCTATCCCGCTATATTGCCCGAGATTAAATTTATCAGTGAGGACAACAAACATTTGATTCAGGTGACTGT
Organism: Bacteroides sp.; assembly: GCF_052357945.1. Lineage (GTDB taxonomy): Bacteria > Bacteroidota > Bacteroidia > Bacteroidales > Bacteroidaceae > Bacteroides. The sequence goes on along the minus strand of NZ_DAWCXD010000062.1, from coordinate 27,972 downwards.
TTTCAGAGGTAGTACGCCACCTTATTATCTCAAAGATAAAGGTAAGTTACAAGGAACATTTATTCGCGTAGGTTCAACTAATCGGCTTGCTGATGAATCTATCATTTCAGAACTGGAACGTCGGAAGCGAAATATTTCTTTTGATAGCGAAGTTATTCCAGATAAACCCGTAAATGATTTGAATATAGATAATTTTAAGACTATGTTCAAGGAAAAAACAGGCGAAGAACTATCTGACCAAGCATTAAGAAAATTGGATCTGGTTAAAGACATGCAAGGAGCAGAGTACCCGACAAATGCGTTGATTTTATTTTCAGACGATCCTTTACGAAACTCGCTCTTTCACTATGCAAAAGTAGAGTGCGCCCGGTTCAAAGGCGTTACAACCGAAGATTTTATAGACCAGAAGAGTATTACTACCAATATTGCCACACAAGCTGAAGAGGCGTACAACTTCGTGCTTCGCCATATCAACAAAGGGGCAACCGTTGAGGGAGTTTATACCGTCTCTCGGTGGGAATATCCAGTTAAGGCAATTCGTGAAGCTATCCGTAACGCAGTAGTACACCGTGATTATTCTCTCACAGGAAAAGATGTTAAGGTGGCGATTTATGATGATATGGTAGAGATAACAAGTCCAGGGCTTCTGCCGCCATCCATTGACTATGCTGCGATGGAGAGCCGTCAGAGCGATGCACGAAATAAAGTCATAGCTCCTATCTTCAAACGTCTTGGTATTATCGATCAATGGGGCAACGGCTTGAAGCTGATTGCGGATGAACTAAAAGAATATCCCAATATCAAACTTCGTTGGAAAGAGATAGGGTTATCATTTCAGGTGCAGTTTGTCAATATGAATCTCAACTCAAATACCGGTACTCATTTAGGCATTGATGTCGGTAATGTCGGCATTGATGTCGGTAATGTCGGCATTGATGTCGGCGTTGGGACAAATGATAACGAAATCTTGTTAATCGAATTAATCCGACAAAACTCAAAAATCACAGTAAAAGAGATTGCAGATACATTGAAATTGAGTAAACGTCAGTGTGAGCGCATCATTGCGGATTTAAAGCATCGGGGGATCTTATCTCGCAAAGGCACAAACCGAACGGGATATTGGACTATTGCAGGATTATAAGAAATAAAAGCAACTAAATGCCCCGCCAAGTCATAGAAATGCAATTCACATTTCTGCTTGGCGGGGCATTTTATCATCCTGTTTTCTTATTCCAAAACTATTCTTTGTTCTTCTGCGTCACCTCAATGCCTTGCGGCCATACAGCAGGCGATGTATGTACATGAGCATCATTTCCATGTCCGGTGTAATCCTCGGCAATGTCGCCATGCCCTTCGTTAAATTTCCAGTAAGCACAAAGTCCGGTAGTAGCAGGATCTACGTTATACATATTATCGAAAATCTCCTGCTGGGTTCGCATCACGTTCCAAACACGTACTTCACAGATTTCACCATCGAGTTGGCGGGAGAAATCGGTAGGTTCGCCATAGGAATGGCCGATTTTGAACATGAAATCCTTACCACGATTCTGCATACCCAGATTAATAGGTTCTCCTTTACCATAATCCTCAATACGGCTCTGTTCACGACCGTCTACGTAGATAACCGCCACTTTCTTTTCTGTATCAAACGTCACCGCTACATGATACCATTCGCCTTCTTGCAAAAGCTTGCTGTTATCAGCGTTCGGAAATTTAATCTCATTGCACGAGAATTGCAACTGTTGCGCCGGAAAACCTGCATCACCCAAGCGGAACAGGCAATATTGCTCGATACCCATAATCGTAGATATTTCTCTTGCATCTACACCATTTTTGAAGTTATTCACACGTATAATAGCCTCGTAGGTAAGTTGCTTCATGTTATTCACCACACCAGCCGTAGGACTATCCTTATCGAAGCCCGGTACCTCAAAGAAATTGTTTTTCAAGTTGACAGCCGTAGTGATGGCACTGGAACGACGTACCACATAACAAATAGTCTTTGAACCGCCTAGTGTACCCATACCACCCGACACCTGGTCGATAGTGATGGGGAGCAAATAGCCTGCATCAATTTCAAGGTCAGTAAGACCGGAGAAGTCGATAGTGACAGGTTTGGAACTGATCTCACCTTGCGGGATAACAGTCTGACCTGCTAACAACTTATAATGCTTGGCATCAAGCATGGTATAGTTAGCGCCAAGGCGGGCGTTATAAGTATTCACCAGCGAGGCGTCTACTTTAATACCGACATTGATATCCTCGCCTGCAGGACGTGCCAACAAAGCGGAAATTTCCTTTTGTCCCGTCTCTATGGTACGGTTAAAAGTAAAGTTGGACACGTCCTTTAGCTTGGCTGCATCCAAATAGACGACATTATCGAAAGGAGAGGCATTGCTATAGTCTTTATTATCACAGCCGGTGGCACATAACAACAGGGCCGTAGTTATGATAGCCGGTGAAATGACAGTAAGCATACCTCGAAGTATTTTTTTTGTTTTCATACCAGTTCGTATATTAAGTTTAATCAAAAACATAAATCACTTATGTGCCCTATTTATATAGCCGTCCGAACACAAAAAAGACGGCAAATTTACATATCGAAATTACCGTCTGATATACTATTAAAGCTTTTACTATACAATACATTACTAAGCATGGCTACACCCAACTCTGTGAATACATACGGATTACGTCTTACTCCATTTTTATAGCATTGGAGGTCACAAATTGTGCCCTCCAATCTTGGGTTTCTTCACTCGAAAGCTGAAACATAAAGTCAGAAGGAAAACGTTCTATATTTCGTTTGACAGCCTGATTAAGCACTTTTGTCTGCACTCCATACATCTCTGCCAAATCACGGTCAAGCATCACTTTTCTGACCTCTAAACTCATATATTCTATTTTAAATTATCTGCAATTGATCCATCTTGTATGTCTGCTATAAATAGCCTCGAACTATTCATATTATATATCGGGGTCAGAAGTAATCAATAAGTTTAGATTGCAGTTACATTTTTACGAAAAGAATCCACTGCAAATGACAACTATCAACGGTAATTTCAATATGTCAAAGAGCGAGTTTTTCCTTTATTTATGGAAAAGTATTTATTGATAATATTCAAAGGAAAAATTACCAGTCTTTTCTATAGAGACTCATATCAGGTCCTGCATTTAAAGTATAATTCAGAGGAGCAGATTTATAATATACAGCTCCGTATATGAATTTATTCTTAACAAAATCCCAACCATCACCATCATCCATAAATTGGAGAATACTATAACTACCTATCATAGTCTTAACCGCATTTTCATAACCACCATATTCTTGACCAATAAGATTATCCCCATAGACTAAAATATCACTCTTTTTATTTCCTGCAGACTTCCATTGAGCTATAGTCTTTGCAGCAAAATCTCTAATCTCACGGTTATTGTCAGAATAACAAGGTACAATTACATTACCATAACAAGTTTCGTTTAGCCCAGCAATAGGTCTGCGCGTATATTTGCTATAAATTTGTACGCCTCCTTCCAATTTAGGATTAATAATTTGTAATTCTTCCGACGAGGAAAAGTAACCATGCCATGCATAATCAAGGTAGTTGCCGACTTCAATGCCTCCACATTTGGCTACATCATAAAAATATTCCGTCGCATTTCCTTTATCTACCAATGTCAACAGTTTACCAGAAAGAACTTCACGCAATGCCTTAATTAATTTAGGATATGAGGTCGTATTCATTTCTGGCATTCCTGCTTTACCATATTTACTATCATCATCCCATAAGTTCACCCCATCTAAATTATAATGTGTTATCACAGCCTTTATTTGACGAACAAAATCAATAATCTGCATATCAGTCATATTGCAAAATCCCACACCTTTACCTCCATTCTCAATACAGAGACATATTTTACGATTATGTGCTTGAATTGGGCGAAGATACTTATCACTATGTTCCAACACATAACTCAAATCAACACCTAACTTAAACATGGCACGCTGGCTAGAAGCATCATAATCAATCGTAGCTGTCTTCAGATTAACAATATTACCCAAACTATATAGTTCCCTACCAATCATAGCCCCCCATGCACCGGCAATCAACGGTTGATATGTTTCTGTATTCACATAAAATACAGAAGTCAGATTAGGCAATAGTTCCGGTATCTCCTGCGGCATTCCTGCATTAGGTTCAATTGTTGTTACTTTCTCTTGAATATACACTCTATAGTACAATTTTTGTTTGTCAGTTTGCATTTCCATGTTTGCAACAGTAAGTGCCAACAAATAAGGTTTTCCAACTTCTAATCCTTCAGTTGAGATTAGAACTTTAATAGGAGCGGATATTTGTTTTCCGGCAGCTATGGTAAGTGTACCATCATTTTCTAAATTGATATTATCTATTGGTAATACTTCCAATTCAGTTTTGTACTCCTCATTATAAGCGTCTACCAATGCTTCGTCAGCAACCACTTTGAGAGTAACAGCATTTGTGGCAGACTTAGTTAACGCATAACTTATTTCTTCTACACCTTCTTCTTCATCCTCATACAAGTCTATAGTTATCATCCTCGAAAAAGTTTTTCCACTGCATAACTGCCCTCCGACGCTATTCATCGGCGTTTCGTCCGGCAATTGCCCGGCAGGCATGGAAATATCATCTTCAGTACACCCCGTCGTTGCTACCATCAGCAGTGACAGCATCAGAAAGACGAAGTATTTAAATGGATTATTTTTCATATCATTATAGTGTTTTACAGGTTTCACAATAAATATTCTCTTAGTTGCACCCCCTTTATTTGGACGGGTTCATTATTTGGATAGCCAACCGGCTAGTCTCATAATTCATCTTCGTATGATAATAATCATCACCCAAAGCATAGATAGCAAGTCCGCCTACAGGACCCAAAGAGACAACACGGTTTGTCATTTCGGTAACAGCATCCAGTTTTTCACCTTCTTCATCCACTAACTTTTCATTGATCTTGGCGGAGAGCAATAGTTTCTCTTTAGGGATTGAGAAGTTTTCTATCACGCCTGCCACATAGAGTTTCAAATCTACGGCAGAGGTAATCGTAGCAGTGTTCAAGACTACATAATCCAGCTTATTCAGATCTGCGGCATCCATAAAGGCAGGATCACCTTCAAATACCAACAGTTTGCCATCGCCTACAGCGGTAGAAAGCTTGGAAACGATTAATTTGGCCGCTTCACGACGGGCAGCCTGTTCAGCCTCCGTTCCTCCATAAAGAGGAGTACCTTTAATGGCAAACCCATTCATACCCAGCTGGGAAGCGGCAGCAACGGCCTTATCCAACCAGGCACCCAGTTTGGCAGCATCGGTCAAGGCGGGCATTTGAGCGGTATAATCCACTAAATAGAGTACCTTGATACTCTTTTCCTGTAACAGGAGAATATCCTCACAGTCATAAGAGGTCAGGCTTTCGGGATGCGTCGGAGTTACGATGTCCAATGAGTCGGGCAATGAACGGAGGTAATCACCTTCATTCTTCGACTTTTCGGCACTATTATCAAAACTACCGTAAGTGACAAAGTGTTTGCTTTGCCTATACGTACGCAGTGCCTCCATGTAACGAGCCCAAAGTTCAGGATTCTGTTCTTTGGCATGCTGCGGATCAATATCAACAGTTTTCTGATCCGTCCAGTCGCCGCACGAAGCGGTAGCAAGCAATGCCAGCAGCAGGAACAGATGAGTGAAGATGTTAGCAATGGAAATTCTCATATTCATATCTTCTTGTTTTAGTTTCTATATCTTCTTGTTTTCTAGTTCTCACATTTCCAGTTTCATGTCCCTACGGTCTCGGTTTCTTGTCCCACCAAAGAGAAGTAGCGCCATTATCAGGGCCACCCAACATACCGACGGCCTCCAGAATATACTGCCGGTTACCGGAATATTCGCTGGGCGGATACCACAGGCGACGTATTTTAGCTTTCGTATCGTCAATAGTACCACCACTGTTGTTCACTACCACAGGCAATAAATGAGGATAATCCGTGCGACGATATTCGCTCCATGCCTCTACCGTAGAAGGAAACATAGCAATCCATTTCTGGGTAATGATACGCTCCAGATTCTTCTCGGTATATTCATCACCCTCTTGCCAGGCAACAGTAATGCTGCTGACGGCTCCGGCTGAATAGGTTCCATCCACAGGGTCAGTGTAAGCCTGCGGTGTGTTGGAAGCATTGGCAGCATAAGAAAGGGCATCCGTAGCAGGAAGTCCGTACTGTTCAAAAGAAAGAGCAATTGCTTCTTCATACAGGCTCTTGGGATCACCCCCCATCGCCCAGCCGCGCAATGCGCCTTCGGCGCGCAGGAAAGTGACTTCTGCCGCATTCATCCACGGATAAGGACTGGCAGTAGATATAATCGGTTTGCTATAACGGTCTATCACGCTTTCCTTGTTCACCACATCAATACCGATACGAATACCGGCAAAGCCGGACACTTTCGTCGGCTTACCACCAACTGTTTCCGTGATTTCCACTTGAGTGAACATCTTCTCCCGTCGAGGGTCCTGATACCCGTTCATGTAACAAAGCAAGTCGGCACCCATCCGATGGTCGGACCAGCCATTGAAAACCATAGCGGCGCGGTTTTCCTCCACCTTCATTTCGGCATTATCGGCATTGTCCGTGATAACCCCTGCTGCTACGGCATCCTGTGCCACTTGTTGTGCCGTAGTAGGATCAACATACACCATGCGGATAGCCATACGCAACTTCAGGGAATTGGCAAATTTATACCACTTGCTGACGTCACCGTAATAAACATCGTCAAACTTACGGAATGCTTCAGAACCTATCGTAAGATTTTCCTTCAACACGGAACTCACTTCATCAAGTTCCTTCAGCATTTGTTTGTAAACAGCTTCCTGCGAATCATAGGGCACATTAAGCGAAACACTACCCTGCTCGTCTATCACCTTGCTATAAGGAATGGGACCATACATATCCGTCATACGGTGCATAATAGCTACCCGCAGCAATTTGGCAAGAGCCAGTGCCACAGGATCATCACTCTGATCCTGCAAATCGCGGTAAAGCGGATAAGATTCGGTAAAAATATCACCATACGTCTTATCCTGCCAGTCAACAGACGGGTTATAAGTTTCAAATTTATCGGTACGCACGAGCGTAGTCCCATAATACCCGGCAAACGGACCTGCCGCTAAAGCCTCAATAAACTGATAAAGATGCTCTTTGGTAGGTACCACCAACCCTTGCAAACCTCGCAGGGTAGAGCCTATATTGTAGTTTTCGCGTCCCTGCTCATCCTTGGTCACTTCGTACTCCTTGCGGTTGATTTCATCGAAGTTGCCCGTACAGGCTGCTCCGCCCACCAGCAGAAGTCCCAGGGAGAATATCTTTAAGAAAGATTTCACTTGTTTCATACGATCTGATTTAACGGGTTAAAAGTTTATTTTCACATTCACGCCGATATTACGGGTACTCGGCAACATGAAGTTATCAATGCCTTGATAATAATTACCAGTATTCGCCACCGCTTCAGGGTCGAAAGGTGCACGACAGTAAATCATCCAAAGGTTACGACCTACCACAGAGACATTGATGTCACACACACCTCCCAACCATTTGCGGGGAATGGTATAACCCACACTAGCTTCTTGCAGACGCACGTTCGTAGCGCTGTAAGTGTAATACTGCGGCAATCCGCTACTGTTTCCAATGAGGCTGTAATACGTTTGAGCATCCACGAGAGTACGACCGTTGAGCAACACACCACCGTTGTCACGGGCTTGTGCCGAACGTTCGGACACTCCATACTGATCCATTGCCGCCTGTGTGGCAGAATAAGCAATCCCTCCGATACGTGCTGTAAAGAGTGCGCTTAGACTGATACCACGCCATTCGAAGCGGTTATTCCATGCCAGATTAGCTTTCGGGAACACACTACCCAGCTTAATGTCCGGCAGGTTGTCTTCCGTAGTCAGCGCACCGGAAGGATCGATCTCTACCATGCCATTATTGTCCCGTTTCAAGTCACTCTGTGTGTAAAGATCACCCAACGTACCCCCTTTCTTCAGGATGAATCGTGCTTTACCCAGTCCGCCTACATCCAAACGATTCTGTGTGATAGGCAATCCCGTTTCGGGATGAATATAGCTGGTCACCAAGTCTTTTATCGTATTCTTGTTGTGAGAGAGAGTGAAATTACTTTCCCAGTGCAAATGGTTGTTCCAGGTATGTCCGTAGCCCAATGAAAGTTCCACACCGGAGTTGCGCACATATCCTGTCTGCAAATAAATCTTGCTATAACCAGAAGATACGGAAACTTTCGGGTCGAAGGTTTGGTTGAAAGTATTTGCCAAGTACCATGAAAAGCCGAGGCTGAAATCCTTGAAAAGACGCATATCCAGTCCCAATTCCCACGAGTTGGTACGCTCGGGCTTCAAGTCCTTGATAGGATAGTGTGTCTTGGGCTTCCATTGCTGGTTAGCCTCATCGTATTCGTAAGTGGGCGATGTCAGATTACGGGGATAAGGCATACCAACGGAACTGAAAGAGCCACGAACCTTCATATAGTCGATAAATTCCGGCAAAGTCAGCATTTCGGAGATAACCCCCGAAAGTCCTACGGACGGGTAGAAGAAACAAGGTGTAGAAGAATTGGCAAGTTGCGAAGCCCAGTCGTTTCGCCCGGTCAGTGTAAGATAGAGCATACTCTTCCATCCCACTTCCACACTGGCGAAGACAGATTGCGTCTGTTCCTGCCATTCGTCCTGACGGGCTTTCTTCTTTGTGTTGTCGAGGTCGAACACATTAAACACGTTCGGTATTCCCTTTTCACGAATCGGGCCACGATAGCTCAAATCTTCGTACCGGTTGTTCACAATGCTGGCACCCACGTTTGCTACCAGTGAGAAGTCATTAAAACGCTTGTTGATGTTGGCAAGCACGTCGGCATACGTTTGTGTTTCGTCGGGCTTGGAGATGGTATAGTGTCCCTGCGTACTCTCTTCCGTAATCGTAAGGTTGGAGCTGGCATAGAGCTTCTGTTCATACTTGGTGTGTGTGTTATCCACACGTACACGTCCCGATATATTCAACCAGTCGGTAATGTCATAACTCAATTGAGCAGACAGCATATAACGCTTCTTCTGATTCAGACGCAGATTACGGTAAGCAATCCAGTAAGGATTCTGCATACGATAGTCACCTTCGCCCTGCGGCCAGAACATCGTATTGATTTTGCGTGCCGGATCCCAACGTTCGAACACTTTGACAAGTTCAAAGTCATCGCCACGCGGGAACAGATAAACGGGCACAATGGGATTGGAATAAATCCCCTGATTCGTCATGTTGCGGTCGTTCTGAATGATGTAGCTGGCTCCTATGTCAAGTTTCATTCGATCGTTCAGGAAATTCGTCGTATTGCGGAAAGTAAAATTAAAACGGTTATAACGATTGTTGGGAACAATGCCCTCGGAGTTGACCGACGCCACCGAAAAGAAGGTCTGGTTCTTCTCCGTACCGGTAGAAAGGGTGACGGAATTGGTGAAGATCAGTCCTGTATCAAAGAAATCTTTCGGTTCATAATTGGTGCGTGAAGCATCATTCAACTTCGCTCCCCAGCTTAGGATGGTAGAACCTCCGTCTTTCCCACGGCTTCCCGTCCCGTAGCGGTTTTGGAATTCAGGAAGCACGAAAGGACGGGCAAACTCGGTATTGCTGTTCACCGTCACTTGCAACTTGCCTACTTGTCCGCGCTTGGTAGTAATAACAATCGCACCATTGGCAGCATTACTACCGTAGAGTGCAGCTGCTGCGGCACCCGTCAATACGGAGATACTTTCAATGTCGTCCGGATTAATGTCGGCAATGCTCTCCGTAGCACCCCGTGAGTCGAATTCCATTCCACCACCGCCACCGAAGTTATACATCGGTATACCGTCGATAACGTAAAGCGCATTACTGCTTTGTTCAATAGATTTCGCACCACGCATCACTACCTTGCTGGCTCCACCTACACCGGAAGAACTGCTGTTGATAGTAACACCTGCCACCTTACCATTCAGGCTGTTGATGAAATTAGCATCTTTAATGCCGGAGATTTCGTCCGCTTTCACCTGTTGCACATTATAGCTCAACGCTTTCTGTTCACGCTTGATACCAAGAGCAGTCACGACTACTTCGTTGAGTTGCTCCACGGCAGTGGCAAGCGTCACATTATACACGCTCCTGTCTGTGACTTTCACGTTTTGAGGAGTATAGCCTATATAGGTAAAATTGAGCGTGCTACCCACCGGAGCTTCGATAGAATACTGTCCTTCTATATCCGTAATCACTCCACTGGCAGAACCTTGCACCTGGATATTGACACCGATAAGCGGCTCGCCCGTTTCGTCTGTCACTTTTCCTCTGATTTGTTTATCGGAAGATGGTTTTTCTTTTACCGGTTGAGGGATAATCTTAATGTATTTACCTTTCAATTCGTAGGTGCAGCCTGTACCTTTCAGGATGGTAGAGAGAGAATAATCCAATCCGGCTTTATCCAGGTTGAGATTGAGGGCAGGTTTGTCACGCAGCAGCGAGTTGTTGTATCCGATGGATAATCCCGACTGCTTTTCCACTCTTTTCAATGCTTCAATGACGGTGATATTGTTCTCACGGATGGTAATCCGCACGTCATTTTGAGCAAAAGCTGTTACTTGTAGCAAAAATAAGCTGAAAAAGAGTAGAAAACTTCTTCTTACGCCTCGCTTATCCGCTATAAATGTGTAATTTTGTAGCATTAACTTTTAAGTATTAGTTTGTTAACTAGGTTGTTATTCACGTAGATCAGATCAACAGAGCATAACACTCTGATGCAGAAAAGTTGATTATTTCATATCCGGGATGGAGTGGCGCTCTGTTCCGGATACTTTTTTCTCATGGGCGGTAATTGTGTTTTTTAAGTTATTGATTTATTGAATGATTCACTTTGGCTATTTTCAATTCCGGTTTCATTCGACCTTTAGTCGATCTTCATTCCGGTTTTTACTTCTTATTCCCTTTCCGTGTAATATAGCACTTATCCCCTTCTATCTTGAATTTCAGATTGCCCGCCACATCAACAATGATATCCATGACTTCTGCTAAAGGTACCTTATCCTTGAACCGGAAACTCAAACGATCTTTTTTCAGCTGGTTCAAGCTGTAGACAAACGTATAATTGTATTTCCGTTCCAATACACGTATAATATCTTCTACGGTCATTTCGTTGAAAACCAGTTCGCCCCGCTGCCAAGCGGTGACATCTGCCATATCGGGATGCACTACCCGAAACTGACGGTTCTCTTTGTCATACGTCAACTGTTCGTCAGGCTGCAATACGGTCCGCTGGGTCAGATTTCCCCACTCTACCAATACACTGCCCGACAGCAATGCTGTACTGATTTCCTGATTCTCCGGATAGGCACTAACATTGAATTCCGTTCCCAAAGCAGTTACCTGAAAATCATCCGACTTCACAATGAAAGGATGCTTCTTGTCAGGCTTTACTTTAAAATTGGCTTCACCAACCAAGTAAACGCACCGTTCTTTTCCGGTAAACTGTTTCGGATATAACAAAGTACTTTTTGAATTCAACTGAACCTGGCTGCCATCCGGAAGAGAAAGATGCCGCATCCCCGCCACTGGAATGAATTCCTGTATAAGGTCATTCTGCGTTCTCTCCGCCTGCATCACCAGATAACCAAGAGATACGGCTACCACCAGTAACACAGCCGCAACGGATTGCCAAAGACGCAATATACGAATTTTGCGATTAGGGGTTACAGGGACTGAAGAAGCCGTGTGAAGACCGTTGTTCCGTTTCCACCGTTCGAGTTCCTTCTCCACATGGGGCACTTCGCCCATAGCGCGGGCTGTCGTCCAGATTTCTTTTAGAGCTTTGTCTTTTTCTACGGCATGTTCCTTATCCGTCAGCCATCCGTAGAAATTCTGCCGGATCGTTTCCGAATAATGATTCTTAGTGAACGAGGTCAGTATCTGCCGAAAATAATTCTTCATATAGTTGTGCTATTAGTGGTGAATACATATATAGCACGACACAAATGCGAAGACTACTCAAATGAAATGAAGAAAAAATAAAATAAATACGATTTTTTTTAATTCAACCAAGGAAAGATAGATTTGACGCTCTACGGTACGCACTGAAATATCAAGCTTTTCCGCTATTTCCAGATTGCTCATTCCCTGAATACGGCTCATCTCGAAAATCAGCCGGCGCCGCTCGGGAAATTGTTCAACGGCCATTTGCAGAGCTAATTGTATTTCTTTATAATAGATAGCGTCCAGTGTATCACCCGACGGAGACAAATCCTTGAAAAGACTTTCTTCCATCTGTGCCTGTTGGTAAGACCGTTCTATGCGCTTATGCTTGAGAAAATCAAAAATGGCATGTTTGGTCATAGCATAGATATATTTATCTATCCCGGGGTTATCCTGCCAAATCTGCGGTTTGGCCCATAGTCGCGTGAAAACGTCCTGTGCTATATCATCCGCGTCCTGCCCCGATTTAAGGAGCATCAATGCGAAATTCTTCACCAGCGAATAATGTGCCTTGAAGACCAGATCGAATTCTTGTTCCAGTGTTATGTCTTTGTCCATTACTTCACAAGCATTTGTTGTCAGTAAGCAAAAGTAGAAAAATAAATCAAGACTTTAGGTCAGTCTGACAGAAGAAAAAATAAATTCCTTACTTGCCAACACACAAGTTCCCGCCTTCCGGAAGAGTGAAAGAGATAGTAAATCACCCCTCCGTTACTTAATATTTCTTACTTTCTTCCTCATTATCCTTACAAATCACTATCTTTGCGACCTCATAATTTGTTTTTAACGAATAAACTACGATAGTGCTAATGAAACAGTACAGAACCGTAAACAACCTTATGGGTTGGCTTACATTCATCATTGCGGCAACCGTCTACTGCCTGACAATAGAACCGACCGCAAGTTTCTGGGATTGCCCGGAGTTCATAACCACCGGCTATAAACTGGAAGTCGGTCACCCGCCCGGCGCACCTTTCTTCATGCTAGTGGCGAATCTGTTTTCTCAATTTGCTTCCGACGTAACAACTGTTGCTAAAATGGTGAATTACATGAGTGCCCTCATGAGTGGCGCCTGTATCCTGTTCCTTTTCTGGAGCATCACCCACCTGGTACGCAAACTGATTATCACTGACGAAAACAATATCACCAAAGGACAGCTTATCACAGTGATGGGTAGCGGACTGATCGGTGCACTGGTTTATACATTCAGTGACACATTCTGGTTCTCGGCCGTGGAAGGTGAAGTATATGCCTTCTCCTCCCTCTTTACCGCTGTTGTTTTCTGGTTGATTCTGAAATGGGAAGACGTAGCCGACCAGCCGCACAGCGACCGTTGGATTATCCTCATCGCCTATCTGACCGGATTGAGTATCGGTGTGCACTTATTGAACTTGCTTTGTCTGCCTGCCATCGTATTGGTATACTACTACAAAAAAACGCCGAATGCTACCGCCAAAGGTTCGTTAATAGCGCTATTAGGTTCAATGGTGCTCGTTGCAGCCGTGCTTTACGGCATCGTACCGGGTATCGTGAAAGTAGGCGGCTGGTTTGAACTGTTGTTCGTCAACGGACTCGGAATGTCATTCAATTCGGGCGTAGTGGTTTATATCATTCTGCTTGCGGCCGCTCTGATTTGGGGTGTATACGAAAGTTACACCGAAAAGAACAAAGCGCGCATGGCTATCTCCTTTATCCTGACGATCGCTTTGCTGGGTATCCCCTTCTACGGACACGGAGCCAGCAGTATCATCATCGGTATTTTGGTTATTGCCGCACTGGGACTTTATCTTGCTCCGAGTGTACAGGCTAAAATCAAAGAGAGATGGCGTATCACCGCCCGCACCATGAACACAGCCTTGCTGTGCACCATGATGATCGTAATCGGGTATTCTTCTTACGCACTGATCGTTATCCGTTCTACTGCCAACACTCCGATGGACCAAAACTCACCGGAGGATATATTCACCCTGGGCGAATACCTCGGCCGTGAACAATACGGAACCCGTCCGCTCTTCTACGGTCCTGCTTTCTCTTCGAAAGTGGCACTCGACGTAAAAGACGGCTATTGTATTCCGCGCCAGTCGGAAGCAGGAAGCAAGTTTGTCCGCAAGGAAAAGACTTCTCCCGACGAAAAAGACTCTTATATCGAACTTCCCGGACGTGTGGAATACGAATATGCACAGAATATGTTTTTCCCGCGTATGTACAGCTCGTCACACGCACCACTCTACAAGCAATGGGTAGACATCAAAGGACACGACGTTCCTTACGACCAATGCGGAGAAATGGTAATGGTGAACATGCCTAACCAATGGGAAAATATCAAATTCTTCTTCTCCTACCAGTTGAACTTCATGTACTGGCGTTATTTCATGTGGAACTTTGCCGGACGGCAGAACGACATACAGGGTAGCGGAGAAATTGAACACGGCAACTGGATCACCGGTATTCCGTTTATCGACAACTTACTGGTAGGTAATCAGGAACTGCTTCCGCAGGATCTCAAAAACAATAAAGGACACAATGTATTCTACTGTCTGCCGCTGATTCTCGGCTTAATCGGACTCTTCTGGCAAGCTTATCATAGCCAGCGGGGTATCCAGCAATTCTGGGTAGTCTTCTTCCTGTTCTTCATGACAGGTATCGCTATCGTGCTCTACCTCAACCAAACCCCTGCACAGCCCCGTGAACGAGATTACGCGTATGCCGGTTCGTTCTACGCCTTTGCCATCTGGGTAGGTATGGGAGTGGCAGGTATCATCCGTATGCTACGAGAATACTGCAAGATGCAGGAACTTCCGGCAGCCGTACTGGCTTCAGTGCTCTGTTTGTTCGTCCCCATCCAAATGGCGGGACAGACTTGGGATGACCACGACCGTAGCGGACGCTTCGTTGCCCGCGACTTCGGACAGAACTACCTGATGACCTTACAGGAAAAAGGAAATCCGATTATCTATACCAATGGTGATAATGATACTTTCCCATTGTGGTACAACCAGGAAACAGAAGGCTTCCGTACAGATGCCCGCACCTGTAACCTAAGTTACTTGCAAACAGACTGGTATATCGACCAAATGAAACGCCCAGCCTACGATTCCCCGTCGCTTCCTATCACTTGGGACCGTGTGGAATATGTGGAAGGACAAAATGAATATATCCCTATCCGTCCGGAAATGAAGGCCTTCATCGACAGCTATTTCAAACAGGCAAACGAACTGGCTGCACAGGGAGACACTACCATATTATCACTCGTTCACTCCATTTTCGGTGAGAATCCATACGAATTGAAGGAAATCATCAACCGTTGGATGCTCGGTAAGAACGACCAGTTGAAAGAGCTTCTCAAAAAGACTGGAAAAGATATCCAACTGCCGCTTATCCCTACGGACAGCATCGTAATGAAGGTGGACAAAGAAGCCGTACGCCGCTCCGGCATGAAGATACCGGAAGCTCTGGGCGACTCTATCCCCGAATACATGACAATCACCCTTAGAGACGCCAACGGCAACCCGAAACGCGCCCTCTACAAGAGTGAACTGATGATGCTTGAAATGCTTGCCAATGCCAACTGGGAACGTCCTATCTATATGGCAATCACCGTAGGAAGCGAAAACCATCTGGGCATGGGCAACCACTTTATGCAGGAAGGTCTTGCCTACCGTTTCACACCGTTCGATACGGACAAACTGGACAGCAAGATTGACAGCGAAAAGATGTACGACAACCTGATGAACAAGTTCAAGTTCGGCGGTATCGACAAACCGGGTATCTATATCGACGAGAACGTGATGCGTATGTGCTACACGCACCGCCGTATCTTCACGCAACTTGTAGGCCAGCTTATCAAAGAAGGCAAGAAGGATAAGGCACTCGCCGCACTCGACTACGCCGAAAAGATGATTCCGTCATACAACGTACCGTACGACTGGGCAAACGGCGCCTTCCAAATGGCAGAATCTTATTACCAACTGGGACAGAACGAGAAAGCCAACAAGATCATCGACGAGCTTGCCAACAAATCGCTCGAATACATGATCTGGTATCTTAGCCTGAACGATAACCAGCTTGCCATCGCCGGCGAAAACTTCGTGTACAACGCCAGCTTGCTTGACGCCGAAGTCCGCTTAATGGAAAAATACAAATCAGAAAAACTCGCGAAACATTACTCCACGCAGCTCGACCAACTTTATAACGAGTACGTGACAAGAATGAAAGGGAAATAATTTAGGTATGAAGTAATAAGTATTAAGTATTAACGTAGCTTCCGGCATGTTTTCCGTAAGGTATAATACTTAATACTTATTTCCTAATACTTCAAAACACAGACTCTCATGTTTATAGAACAACCACCTTGGCTTTTCCGGGCGTTGTATCCACAGGCTATCTTCCGGATGGACCCGAATGAGCGGGCAGTCTATCTGACTTTCGACGACGGCCCCATCCCCGAAGTAACTCCCTGGGTACTGGAAACACTGGAAAAGCATCATATTAAAGCTACCTTTTTCATGGTAGGCGACAATATACGCAAACACCCGGATGAATACCGGATGGTGGTAGAGCACGGACACCGCATCGGTAACCATACTTTCAACCACATCCGTGGATTTGAATATTCCAATCCGGATTACCTGGCAAATGCCAGAAAGGTAGATGATATTATTCATTCCGATCTCTTCCGTCCGCCACACGGACACATGGGATTCCGGCAGTATTATACGTTGCGCTATCATTACCGCATCATTATGTGGGATCTCGTGACCCGCGATTACAGTAAGCGGATGCGCCCGGAACAAGTGCTGAACAACGTGAAACGCTATGCGCGAAACGGTTCTATCATCACTTTCCATGATTCGCTGAAGTCTTGGAACAACGGTAACCTGCAATACGCACTCCCCCGTGCCATCGAATTCCTGAAAGAGGAGGGGTATGAATTCAAGGTGTTATAATAACAACCTTTGAGAAAACAGAAACTTCGATAAGAACAGAGATTTTTGAAAAAAAGTCTCCAATGAGCCAAAAAGCTCCCTGATAAGAAGATAAAAATATAAGCCGAGGCCTTGCGCCTCGGCTTTTATAGTTTAAAACCTGTTTTGTGCCCGAAATTGGGAGATCGCTCTTCTTTCTTATAAGATGTCAGTACAAGCACATTTCGCCCGGCAAAGGAAAAAAGAGGGCAAAATAACCGGTATTCAAAAAGTTTCTGATTCACATTACCCTTTCCATCCGTATTTTTTTATACATTTGCAACGATCTCTTCTGCAGAAAGCCTCCGGGTGGCGGGGGAGAGATGTTTATATTGAGAAGACGTTTACAAGCGTTTGTCTTTCGTATTCAAAACTTCGCACACTTTGACCCCGAATTGACGAATAGCAACTAAGACGTCCTCCTGATGTGTATTTATATACATCCGTACCTCGCTTTTAAACAAAGAGAGGTCACGGATGTTATGCATATCGGCGTGGGCTTTCTGCGTTGTTCGTTCTCGGGGTAGGGCATTGCGAAGGCCTTGAATACAGGACGAACGAAGGTAAGATTCCCACGCCTTTTCCATATATATCTGTCAACTTTAGAATGATTCGTCCGCCTAAGGGAATCTGGAGGCAAATATAAGCATAAATAATACATGATTCATGTAGGACAACTTATTGCACACATTCTTCACGAACAGGGACGTACCGTCACCTGGTTCGCCACTCAATTATGCTGCACACGCCCCAACGTCTACAAGATATTTCAAAAAGAAAATATCGATATTAATCTACTTTGGCGTATTTCCTGTATTCTCGGTCATGATTTCTTCCGCGACTTATCCAATGATATTAATAGTACCAACTTTGTAGTATCCAAATAAGATACACTTATGTCTACATGTTGGAACTACACTTTTTTCAGCCAACATATTTCTTTTACCTATTTTTGCAGCATACCAAACAAAACTATGCAAAATCATTCTACAAATATCAATCTGTAGCCCAACTAATAAAATAAAAATGAGCAGAATATTACATGATGCAAATAACGCACAAAGAATTTTGAAACTGACAGCAGACACTATGTTACTGGTCGACAGGCATGGCGTTTGTATGGATATTGAACCTCATTGTGACCTGTGGTTTCTGCAAGAAAACATACTTTTAGGAAAAAATATCATCGAACTTTTACCAGAATATACGAGAGAAAGAGTAATACCTATTTTTCAGACTGTGCTCAAAGAGCAGCGAAGTATTAGCAAGAACTTCAAACTAATGCTGGAAGACGATACTTTTTATTTCAAATGCCTCATGTTTCCTTATGACGACATGGTACTCTGCCAATATCGTGACATCACGCAAAGAAGCAATGTTAAACGTCAACTGGAACAAGCAAACTATACACTACGAACGATTCAAAAAGTGGCTCAAATCGGACAATGGACATACAATACGTATAAAAACGTGCTGCATTGTTCGGACTATACGGGAGTTTCATGCGAGGAGAATGTCCAGAATATTACTATTGAAAACTATATCGAACTAATCGCAAAAGAAGATCGCCAGAATTTCAGAAAATGGTGGTACACGAACGAAGAAAAACTCAACATGGAAAGCATCAGTTATCGTGTCCGCACAAATGGGGAAGTATTTTATATGCGTATTCAGACTTACCTGCGCAAACAACTCTCCGACGGTAGCTTTAATATCGAAGGATATATCCAGGACATCACGGACATACAATATCGCAGAAACCATATCAATACACTGACACACGCCATCAACAATGTTCAAGAGAGTATCTTCGCTGCCAAACCCGATGGTACAATCATCTTTGCCAACCGCTGTTTTTTATATAATCATGAAATTGCTGAAAACGAGTACCTTAGCCAACTGAAAATTTATAATATCGCCGGAAACATACCTACGCAGAAAGCTTGGAAAGAGCGGTGCAAAGATATAAGACACGGTAAAAGCAGCCATTTCATCTCCTACTATCCCTCGAAAACTAATAAAAACATATTGGGATATGAAGGCACAATGTATAACGTAACTAATGACTACGGCGAGGAAAGTTATTGGTCATTCGCCCATGACATTTCCGAGCGAATCCGATATGAAGCCAAAATCAAACGGCTTAACCAGATCATGGATACCACCATCAACAACCTCCCCGCCGGAATTGTAGTAAAAGAGATCAATAACAACTTCCGATACATCTACCGAAATCGCGAATCGTACAATCGAGATATTTATCCATACGACCCTATTGGCAAGGATGATTTTGATTTCCATCCTCTCGCAGTAGCCGAAAAGAAGAGACAGGAAGACATACAGGTAGCTACCACAGGAAAAGAGTTACACTGGATTGTTGAAGAAAAAGACAAGAATGGAAATCTGATAATCCTCGACAAACGGAAAATTCGGGTGGACGGAGACGAATTGTCTTCCCCCATCATCGTCAGTATCGAATGGGACATCACAGAATTGGAAATAATAAAACGTCAACTCCAGTCGGCAAAAGAGAAAGCAGAGATGGCCGATAATCTAAAATCGGCTTTTCTCGCCAATATGAGTCATGAAATACGAACTCCACTAAATGCCATTGTCGGTTTTTCTTGTCTCATTGCCGAAAGCGACGATGCGGAAGAACGCAAAAAATATTACAACATCGTTAACAGCAACAACGGACGACTTCTACAACTTATCAACGAGATCCTTGATCTCTCGAAGATTGAATCGGGAATCATTGAATTTTCTTTCAAACCTGTCAGTCTCCACAATATCTGCCTGGAAGTGCACAATGCCCATATATTCCGTATTCCGCAGGAAGTAAATCTGATCTACGAGCCTTCGGACGAGAGACTGATGATCACGACAGACAAAGATCGGATATTTCAGGTAATCTCGAATCTGGTCGGGAATGCTATCAAATTTACCAAAAAAGGAAGCATCAGTTATGGCTACAAACTGACAGACAACCAGATCATCTTCCATGTAACAGATACTGGAATAGGAATTGAACCAGAGAAAGTGGGACGTGTATTCGAGCGTTTCACAAAACTAAACAATTATGCACAAGGAACAGGACTGGGATTATCCATCTGCAAATCTATCATTGAGCGGCTCGGTGGAAAGATTTCCCTCAACTCCAAGTTTGGTAAGGGGACTACATTTATATTTACTTTACCTTATACGACTACTGCAGCCACAACAAAGAACCTCACTCATAAGTAAAACTGAAAGAGTGAGTTCACGAACGAGGACGTACCTCTACCAGTAGTGAGGCTTGAAATCCTGCAATCAGTTGTTTCAGTAGTTCTTTCTTTCCCATAAAGACACATTTTTAGGTTTCTTTCTTTTTCAGAAAGACAGAATTAGGCAAAAGTATCTTTTTATCAAAGAAACTTTTACCTAATCTATTGGAAAAGACACATGATATTCAATAATACATTGCGTATTCCACGACTAAAAGAGATTAAAGAGGGTCTTTTCGCTCCCCTCAACAATCCTTCTTTTCAGACTACATAGTAATTCAGCACATCAATATGCCACTACCAGCGGCGTGCGCAATTTCTGCGCATATTCAGCCATATATTTATTCCACGCATCCGGAGTCTTGATAGCCGCCTTATCCCAGGCAGATCCCCAGTAATAAGTATATTCAGAACCCGGCTCATATTCGCTGATAGCGAGCACATGACCGTCGGCTCCGCCACGTTCTTTCTTTTCCTTTTCAGAAAGAAGAACCACTTTCGCCTCTTTCACCTGTGCAGGGAATGCAGCACCCACAAATATTTTACCGTTTGCACCACTACGGTCAGTTGTAGGATCTACGTAAGTGATATAGCCATTTGCAGCATCTGCCACAACCGCACCATCCGGTTCACGCAACACAAGTCCCGTAGTTACTGGCATTGCTTCTTTCAAATTGGTATATGAAACAACAGTTTTATTGAGATAAGAACCTGCATCCAAAGAGATGACACGTGTTTCCACCACATTAGAATCTCCACGGACCACCAGCGGATTAAACTCCAGCTTCACCGTGAAACGCAGCGGACCATTATCAAGGATTTCCTGTGTGCGATAGCAGTAAGGATAGATAATAGTGTCACCTGCCATCAAAGCGGCAACGCCGGCGCCCAACGTGGGACCTACGGCATAGCAATCCATACCGTATCCATGATCGATATGGTAAGAGATGGCATTCTGCAATTCGGAAGCGGCTTTCGGATCTGTCTTTTTCAGTTCGGCTATCTTGGCACGCTTTTCAGGATTAAGTTCTTCAGCATACAGAGATTCCAAAATCGGCTCCGTAGTATTATACTTCGTAAAAAGATCATAGCCAAAACCACGTTCTCCACGAGCCTGCAAAGCAGGACCATAAGCACGGAATCCGCCAAGATCATTCTCCCAGGCAACGTCATCCAGACGTTCAGGGTAGTATTTACCGCAAGCAATGACATCAAAAGGTGCCGGTGTGCCCGGTTGAATGGTATAAGTAACCGCACTGTTTGCCCCTACCGTAACGGGGAAGACCACCTTCTCATCATACGTCACCTGATAAGGCACTTGCTGCCCGTCGACGTCAAGCACCACAATCTGTGCCGTATCCGCCAGTTTCAATTTAGCGACCACGTCGCTCATCGGCACTTCAACCATCTCCCCTGCCCGTTCAAGAGCCAAAGGATTGGTCACTGTGACTGTCATCGACTGCTTGCTGTCGGCACAAGAAGCAAAACCAATCAAGGCTACAGCAAACAGAATTAATATCTTTCTCATAATTAGTCTACATTGAATGAATAACATATACTTTGCAAATCAGAGGCTATTATATCCTGCAAAGGGAATAATAAAAAAATAAGGTGACAGATGAAAAGAGGATGCTCTTTGCCATTCTATCACCTTACCGGAATCTCTTCTATCTCACATTATTTCGGTTGTTTTCCGATATAAGCAAGAATACCACCATCTACGTAGAGAATATGACCGTTAACAGCGTTAGAAGCTTCAGAAGCAAGGAACACGGCAGGACCTGTCAGTTCTTCAGGATCCAACCAACGACCGGCAGGAGTCTTAGCGCAGATGAATGAATCGAATGGGTGGCGGCTTCCGTCTGCTTGTGGCTCACGAAGAGGAGCAGTTTGCGGAGTAGCGATGTAACCCGGGCCGATACCATTACACTGGATGTTGTATTCACCATATTCAGAACAGATATTGCGAGTCAGCATCTTCAAACCACCCTTAGCGGCAGCGTAAGCAGATACAGTTTCACGACCCAACTCAGACATCATAGAACAGATGTTGATGATCTTACCTGCACGTTTTTCCATCATAGCCGGCAAAACAGCCTTAGCAACGATGAACGGAGCATTCAAGTCGATGTCGATTACACGACGAAAATCAGCAGCATCCATCTCGTGCATAGGAACACGACGGATAATACCTGCGTTATTTACAAGGATATCAATTGTACCTACTTCTTTTGCAATCGTAGCAACCATCGCCTGAACAGCCGGTTCGTCTGTCACATCGCATACGTAACCGTGAGCTTTGATACCTTTTGCAGCATAAGCAGCCATACCTTTGTCTACCAACTCTTGATTGATGTCGTTAAAACAAACTTTAGCGCCTTGTTCTGCAAATGCAGAAGCAATAGCAAATCCGATACCATAAGAAGCACCTGTAACGAGAGCTACCTTACCTTCCAAAGAAAAATTCAAAAACTGATTCATAATTCTTTTTGTTATTAAATTAGGAAAACTATTGTAGTTGTTATTTCAAATCTGTAATCAACGAGAAGTCCTGATCGCCGTAGTCGAGGTTCTCGCCACCCATTCCCCAGATAAAGGTATAGTTGTGGGTAGCAGCAGCCGAGTGAATTGACCATTCGGGTGAAAGAACGGCCTGATCGCCTTTCATCCATACGTGACGCGTCTCGCCTACCTCACCCATGAAGTGGCAGATAGCATGATCTTCGGGGATCTCGAAATAGAAGTAGGCCTCCATACGACGGCTGTGTACGTGTGCCGGCATCGTGTTCCACACACTTCCCGGAGCGAGTTCCGTCATACCCATCTGCAACTGGCAGGTAGGCAACACCTGATTCACCAACATCTTATTGATGTTGCGGTGATTGGAACCTTCCAAAGAACCCATTTCGGCTACTACGGCATCGGCTTTCGTCACCTTACGGTCGGGATAATTGCGATGTGCAGTCAGTGAGTTGAAGTAGAATTTAGCTGGATGAGCGGCGTCTTTGCTTTCGAAAGTCACTACGCGGTCGCCCGAACCCAGATAAAGAGCTTCTTTATAGTCCAGTTCGAACTCTGCGTCGCCTGCTTTCACAATACCGGGACCGCCGACATTGTAGATACCCATTTCGCGACGGGTGAGGAAGAACGGAGCTTTCAGCGGATCAATCGCTTCGAGCGCCAGCACCTCTCCTACCGGAAGCGCACCACCTACCACCATACGGTCGTACATGGAATATACCATATTTACTTCATTGGGGACAAATATCTTTTCGATTAAGAAATCTCTGCGGATTCTTGTTGTATCATAACTTTTTGCATCTTCCGGATGCGCAGCATAGCGAATTTCATAGTTCGTTTTCATACCTTATTTATTTATAGTTATTGAATAAGTTCTCTTTCTACGCGCACTTCGTTTACGTACACAATGCAAAAATAGCAAAAGAAAACGGGTTTACCTTGCAATTTTGTTCCAATTATCCACCAAAAATGTCCAGAATCCGTGCAATGTATACTTTTTTAACGAACTATAATACGTTTTGGGAGAGATTTCTACTTAATGCAATGAAAAAAAGAAAGAAGCCTCTATCTCTCGATCCGCTCGAATATACTTATAACACGGGTGATATAACAAACAATGGTCTGGGCGGAAGTGCACTCACCAGTTACGCCCAAGGGTTGTATCCCGACCTGAATACTTCGGCAAAAATATACACTTATATGTCGTTCAAATTTAAGTGTATCGACAAAGTAGGTGCCATGCCTTTCAATCTTTTCCGCAGTTCGGAGATGTATTTCATCGAAGCAGAAGCCAACTGCCACCTGACGCCTCCAAAAGAAGCGGAAGCAAGGCAATTACTGAAAGAACTGATCCGCGACAGCGGACGCGACCCTCAATATACTTGCGACAAGAGCGGTCAGGCACTGCTCGACGAAATAAAGTTCTACCGCCGCATCGAACCATGGGGCGAAGGATTCAGCTGGTTTGACTTCAAACGGTGCAAAGACACCATCGTACGCCACACCTTCGAAGACGGAGAAATCAATCAGACAACTGCAAGAGAAGAACGAAGAACTGACGATTGTCCGCAACCGTGCCGAACAGGCAGACAAGATGAAGACTCATTTCATGCAGAACGCACGTTTTCTGCTTATACTTCCATTAAAATAAGATTAGCTATTGACTTTCCTCTTTTTATTTTGTATCTTTGAGGAACAGAAAAAGAAAAAAGCAATATGAGTTATATAAAAATCAAGACATAATAACACATTATCAAAACATATATTTCCATATATGGAAGAACCGAATGGGAGAAAATCAGTATTGATTTTCTCCCATTTTGTATATATAAATCCCACATATTCCAATAATTCTCTGAAAATAGTTTCTAATAAACTCAGATACCGTTCTTAATAAACTCTCTCACTATTTATTAAAAACAGTATTCGGATTTATTATAGAACTGTAAATATATTATTGCTAACAATATAGAAGTCTATTCAAATATGAGTAGGACAAACATCGAAACAGTCAATATTACGTACAAATAAGCTACAGCAAATTTCTTACATCCTAATAGAGAGATACTTCTTCAAGGCATCTTGCTCCGCTTTTGCAACCAAACTATAGAAATCATCATGTTGTTGTTCCGTATGTGAACGTTCTAATGACTTAAGAAATGACTTTGCACCCACAAAAAAAGAAAAAGCCCCGAAAGATGTCTCTTTCGGGGCTTTCCTTCGTTGGACTACCAAGATTCGAACTTGGACAAACAGAACCAAAACCTGTTGTGCTACCATTACACCATAGTCCAAACTTATGTGCTTTCTGTTAAAAAGCGGTGCAAAGATAGAGGTTTGCAAGCAAACCTCCAAATATTTCGTTCACTTTTTTATATTCTATCGAATGAATCGTGCATTATTACTTTGCAATCAGCAGATAATAGTTCTTTTTGCCGCGCTGAACAAGCAGATATTTCTCGTCGAGCAGGTCAGCTGTTGTAATTACCTGATCAAAGGCTGCCAGCTTCTCCTTATTCAACGAAACGCCACCGCCCTGAACCAACTTACGCATTTCACCTTTCGACGCGAATACGGCCGCATTATCAACGAATAGATCAACAGCCTTTACTCCCTCTGCCAATGCATCACGGGAAATCTCAAATTGAGGCACTCCTTCGAATACAGCAAGCAGCGTATCTTCATCCAGTTTACGCAGAGCTTCCGAAGTCGCATTACCGAATAAAATGTTCGATGCGTCTACTGCTGCGTTATAATCATCTTCAGAATGAACCATCACAGTCACTTCCTTAGCCAGACGTTTCTGGAGGAGACGCAAATGCGGAGCTTCCTGATGTTCGGCAATCAATGCTTCAATTTCTTCTTTCTCGATGGAGGTGAAGATTTTAATATAACGTTCAGCATCGGAGTCGCTTACATTCAGCCAGAACTGATAGAACTTGTATGGTGAAGTATAGCGAGGGTCCAGCCAGATATTTCCGGATTCTGTTTTACCAAACTTACCACCATCAGCCTTTGTAATCAGTGGGCAAGTCAATGCGAATACCTCTCCCCCATTGGTACGGCGGATCAATTCGGCACCGGTAGTGATGTTTCCCCACTGGTCGGAACCACCCATTTGGAGCTTACACCCCTTTGTTTCATACAAATGAAGAAAATCATATCCTTGAAGCAATTGGTAAGTGAACTCGGTAAATGACAATCCATCGCGTGCTTCACCATTCAGACGACGTTTCACAGAGTCTTTCGCCATCATATAGTTTACAGTGATGTGCTTACCTACTTCGCGAACAAAATCGAGGAAAGTGAAGTCTTTCATCCAGTCGTAATTGTTCACCAGTTCGGCACGGTTAGGTACATCCGACTCGAAGTCGAGGAACTTGGCAAGCTGATTCTTGATACATGCCTGATTGTGACGCAATGTTTCTTCGTCCAGCAGGTTACGTTCTGCCGATTTACCGGAAGGGTCACCAATCATACCTGTAGCGCCACCGATCAGTGCCAACGGCTTATGACCGCAGCGTTGGAAATGACGAAGGATCATCACTCCACAAAGGTGACCAATGTGTAGCGAATCGGCAGTCGGGTCGATACCCAAGTAGGCAGTCACCTGCTCTTTGCTTAACAACTCTTCTGTTCCCGGCATGATGTCCTGCAACATGCCACGCCATCTCAATTCTTCTACAAAATTCATCGTATTACTCTTTAATTATTTGGTTTTTATTGTATTTCAATTCCATGTGCGACAAAAGTACGACTCTTTCTCGGAAGATACAACTCTTACGCCCTAAAAAAGACATTTTGGATATTCCGGCGAATCACCTCACGCAACGCTTCCACTTCTACCCCACGCACCCTGGCTGCCTGACACAGGATATCTTCAATATCAAGCAAGCTGTCATCCGTTTCCAAAAACAGGCGTTCATCGGGGACTATCTGCATCGTTTCATCGGGATAATATTCCCCAAAAGAAAGATAAAACCCTTTCTTCAACAACTGTACCGCCTGCTCCGGTTTTCCACGAAAGCCATGCCATATCCAAGGTTGTTGGGGGCGAGATTCTTTTTTCACGCCCAACAGTTCTTCCATTGCTTTCACGCAGTGAATAATCAAGGGCAAACCGAGCTTTTCCGACAACTTTACCTGTTCCTTAAACACCGCTAACTGAAGCTCCATCGGAGCTTCTGCCAATTTATCCAGCCCCGCCTCTCCTACAGCTACAAACTGCTTTCTCTGCAGCTGCTGTTGAAGAAAGCTCAATTGCTGACTGACATTACTCTCTCTCACCTCCCAAGGATGAATTCCGATAGAATAATAATATCCTCTACCCACAGTCACTTCCACATTCTCTGCCAAAGGCATATACAATGGAGAGTCTGCCAATAACGGATAATTGATGATGGATTTTCCTTGGGTATCAACTTCCTGTTTATGAGTATGGATATCTAAAATATCAGTCACATTCTTTTTCATTTTCTATTTCTCGTTTCAGTTGTCTCAAGGCACGGGATCATAACCGGAACCACCCCAGGGATGGCATCGCAGAATACGCCGCACAGCAAGATAAAGCCCCTTTATAGGACCATGTTTCTTAATTGCTTCGAGCGCATACGCTGAACAAGTAGGCGTGAACCGACAAGAGGGAGGAGTAAGGGGTGAAATACAAATCCGGTAAAAATAGATGGGAACAAGCAGGAAGAAGGAAAATACCTTTCTCAAAATTCCCGTAACGAATACCCACGCGGTAGATATCCGGGAGTTATGAGGTTTCATGAGAATAGTTTTTCGGAGATGCGCGCAAGCGCTATTTTCATTTTCTCTTCCAGCTCGGCAGTAGCAACAAGCTCGTCCGACAGATAGATAAAGGCAACGGCTAACCGTTGCTCCCGGCGTTGCAGTTCGTCTACCAGAAGAGACTTGTTCTTCCGGTAGGCTTCACGTATCTGGCGTTTCACCCGGTTGCGTTTCACCGCCCGTTTAAAACGACGTTTCGATACACTGATTAATATGGAAGCAGGAGCCTCGCCCTGCTCGACAGGCATATATACAACGCGTATCGGAAAGATGGAAAACGATTTAGAAACACCGCCTTCAAACATCTTTCCGATCAAAATTTTACTATTCAGCCTTTCGGCTTTAC
>NZ_DAWCXD010000061.1:0-29237 GCF_052357945.1 Bacteroides sp. | reverse complement strand
GGATTTTCTGCTCAGTGATAAGAGCAGAGAGTTCTTAATTTTTTTATTTTTCTTCTTGATAGCCGGTGGATTTTGGCTGCTTCAGACTCTGAATAGTGACTATGAAGCCGAGTTCTCCATTCCGGTACGAATGAAAGATGTTCCCAATAATGTAGTGCTGACTTCGGAACCGCCTTCTGAACTTCGCGTCAGAGTGAAAGATAAAGGTACGGTGCTTCTCAATTATATGCTGGGGAAAAGTTTTTTTCCGGTAAATCTAGGTTTTCTTGATTATAAAGGAAAAGATAATCATGTGAAGATTTACGCATCTGATTTTGAGAAAAAGATATTGAGCCAATTGAATGTGTCCTCCAAAATTCTTTCAATCAAGCCGGATACATTAGAGTATATCTATTCTGAAGGAAAGTCTAAGTTAGTACCTGTCCGCTTTCAGGGAAAAGTGACAGCCGGACTTCAATATTATGTATCAGATACGATTTGTAATCCGGACTCTGTATTAGTTTATGCTCCGGAAGGAATTCTGGATACTATTACCACCGCATATACTCAAAAGATAAACCTGGAGAATATTTCAGATACAACCCGGCGACGAATTCCGCTGAATTCTGAAAGAGGAGTGAAGTTTGTTCCGGCTTCGGTAGAAATGACCTTTCCGGTAGATATTTATACGGAGAAAACAGTAGAGGTGCCATTACACGGAGTTAATTTCCCGGCTGATAAGGCATTACGTACCTTCCCTTCCAAAGTTCAGATTACTTTCCAGGTGGGATTGAAGCGGTTCCGCAGCATAAAAGCAAGCGATTTTATCATCAATATTTCTTACGAAGAGTTGCTGAAGCTGGGTTCTGATAAATATACGGTTAAATTGAAGTCGTTCCCAAGTGGAATCAATCAAATCCGTATTGTTCCTGAGCAAGTAGACTTCTTGATAGAACAAATTACTTCTAATGTCGATTAAGATTGGTATAACCGGTGGTATTGGTAGCGGGAAAAGTGTGGTTTCCAGGTTATTTGGAATAATGGGAATTCCTGTTTATATTTCAGATATAGAAGCAAAGCGTATCACGCAGACAGATCCGGTGATTTGTCAGGAACTTTGTGCGCTGGTCGGTCAGGATGTGTTTCAAAATGGTGTGTTGAATCGTTCTTTGCTGGCATCCTATATGTTCGGTCATCCGAATCGTGTGCAGAAAGTGAATGAAATTATTCATCCACAGGTGAAAGAAGATTTTCGTCGGTGGGCTGCCCGGTTTGGGGGGGGACAATTGGTAGGTATGGAGTCTGCCATACTTGTGGAAGCCGGTTTCAGGAGTGAAGTTGACTTTCTGGTTATGGTGTATGCGCCACTGGAAGTGAGAGTGGACCGTGCCATAAAGCGAGATTGTTCATCGAGAGAACTGGTGATGAAGCGTATTGAAGCACAAATGAGTGATGAAGTTAAGAGAAGTCATGCTGATTTCGTGATAGTCAATGATGATGAAACACCGTTAATTCCGCAGGTTTTGGAGCTTATTTCTTTGCTATCTAAAAATAATCATTACCTTTGCTCCGCAAAAAAATAATTAATAAAAGGATATATACTATGTTGAAGACTATCTTGTCTATCTCAGGTAAACCGGGATTATACAAACTTATTTCGCAAGGAAAAAATATGTTGATTGTCGAATCAGTCAATGCTGAGAAGAAACGTTTCCCCGCTTATGGTAATGAAAAAATTATTTCTTTGGCCGATATAGCAATGTATACGGACGATGCAGAAGTGCCTTTGTATGATGTGCTGGAAGCTATAAAAGAGAAAGAGAAATCAGCGCAAGCTTCTATCGACCCGAAAAAGGCTACTCCTGAACAATTGCGTGAATACTTGGCTGAAGTATTACCAAACTTTGATCGTGAACGCGTATATGTAGCAGATATCAAGAAATTGGTAGCTTGGTATAACATCTTGATTTCTAATGGAATCACAGAATTTAAACCGGAAGGTGAAGTTAAGGAGGAAGCAGCTGCAGAATAATCTGTACCGTTTATTTAATTAAAAATAGAGAACATGATAAGCATTTTAAATGCTTATCATGTTTTTTCGTATAAACACTTGTATGTTCAGGAAAAAATTAGTATTATTTGGGTAATCTTTTGCTAAAATAAATATCTTCTACTTATATTGTAAATAATGATGCTTTTTATGTATCTTTGTCGCTGTTCACTATTCTTGGGAATAACGGTAGTGAACGGTGAATAACAATAGAGAACAAAAGCGTTATAAAGATATTATTCAAGACTTGAGACCTGGACAATATTGAACTACTTGGGAATGATGTTTAAACGCTCGTGTTCTGCCATGTATGTAAATATGTGGTATTGAACATTAGTTGTTTTGCATGATTTAGCTGGTAGATGTCTAAAGCGTCAAGGGGGATATTTGATGTAGGGTATGGAGACAATAACAAATAAAGAAGTAAACGTCCGTTTGGACAATGAAAAAGGGACATTATGCCTGACAGGTTTGTTGGCAGGTACAATGGTATTCTTTTACGATTCACAGGGAGAATTAAAAGGCAAACATAAATTTGCTTTGCCTTCATTGACTATGGAAATCCCTCAACAGGGTACCTATGTTTTGGTAATGAGCCATCCGAACTGCCAACCGGAAGTCCGGAGATTTACATATTCAGGGATATAAATAATACCGGTATGCTTCTTATCAAGCATACCGGCATTCTATTTAAATGGAAACTCTTAATTTCTAAATACCAACCCGTCTCCACCAGCGTCAACGGTAATTGCTTTGCTGCGGTCGACTTCTTGGGAAAGTAACTTTTTAGATAGATCGTTCAACAGATAACGTTGAATAGCCCTCTTTACCGGACGAGCTCCAAATTCAGGATCATATCCCACTTGAGATAAGAAGTCCAATGCTCCTTCCGTCAGTTTCAGTTCCACTCCGTTTTCGGCAAGCATTTTCTGAACTCCCTTGATTTGTAAGAGTACAATCTGCTTGATTTCCTTCTCATTCAATGGTAAGAACATGATCGTTTCATCAATACGGTTCAGGAATTCCGGGCGAATCGTCTTTTTCAACATATTCATGACTTCCTTCTTCGTTTCTTCAATCACTTCTTCTTTATTGGAACCGTGCAACTTCTCCATCTGACTTTGTATATAAGAACTGCCCATATTCGAAGTCATGATGATGATTGTATTTTTGAAGTTGACCACCCTTCCTTTATTGTCAGTCAGTCGTCCGTCATCCAATACCTGTAACAGGATATTGAAAACATCCGGATGAGCTTTTTCTATCTCGTCAAACAGGACAACAGAGTAAGGTTTCCGACGTATAGCTTCTGTCAGCTGACCGCCTTCATCATATCCTACGTATCCCGGAGGCGCTCCGACTAAACGGGAAACGCTATGCTTTTCCTGATACTCACTCATGTCGATACGAGTCATCATCGTTTCGTCATCGAACAGGAATTCTGCCAATGCCTTCGCCAGTTCGGTCTTACCTACACCGGTGGTTCCGAGGAAAATGAACGAGCCAATCGGACGTTTCGGATCCTGTAATCCGGCACGACTACGGCGCACGGCATCTGCCACGGCTTCAATCGCTTCATCCTGACCGATTACACGTTGATGAAGTTCCTCTTCCAGGTGCAATAGTTTATCTTTCTCACTTTGCAGCATCTTGCTGACAGGAATACCTGTCCAACGGGAAACAACATCGGCAATGTCCTCAGCATCTACCTCTTCCTTAATCATGGCTTTATCGCCTTGCATATCACGTAGCTGCTTTTGAGTATCTTCTATCTCTTTGTCTAAAGCCTGAAGTTTACCGTAACGGATTTCGGCTACTTTACCATAGTCACCTTCACGTTCAGCTTTTTCTGCTTCAAATTTAAGATTCTCTATCTCAACCTTATTCTGCTGGATTTTATCCATCAGCGTTTTTTCACTCTGCCATTTGGCTTTAAAGGACTTTTCCTGTTCTTTAAGTTCGGCAAGCTCCTTACCGATGATTTCCAGTTTCGGTTTATCGTTCTCACGTTTAATAGCTTCCCGTTCGATTTCCAGCTGCTTGATTTTGCGGGAGATTTCATCCAGTTCTTCAGGAACAGAATCTACCTCCATACGCAGTTTAGCTGCAGCTTCATCCATCAGGTCAATGGCTTTATCCGGCAGGAAACGGTCGGTGATGTAACGGCTACTCAATTCGACGGCTGCAATGATGGCATCATCTTTGATACGCACATGGTGATGGTTCTCGTAACGCTCTTTCAGTCCACGAAGGATAGAAATGGTACTCAAGTTGTCCGGTTCATCCACTTGTACGATTTGGAAACGACGTTCCAAAGCTTTGTCCTTTTCGAAGTACTTTTGATATTCGTCGAGGGTTGTTGCTCCGATGGAACGTAATTCTCCACGAGCTAAGGCGGGTTTTAGAATGTTTGCAGCATCCATGGCGCCTTCACCCTTTCCGGCTCCTACCAATGTATGAATCTCATCAATGAACAGAATAATATCACCTTCCGATTTCTTTACTTCATTGACAACTGATTTCAGTCGTTCTTCAAACTCACCTTTATACTTTGCACCGGCAACCAATGCTCCCATATCCAGTGAATAGACCTGCTTGTTTTTCAGGTTTTCAGGTACATCCCCGCGAAGGATACGATGTACTAAGCCTTCTACAATCGCTGTCTTACCAGTTCCCGGTTCACCGATCAAAATAGGGTTGTTTTTTGTACGGCGGCTCAATATCTGGAGTACCCGGCGGATTTCTTCATCACGTCCGATTACAGGATCCAGTTTTCCGCTACGGGCAGCTTCGTTCAGGTTGATAGCGTACTTTTCCAATGATTGATAAGTATCTTCACTAGATTGTGACGTTACTTTTTCTCCTTTCCTCAACTCGCTGATGGCATTGCGCAATTCTTTTTCCGTCATACCGGCATCTTTCAAGATAGTGGAGACGGTACTTTTCACAGTCAGCAATGCCAGTATGATATGCTCTAATGAAACAAACTCATCGCCCATTTCTTTAGAATACTGTGTTGCTTTCTGCAATACTTCGTTAGACTCACGACTCAGATACGGCTCTCCGCCGGATACTTTTGGTAGGGAGTCGATCTGTTTGTCGACAACGAGAGCTACCTGCTGTCCGTTCATGCCAAGTTTCTGGAAGATGAAGTTAGTGACATTTTCACCTACCTTCATTACTCCCTGCATGATGTGGACAGGTTCAATGGCTTGTTGTCCTCGGCTTTGTACCAGGTTCACGGCCTCCTGTACCGCTTCTTGAGATTTGATGGTAAAATTGTTAAAGTTCATATCTTTGTTCTCCTTTCTTATTTCACGTTTTTAATAACACCTAAGAGGGCGCAAAAGATTTGCCAAGTATAAAAATATGACAAAACAGCATGAGTATTAAGGAGTTAAAGGACAAAATGACCTTTTTTATCCGGGAGTAACTGACGAATTTGCTATAAAATATCATTTGTTACAT
Source organism: Bacteroides sp. (assembly GCF_052357945.1). GTDB lineage: Bacteria > Bacteroidota > Bacteroidia > Bacteroidales > Bacteroidaceae > Bacteroides. The sequence continues at coordinate 23,740 of NZ_DAWCXD010000061.1, read as the reverse complement.
GATACGCTTGTTTGTGTAATCTTAGCCTGTGATGAAAGAAAATAAATATTGAAAAGTGGATAAATAAAAGTATTGTAGTATCTTTATCCGCTGTAATAATATAGATGGTATATGAGTGATAAGCCCCAAATAAAACTTGCTGAAACAGTGACGTTGATTGACGCTGCTTTTTTGAATTTTGTAATAACAGATATAAAAGGATATTTTGAAGAGATTTTGCATCGTTCTTTACAAGAGATAGACCTTTCGATGTTGACCACCTATATGACTTTGGATGCAGGGATTACAGAAGGGAAGAACGAGGTACAATTTCTTTTTGTGTATGATAAAGAATCCAGTCGATTGCAATATTGCCAACCTTCCGATTTGCAGGAAGAATTGAATGGAGTTGCGTTTCAGAGTCCTTATGGTGAATATTCTTTTGCTAGCGTTCCGTCGGAAGGAATGGTATCAAGAGAAGATTTGTTTTTGGATTTACTCTCTATCGTTTCCGATTCGGCAGACGTGAAAAGGATGATCGTTATTTCTTTCAATGAGGAGTATGGAAAGAAAGTGACTGATGCTTTGCATGAAGTGAAAGGCAAAGAGGTCATTCAATTCCGTATGAATGAGCCGGAACTTCCAGTGGATTATAAATGGGATATGCTGGCTTTCCCTGTCATGCAGGCGTTGGGGATAAAAGCGGAAGAATTGCAATAACTATTTTGCTTTTATTCTTTCTGTAATTCATTGTTCGTCATTGATTTCTTAACTGTTAATCATAATTGCCGTGTCCGATTTTCGTTTAAAAGTATTTCAGAGCGTAGCGAAGAATTTAAGCTTTACGAAGGCTTCGCAAGAATTGTTTGTCAGTCAACCTGCTATTACCAAACATATTCAGGAGCTGGAGACTTACTATCAAGCTCGTTTATTCGACCGTCAAGGGAGCAAAATCTCACTGACTAAGGCCGGAGAATTGCTGTTGAAACACAGCGAGAAAATCCTGGACGATTATAAACAATTAGAATATGAGATGCATCTGTTGCATAATGAATATATCGGCGAACTGAAATTGGGGGCCAGTACTACGATTGCGCAATATGTACTTCCTCCTCTGTTAGCGAACTTTATAGCTAAGTTTCCGCAGATCAATCTTTCTTTGATTAATGGAAATTCCCGGGGAGTGGAAGCTGCCTTGCAAGAGCATCGGATTGATTTGGGACTGGTCGAAGGGATCTTCCGCTTACCTAATCTGAAATATACTCCATTTTTGCAAGACGAACTGGTTGCCGTGGTGCATACACAGAGTAAATTAGCTGTCACGGATGAGATTACTCCGGAAGATTTGCTGAATATTCCTTTGGTTTTGCGGGAGAGGGGCTCCGGTACATTAGATGTGTTTGAACGTGCCTTATTGCAACATAATCTCAAACTTTCTTCTTTAAATGTATTGATGTATCTCGGTAGTACAGAGAGTATCAAGCTTTTTTTGGAACATACGGACTGTATGGGAATTGTTTCTATCCGTTCGGTGCATAAAGAGCTTGTAGCTGGCAATCTCCGTGTAGTCGAAATAAAAGGAATGCCGATGCTGCGCGAATTTAACTTTGTACAGCTGCAAGGGCAGGAGGGAGGATTGTCACAGGTGTTTATGCGTTTCGCCGGACATCATAGTAAAAGCCTGTAAGTTTGTCTTTTTCTCTCGTGCAATCGCTTCTCCAGAATAAGAAAAATGATTTTCATTTCTCATATTCTCATAATTGTTTTATAATAATCTTATAACCAGTTGATTACTGAATGAGAAATGTTTTGAGAAAGCCTATTTCTCATAGCTTCTTTAGTGAAATAGGCCTCAAAACTGTTATTTCTCATCTATTTTCGAGGTATTTCTCATACTGTTATCCTCTTCGTTCGACTATTTTTTCTTTATATATACCCTGTGTGCTCCTCTTCCTGTGATTTCTATTCCAGAATCCGGTTGATGTCCCCACTGTCTTAGTTCGTTGGTTGCTGCTGTTTGCAACAATCCTGTTAGTTTGCGATATTCCCAAACGGTCAGGAAGGGATGTTCGTCCAGATACTTTAGAGCTAATGCCAGTCGTTGTTCCGATGTGAATTTATTAGAGGATCGTTGCTTTTTCCAGGGTGCTCTTTCCAGTTGGCATCTTTCGCTGATATTTCTCACCATTTCTCGGTCTACCCGGAAATTTACACCTCCTATAAAGATACTTTGTGCGTTGCGATGACTCCCCCCTTTTTCCGGATCTTCCCGCTCCTTGTCTCTGCCTAAAGTAAGAGAGGGAGTAAACGTTCCTATTCCGTCTATCTTTACCGAGCGTCCTTCTGCCATCAAATGCGCCATTTCAATGGCGGTCTGAAGTAGTACGCCTTCTATGTCTCCTGCACTGAATCCACTGACATCGCCAACTCGTTGCGCCAACTCTTTTATGCTTGTATTATCTATCCGCGCAAATTTAGGATAAGTAATTCTTTTGCCTGTTTTCTGAAGATCGGGCATCTCCTCTATGATATATCTTGCCATATCATCTATTGTTTAAAGTATTAATAGATAAGTTCTTTTGTATTAGAGGCAAACTTCCTTTCTTCTAATAGTAAAGTTCCTTTTGGTTAATTATAAACTATAAATGCAACTTTTGTTTTTATAATTGAAGCTTACGTTTATAAAAACAAAGCTTTCATTTTTATAATCAAAGCTTTCATTTATAGTTTACTCTTTTACAAAGGTAAGTTTTCTATTTGACAAAAAGAAGTTTATCCTTAATAAAGAAGAAATTATCTATTAATAGTTTGGGAGGGAATGAAGATGATTGAAGAGAAAGGGTATAACGGGATTTTATGCTTAATATATTATTTCCTAAAAAGTGGATGCAATGCTTCTGTTAGTTTTTAGAAAAGTGTATATTTGTAATATTATGAGTCATACTAATATCATGCAAGCTGAAGAAAATGATTTGGTAAACATTTTATCTTTGCAAAAGGTATGATAACTTAAAAAAAATGCGAGAAGTATCTATGACTGACTATAACTTACAACGATTTTTAGATGCCCAGCGAGGTGATTATGAACAAGCCCTTGCAGAAGTTAGAAACGGGCGGAAATATTCCCATTGGATTTGGTATATATTTCCTCAACTGAAAGGATTGGGCATGAGTTATAATTCACAGTATTATGGTCTTAGCGGCAAAGAAGAGGCTGAAGCATATCTTGCCCATCCAATTTTGGGAGAAAGACTTCGTGAAATAACGTCTGTTTTTCTTCAATTGAAAAATAAAACGGCGCAGGAAGTTTTCGGTTCGTTAGATGCGATGAAAGTATTGTCATGCATGACGCTTTTTAATGAAGTTGCTTCGGATGATTTGTTTCAGCAAGTGATCGACCATTATTATCAGGGTAAAGTGGATGAGACAACAAAAAGAAAATTGGAATAATAACTAATACTATTTTATATGGGCTGTTTAATGAATCTATTGTGGTTGCTGCTTGGTGGTATCTTTACTGCTGTCGAATACCTCATTTCGAGTTTATTGATGATGCTGACCATTATCGGCATTCCTTTTGGGATGCAAACATTGAAGTTGGCCGGACTTGTTTTATGGCCTTTCGGTAAAGAAGTCAGAAGTGGGAACCGTTCCGGTGGCTGCCTCTATATATTGATGAATATCCTGTGGATATTTCTGGGTGGCATTTGGATCTGTTTGTCACATTTGGTTTTCGGGGCTATATTGTGCATTACCATTATCGGAATCCCTTTTGGATTACAACACTTCAAGTTGGCATCTTTGGCATTATCGCCTTTTGGGAAAGACATTGTAACAGTGTAAGAGTAGTTGGGAGAGAGTATGCTTATAATTAAAAGTTATAATGCATAATTAGAAACTATTGGTGGGTCTTGATTGTTTACCGTACCTTTGCACCCGGAAAACAATTAAAGACAAAAAGATATGATTTCAACAGCTACAAAAACTTTGCAGGCAAATAATAAGATGATTTATATTGCGCTGCTTTCCACTCTGACTTTCTTCCTGTTTTTAGACTATATTCCGGGATTGGAAGCATGGTCGGCTTGGGTAACTCCTCCCGTTGCTTTGTTCCTCGGACTTATTTTTGCATTAACTTGCGGACAAGCACATCCAAAGTTTAATAAGAAAACATCGAAATATCTGTTGCAATATTCAGTAGTAGGACTGGGATTCGGTATGAACCTTCATTCTGCTTTAGCTTCCGGTAAGGAAGGTATGGAATTTACGGTCATTTCAGTAATCGGAACATTGGTAATTGGCTGGTTCATCGGACGTAAATTGTTTAAAATAGATCGGAATACAGCTTATCTTATCAGTTCGGGAACCGCTATCTGTGGTGGTAGTGCTATCGCAGCAGTGGGACCGGTGTTGAAAGCGAAGGACAGTGAAATGTCTGTGGCATTAGGTACAATCTTTATCTTGAACGCTATTGCACTTTTCATTTTCCCTGCCATTGGTCATGCATTGAATATGGATCAACAACAGTTTGGAACATGGGCAGCTATTGCCATTCATGATACCAGTTCTGTAGTAGGCGCGGGAGCTGCCTATGGTGAAGAAGCATTGAAAGTGGCTACTACTATCAAATTGACCCGTGCTCTTTGGATTATTCCGATGGCTTTTGCTACTTCATTTATATTCAAGAGCAAAGGACAAAAGATCAGTATTCCATGGTTTATCCTCTTCTTCGTATTGGCATTGGTGGTAAATACTTATTTACTGGATGGAGTGCCACAATTAGGAGCAGCTATCAACGGTATTGCCCGTAAGACTTTGACGATAACTATGTTCTTCATCGGTGCTTCTCTTTCTATTGATGTTTTGAAAGCCGTTGGAATTAAACCTCTGATTCAAGGAATATTGCTTTGGATAATTATCAGCTTGAGTACATTGGCATACATTTATTTTGTATAAGGGATAAAAGAGAGAATGATATAAAAAAGAAAAAGGTGGGAGAATGATCGTAAACGACTTTCTCCCACCTTTGTTTACTTAGCTTTCAGCCTACGGATAAACAGATCTAAAGCTATTTATTTCTTCTTCAATTCTTCAAAAATCAGTCCTTCCAGTTCTTCAGCCAATTCAGGATTATCCATAATGCATTGTTTAGCAGCATCACGCCCTTGTCCTAACTTAGTATCGTTGTAGCTATACCATGAACCGCTCTTTTTGATGATTCCCAAATCAGCACCCAAGTCGATGATTTCTCCGGAGTGGGAGATACCTTCACCAAACATGATGTCAAATTCTGCTCTGCGGAAAGGAGGCGCTACTTTATTTTTCACTACTTTTACCTTAGTCAGCTTACCGAGAATCTCTTCACCATCTTTGATAGGTTGACTACCACGGATATCCAGACGTACAGAAGCATAGAATTTCAATGCGTTACCACCAGTCGTTGTTTCCGGGTTACCGAACATAACACCAATCTTCTCACGCAACTGGTTGATGAAAATACAAGTCGTACGTGTCTTGCTCACAGCAGCTGTCAACTTACGGAGTGCCTGAGACATCAAACGTGCCTGAAGACCTACCTTATTGTCACCCATGTCACCTTCGATTTCCGCTTTAGGGGTCAGTGCGGCTACAGAGTCGATAACGATGATGTCGATAGCAGAAGAACGGATCAGTTGTTCTGCAATTTCCAAAGCCTGTTCTCCGTTGTCCGGTTGAGAGATATAAAGATCATCAATGTTCACTCCCAGTTTAGATGCGTAGAAACGGTCGAAAGCGTGTTCGGCATCAATAAAAGCAGCGATACCACCGGCCTTTTGTGCTTCAGCAATGGCGTGGATAGCCAATGTTGTTTTACCGGAAGACTCCGGGCCATAGATTTCGATGATTCTACCTCTAGGGTAACCTCCAACACCAAGTGCCACGTTCAAGGCAATAGAGCCTGTCGGGATCACTTCTACTTGTTCAACACTATCATCACCCATTTTCATGATAGAACCTTTACCGAAGCTCTTTTCTATCTTTTCCATGGCAGCCTGTAAGGCTTTTAGTTTTTCGCTTGATGCCATTTTATTATCTGTTTCAAAATTAAGTTCATCTTTCTTTGCCATACCTTATTCTTATATAATTAATGGAGTTATTGATTTAAAATCTGTGAGGCATGTTCCTTGGTCTTCACTTCTTTGGGAGTGATAATCCGTTCTACAATTCCTTCTTCATTAATCAGGAAAGTAGTGCGGAAAGTACCCATGTAAGCACGTCCGTACAGTTTCTTTTCTCCCCATACTCCAAACTCTTCCACTAACCTTTTGTCAGTGTCGGCAATCAGGGTAAAAGGAAGATTGTTCTTTTCGATAAATTTCTGGTGCGACTTTTCATTGTCTACGCTGACACCGATTACTTCATAGCCGGCTTTACGTAGTTCGGAATAGTTGTCGCGCAGATTACACGCTTGTGCCGTGCACCCTGATGTACTGTCCTTCGGGTAGAAGTACAACACAATCTTTTTTCCTTTATAAGCACTTAAACGGATTTCTTCGCCTTTTTCATTGATGCCTAAGATTTCCGGTGCTTTATCTCCTACGTTTATCATAACTATCTTTTTAATGAACAAGTCTACTCTTATAATTCCAGATTTTTGTCGAACTCTTCATGCCAGGGAAGACCTTGCTTGTTGAGTTGTTCCATAAACGGATCCGGATTGAACTCTTCTACGTTGTTTACACCCGGGCGTTTCCACTCACCTTTGAAGAACATCATGGCTCCGATCATTGCTGGAACTCCAGTGGTGTAGCTCACTCCTTGCATACCTGTTTCCCGGTAAGCTTCCTGATGGCTGCAGTTGTTGTATACATAATAAGTACGTTCCTTGCCATCTTTCAAACCGCGGATACGACAACCGATAGAGGTTTCTCCTTCGTAGTTTTCTCCTAAATCCTGCGGGTTAGGCAATACAGCTTTCAAGAATTGCAGCGGCACAATCTTCACTCCGTTGTAATCAACTTCGTCGATTCGTGCCATACCGATGTTTTGGATAACGCGTAAGTGGGTTAAATACTCTTGTCCGAAAGTCATCCAGAAACGTGCACGTTTGATTGTCGGGTAATGTTTCACCAATGACTCCAGTTCTTCGTGATAAAGGAGATAAGAATCACGGGGACCGATGTTCGGATATGTCAGGTCTTTATGAATTTCCAGCGGACCGGTAGTTACCCATTTGCCATTTTCATAATAGCGTCCGTTCTGCGTAATTTCGCGGATGTTGATTTCCGGATTGAAGTTCGTAGCAAATGCTTTATGATGGTTACCCGCATTACAATCTACAATGTCCAGATATTGAATCTCATCAAAATAATGTTTAGCTGCATAAGCGGTATAGATGCCACTTACTCCCGGGTCGAATCCGCAACCGAGAATAGCTGTCAGACCTGCTTCTTTGAAGCGATCGTGATAAGCCCATTGCCAACTGTATTCAAAGTGAGCTTCATCCTTCGGCTCGTAGTTAGCGGTGTCCAGATAGTTCACTCCAGCTTTCAGACAAGCTTCCATAATAGTCAGATCCTGATAAGGGAGAGCCACATTAATCACCATTTCCGGTTTGAAATCGTTGAATAAGGCTACCAGCTCATCTACCTTGTCTGCATCAACTTTAGCTGTTTTTATATTGGGGTTACCTATTGCCTCGACGATTTTATCGCATTTCTCTTTCGTACGGCTGGCAATCATGATATCTGTAAATACATCGGCATTTTGTGCCACTTTGTGCGCAACGACAGTGCCAACACCGCCCGCACCAATAATAAGAACTCTACCCATTTCGTTAATTGCGAATTAAAATATTAAGAATATTGGAATTGTTAGCTTTGCAAATATACGTGATTATTTTCAGATAATCATTCGCAGCTACTCCTTTTTATTTGTAACGCTGCAAGGTTCCATTTTCAAATTCCAGTGTTTTGCCATTGTAGAACCAAGTTTCGAAACGATTGTCTTTTTTTAGCTCGATTTCTATCGGATCACCAATGGACAAACGACATTCCACTGTACTCATACCCGTCTCCAGATCTCCCCGGGAGATAATCTGCCAACGATTTTCTGTGATACCCGGATATTTTTTATGTATATCTTCGAATCCGAAAAAGTCTTCGATATAATTTTCATTTCTGACGATAACATCATATTTCAGATCGGTTTCCAATTCATAGATTGCTCCGTCCTTGTCTTCTAATGAGAGAACAGCCAGACTGCCGGGAGGAGATAATCTAATATCTTTGATTTGCAGAACTGTATATCGGGGCAGGTGAACGCGTGATTCGGTCTGCTTGTCTTCAAATGATACGATTCTTTTGGCTGGCAGCACCTTTTTAGGATAAACTGTCATTCCCATATATTTATTTTTCAGGCTTTCGATAGTGCCTAGACTCTTATTGGTGAAACTGAATGCATTTGAGAAATATTTCATTCTCTTTTCTCCTTGAAAATCATTCAGGTCCATGCCGGAGTTTGTTCGTGAGAGGGCAACTTCCAGATAATAAGAATGTCCCTGTGTATCTTTGAATACGATTTTTGCCGGATATGCCTGACTGCCGACTCCGATAGCGGTAATCGTTGCTTCCGTATTGACGGGAATGGCTATATCCCGGTAGCCGGAATAATTGTTGGCATCGTCTATCCGGACACTTTCTGCTTGTATATAGACTGTTTTTCCTACCAACAGTTCTTTTGCAGTATCCACATCTTTCAGATAAACCAATCCGTTGATGCCGGCACGGGGAGCCTTTTCGGAGATCTCCTCTAGCCGCATATTCTTTATCTCATAATAATATTTTCCTCCCTCACATTCGAAGATGAAGCGAGTGGAGTAGTTAGTCCCGTTGGGGATATTCTGAGCTTTCTCTTCAGTTCCCGTGAAAGTGAGTATTTTATGTTTCAGCAGGCTGTTGTCTACCCCTTTCTCGGTCTCGTAGCTGGAAAGGGTGGGAAGGAACATGCTCCGTGGAGATGGAACGAACATAAATTTCATCCCGGGTGTCCATTTGCCCAGCGGTAGCAACGGAAAGTTACTTTTGATAAACTGTTCTTCTTGGCCTACAGGGATTTCCTGTGCAGAAGGAGTAGTGACGATGTAATCACTTTGGGCTATGATAGGAGACGTACCACAGCAGAATAGAATCAAAGACAGGACAATTATTCTCATATTTGTTTACTTTAAGTGAACTATGTAAATTGTTCGTTTGTTGTACATTTACTGGCAAATGTATATATTTTATGTTGCATTGGATGTTATTTCCCAATCTTTTTGATATCTTTGCCCTCGATTTTAACTTAAACGTTATAACAATATGAAGAAAGTATTTGTTTCAATTTGCATTGCTGGTGCAGCACTTGCAATGTCTTCGTGCCGTTCGGTTGAGAAGGCAATTCCCCTGTCATCTATCAATGGTGAATGGAATATCATAGAAGTCAATGGCTCGAAAATCACTCCGGGCGAAAGTAAATCACTTCCTTTTATCGCTTTTGATACAGCAACCGGTCGTGTGTCCGGTAATAGCGGCTGTAATCGGATGATGGGTAGCTTCGATGTAAATGCGAAGCCGGGAAGTCTTGAACTTACAGGAATGGCTAGTACCCGGATGATGTGTCCGGATATGACTACTGAAAATAATGTATTGAATGCTTTTGCGCAAGTAAAAGGATACAAGAAGGCAGGTAAAGATAAGATGTATCTTTGCAATTCGTCCAACCGTCCGGTTGTCGTTCTACAAAAGAAGGAGGCTGATGTGAAACTTTCGGTTTTGAATGGAGAATGGAAAATAAAAGAAGTGAATGGTGAAGCAATTCCTTCCGGAATGGAAAAACAACCTTTCATTGCTTTTGATGTGAAGAAAAAGACAATTCATGGCAATGCCGGATGTAATTTGATTAATGGCGGTTTTGAAACCAGTACCAGCAATGCCAAATCAATTTCTTTTCCGGGAGTAGCGAGCACAATGATGGCTTGTCCGGACATGGAAACAGAAGGTAAGGTGCTGAAAGCTATCAATGAGGTGAAGTCATTCGATGTGTTGTCCGGTGGCGGCATTGGCTTGTATGATGCAAATGGCGCATTGGTCATCGTGCTGGAAAAGTAATAAATAGATCAATCTATATAATAGGATATGCCTGTGTCGCACATGACGACACAGGCATATTTTTTTTCTTTCATCGAACCAGAGTCGTCTGTATTTGTTTAAAGAAACAGTTGCTGACTGGCTTTGAATATGACTATGTCAGCAGTGTTTATTTATTAAAACTGTCTTTTTGGCAGATATTATGTCATGCATTCGTATAATTTCTTTTTGGCACACGGTTTGCTTTTTAGTAAGCGTCCGTTCGCGACGAGGCTCCTTGATAAGAGCCGGAGAAACAACCGGACAAAAAGAAATCAATGAATAAATAATAAATAAAAAAATAACGATCATGGGAAAAATTATTGGTATTGACTTAGGAACTACAAACTCTTGTGTTGCCGTATTCGAAGGTAACGAACCTGTAGTAATTGCAAACAGTGAAGGTAAACGTACGACTCCTTCTGTTGTCGCTTTCGTAGATGGCGGTGAACGTAAGGTGGGTGATCCTGCAAAACGTCAGGCTATTACGAACCCTACACGTACAATCTTCTCTATCAAACGTTTCATGGGTGAAACTTGGGATCAGGTACAGAAGGAGGTAACTCGTGTTCCTTATAAAGTAGTGAAAGGTGATAATAACACTCCGCGTGTTGACATCGACGGACGTCTGTACACTCCGCAGGAAATTTCTGCAATGATTCTTCAGAAAATGAAGAAAACTGCCGAAGACTATCTCGGTCAGGAAGTAACAGAAGCAGTTATCACCGTTCCTGCATATTTTTCCGACTCTCAACGTCAGGCTACTAAGGAAGCCGGACAGATTGCTGGTCTGGAAGTAAAACGTATTGTAAACGAACCGACAGCCGCAGCTCTTGCTTACGGTCTGGATAAGGCTCACAAAGATATGAAGATTGCTGTATTCGACCTTGGTGGTGGTACATTCGATATCTCTATCCTCGAATTTGGTGGTGGTGTGTTTGAAGTACTTTCTACAAATGGTGACACTCACCTGGGTGGTGATGACTTCGACCAGGTAATCATCAATTGGTTGGTACAGGAATTCAAGAACGACGAAGGTGCTGACTTGACTCAGGATCCGATGGCTTTGCAACGTCTGAAAGAAGCTGCTGAAAAAGCTAAGATTGAGCTTTCCTCTTCTACAAGTACAGAAATCAACTTGCCGTATATCATGCCGGTGGGTGGTGTGCCTAAGCACTTGGTGAAGACTTTGACTCGTGCAAAATTCGAATCTTTGGCTCACGAATTGATTCAGGCTTGTCTTGAACCATGTAAGAAGGCAATGAGTGATGCAGGTTTGAACAATGCTGATATTGATGAAGTAATCCTTGTTGGTGGTTCTTCACGTATTCCGGCTGTTCAGAAGTTGGTAGAGGATTTCTTCGGCAAGGCTCCTTCTAAAGGTGTGAATCCGGATGAAGTAGTAGCAATTGGTGCTGCTGTACAAGGTGCTGTGTTGACAGACGAAATCAAAGGTGTAGTATTGTTGGATGTTACTCCGTTGTCAATGGGTATCGAAACACTGGGTGGTGTAATGACTAAGTTGATCGATGCTAACACTACCATCCCGGCTCGTAAGAGTGAAACATTCTCTACTGCTGCCGATAACCAGACAGAAGTTACTATCCACGTATTACAGGGAGAACGTCCGATGGCTGCACAGAACAAATCAATCGGTCAGTTCAACTTGACAGGTATTGCTCCGGCTCGTCGTGGTGTTCCTCAAATTGAGGTTACATTTGATATCGATGCCAACGGTATCTTGAAAGTATCTGCAAAAGATAAGGCTACCGGTAAAGAACAGGCTATCCGTATTGAAGCATCCAGCGGTTTGAGCAAGGAAGAAATCGAAAAGATGAAGGCTGAAGCTGAAGCTAATGCTGAAGCAGATAAGAAAGAACGTGAAAAAATCGACAAGCTGAACCAGGCTGACAGCGTAATCTTCCAGACTGAAAATCAGTTGAAGGAATTAGGTGATAAGTTGCCTGCTGATAAGAAAGCTCCGATTGAAGCTGCTTTGCAGAAATTGAAAGATGCTCACAAGGCACAGGATTTGGCTGCTATTGATACTGCTATGGCAGAAATCAATACTGCTTTCCAGGCTGCAAGTGCTGAAATGTATGCACAGAGCGGTGCACAAGGTGGAGCACAGGCTGGTCCTGATATGAACGGTGGTGCTGGCCAGCAAGATAACAGCAAACACGGGGATAACGTTCAGGATGCTGACTTCGAGGAAGTGAAATAAAATCGCTGAATAAGACGATTGAAATAATAGAAAAGGGGTTGAAAGTCTATGACTTTCAACCCCTTTTTATTTTTGAATGACTATTATTCTATATCGGAAAGTTCAAAAAAAAGTCCGTACGTCTTTTTTTTAGGGCGATTTGTCGAATAAATTTTCTGGTAATGAAAATGTAGCTTATCTTTGGTATAACAAAATAACATGTAATGGGTATGAGAACAATTTATCTTCTATTATTTCCCTTGTTTTTGTTTTTTATAGTATCCTGTACTGAAGATGAAGTAGATCCTAACTTCTCGATAGAGAATGTCGGAGATGTCGTGATGGGTTCGGCTAAAGGTTCGCAGGTAACAATCAGTTTTACGAGTACCCGTGAATGGAAGGCGAGTACAGTTGCGGATTGGTTTACAATCGCTCCGGTTTCGGGAGAAGCGGGTACGTGCAATATTACGCTTACTGCTATCAGTGAGAATATAACAGGAAGTGTACGTACAGCAACGCTTACATTAACTTCCGGGACATTGACACAAAACATAATCATAGAGCAGGAGCCGGCAGAATTTGTGAATCTTGAGCAGAATATATATAATGTATCTGTTGAAGGTGGGGAATTGGATATTAGATTCTCTACGAATATAGCTGAAGATGAATTGTTGATTTATGGTTCTTTGGGTACTGGCACTTGGCTGACGCAGGAGACAAAAACTCGTGCATCCTCTTCCTACATGCTTAATCTGACTGTATTGCCTAATACTGATGGTGTTTCCCGTACTGCCTATATCTACTTTGTGAAAGTAACTGATATGGAATCAATCGTAGTAGAGATGGTTACTATCATACAAAGGGGGGAAGTGGCTAGTGAATCTACTGATTATTCGTCAGATAAAAAAGTACGTGTTCTGCAAACTGCAAAGCTGGGAAAAGGTCTTCCTATTGTGCTTATGGGCGATGGATTTATAGATACTGAAATTAACGATGGAACTTATGATGCGGTTATGGACAAAGCTTTTGAGAATCTCTTTACGGAAGAACCCATCAAGTCACTTCGAGATTATTTTAATGTATATGCAGTAACTGCGGTTTCGAAACACAATATTTTTGGTACAGGATATGAAACAGCACTTGGTTGTGAACTGGCGGGTGGAAACAGTACGGGGATTTCCGGTGAAGATAATGCTGTACAACGTTATGTGCAATGCGTGGATAATATAGATATGAGTGAAACATTGGCTGTTGTAATTCTAAATTCTCCTGCGTATGCAGGAACTACTTATTTTGGTTATACTAATCAGACGAAAGTGGTTGAGTTTGCTATTGCTTATTGCCCGGTGATATACGATTTGCAAAGTGAAAGTTTCAGGCAGGTACTTGTACACGAGGCTGTTGGACATGGTTTTGCCAAATTGGAAGATGAGTATGCTTATCAGGAAAATGGGACTATTTCTTCTAAAGAAATAAAAAATGTACAGTATCTGCAGACATTAGGATGGGCGCAGAATGTTGATTTTACATCCGATCCATCTCAGGTACTTTGGTCTGCTTTCTTGAATGATAATCGGTATGTGTCAGAAAAACTGGGAGTATTTGAAGGGGCATGTACTTATATAAAAGGGGCGTATCGTCCTTCAGAAGAGAGTATGATGAATAGTAATACCGAGGGGTTTAATGCTCCTTCCCGTAAAGCGATATATGATAAAATAATGGAAAGAAGTTTGGGTAAACAAATGTCTTATGAGGAGTTTGCCGTATTTGATTTGCAGAATAAATCACAAACGCGCAGTGCTAAACCAACTGTAGGACCAAGTAAGCCATTCACGCGTCCTCACTTTGTAAATAGAATGTTAGATAAGTAAAGCAGATGAGGCTGAACTTCAAGTTTAGTTTTGAGTTCAGCCTCATCTGGACTTTATATGTAACGTATTTATTTTGAATCAGAACTTTATTGCAGTATACAGCCTGTACAAAAACATTAAAGCTGTTGTATTGGGTGTACTTTACTTTTGTATTCCATTCTGGCTTAGATACAAATTACGTTAAGTACAGTATTTCTCTAATCTTTTCCCGGTTGCCCACAATCCAGACGAGATCTCCTAATTGGAAAGTTGTGTTTTTATCCAAGGTAATCAGTTCGTCATTTCGTTCAATGGCTACAACAATACTGTCATGCTTCTCTCCTAAATGAGACTGCGCGATGGTCTGATTTAAAAAGAGGAACTCTTCGTCTACCGTGAAAGAGTGGAGAGTTATCTTTTTATCCACTGCATCCATATCTGATGTGTTTTTTACATCTTCTATTCTATTTCTGAATTCCTGTAATTGTGTATCTGTACCAACTACTGTCAATTTATCCTGCGGATAGATGTGTTCAGAACTTTTCGGTATATATATGTTCAGATCGCCACGAGTGATTGCGACGACATTTACTCCAAAATTTTGCCTGAATGAAAGTTCTCCTAAAGACTTGCCGATGTAATCGGAATAAGGCGATACTAGGATAGATGTCAAGTCAAGGTCTTTATCATTGAATTCGCTATTGAAACTTGTTTTTAGCGGGTGCCGTTTTTTAGCTACCTCTTCCCGTCGGTTAAGATTGGCTAGGAATCTCGTTTCCAATCGTGAATATTGCGTGAGGTCTTCCCTAAGAATAAGAATCAATGCCACAACAGCTATGGCAATAATCACACTTATTCCCCAGTTCAGCTTGAAATAGCTGATAACTACGCTAGTGATAAAGAAAAGAGCAACAGATACACGGCCTAGAACGAGAGAAACCAGTCGTCCGTGATTGTAATTCTCATCTCTCCATAGCTTCAGGAATAATTCGGAAGAGTTGTATTTGTTGGAGATGAGTGCCCACAAAAAAGGAGTCATAAGTAAAAGGGTACCCAGACACATCACCAGATTAATCCATAGGGTAACAGGAGCAAACATTTCACTGATGGCGGGATAAATGATTTGTATAGACAGCAGCCAGATAGCAGTGAGCAATACGCTATAAATAATAACCCTGCCAATCATGTTTTTTAGTAATTTCTTCCAGTCACTATCGTGGTTCATGGTTTTCTTGCCGGAAGCATAACGATCTAATGTCTCCTGTACTTTAGTAGGCAATATTTTGTAAAGCCATTCGGCAAAAGGGTTGGCTAAACGGATGAAATAAGGAGTCGTGAAAGTGGTGATAACAGATACAGCCACAATAATAGGTGAAATAAACGGATCGAGCACTTTGAGCGAAACACCCAGTCCGGCAATGATGAAAGCAAACTCTCCAATTTGTGCCAGGCTGAATCCGGATTTGATAGAAGTGTTCAGTGGCTCTCCGGATAAGAGTACGCCAAATGAAGAGAAAATGGCTTTACCGATAATGGTAACCAGAGTAATGATGATAACAGGCCAGGCATATTCTACCAATACAGCCGGATTCACCAGCATACCGACTGATACGAAAAAAATAGCTCCGAAGAGGTCTTTTACCGGTTGTATGATATGTTCGATGTGCTCGGCTTCGATGGTTTCGGCAAGGATAGATCCCATGATAAATGCACCTAATGCTGTTGAAAAGCCTGTATAGGTGGCTAATACCACCATTCCCAGACAAAGACCGATCGAAACAATCAAAAGCGTTTCATTATTCATCAGCTTCTTTGCTTTTTTAAGAAAAGCCGGAATAACGAAAATACCGATGAGAAACCACAGGATTAAAAAGAAAACGACTTTGAGAACACTAATCAATAAATCTTCACCCACAAAGTCCTGACTTACTGCCATTGTAGAAAGAAGTACCATCATTAAAATGGCAATCAGGTCTTCCACTACCAGAGTACCGAATACGATGCCCGTGAAACGTTGGTTGCGTAACCCCAAATCATCAAAGGCCTTGATGATAATTGTGGTAGACGACATGGACAACATTCCCCCAAGAAAGATGGAATTCATCGTGCCCCATCCTAACAATTGTCCTACTAGAAAACCTATGAGCAACATACTGACGACTTCGGTGGTGGCCGTAATAAAAGCTGTAGAACCTACATTCATGAGCTTTTTAAAACTAAACTCCAGTCCAAGTGCAAAGAGCAGGAATATAACACCTATTTCCGCCCATATATTGATATTTTCGATATCTCCTACGGTGGGGAAAATATTTATATAAGGCCCCGCTAGTAATCCGGCAATGATGTAACCTAAGACTAAAGGTTGTTTCATCCATTTGAACAGCAAGGTTATTACATTGGCCGATATTAATATCAGCGCAAGGTCGGCAATCAAAGTTGGCAAATGTGACATTTAGTGATGGATTTATTCATTTTTATATTCCTGATAGTTAGACAGAAAAGAGCCAAGGGACATGGATGTTCAGCTCTTTGCTTTTGCGAGAGTGTCGGCAGTCAATTATTCATTATATTGTTTTCCTCTACAAAAAGAGGGAAACAATATAATAGATAGCTGCTGCCAAGAGTCCACTGACCGGAATTGTAAGAATCCAGGCAGTCATGAGGCTTTTTGTTATTCCCCAGCGAACGGCAGACAAGCGTTTGGTTGCACCTACTCCGATGATTGCACCTGTGATAGTATGTGTAGTACTAACGGGGATTTTCAGCATTTCCGTAATGTAGAGAGTGAAAGCACCGGCTGTTTCGGCAATTACTCCTTCCAATGGGGTTACTTTGGTGATTTTGGTTCCCATTGTCTTTACTATTTTCCAACCTCCGGACATGGTGCCGAGTGAGATGGCGGTGAAGCACGAAAAAGCAACCCAGTCGGGAAGGTCATTGATGCTGTTGATACCCATACCCAATCCCATAGAATGGGCGGCTATCATGGCAGCGGCAATGATACCCATTACTTTTTGTGAATCATTCAAACCATGTCCGACGCTGAAGAGAGCGGAAGAAACGAGCTGCAACCTCTTAAACCAGACTTCAGCTGTATGAGGATGTGCACGCCGGCAGATGTAAAGCACAAACAGAGTGAAACCGAAAGCAATCACCATTCCGATAAAAGGAGCCAGAAAGATGAAAGCTGCAATTTTAAGAATGATATTAAGTTGAATTGCTTCAAACCCGTTTGCCATAATGGCAGCTCCTGCAAATCCTCCGATAAGCGTATGTGAGGATGAAGACGGGATGCCTTTCCACCATGTTACCAGGTTCCAGGTGATGGCTGCTATCACTCCTGCCAATATAATAGGTAAAGTGATATATTGTTCTACCACCGTTTTGGATACTGTATTGGCAATACCGAATCCGCCTATGATGTATTTGGCAATGAAAAAAGCAACGAAATTGAAGAAAGCAGCCCATAGTACAGCTTGAAAGGGGGTAAGCACCCTGGTAGATACGATTGTAGCTATTGAGTTTGCTGCATCGTGAAAGCCGTTGATATAATCGAATATCAGAGCCAGAATAATGATAGTCACTAATAATTCCATGTGTTCCGGCTTACTTTATGCGTACTTTACAATCAGGTTTTTCAGAATCTTGCCTACGTGCTCTGCGGCATCGGTCGTTTTCTCCAGTTCATGCATGATTTCCTTGATCTTTATCAGTTCAATGCAGTCTTTTTCTTCTTCAAATAGCCTGGTGATAAAGAATTCATATACGTCATCTGCCTGATTTTCGATTTCATGTAATCTTGAGCAATATTCCCGGAGAAGAGTCGGTTTCTTACGGAATGTTTCAAGTTCGTCCATGGCTTTACAGATGTAGGTCGCTTCTTCCTGAATCAAACGGCTCAATTCTTTGCCGTTCTCCGAGATAGGACGGGGATTGTAAATAGAGATTCGTTTGGCACAACTATTTATTCCGTCGATGACATCATCCATGCAGGAAGCTAAGTCATGAATATCTTCACGGTCGAAAGGAGTGATGAATGTAGTGCCCAATTCATCAAAAATCCGATGCGTCAGTTTGTCCCCTTCACGTTCCAGCTCTTTGATTTTCTTGTAGTAGTCTGCACGTTCTGTAGGTGAGTCATGTTGCAAGCTTTCTGTTAAAACAACGGATGCTTCACAAAGCACTTCTGAAAGTTGTTTCAGCAATGGGAAAAATTTGGGTTCCTTTGGAGTAAACCGGCTAAAAAAAGAATTTTTCATAAGTGTAAAAACTTTAAATTGTTTTTTCTTCTCTATTTATATTAGTAACAAATGAATACAGATTATAGTTTGGTGTTTTAAGACTTTAGTTTGGCTCGTACTACCTCTATGATTGCAGGTAATATAGAGATGAATATGATGGCAACGATCAGCAGTTTCAAGTTCTCTTGTACAAACGGAAGGTCTCCGAAGAAATAACCGGCGTAGCAGAATATGCCGACCCAAGCCGCACCACCCGCTAAATTATACATCATAAAATAGTAATAGTTCATCTTTCCCATTCCTGCTACGAAGGGAGCAAACGTGCGTACTATCGGGACGAATCTGGCAAGAATAATTGTTTTCCCACCATATTTCTTATAAAACTCGTGTGTCTTCTCCAGATGGCTTTGTTTGAATATCCTGGAATTGGGATTATTAAAAAGCTTTCGACCGAAGAAGTGTCCGATCATGTAATTGCAGGAATCGCCTAATACGGCAGCGGCAAATAAAATGATAACGAGTATATGCACACTGATAGGCATGTCAGGTAAGGCAGAAATAGCTCCTGCAACGAAGAGCAGAGAATCACCTGGAAGAAAAGGAGTGACCACTAATCCGGTTTCACAGAAGATTATAAAAAACAAAATGGCATACGTCCAGGCATGATAATCACGCACAATCATAACCATATATTGATCGATATGAAGGATGAAATCCAATAAAAAGTCCATTTTATATACTTTGGTTGTTATGGTAAAAAAAGAATGTTATTGGCTTCCAGACCATAGTGAATACTCTTTTCACTTAAATGGAGGATGCAAACAGAAAGTGAGACATCAAAGACTGGAATAGTCTTATGCCGGAAAAAATATAAAATGGCTAAATGAGTATGTGACCTAATGAATAGATATGATATCTATCAGAATATTTAAAAAGATTGGTATAATATGAAAAACCTGTCCATTGGTTTTGAGGAAGCTGAATCTTCAGAGAGCTTAGTATACGGATAGTGACAGAAGGAATATTGAATCGTAGTATCTTTAAAGGAGAGAGGTGTCGGAAAGAAAATGGATTTAAAACACCATTATCGTTATTGTAATCTTGCTTTCCGGTGTATTCTTTTGTTTTGACTAGTTTCTGTTCTTTATCCAGCTGTATGATGCTGGTTTTGGAGGTGTATGAATTGGTATAGGTTTGTATGCTGGTACTACCGGCTTCTAACCGGTATGCCTCCTGTGCTTCATCGGAAATCAGATGGAATCCCCAATTCAGAAATACGCCTAATAGTATACAGAATATGTACTTCATCATAACGGTCGCAAAGGTAGAAACTATTTTTATATGAAATACATATTCACAAGCATAATTAACAATTATAATTGTAGCTCTATCGGGAGGGATTCATTATAGTTATGTTAACTTCTGTTGTTTACAGTGAATACAGTAGTCGTAATGCACAGTTCGCAGTTTTCCGCACTTGGGGCAGGTGTATTTATGATTTTGCCATATTAAGAAGTTTTCTTCTCCCTGTTCTTTTATGAATGTAAGATTCATAATCATACTCATTTTGTATTTGTTTTGGTATCTTGCATCTAGTGCTTTTAATCGTTTGCAAGGGAAATTTGTGCATTCAAAACAATAATACTTTTTCTTATCACATGAGAAAATAATACAGTTTTGGCAACTTTCCCGAATTTTTCCTGTTTGGGTTCTACAACCGGGGCAAGGCTTTTTTACATCTTGAAAAGCATAACATAATGCGCAGTCCATTCCACAAGGTGCGATGGAACTGATTCTGACTGTCCTCTTGAATATCATTGGCGTATAAGTTATCCCGTTGGTACATTGTTTCCCGGCAATCTTGTCGAAACCCAGACTTTGATAAAAAGGAATAGCGTACGTGGATGAATTAACAGTCATTTCATCTACCGGACAATCATTGATAGCGAAACAGAATAACTGTTTGCCGATACCTTTGCATTGGTACTTTTTTCGGATAAAGAATAAAGAAAGATGTTTCCCCTCATGCTTTGTCCCCATGATGCCGACCAGATTCTTATCCTCAAAAGCACCATAAATCACTAATTCATTCATCAGTTGCTCGTTGGAGATAAAGCTTTTGAATGAATTCAAACCTTCTTCATCGAAGTCTTCCGCTCCACATTGTATATATACCTCCAATGCTAACGATGTAGCCAGAGCGTATTCGGTCTTGTCTAATTTGCGTATCATGGCGATTGCTTTTATCATTAATTTGCCGGGAAAATTACTATTAATTTCCGGATATGGTATTGAAATCTGATTTCTTTTTCTTTTTTTTGTAAAAGCTGTAGGGTATTTCCGTTCTGAGCGCTCTTATTAGTAGAAACGCAATTTATTTACCTTTAAAAAGCATCAGTATGAAGAATGTAGAAAAACACTTAGTTGGATGGCTATCAGTTTGGTTGCTGCTTTGTAGCTTTCCAGTGTGGGCGCAAGGAGATGCCGGAGATTATCTTACGATCGTTGGTATGGTGAAAGACAAGCAAAATAAAAAAGCTCTGGAGAACGTAAATGTATCGGTGCATGGTAGCAATATCGGTACTGTGACCAATGCGGAAGGAGAATTTGCTTTGAAGATAAAAAAAACGGAAACCCCGCGTGAACTGGACATTTCACATATCGGCTATGTAAATACTCATATCTCTTTGGAGAAAGAAACAGCCGCTATGTTGACAGTTTGGTTGACGCCTCATTACAATCTGTTGAATGAAGTGGTGGTATTTGCCGAAAATCCACGTATGATTGTAGAGAAAGCAATCAATAAGATCCCTTTAAATTATAGTGATAAGCGTGATATGCTGACAGGATTTTACCGGGAAACCGTACAGAAAGGGCGTCGATATATCGGTATATCGGAGGCAGTGCTCGATGTGTCCAAAACAGCCTATACCAATAGAAATATAAACTATGACAAAGTGCGAGTGGAGAAGGGACGTCGCCTGCTTAGTCAGAAAGCAAGTGACACATTAGCTGTAAAAGTTGTGGGTGGACCTAATCTGGGGGTCACTTTGGATGTCGTGAAGAACAAGGGAGCGTTACTCGATTTTGAAGAATTGAATAATTACGAATTCTGGATGGCAGAATCCATGCTTATAGATAATCGTATGCAGTATGTTATTAATTTCCGCCCGAAAGTCATTCTGATGTACGCTTTATTATACGGTAAATTGTATATCGATCGTGAACGGTTGTCATTCACCCGTATAGAAATGAGTCTGGATATGCAGAATAAATCGAAGGCGACTACCGCTATTCTGTATAAGAAACCTCTCGGTCTAAGATTCAAACCGCAAGAACTCTCTTACCTGGTCACTTATAAAGATGTAGATGGAAAAACGTATCTGAACTATATTCGTAACACGATCCGTTTTAGATGTGACTGGAAGCGGAAGTTATTTTCCACAAGCTATACGGTAGCTTCCGAAATGGTAGTGACCGATAGAAAAGAAGGAGTATTGGAGAATATACCCAACAAAGAAGCTTTCAGTCTGAATCAGATATTTTATGATAAGGTAGACGAATACTGGAATCCGGATTTTTGGGGAAACTACAATATCATCGAACCTACGGAATCTTTAGAGCACGCAGTGGATAAATTGAAAAAGCAATCGAATTGAAACAGGGATAGTTTTCTTATATTTGAAGTCAATCATAAAGAAAAGCAAGTATGCTGGATGAACTGCTCATACTAAAAAAGATAAAGGAAGGTGACATAAAAGCGTTTGAGGAACTCTTTCGCTGTTACTATTTTCCTCTTTGCTGTTATGCGGCAGGCATTACCGGGCAGATGGCGGTAGCGGAAGAGATTGTAGAAGAGCTTTTCTATGTACTTTGGAAAGAAAGGGAGCGCTTACAGATTTTCCAGTCCGTTAAGAGCTATCTGTATAGGGCGACTCGCAATCAATCTTTGCAGTATTGTGAACACGAAGAAGTTCGGAACAGATACCGTGAAGCAGTATTGAACACTTCCAATCCGGAGCAGTCGACAGATCCTCATCAACAGATGGAGTATGAGGAATTACAGAAATTCATAAATAACACTCTTGAAAAACTGCCAGTCCGCAGACGACAGATTTTTGAGATGCACCGTTTGGAGGGGCGGAAATATGTGGAGATAGCGACACAGCTTTCTCTTTCGGTAAAAACAGTAGAAGCTGAAATGACAAAAGCCCTCCGGACATTACGAGAAGAAGTTGAAACTTATATTCACATGAAGTGATGAAAACAGAAATTTATAAAATAAAGACAGATCAGGCATGGAACCGATTGTATAATCGCCTGGACAATGACCGTTTACTTGCGAAAGTTGATGAGAGAAGTCCTATACGCAAACATTCACAATGGATCAGATACGGAGCAGTTGCCGCCGTTTTGATAGGCTTCGTCTGGGGAGCTTTGTATTGGATGACCGGTTCTGAAAGAGAACCGGCGCGGAATTTTCTTACACAGGAAAATCAAGGCATTTCCACTTTGGCAACGACTCTTGAAGACGGTTCTGTGGTACTTTTGGCAAAGGAAACCTCCTTGTTATATCCGGAGCACTTTATTGCTGATAAACGGGAAGTGAGTTTGCAGGGAAATGCTTTCTTCGACGTAGCAAAGAAGCAGGGACAACCCTTTTGGATTGATACGGAACAAGCTAAAATTGAAGTTTTGGGAACCGCTTTCAGTGTACAGAGCGATGAACATGCTCCGTTCCGCTTATCCGTACAAAGAGGGATCGTGAAAGTTACTCTAAAAAAAGGAAATCAGGAATGTTATGTAAAAGCGGGAGAGGTAGTAGTGGTGCAATCGCAACGATTAGTCGTTCTGGATGCGGATAAAGAGAATGAAGAGTGGGGGAGCTTCTTTAAACACATACGTTTTAAAGATGAATCTTTGGCGAACATTCTGAAAGTGATGAATCTGAATTCGGATAGTTTGCAGATTCAGGTAGCTTCACCTGCATTGGAGGAACGCAGGCTGACGGTTGAATTTTCTGATGAGTCTTCTGAAGTCGTAGCTACTCTGATAGCTAGCGCACTCGGTCTGCAATGTGTCCGGCAAGGGGATATTCTTTTGTTATCAGAATAAAACTCATTTAAACTTGAGAAAATGAAACAGGCTTATCGCTATCTATCCATTCTATTCATACTCTTTTTCGTAGTCGATACGATGAGAGCGGATGGGGGCGATGTATTGGAACGGATAGTTCGGCTTCCAAAGACAAAAGGCACTGTTTATTCATTATTAATGCGAATCAGCAGTTGACAATCTTCTACCTTTTCGCTTGTTAAAATG
>NZ_DAWCXD010000060.1:0-29657 GCF_052357945.1 Bacteroides sp. | reverse complement strand
ATTTAATAACAATAATACAAAGTATTGTTTTTTTGTATAAATTTTCAGATGGATGATAATTTCGAAATAAAATATAGAAAACTGTTCCGTACGTATTATGCTAATCTGCTTTTTTATGCCAAACGTATTGTTGGTGATGACGATGCCGAAGATGTGGTGCAAGATGTGTTTGTGGAATTATGGAACAGAAAAAAGACAAAAATTACCGACGAACAGATACAGGCTTTTTTATATAAGGCTGTATATACGCGCTCTTTAAATGTATTAAAGCATAGGGAGGTCAGAGAGAACTATAAAACCATGCAGCAAGAGTTGCATCTGAAGAGAGTCGCTTTTTATCAGCCTGATAATGATGAGGTAATGAAAAAGATTGAAAATAAGGAACTAAGAAATGAAATAGTAGCAGCTATCAATGAACTGCCGGATAAATGTAAATTGATATTCAAGTTAAGCTATTTGCAAGAAATGAAAAATAAGACTATAGCTGAAATGATAGGGTGTTCCCAACGAACAGTGGAAGCACATGTGTATAAAGCTTTGAAAATCTTGCGTAACAAGTTAGACAATCTTTATGTTTTATTAGCTATATTTTCACCTTATAAAATAAGTGATTTTTTCGAAAGAATTGTTTTATAGATAAACAAGGATAGACGTATGATAAACGAAAAGCTTTTGGCAAAATTTCTGATGGATGAATGCACTGAAAATGAGCTTTGTGAAATAAAAAGATGGATGGACGAGTCAAACGAGCATGCATTCGAATTATTCACAATAGAAGAATTATACCAGTTAGGCAAAACGGGGTTCAGCACAAGAGCTACGGATGTAGATAGGGCGGAACAGATGCTGTTCAAACGTTTGAAGAATGGGCGGAAACGCAAATCCGAGAGTTGGATTTTGAGCAGTTGGATGCGGTATGCAGCAACATTTATCGGGATCATTCTGTTGAGTGGAACAATTTACCTTACTTTTCTGAAATATAATACAGAGAAAGAATCTTTGTTGACTGTAAATACACGTGATGAGGTAGAGCAACTAACATTGCCGGACGGAACTAAGGTATGGCTAAATAAGAATTCTATTTTCCGGTATCCCAAAGAATTTGATGAGAATAACAGGGAAGTTCATCTGGAAGGTGAAGGATATTTTGAAGTAAAAAAGAATTCTTCTAAACCGTTTGTCGTACATAGTGAGTCAATGCAGGTCAGAGTGTTGGGCACAATTTTTAACTTGAAGACCGATCAGGCCAACTGTTCAGCAATAGCCACTTTAGTACAAGGCGAAATTGAAGTGAAGGGAAACCATAATGAAGGTATGATTGTATTGACACCTCGGCAAGAAGCCGAACTGGATGGAGTCAGCCACCGATTGATGGTCCGCCAGATTGATACAGGTATCGAACATTGGCACAATAATTCCTTTGCGTTTGAAAGTGCGGACATTTTCACCATTGCCCGGACATTAGAAAAATATTACGATGTGAGCATTGTGCTTTCTTCTGATTTGAATACAAAAAGCACCTATTCCGGCACATTAATGAAATCGGAAAAAGTAGAAGATGTATTAAATTCAGTAAGCAATGCCGTACCAATCAAGTATAGAATAGAAGACAATAGAGTTTATCTGTCCGCAAAGTTTTAGATTTAGTTAGATTTAGAAAAGGATAACCTCAAAAAACTGTAAATAAAAACATTACCACAGTTTTTATTTACAGTTTTTTTAATTTCATTTTTATGAAAAAAAAGTATTCTTTTGAGTAAGTATATTTTTTGTGTGAATTGTATTAATAATATCGTTCTGTAAAAAATGAATTATGGGATGAAGTCTATTAATGTTTAATTTTAAATTTTGTTTATGAAACACAGTCATGTTTTCCATGCCCCATGGTTATTGCGGGCTTCATTGATGTTGTTCATGACATTTTCTGTTCAGTGCTCGCTAGCCCAACTGAATTTGAACACTTCCCGAACAACTTTGGGAAAGGTTATTGAACAAATCAAATCTCAGTCCAGTTACAATTTTTTCTACGATGACAAGCTAGCATCCTTGGCGGTAGAAAATGTACAATTATCCAATGCTTCCATAGAACAGGTATTAAACACTGTGCTAAATGGAAAAAATGTTTCCTTCAAAATTAAAGGAGGAGTAGTGTATTTGTCGGAAAATAAGCAGACACCTAAAAATGGAAACCAACAAGGAAAAGAGCGTAAAATTACAGGTCGGGTATCAGATGATATGGGACCGTTGATCGGTGTTAACGTATTGGTGAAAGGTACAAATGTTGGTGCCATTACAGATATGGACGGTAACTTTACGCTGGTAACGACTGAAGCTAATCCGGTACTCCAGATTTCCTATATCGGGTATACTACTCAAGAAATTGCCGTTGTGGACAATACCCCTTTAAATGTGAAGTTGTCGAGTGATGCACAGCAAATTGAAGAAGTGGTTGTTACTGCTTTAGGAATCAAACGTGCAACAAAGGCGCTGAGTTACAATGTGCAGGAAATCAAGAACGATGACATTACCCAAAACAAGGATGCCAACTTTGTGAATGCATTGGCTGGTAAAGTGGCGGGTGTAAATATCAATGCATCTTCATCTGGAGTAGGCGGTATTTCAAAAGTGGTGATGCGCGGTACGAAATCTATTATGCAGTCTTCCAATGCACTCTATGTTATTGATGGTGTTCCTATGTTCTCCGGACGCAATGCACGTGAATCGGAATCTGAATTTGATTCCCGTGGTACTACTGACCCGATTGCAGACATTAACCCAGAAGATATCGAATCGATGTCTGTATTGACAGGTGCCGCCGCAGCTGCATTGTATGGTTCGGAAGCGGCCAACGGAGCTGTGATCATTACCACTAAAAAAGGTAAGGAAGGAAAGGTGAGCATTTCAGTCAATACAAGCATGGAATTTAACCAACCTTTTATACTTCCCCGTTTCCAGACACGCTATGGTACCGGTACAGGCGGCAAATGGGTGGACGGTTCTTCTCAGAGCTGGGGAGACAAATTGAGTGTGTCTAACTATTACGGTTATAACCCTAAAGATGATTACTTTCAAACAGGCATTGTCAATACGGAAAGCGTTTCACTCTCTACAGGTACGGAAAAGAACCAGACCTACGCTTCAGCCGCTGCCATCAACTCCAAGGGATATATTCCCAATAATAAATATGCACGTTACAACTTCAATGTACGTAATACAACTTCTTTTCTAAATGATAAGATGACGCTGGATATTGCGGCCAATTATATCCTGCAAAATGACCGTAACGTAGTGAACCAGGGTGAATACAACAATCCGTTGGTAGGTGCTTACCTGTATCCGCGCGGAAACGAATGGGCGGACGCGGAACTCTATGAAGTATACGATCCGGCTCGTAAAATCTATGTTCAAAATTGGACAGTGGGTGATGCCGGTATGACGATGCAGAACCCCTACTGGATCAACTACCGTAACCTCCGCGAAAACAAAAAAGACCGTTATATGCTGAGTGCAAACTTAAGCTATAAACTATTAGACTGGTTGACTGTTTCCGGTCGTGTTCGTCTGGATAACTCAAACAATGATTTCACGGAAAAATTCTATGCGTCCACAAATACCCAGCTGACAGAAAATTCAAGTCGCGGTTTGTATGGTATTACAAAGATGCAGGACAAACAACTCTATGCCGACTTTCTCGTAAGCATCAACAAGACTTTCGGTGAGGAACTTACGTTAAGTGCCAACATCGGTGGTTCTTTCAATGATATCCGTTCCGATGCTATGAGTGTACGTGGTGGTATAGCTGATGGTACAGATGCATATCCAGACGAACAAGTGGGATTAACCAACTATTTTGCTATCCAGAACTTGAGCAACAAAGCCAAACGGATGCAGGAAGGCTGGAGAGAACAAACGCAGTCAGTGTATGCTTCTGCTGAATTGGGATATAAAAGCACTTATTATCTCACTTTGACAGGCCGTAATGACTGGGCTTCCCAGTTGGCTGGTCCTAATTCCACTTCCAAGTGTTTTTTCTATCCTTCAGTGGGTGTATCTGCCGTGTTGTCGGAACTGTTTCCTAATCTGAATAAGGATTATCTTTCCTTCTGGAAAGTACGCGGTTCGTTTGCGTCTGTAGGGTCTGCTTTCCAGCGTTATCTGTCTAATCCTCGTTTTGAATGGAACTCATCTTCCGGACAATGGAGCGTATTGACACAATATCCGGTCTATTCACTGAAGCCGGAACGTACCAACTCATTTGAAATAGGTATGAATCTACGATTCTTGAAATACTTTGAACTGGATGCCACCTACTACAATGCCAAGACTGAAAACCAAACATTCAACCCGAATCTTCCGGTAAGCAAATATTCTAAGATGTATATCCAAACCGGTGCTGTACGTAATCAGGGTGTTGAATTGGCTTTAAACTTTAAAAACACTTGGAGTGACTTCACATGGAGCAGTGGTCTTACTTATTCTATGAACAAGAATAAGATTGAAACCTTGGCCGATAATGCAATCAATCCTGTAACCGGAGAACTTTTTTCCATCCCGTCTTTGGATATGGGAGGATATGGTGATATGCGTTTCATCTTGCGTGAAGGCGGCAGCATGGGGGATGTATATTCACGCATGGATTTGCAACGTGATGCTAACGGAACCATTTATATTGATGAAAATAACAAAATCTATACCCAGTCCATTCAAGATCCCAATCAATATATAAAATTGGGCAGTGTACTTCCCAAAGGCAACCTGGCGTGGCGCAACGACTTCAGTTGGAAAAATATTCATGTAGGATTTATGGTTTCTGCCCGTTTTGGCGGTGTTGTATTCTCACGCACGCAAGCAGTACTTGATAACTTCGGTGTATCTGAGTTCAGTGCTGATGCTCGTGACTTGGGGTATGTAACAGTCAATGGCAACGATCGCGTAGATCCGGAGGCTTGGTTTAGCACGGTAGGTAGCAAGGCGGTTCCGCAATATTACACTTATTCCGCGACCAATGTCCGTTTACAAGAGGCATCTATTGGATACAGCATTCCTCGCAAATGGTTGGGCAATGTATGCGACATCAAAGTTTCATTGGTTGGACGTAATTTGTGGATGATTTATAATAAGGCACCGTTTGATCCCGAAGCTGTGGCTTCCACCAGCAACTTTTATCAGGGTGTGGACAACTTTATGATTCCTTCTTTACGCAATGTCGGTTTTAGCTTGAATTTTAAATTTTAATAGGTATGAAACATATATTAAGTACAATTATCATAAGTTCTCTGATTGCCGTAACAGCTTCATCATGTACAGGCAAGTTTGAGGAGATCAACTCAAATCCCTATCAGCCGGGCGATTTGTCGGAAGATGACTATGCATTGGGGTCAGCCATGAACAACTTGGCCGGTTGTGTAGTTTCTCCAGACGTCAATACGGCCCAGTTTACAGACTGTTTGTTGGGCGGTCCTTTGGGAGGTTATTTTGCAGATTCACAATCCACCTGGAAAGCTACTATTTCCAACTATAACCCGACAGATGACTGGACACGTGTCTTTTTGAAGAGCGACCGTGTATTACCTGTATTATTCTCCAACCTTAATGTGGTGGAAATTGTATCTCAGAATACCAATAATCCGCTTCCACTGGCCATTGCTCAAGTAATCAAGGTGGCGGCTATGCATCGGGTAACCGATGCTTACGGACCGATTCCGTATTCCCAAATTGGTGTTGACGGTTCTATTAAGTCACCGTATGATTCCGAACAACAGGTGTATGCCAAATTTTTTGAAGAGCTGAATGCTTCTATCAAAATCATGAACGAACAGTCGAATGACCGTCTGACAGCATCTGCTGACTATATTTACAGTGGAGATGTAAAGAAATGGATTCGTTTTGCCAACTCTTTGAAATTACGTTTGGCCATGCGCATTGTGAATGCTGACCCTACTACTGCACGAAAGATGGTGGAAGAAGCATTGGATCCTCAATACGGAGGTGTTATTGAACAGAACGCTGATAATGCCGCATGGAGGTATTTTGTCGGCTCAGTAACTAATCCAATTTACACGGCTACCCAGTACAACCATGTTCTTTCTCACAGTGATGACAAAAAAGAATGTCTTACAGGTGGTGATACTCATGCTGCAGCTGATATTATTTGCTACATGAATGGTTACAATGATCCCCGTCGTGAGAAATATTTTGTGAAATCTGAATGGGATGGTTATGAATATGTAGGTATGCGCAGAGGCATTTCGATTCCTGACTTGAATACAGTAGGACATAAATATTCCGGCGTGAATCTGAAGCCTACAGATCCTCTCTACTGGATGAATGCTGCCGAAGTCGCATTTCTCCGTGCAGAAGCTAAAGCCATTTATGGATTCAATACAGGTGGCGAAGCCAAAGATTTTTACGAGCAGGGCATCCGTTTGTCTTTCGAACAATGGGGAGTAGATGGTGCAGACCAATATATGAACAAAGATACTAAAAACAGCATCTCTTATACTGACCCGAACAAAGGACTTAATTCATACGCTGATGAGTTAACCAAGCTAACTGTAAAATGGAATGAAAATGCTACTCCTGAAGAGAAGCAGGAACGTATCATTATTCAGAAATGGATTGCCAATTGGCAGCTAGGTAACGAAGCTTGGGCCGATTACCGTCGTACCGGTTACCCGAACCTCTTGCCCGCTACGGATGACGGTAACAAGAGCGGTGGAGTGGTTGACTCAGAAAGAGGTGCGCGTCGCATCCCCTATCCAGCTTCTGAATATAATGATAATATAGAGAATATTCAATTTGCCGTGAGCACTTATTTGGGAGGTCAGGATAACATGGCTAAAGATTTGTGGTGGGCTAAGAATAATTAATGATGTATTTTAATATAGCAAAATTTATGAAAAATAATATATTGAATAGTGGGTTGTGCTTGGCTTTGGGAATGGCGGCTTCATTTTCTCTTTCTTCATGTGAAGATTGGACTGAAGTAGAAAGCCTAGATATTCATACTCCTTCATTGGAGGAACAGAATCCACAATTATATGAGGACTACTTGAAAGACTTGAATGCTTTTAAAGCCAGCGATCACCATGTGTTGTTTGTTTCATTCAGTAATGTGGCCAATCCTGTAAAACAGGGTGAACGCCTGACAGCCCTGCCCGACAGCGTGGATTATATTTCTTTGAACAATCCGTCCGAAATAGGAGCAGGATTGCTTGAGGAGATGAATGAAGTGCGTAGAAAAGGTACTAAAATTGGATATACATTTTCTTATGCCCAGTTTGAAGCAGAGTGGGATTTGATGCTAGAGGCAAATCCTGAGTTGACTGAGACTGAAAGACAAGAATACTTTACTAAGAGAACTGAAGAGATGTTGTCATTGGTAGACAAGTATAATTATGATGGTGTTATTGTTGATTACGTTGGCCGTTCATTGGTGAGCTTGAAGGATGAGCCTTTGCGTACATATATCGCTCGCCAAAAGGGTTTCTTTGATATTATCAGCACTTGGAAATCAAGGCATACAGACAAATTTCTTGTTTTTTATGGCAATGCGCAATACATTGCTCCGGATAACATGGGCTTCCTGATGAACTGCAGCCATATAATTGTGCGAACGGAACTGTCTACCGGTGAAGGAGATTTGGATGTTAAGATTCAGTTGGCCGAAGAAGCTGGAAAAGAAGTCATGCATCAGTATGAAGGTGCCAATCCTGTGCCGTTGGACAATATGATAGTTTGTGTGCAGATGCCAAAGGCTGATGACAAGAACAAGACTATCGGTTATTGGGGGACAGTGGAAAGTGGTAACAAAGTGTCGGCAGCTGTTGGTGCTGCTAGTTGGTTGTGGAAGCCGGTCACTACTTACACGCGTCGTGGCTTATTAATCATGAACGTGGAAAGTGACTATTATTCGACCAACTATTCTTTCCTTAAAAATGTAATTAATATAATGAATCCTAACAAGTAAAGAATTTATGAAATATTATAACTATCTGAGTTTGGTAACCCTGTTTTTAGTTATGGGGTGTAACTCTGAAAATGTGGACGAAGAACATCACTATGATAATAAATTATACATTACTTCGGCCACCATTACCGATGACTTACTGATTAAGGCAGATGTGAAGGAAGCTACCCGTAGCTTGTCCTATCGACTAGCGAGTCCGGCTAATCAAGATATCTCCATCACGTTCGATGCTGCTCCGGCATTAACAGCTTCGTACAACATGAACTATGATGACCATGCCGAAGTTCTGCCGGTCAATTACTATGAAATTCCCAACAAGACAGTGACCATTGAAAAAGGAGCTGTCAATAGTAACGATGTAGTGATTAATTTCAAAGGAACACACGAACTGAACCGTGAAAAACGCTTTGTGCTTCCTGTAACCATTATCAATGCTGATATCCCCGTATTGGAAAGTAAAAAGACAGTTTACTTTGTATTCAAAGGTGCTGCTTTGATAAATGTGGTAGCCAATATTGATGAAAATTATTTTCCGGTATATTGGAAAGACTATAGTAAAGTGAATTCACTTAGAGTTATTACGGTAGAAGCCTTGGTACGCAGCAGTGACTGGACGGACGGTCGTGA
The DNA here is from genome assembly GCF_052357945.1 of Bacteroides sp. GTDB lineage: Bacteria > Bacteroidota > Bacteroidia > Bacteroidales > Bacteroidaceae > Bacteroides. Next base: position 21,061 of record NZ_DAWCXD010000060.1, on the reverse strand, counting down.
TAATGCTTTGAGTACAATCTTTGGTGTAGAAGGTGAGTTTCTTGTCCGTATTGGTGATGGAGACCGCCCAAGAGACCAATACCAATGTGTGGCTCCCGGCGGAAACTTCCCGGGCGCAAACGTAGTAGATGGCCTACCTGTTGATGAGTTCGTTCATATTGCTACAGTTTATAATGCTGATACAGGTGAACGCAGTTATTACAAGAATGGCGAAAAAGTTTATTCTGACAATTCTGCAACTAGAGCTATCGACTTGTCTAGTAGCTGTTATATCGGATACTCTTGGGAACCTGGTCGTTGGTTACCGGGGGAGATTTCGGAAGTGAGAGTTTGGAATGTTGCCCGCACGGCCGAAGAAATTGCATCCAATCCGTATATGGTGGACCCACACTCAGAAGGGCTTATTGCTTATTGGAAATTTAATGAAGGGACTGGTTCCAAGATTATTGACCATACTGGTAATGGCAATGATCTTACAGGAAACACTACTCCCACTTGGATTAATGTTGAACTACCCGAACTTAAAAAATAAGATTTATGAAAGTTAGAAAAATAAAATATTCATTGTTTGCCTCTATGATGGCAGTCGTGGCAGTATTCTTAGCTTCCTGTGAAGACACTTTGGAGATAGGTAAGCTTCTCGATGAGTCGCAGTATGAAGATATTTATGCCAAGAATGGTTATTTGCGTGACGCCAAGTCTAATCGTGTGACCAATATTATCGACTTGTTTACCGAAAATTATAAGACTTCAGTGCGTTTGGGATTGACCAAAGCCCCCACCGTGTCTTCTTCCGTCAAGGTCGAAGTGGATGCCGCTTACCTGGAAGCCTACAACAAGGAACACGAGACAACGTTCAAGCTTTTTCCTAAAGAACTGATAACTTTGGGTGATGAAGGATTGATGACTATCAATCCAGACTCCAAAACAGCTGAGCTTTCCTTGTCCGTGACTGGTGGTGAAGCCTTGGAGGAAGATGTGACCTATGCCATACCTTTGACTGTCAACGAGGCAGGCAGTGACATCCAATTCAACAACGAAGAATCTCGTCACTGCATGTATTTCGTGAACGACATGCGTAAGAAAGGGGATGTATTCAAAGGGGAAGACAAACCAAAAGGTTTTTTGTTCATTGAAGTGAATGATGTTAATCCGCTGAATGCGCTTTCTTTCCAATTGGAAAATGGCAAATACCTTTGGGATGCCGTGGTATTGTTTGCAGCAAATATCAATTATGACGCAGCTTCCGGTCGTCCTTACGTTAAGTGCAATCCTAATGTGCAGTACTTGTTGGACAACAATGAAACGCTGATTCAGCCCTTACGTAAGCGTGGCATTAAAGTAATTTTGGGTATATTGGGTAATCATGATATGGCTGGTGTAGCTCAGCTTTCCCCTCAAGGATGTAAAGACTTTGCTCGTGAATTAGCTCGCTATTGTTATGCTTATGATTTGGATGGTGTCAACTTTGATGATGAATGGTCTGACCCAAATGTGGATGTAAACAACCCCTCATTTGCTTTCCCCTCGTATGAAGCAGGAGCACGTCTTTGTCTCGAAACAAAGCGGGCTATGCCTGATAAACTTGTTACGGTTTTCTGTTGGGGTAGAATGCATTCTTTGAGTCAAGTAGATGGAGTTGACGCTAAAGAGTATACTGATATTGCTGTAGCGAATTATGGCTCAACAGCTCCAGCTTTGGGTCAGATGACCTTAAAACAGTGTTCAGGAGTATCTTCTGAATATAATGAACGCCGTGGAGGAGACTTGAATGCTAGTACAGCTCAATGGTTAATGGACGATGGTTACGGCTGGTTTATGGGATTTGCTCCCTTCCCAAATAATTATATTGATATTTGGAAGCGTCTGGAGGGAGCTGAAGTATTGTATGGTTCTCCTTTGAAAGAACCTTCTCTTTTCTATAAAAAGAATGCAACCGAACCTTCTGTTTGGCCTAATGATTTATAATAAAAAAAGAAATACTATGTTGATATCCAATAAATATATATCATTATTATTGATTTCCGGACTGATGTTTTCATGTCAGGAGGATGAAAATCTGAATTTGAAAGATTTTCCAAACAATCAGCCTTCGTTTACAATAGAGGGTAGTGGTAATTCATCCAATATGAATTTGGAAGCAATTTATCAGCAAGATAGAACCTTGCAATTGAATGGAGAAACCAGGAGAACCTACACTTTTGCTATTCAGCCTTCTCCAGAAGACGCAGTAGTAACTTTTACTCCTATCTGTACGAATATTCCAACTGATAAAGTGGAACTGAGTGCAACGAAGATTGTTATTCCTGCCGGTTCAACCGAAGCTTCTGTTACTGTAGGACTCAAAGATGATGATTTTAGCTTTGCAGCAACTACTTTGCCGGAAATGACCTATGAATTAGGAGTGGTAGCCAATGTGACCGGATATAAAATTGCAGAAATGGCATATGAAGCGAAAGTAGTGATTAAGAAAGAAGCTTTCACTATTGTAACATCCTTTGATGGGGCGAATGATAATTCTGCGACCTTTGAACGAACTGTAGAAGGGGATAAGATTCTTGATTCTGCTCCTATTAGTTATAAGTTTAAAATTAAGTTCGACAAAGTTTCCAATCATGATGTAAAATGTGTGTTGAATTATGAAGGAATACCTGAAGCCTATCTGGATGATATAACTGTCTCTCCTGAGGAAATAACTATTCCTGCAGGGCAGTTAGAATCTGAAGAAATTACATGGTCCATGTCTGATAAGTTCGTTCTCAGCACAGAGGATGCAGGTGTTTTTGAATTCAAAGTGAAGCCAACTTTCATCTCAGAAGAAGAAAATTTGTCAGTTTCAGAAAATAAAGGTAACATAAGTTTACGTACATCTAAATCTGTTTTAAATATAAAACACGCTGTTGAAGGATTTGACGATTCATACAAAGATTTAGATAGGTCAGGTTGGGAAGTTACGGATTTTGTAGATTTTCAAACCGGTGCGAATGGTGCCAATATTTTGGATGATAATAAAGATACTTATGTCTATTATAATTATAATGATATTCCAGGAAGTTTCATTGTAGACATGAAGAATGAACAAATTTTAAAAGGAATAGAATTTCAATACAAATTCTACTTCCGATACTGGTATGCTACCAAAAATATATCTATTTCTACTTCATCCGATAGGAATGCATGGGTTAACCATGGGAATGTATCAGGATTACCAGCACAGGAATTCCACTATATTCAATTTGTTAAACCTGTAACAGCCCGCTATATAAAAGTTTCTATAAAGGGATACCATATTGGTGGTGTACAATTGTCTTCAATAAAAATGTTTGAATGAGATAGTTAGACAAACATATAATCAGACTATGTTGTTTTAATTGAGGGTGTCCCAAAAATGAGGGCACCCTCTTTTTATTTGACAATGGTATATTTTACTTAACTTATACCCATTGGCGGAATTAAATTGATAAACAGTTTATGTATCTTGTGAATGATAAATAGAACAACTATATTGATAAACTATGGAAAAATATATTCTATGCCAGCTATAGAAAATAGCGAAAGTGAGATTTTAATTTTAGGCACCATACCTGGAGGTGAGTCTTTAAAATATCAGCAATATTATCAGAATAAAGATAATTTATTTGGGGATATCATGTTTAGAATTTGTGACCCTAATTGGCCTTTTTTTGAAGAAGTTTATACTATTCCTTATGAAAAGAGAAAACAGTTATTGTTAGATAATTAAATCTCTTTATGGGATATTCTTGAATCTTGTGAACGTGATGGAAATAATGATAGGACTATTAAGAATGAGCAATTGAATGATTTAGAAACATATCTGAAGTTACCACCCCAAGATTAGAAAAATTTGCTTTAATGGGCAAAAGGCATATAGCTATTATAAGAAAATGGTATATAATTTACCACAGAAAATCCATCCAATAGAATTGTATTCTACTAGCCCAAGTAGTCCTGTTAATTCTTTTTCTATATTAAAACAATGGAGAAATGCAATAAAAGAGATATAGTGAGAAAAGAGAATAATAAAGGAAGGTAGCTTTTACACTATCTTCCTTTTCTTACTTATCCCCACTTCAATTTCAAGACTAAAGCTTCTTTTCCAACTTCCAGTTCCAAATCCTTTATCAGGCTGGCTCCGAGCTCTACTGCACTTTCTCTATAGGACTCTTTAAATACTGCCTGTTCAAAAAAGTATGAACAACCGAAAGGTACTTCTCCCCACATCTTGGGCAGTCTGAATCCATCCAGGCCAATTCCGCATATCAAGTAACCGTCTGCGTCAGTCATCAATCCCTGTTGTAGTTTATTATCGGGATATTCAAGCCCCCTGTGAAAAACAAGGTCGATTTCCTTCGCCCGCCTGATTATCTCGAATTCAACTATTCCTTCTCTTTTAATCAGCCTGTCAATGTCTGCCTGTACTGCTATTCTTATATCCTCGTCTGTCATTTTTTCCGTATCATATATTTTTGATACGATAAATATTTTCTTTTTCATAATTTTCTTTTTATGGTTAGTTCAACTTGTCCTTTTCCATTGTTCGCCAGTCTTATATCCGCTTCAATCCCCAGATCCCTTATTGTTTCATTATAGGTTTCAATCAGCCACTGTGAATCAATGAAGTAGTTTTCTCCGTCCTGATCAGCGTATAACCCGTTCTCCTCTTTCGCCTTTCTTATTATATATTGTTCCGTCAGGTTCAGAATATCCGCTGCTACTGTAATATGTAGAAACCTGGGATTATCGGCTATGGGAATCTTCGTGAAATATTGGTATAAGATGTAAAGAGCCTCTTCATCGCTGCTAATCTTGTGTATTCCTAGATTACGAGTTTGGATTCTTGTATCGAGCATTTATTCAACTACGCTATAAGGTATCCATTCCAGTTCCCCCGTATAAAATCTCCTGACCTCGTTTTCAGTGGTGAAGTTTAGGATGGCCAGGTCCTTTATTGGTAACAGGGAAAACTTTGGATAGAACGGTTTATTATCCTGTTCCCGGTAGACAATTTTTCTATTCATTTCTCTTCCTCCTTCGTCTTTTGTGATGTGATCTTCAGCTCAATTCCCCAGTTCTTTTCCAAATATGACACCAATCCTCTGTATGCGTCAATCCTTCTTCTTTCTCTTGGCATGATAGACAAAGCTTCCTGTAAAGTCATACTGATAATGCAGAGTCCGGTAGAAGAGAAAAGTTCCTTACCATACTTTTCTTTGAGAGCTTATATAGAATAAGATATAGGTACACTGATTTACAATCCCCTTAAACCTTATTCTATATAATGTCTAATCTGTAAAATTTTATATCTCAGATATTAGGTAGTAAGGTGGCGAGAATGGCGTTTTGTCTTATTAATATCTTTGTCGTATTTTATCCTCTCTTCTACCATTTTTCCAAAAAGATGATACCCATTCCATGTTCTATTTGTATAAAAACATAGAATGGACACCATCTTAAACTTTGAATATAGGCTTTCTTTGTTGTAAACTTTCAATTTGATAGTACTTAGATGTTTCAAGTGGACTCAATACTATTCTTCGAGAATATCATCATTATCATAAGTATCCTTCATCAAGATGGTATCCTGTTCTTCTTCTAATTCGTCATTGGAGAAAATTGGTTCTTTTTCAATAGGTTTAGAAGGTGTATATACAGGTCCTTCATGTTTGGGAGAATCCGATGAAGATTCATCACTACCTGTTGCCATAAATAAATAAAAGCACAAACTCAATACAGATGCAACAACTTTAAATGCAATTTTTTTCTTTTTCATAATTCTTTTAAATTAAAATATTCAACAATTATACACCCTAACAATAAGCCAAGGATATAACATATCATATCAATCCAGTCGAAAGTTCCTCTCATCCAATCAAATGCCTGTGCCAGTTCGGTGCCTATGGCTATTACAGGCAGAGAAAAAATATACGACCTACCTTGTTTCAGATCAAAATTCCAAATTGCAGAAACAAAAAGTACATAAGAACAAAGCCATAACCCGTCTGGTAGGGAATAAACTATCCATTGTGGCAATGTGTATGGTACACGAAAAGCGTCAACATATTCCTTTATATGGAGATTTTCGCACCAGCGGAACATGACTAGTGATTCACTACGAAACATCAGATAAATCATTCCTCCTACGAAGAAAAGAAGTAAGCTTAGTCCTGTTACATATACTTTTATTTTAACACTCTTCTCCATCTGTTAACTTCGGATTGATTACGCTTGTATGTATAATATTTAATCAAATTTTTAATTGCCATTTGTGAATCTGCGGTAGCTGCTATTTTCCAGCATTCTATAGCCATTTCTTCGTCTTTTTTGACACCATTACCGTTTTTGTACAGGGTTCCAAGATAAGCATACGCTTTTTTATATCCCAGTTTGATAGCTTTTTCGTAATATTCTGCTGCCTTATAATAATTAGATTCCTGTTCGTGGTAATAGCCTAAAAAGCAAGTGCCTTCTGGGTCATTAAGCGCAACAGCCTTCTCTAAAAAGTTATAGGCTTTACGTTTGTCTTTTTTGAGATAGTAATTCCCGATTCTTCTGAATGAAGTAACATATTCAAAATCCAAGTCTACGGACTTCTCATAGAAAGATATCGCTTTAATCTTGTCGTTCACATACATCTTGTCTGCCAGATCCGCAATAGTCTTCCCATATTCCTTATCCAGTTTATTAACACGTTCAAAATAACTTATGGAAGCAGTATAATCTTGATTGTTATAGTAGTAATGCCCCAAATTCATCAATGAACGATCAGAAGGATTTTTTAAGGTAAGAAGTGCTTGAATAGCCTTATCATGTTCACCATTCTCATAATTTAGATTAGCATCATTTTCTAAAGCTAGCATATCACCTTCAAAAACAGCTTGAGAATAATAGTTTCGTGCCAGTTCGACATTGCGAGGCACCCCCCAACCATGATAATAAATATCTCCAATATTTCGAAGAGCATTAGTTTGGTGATCTTCTGCTGCAATAAGAAATCTTTTTAAGGCTTCCTCGTAATTCATTGATGTTCCGATTCCTTTCAGATACATATCGGCTACAATGCATTGAGCTAAGGAGTTTCCAAGATCAGCAGCTTTCGAATAATACATAAAGGTTTCTTGGGAATCATTAGAGAGTTTTGCTAACAACATGATAGCGTCCGGATTATCCTGGGCTGCGGACTTTTTCAAATTTACCATAGCCTCTTGTTCGTTATACATGATACTTGAATTATCCAATAATAGACAACTTAATCGGAACAGTGCAATATCATCACCACTATTAGCCAATTTTTTATACTCCTTATATGCTTTCTTATAGTCTTTTTGTCGTCCATTTGAACCTTGATAGAAGTCATCCCCTTTGCTGGTTACTTCTATCCTATAATTATTGACATCATCATCTACCCCGATGGAAATAGATGATATGGATTTGGAATAGTTTTTTTTATTGACCTCTATTTTATAATCACCCAACAAGAACACCTTTGCTCCTGTACTGACCTTTGTCTTAGAAGGATTCAAGGCTCCTTTTTCTGGAATAATTCTGAACTCCGCATTTGCAGGATAAGTCATACGGAGACTACCTCTTAATGACATATCCAAAGTTTGATCCTGATAGGTCAAATCTACAATCTCACTTTTGTTCCAAGAGTCGCCATCACCAATACACGCATCAATTTTATGCAAACCTGCCGGAAGCTGAATCATGTCGTTCTTTAGTTTCTTCACTTCTTTACCATCAATTTTAAGTTTTGTACCTTTCTCATAACGGAGAGTGAGGATACGTTTTTCATTTGTGGGTAAGTAAATGGGGGGAATATTCTCAATCACATCATCGCCTTTGATAAACAAACTGCCAGCTTGTTCATCGAATCCTTCAATACTTGTTTTCAATATGTAATTATGCGTACCTTTATCCAACGGTATATTAAACTCTCCGTTCTCTGTTTCATAAGAATTTTCGCCAATTGCAATTTGAGCATTCTTTACGTTTGTCATAATATGAGCAATGGTTTGACTACTGGTTTTTTGAGGCAGCAAAGCCGTAACTTGATAAGTGCATTTTCCCTTTAAAGGAAAAGGAAATTCTATATCCGTAGGCAGAATATTAGGATGTCTAAGTTTGATTTTCTTGGTTCCTTCCGGAACATACACCTGATATTCACCTGGAATATGTTTGGTGTCAATTACCCATCCTTCAAAGGTCGCTCCTTCTAGAACAGGAAGCACTACTTTTACTAAGGCACAAGGGTTACCGTTACGGTCTGTACGAGGATTTGTTCTGGCTTGCAGATCTGACAACTTTTCCTCAAAATTTTTGATAATTACCTCTTGTCCCATAGAAGTAAATATCGACATTAATCCGAATAATATAAAGCATATAAATCTCATGTTCGTTATATTTTTATTCTATTAAATATCAAAATCGCTTAACTTAAATATCTCATCTTTGGGTAAACGTTGGTTATTCAATCTGTCAGGTTGCCATGTACGTACATGTATTTGCGGATGTGATTCGTCCGAAAAATCCCACAGAAGAAAGAGAAATCCGTCATCATGATATCTGTCTGAAGAATATCCTTGATGCAAAGTAACCCCGTAGAAATCCACATTTACAGGATGACGCATAACTTCAATTTCATCAAAAGTAACTTTGATGCTTTGATTGGTAGCGAATATCCTTTTCAAATTTCCTAAATATTGTTGCTTGTCTTGTTTTTTATAAGTGATCTTATCCGGCATCTTAATACCATCCATCGGAGCACTCTTTACGACCTTCCCGGTAATGATTAGAGCGTCATCACTGAAAACCTGCTCCAAAAAATTTAAATCCTTTTGGTTATAAGATGTGCGGAACTGTTCAACGTAGTCAAGTATCAACTGGCGACGACGCAAGTCCGTCAATTCAAGGTTACTTTTGATAACCTCCAAGTATAAGTTCATGCTAATGGATAAATAAAAGCTTTCAATATCACCATTCTTATTGAAACTGATAACGGCCTCTTGATACTCATTGTCATTAAACGGTCTGTCTCCACGAGGTTTCATTTCCAACGGAATGTTTCTTATTTGGTATCCCGAACCTGTTTCTAAACATCGCTCCACAATTTCAGATTCTGAACATATAAAAGGACAGTTCTCCCACAACATAGACAACGAACGAGTTACAGAAGATGAAAGAGCCAGTTTCTCAAAGTTCAGATTACGCTTTGATACTTGTGCCTCATTAATTTCAGACAAAAGGAGCGACATTTTTTTCTCAATCTTATCAATCAAAGATTGATTATCCAAACCATCAGATATAACAACTTTTACAGTATTATTCTCTGCGTAAGCAAAATCATATGCTACTAACAGAAAAAGTAAAAAAAGTAATCTCTTCATTGATATCATTATTTTATTATTTCCAACCATATAGAACCGCATTTTTTATAATTATCAATACTATCAAATGTTAGTTCCCTAAGATTATAATACCCGTCATCAGTTTTTAGTAAACAAGCTACGACATCGCCAGTTTGTGAATATATGAACATATGAAATTTGCCGTTCTTGGGTAACGTTGCATATTTACCATAACGGTTCAGACGTCCTTTTGATTTCAGATTTTCTACAAAAGATTTTATTTCATCAAACTTTCTGATACAAACCATTTCTTCTTCCACATCGTTTAACTGATAAGATGGAGACTTCTTATCCACACTTATATTTGTTTCTGCAGCCACACAATCTGTTAAATCAACAACTTGTACCTCTGTTACAACAGGTTTGTGCTCTTCTTTAGTCGAAATAGGTACATTCTTATTCTCTTTAACCCCTGTCAAATCAGATTTACTTATGTACACAAATACCCGATGCTGATTACCTCTTTTTGCGTTAATCACTTTTACGTGATAGTCAAACAAAGAAAGATCAAAAGTTCCTTGTGACAGATCAGATGACTTTAACCAACTTTCAATGCCTGCCTGCAACAAAGCCATAGCACCATCTTTAGCTTGTTCCTGTTCCGGCATTGTGGCTTCTGCATAGACATACTCACCAGCTTTCTTAATTTCATTGATTTGGCTTACTGTCGAGTTTCCTTCTTGAGCTAAAGAAGGAAACGAAATGTTCAAACCAAAGACCAATATACCTATCAGCGATTTTGAGTTCATTACCATTTTCTTTTATTTTTATACTCTTGATATAAATTCCGCACGTTATGTGTAGGGATGAATGCGTTCAAAGTAGCAGTCAATTTTACAGTAGGATTACTGATAAAATCCCGAGGTACTGTCACCGACAACAAATGAGTGTATCCCAAATTTTTGTTCTCTGCCAAGACTACGGCTTTGACGTTTTCAATCGTTTCATTTTCAATGGAAAAATATACTTCCATGCTTTCTTTCAAACAATAGCAAACCCATTCGGATACACTAACAGTAAAAGTCACGGACTTGAAACCGTAAAGATTCTGTTTAATTTGAAGTTCTCTCCCATGTCCAAAATTAGGGATATGAAACAGGTTGGCCATGGAGTAATTAAAATGGCATGTATCATATATCGCAGAAAATTCCGAACCATCATCTTTTTTATAATAGCGACGGTTTACCAATTCAGCAAGTTTATAATGTTTAACAGGATTTGTACCATATACTCTATCCTCTAACTTAATCATATCAGTCAAGTCTTCAAGCAATTGAAGTGAATCTGGAGATTCTTTGATTGACTGATAAAGTGTCTTTTGAATTTCATTCAAAGACATACCTGTTAATAGTTCACACCATATAGGGAAAGCGACAGATAATTTATTTACTCCATCTTTACCCCATGTAGCTTCATAATATCTGTCATCAATCTTAGAGAGCTTAAAATCAGCTCCTTCAATCAAAGAAAAGCACTCAGGATAATTCCCTAATAAAAATATGAACTTGTCATCTTGCATCTTTTGTTTACGTTGGTTATTATCAGAACAGAAACCTAATTCCAAAAAATAGCGTTCAATGAATTCCAAAATACCTTTATTATCAGATTTCAATTCATCAGGAAAGAAACTAAAGCCAATATGTGTTACTACTCCTTTATCATTAATATCTGCATACAAAGGTTGATTGTGGAGAACACCGGCTTCCACAATCAATCCTTTCTGCCCAGCTTTTGGTGAAAATTGTATCTTCTCAGCCAATGATTCCAATAATTGTGTTTGGAATTTTGCATTCTGAGCTGATAGATTGCAAAATCCAGACAAAAGCAATAATATATAAACAAGACATCTCATATCAGACACTATAAACCAATGATAATACTGCCTTTTACGGTATTCTTTTCATTATACCAAACACCCTGTACAAGCTTACCATTAACATATTCACCAATAATATAATCGCCAGGCTCAGCCATTCGTTTTTGAGAATCCCGTTTGTCAATAAGATGTTTTTCTTTAAAGGTCATCCGTCCATTTTCATCGTGAGGTACCCCACTCTTTACTCGTCCTTTGTATGTAGCATACCCCAAGTCCAAACTATTGTTTACAGGAACTGAAGTTTTTTTAGCAGGCTCTGCTTCTTTCTTTTCAGGTACTGGAGCAAGCTGTTCCTCTACTGTCAATACTGAGTCTATAGGGGTAACAGAAGGTTCCTCTATCACTTCGGGAACAGTATTAGCCAGTGGTTCGGCATTACTTCCACTTTTAGGAGACATGACAAAGAAGCAACCTACACCAAATACAACTACTACCGCAAACACTCCTAACAACGTTTTTCCGTTTTTATTCCACCAACTTCTTGGAGGCGGACATTCACGCAAAGGCTTTCCACATTCCTCGCATACAAATTCCTTGCGCCCATTTACCTGTTGAATTTCTTTAGCTTTAGATTTGGAACAATTGTCATTCAGACACAATCCATATCTCACAATCGTGTATTTACTATTTGCTACCATATATTGCTTTATGTTTTAATTTGTTATTTTGATTCATATATAATTATCACATTACCGGAGGCATGGGTGGCATACCACCACCTGCCGGGGGCATAGAAGGTGCTACTGGAGTAAACAAACTGCTCAATACGGAAACCTGACCTGCAGGTGTCCATGCAGGCATACCTTCCATCCATACCAGCGTTTGAGCAGTAAGCTGTCCAGTCTTAACCATTTGAGCACACATATCCCTATTAAAAGGGCCGTATTGTTGCCCACTTACATACAACATTACTTTAATTTCCAGTTCAACAGGTGGAATAGGAGGCATAACAGGTGCACCGGGAGGAGGTTGTGGCATACTAACTCCACTGTTTGTTTGAGGTTGCTGTATCGAAGCAGGCTGATTCATTGTCATTTGAGCTTCTTTAGCTGTTTTCGCTGCTATTTCTTCCGCATTATCTACAGCAAAGAGTGACGGGAATTGCTTACCCAGCCCCTCGCTATGTAAAAGAATTGCGTTTCCTTCATCAGTTACTCCATTGCCTGTATTCAGGAAATTTTCATAACGTTGCTTGTAGGAATTCATCCAATCAATTGCACGCATTGGGAAACAATAAGAAACAGTTATGATAGCAAGTTCATCCTTACGAGCACTCTTTCGGTTCACCACAATAGTAGTACGTGCCGTACTTTGATTGAACGAGTTCTTAAATGCGGTTTCCAGTTTGTCTGCAAAACCTTTTAACAATATATTATCATCGGGTGAAGGTATAGAAACTAAAATGGTCTTTTTATTGATACTGGCAGGATTAGTTGGACTCAGGTTGCCTTCGTTATTACGCAAATGCAATTGGATTTGATCGTTGTTCAAAATCAAATATACACCGCTTTGAGTGATAATTTTTGATGCAAAAGCCTTGATGTCATCATCAGTTTTCAATTTCTGTCTAAGTTGAGTAAGTATATTCAGTCCTAAAACCTTGTTATCGGAATCTGCTTTTTCATCGTGTTTTGTCTTCACTATCTGCGAAAGTTTCACATCAAATGCGTCTTTAATCTCATCTACCGAGATGTTATTCGCCAAGTTGCCAAAGTTTACAAAATCGCCTTGCGGTAAAATGGCATCACGTAACTGGCGAGCTATATTAGGCATATCCACCTTGTCGATTTTAATATCAACCTCGAACTCTCTCATCGCTTCTTCTTCACTTACTTCCACAATGGCACCTTTCATATCCTCAAGCCCTTTGTTTACCTTACGTTGGGCGGTGATAAGACGTTCTGTTTCTTCTATAGCTTCATTAATTTTCTGACCGAACATGGAAATATCCGCATCCATCTTACCCAACTCAACAAAGATTTTTGCAGCCAATTTCTTTGCAAAATCAAGAGCTACAAGCATTGTCTTTGAAGTATAATAGTCTATCAAGATGTTCTGATGATCGGCATAACGACGTGCACCTGCACCTACCATACGTTGCAAGATTCCCAGACGACTCCACTCTTCGACATTACTCATACGTGCTCCGTCACAGTCTTTGTAAATTTCAGTCTCTTCTTTAAACCGAGCATCAAGTTCCGTTCGAATTTCAGCCATATGTTCTAGCAACAACTTAGACACTTTCTGAAGTTCTACGATAGACACATCACCTAAATGCCATTTTTCAAATAGACCTTGTTCGATTACACGGCGAACCTCTTTAGCCATTTCGGGAATAGCACGTTCCTTTCCATTGAAATAAGCCAAAACACCATCCTCTCGAAAAAATCTGTCAAAAGACTCGTTCATAATATTGTCCAGTTCATTCAAAGAGCAATCTGCTTTCTTGGCTTCCTCTGCATAGATTATGGCTTTATCATGCCAATAATCGTTGAATTTAGGATAATCCGTATCTGTTTCTAATATCTTTTGTTCTAATGTCAAGTGATGCTCGTCAAGCATCCATTTCGTCAAATTATCTTTGTTCAAGTATTCGGCACGATAATCCTTATTCCGTTCTTCGTTAACGAAGCCTTGATTTTCTCGCCAATTATTATACTTAAATTGGTAAAGAACGCTTTCACCGACCGTATAAGTAATATGTTTCAGAACTCTAAGTTCAGGATACATCACACGTTTGATCCCAAAAGAGCAAACCTTTTTGCTACGAGCTACAGAAATACGTCCTTTATCGTCCGGATTAGCCGTTTCGTCATATTCAAGAGCAAAATCATCCATGTTTTCAAAATTATACGCACGAATGATATCCGAATTGATCTCGTCTTCCTCATTAATCAAGAAAACACGGGCAAAAATGTAATCGCTCACTACTTTTGGTAATTCAGTTAGAGAATTAACGGTAAGCCCATTTTCGTTCACATTACTATATATAGTTACACCATTTGCCACTCCCTTTATACGGTCGTTATAAAGATATGCCGGACCATTTCCGGTCACATCTTGTGGAAACCAACGACCGCTTTGTAGCGCATTAAGTTCATTGATAGCCGCATAACCGTTTTGATAATAACGGCCTTGATCCATATCCGCCTTAGGAAGATTCATTTCCGGAATCATGGCATAAACATTGATATATGAATTAGGGAAAGTCTTACGTGTTTGCACGATTACATCCACAATAGATCCCGAACCTGTACCACCGCAAAGACCTGCGAAAATATGTATATTCAGTTTGGAGGAATCACCAGAGCGCTGTTCACAACGAGCATAGGCATCTCTTATGCTATTCACAAAACCAACAGCATTTGCCGCAAATAGCAAACGACCTGCACGTCGTTTTTGTCCAGCCGCTTGACCAAGTGCTCCGATGGCACTACGAACAGACTCTACATTATCCACAATACTTCGAATTGCCGGATAATTGTTTATATGATTCAATATGTGTTCAACATCTACAGCCTTAATATTAAGAAACTCATTTTGGGTAAAAGAAGCATCTTGTCCCATTACACGAAAATCAGGACGGGCTTTACCATCTTTAGGCATCATTTCATCGGTAGAATCCACATACAGAAGAGATACAGGTTGCTTATCTCTCTCTTCCTGAATAGGGAACTCCTCAAACATACGCATTTTGAATGCTTTCAGAATTTTCCCGCCTGTTCCACCTAAACCTACAAGAATATGGTTCCCATTAGAAAAAATTGCATTTGACATAATATGATAATTTAAATTTTAATCAATTTGAAAAAGTTCGATATCACCTATCACAAACTCATGATATCCGATGTCTACTACCTCTTCTGGAATTTAAATGTCTAGATCTGTATCTTGGAGATTTTCCAGCTCTGTTCTCTCTGGAAATGGTGTTGATGACAGCCACTGCAGCGCATACGATAAACAGTAAACACCATCCTATTCTACGTAACATAAACCAATTCAAGTACCGATGCAGGGCATCAACTAATGACTTAGCGATTGTACTGGGTGTATTTCCCCAAGATTCAACCCTACTTACATAATATCCGACTATTGGAAACTCATCGCTTACCCGATCCAATAGCACTTGAGCATCCTCAGATGAAAGTTGCATATCTGAAGGCATTTGACTCACTAATTCGTTGACTGTGCGTTCAATGTCATCACCATACCCCTTAATTGTCATCGCACCACATATGAGAACGACCTGAAAACTGAGTAAGCAAAACAAGATAAACGCAACAAGAAAACTCAAGGGGGTAAAATTTGAATTTCGCCACCATAAATGAATAATGAAAAACATGAGTGCAACACCTGCTACAGCAATGAAAACACCTAAGAAAATGCTGCTCAAAGAATGTGCTAATATATTAAATAAAGCTTCCATACCTATTATATATATTGTCTGTCTTCCTCTACAACATTACCAGTAATATACAAACACCTAAATATGCTTGTGCTGTTACAAATCCTTATATTTGCTAGATTTTTAATAGTTTTTATATCGCTGTCTGCCAGTTTATCAAGATCAGGATAATTGCTATATCCTGATTTATCTATTCCCCAACCATTTACAAACAGATTAATAGCTACATAGTCTTTACTTATATTAAATAACAGCCTAGCATTGTTGTCATTCTTGTATTCACGTTTCTTCCATGTATATAGACGATAATAGTTTTGAGTACTGTCATAATAAATAGAAAAATAGATTTTTCTGCATTCTAATAACTTTTCATAATATTGTTGGCTATACCCTTTGACAATTCGTTCCTTAAACTTAGAATTATTCAATAATTCATTAGGATTGGACTTTTTTGTACAGCAAGCATCAAATTGAGATTTGAGACTATCAGAACATCCCATTAAGCCAAGTCCACACGAAATGAGAGCTACAAAACAAAGATAGTTGAGCTTTTTCATAATATACACTCATACGCCTATAAGCCCCCCAAAAGTCAGCATTAATTTGACCATATAAGAAAAGCGTGAGGACTTGTTCTGCTATTCATCAAAATCGGGCATCTGGAAAAGCCTTGTGAAAATGAATATGAAGAAACAATACTCACGCCGTATGTTATGTATAGATACAACATTGACTGTATCAATTACATATACAAAACAGAATGAGCGTTACATTGTCTCTTATCCCTTCACTTTGAAATTTTCCAGATTTCGATTTTAGGATAAAAGCAAAAAACGCTTTCTATATATCTGACCATTTCTCCAGTCAGACGTTGCAAAGATAAAGCTTTTTGTTCAATGTAACGCTCTTATTATGAGTATTATTTCTTCAAATATAAGAATTTCAGTACTATTACAGGCGGAAATATATATTATATCATGATCCTGTATCCTTATTACAGTCCATTGTAGGTTAGTCAGAGACGGAAGCATACGATAGTAGAGAGTATTACATAGCCGTAGGATGTTATAAAAAAACTACAATAAACACTATTCTTTAAGCATTTGTTCCTTTTTTGTGAATTTTTTATTTACACCTCTCTTTGTCTTTCAGCTATGTCTTATATTCCACTCCGTTCCATACTTTCGTCTCTGACTGACCCGTTGATTCTCATGATATAATATAAATATGCTTGTTCGGCTCTTTCTATATATCCTTTTTTCTCTTACTGTAATCCGGGACAATCCGTATTCCATATCCATCCGTTATGTTCTATGAAATGCAGTTCTTCTTCCTTTTCGGGTTCTATAGTTACGATCCTCCTTCCCGAACTGTCAATTTCTATTTCATTATCCAGTTCAAGAAAGGCTGTCAGGAGGGTATCTTTTCCGTCCCCTTCAAAATGCATGGCTGTCCTAAACCTGTAAACTCCTTTTCTACATTTGTTGTTTATAAAGATGGGAGTTCCGGAATAATCACCCGTACAGTGTCCCTTTATTCTGGCGTCCGGGTCCCTTGCCTGAGAAAACAGGATCTCCCAGTCCTTCTCCCTGATCCTTTCGTATATTTCTTCTCGGCTTCCTGTTCCGTCAGTTCTCTTTTCTTTGTCTGGTAAAGGGTGGTAGCTTATTTGGAGACCATGGGATAAGAAAGCCGTTTTGCCCGTCCTGTTGTCTATTCTTGTATTCCAATGATAGTAGTTGTGTATATTGGCAAACATTGCGACCTGGTACAAAGGGATTACTTCCATGTCCATACAGATTATGTCAAAATCTGTATTAACGGTTGCCATGACAGAGCAGGTGTCATTGCCGGAGGTCATCACATCCATTTTTATTTTTCTACTTCTGATATATGCTGTATCCAGTTTGTAGTCCAGGTATGCTTTGGCTTCCGGAAGTAAACGGTAGTATATTGTTTCATCATCGGGTCGTTCTGTTGTTACCGGTTCCCATATTTCTCCATTTCCTTCCGTCTGTTTTTTGAAGCGGTCATTAAAAGTCAGCGTATCCCCGCCTATGTTTGTGATGATAATTTGTAGTATTGAGTCTGCGCTGTAAGCTTCCAGTTTGGCACCGGTCTGCCTCCTCTTTTCTTTTTGGCAGGAGATGAGAATACCGACCCCGATACATAATATAATATATCCCCATTTCATATTCTTCGTATTTATTGTTACTGATAACCAAAGATAGGAAAAAGTTTGATTTCTGTCTTCAAAAAAATAAAAGAATTGCTTTTCTCTTTAGATTGTAGCAATAACCTTTCATATTGTTGAAATTAATTGCTAATGATGCCATATTGGTATTAATTATTGTTATATTGTTGCATAAAGTATTCTGTTGTGGAAGAAAAATAATATTTTTATGTGTCATTTAAATTATTTCAATATGGATAAACACATAATCGGAGAAAATGCCGGTATCTTATGGCGTTTGTTAAATACAGATGCACAGAAAAGATGAGAATATTCGGAAATAAAGAACATTACAGGTTTTGATGATTCCGAATTGGGCAGTGCTATTGGCTGGTTGGCTCGTGAAGACAAGATTTAATTTGAACTGGAACATCACCAAAACAAGGACAAGAGTGCACATATATATCTAATGTTGAATGTCTACTATTAAACGTGTCAGTCACGGGAGAACTGTTGGGAAGGATGGCTTTTTCCGGGCTGTCCTTTTTCATGAGATTCAGTACGGTGTCCGGATTATAACCTGTATCATAAGAACATACGGAAACGCTGTTGCTATATTCTGTTCCTATTTCTTAACTCCCGTAGTATAAATTGATTTTTCTTGTCACCACTTCTTCCACGTCCAGTTCTATATTCATCCTTTCCAATTGTTCGAGCATATCCAATGTTTCCGTTGCCATTTCCCTATCCACAGGAATAACAACTCCTTCACCCATGGATACTTTGCAACTTTCTCCATCAGTGATTCTCTTTAGAACTACTGTTGGAAAGCGTCTGTTTTGTATCCGTTCGGCAATTAATAATGAACCTCCGATAAGACTGTCTGAAACAACGATACTGTCAGCCCTCATTCGGAAAGCCTGATTCAAGTCATTTATGTCCCTTATTGTTACCATTATACAAAACTTTGAATGGACGGCAAAGATACTTATTAAAAATCAGAATGTTCTCAAGGTAATGGATTATTTTGTCTATTTTCTGATATGATTGTTGACGGATTGTGATTTCCTTATAGTATGGTGATGGTAATCTCTGGCTTCTTTTGTCGATTGAAGGTCTGCTCTTGACTTAAAAATGAAATGTTTTATGATGGAAAAAGGTGCTGTGTATCGTTTACCGGTTAAAGAGTGGTTTGGATGTAGAGAAAGATTGTATAAACCTGTTGGTGTATAGGAACCGGCGGGAGATGGTAGCATGTAAAGGGACATATCTTTTTATAACCGGATGTAATATCTGCTGTATAAGACGTTTTTGTATTATGTTCTGCATCTTTTACTATATTCTTGCCTGTCATCCGAAGGTCTTGTTTTAGAAGAATAATGTGAGATGGTTGTTCTATAATCAATATTCATTTTGTTTATTACTTCTAGTTTTTCTACTTCCTTATCATTCTCTGTATCATTATCACGATCCATACAGATACAACAAAGGGAGCGGTTAAAGTCGTTATCCCTAATTTCATTCCGATAATCTGTAATATGGTAGACAATATGACAGCTCCCATTGCCCATATACAACTTTTCCAATCAGTTCCTCCCAAGGCTATAGCACATAACACACCATTATATCCCATTAAACCTGCATTTATACTTTCAGTGTCTATTCCCAATATGATAGCAACAGGAATAGGAAGAAGTGTACCCAATATTGTATAAAGGCTATTCGGGAAAGAATTGACAAGAATCCCTACGAGAAAGAACAGACCGGCCAGTATTGTATTTCCCTGGAACATTACTTGACCTATCCCTAAACATAGAGCCTGGAAATAATCAATATTCTGTGTCGTATTGGTAATTGTATCAGAGACCAGTAATAAATCAGGTATGAACCATGTACAGACTCCGAGCATTCCCCATACAGCAAGAATAAAAGGGGCGGTAAATCCGGAAAGTAAATGTTGTCGGCTGAATAAATAAGCGATCCATGTAGAGAAGGCCGAAGTGATTATCAAAAGGATTAAGCTTTCTACCGATAATATCATAAAGACACCGTAGGCAATACCGACTAGAGTTCCGTTAAATCCATATAATCCTTCTCTTATGTCGTTACGTTCATATCCGGAGAAATACGCAGTCAATGTACTTACTATGTTACCACAGACAGCCAGTATTCCCATTTGCCATGAACCCAGAAATATTCCGATCAGCATTAATAATCCGGATAGTGCATTATTCTGAAACATTACTTGACCTATTCCACGCCCCAGAATGAGTAATGAATTGTATATAGAAACCATTTATATATATTTATTACAAATCCAAATGTTTGGCAAAAGTACAATCTACTCTGAAATAAACAAAGTAAATAGGAACCAAATAGAAGGTTGGAGTAATGCCGGATTGGGACAGATAAAAACAGCCTGTATTCATTTATCTTAAGAGGTATAATTTGAGAACATCATATTTCAAGATGCTTTCATTTCATAGTTTATTCCGGGTTAGTCAGAGACAGAAGTGATACGATAGTAGAGAGCATTTACATAACCGGAGGATGTTATAAAAAATTGTGATACAGTACTTTCCGACTTTAAGAAATATCCTAATAGTATCTCTTCTTTTGTTCACAATTCATTTATTTCATAGCTTGTATCCTTTCTTTTGTGCAGAACTTTCGGTTTTCCTTATTTTTATAATGGAGAATTACCTCAGTTTATTATACTTTACCTTAGAGTTACTTTAAAAAAAATGTTGGTGATACCTCCAATAATATCATACGCCTATTGTTTTTTTGTCTTCCCTTTTACTATTTTATCCATACTGTATGTTATCAATAATGCTATAATTATAGATATCCACCATTTTACAAACTCGTTTCCTATAAACCAAATAGAAATCAGCAATAAACAAGTGACAATAGAATCTAATAGTAAATGCCTCTGTAAATAAGATTTTACATGTTCGTTTTTTTTAAGTAACACGATACATATTGGAAGTAATGAAAACATGATCAATCCTATCAATTCAAAATCAAATGAATAATTATCATTCATAGATAAGCCCTCTGTTTTTAGTAATGTCACAAATATAAAATAAAATATTTAATTTTACAGAAAAATAGACATTTATTATTTATGCGAATCAGTATTTGATTTATTAGTTAAAAATTAGCGTAATTAGTGCGAT
>NZ_DAWCXD010000059.1:0-30418 GCF_052357945.1 Bacteroides sp. | reverse complement strand
AAAATATAAGAATGAAAAAAGGGCGACAAGATAGAATCGCGGAGACGCTTACTTCTGTGAAGGATGTGAATACCGTGTTTTATATGATTTGTTCACAGGAAGTGTCTGTAAATGAGTTGATATGCGTCGTGTGAAGGCAGTGGAGGATAGATAATGAAGTTAAGACAAGTAAGATTGTGGAAGGATTATTACTGGATGTAGAATAAAATTCGTAGCTTTGCTGCATAATTTATATAAGAAAGTTATGATCGAAGTTGTAGAATCTACTTTGCAAAAGGCTGCGGGTGAAGGAATGGATGAATTTATCCAGGCGTTTACAGATAAATATAAAGAGATTATCGGTGGCGAACTAACTGCCGAAACAATGCCTCTGCTGACAGGGGAACAACATTCTTTGCTGGCTTATCAGATTTTTCGTGATGAGGTGATGGCGGGGGGATTTTGCCAATTGATTCAGAATGGCTATGGTGGTTATATATTTGATAATCCGTTTGCGAAAGTGATGCGTTTGTGGGGAGCGGAAGAGTTTTCGAAATTAGTTTATAAGGCTAAGAAAATTTTTGATGCCAACCGGAAAGATTTGGAAAAGGAACGGACGGATGATGAATTTATGGCTATGTACGAGCAATATGAAGCTTTTGATGAGTTGGAAGAAGCCTATTTAGAGATGGAAGAACAAGTCACAGCATTGATTGCAAGCTACGTAGATGATCATTTGGAACTTTTTGCAAAAATAATAAAGTAACGGATGCAGTATTTTTTAAGTACTTGCATTTATTAATTATGAATTAGAATTTATATCTTTGCAAAATCTAAAAAATATGTTTATGAAACAAGTGAAATTTTTCTTGGTGGCTTTGATGGCTGTGGTTATGGGTGTGTCGGTTACTTCATGTATGAATGGAGATGATAATAGTGGGCCACGAACTTTAAGTGTCATTGCAAAACTGGATTCTTATGGTAGTAATTTTAAAATGATAGATGGAACTAAGTTGGTTCCTACTGATCCGACTAGTATTATGCTTTTGAATTCAGGAATGTATATTGTTAATGGTCAGTATAATGTAGAAGATGTGAATGTTAATGCAGCTTCTATAACTTTTACATTGACTTCAACTCCTACCAATATTGATGGACCGAGCGTAACTTCTACACCAGATGAGGCTGATGCGACAATGTATGCTCTGAATTATGAGAATGCATATTATCCTTATTTCTTTGATAAGAATACATTAATTATTCCTGCAATGTTTCATTTTAAAAACTCATCAGTGTCAACTGAATTAGAAGCAGAGTTGAAGAAACATAAATTTATTCTTTCATATGATGCGGAAAAAGTTGCTGAAGGTGGTGAAACATTAGATTTGTATGTGAATCATATTATTACTGAAGATAAAGATGAAACTCGTACATCTTATACAGTAAGTTATCAGGCTTATGATTTGTCATCAGTATTATATCAATTTACAAATCTGAAAAAGATTATAGTGCATGCTCAAGTAAATACTTCGTCTAATAAACTAGATAATTCTAGTACAAGAGAAGAGAAATTTGAAATAGATTATTCAAAGATTTCACAATAACATTGAACTACAAAGAACTATTTAACATAGCAATGAAATTGATTTCCTCTCCGGCCAAGGCCTGGGAGGAAATTTCTATGGAAGAGGATAGGCGAAAAGTATTTATGGCTTTTGTCTATCCTATGATTGGTTTATGCGGTCTGTCCGTATTCATCGGTTCGTTATTGACGAATGGGTGGGGAGGTCCGCAAAGTTTCCAGATAGCTATGACCAATTGTTGCGCCGTAGCTGTAGCCTTGTTCGGTGGCTATTTTCTGGCAGCTTATGCCATCAATGAAATGGGAACAAGGATGTTTGGCATGCATAGTAATATGCCGTTGACACAACAGTTTGCAGGATATGCATTGGTTGTGTCTTTCCTGCTTCAGATACTAACCGGACTATTACCTGATTTTAGAATTATTGCTTGGTTGCTGCAGTTCTACATCGTCTATGTGGTATGGGAGGGAGTTCCTATACTGATGGGAGTAGAAGAAAAACAACGATTAAAATACACCCTTTTGTCGTCTGTATTGTTAATACTATGTCCGGCGGTGATACAGATCGTGTTTAATAGGCTGACGGCTATACTTAATTAATGAGTAAAGATGAAACAACCTCCTGTAAATATAAAGAATAAACGGGCTACGTTTGATTACGAGCTGATAGATACCTACACAGCAGGTATTGTATTGACCGGTACGGAAATAAAGTCCATTCGTTTGGGAAAAGCCAGTCTGGTAGATACGTTTTGCTATTTTACGAAAGGCGAATTGTGGGTGAAGAATATGCACATTGCCGAATATTTCTATGGATCGTACAATAACCATACGGCACGTAGAGAGAGGAAGTTGTTGCTTAGTAAAAAAGAATTGGAGAAACTTCAGCGGGAGATGAAAAATCCCGGCTTTACGATTCTCCCTGTACGCTTGTTTATCAATGAGAAAGGTTTGGCGAAACTGGTAGTCGCTTTGGCGAAAGGTAAGAAAGAATATGATAAACGAGAATCTATAAAGGAGAAAGACGACCGTAGAGATATGGCAAGAATGTTCAAGCGGTAAGTAAAACCGCTATAAGATAAACACCGGACTGCGAAGTGTCTGGCAGAAGATGGCAGAGTAGGTAATTAGGTATTAATGTGATAGGGTAATGAAAAAGACAATTTCTCAAGTCGTATCCGAGCGCATCCTTATTCTGGATGGGGCAATGGGTACAATGATTCAACAATATAACCTCAAGGAAGAAGATTTTCGTGGTGAACGGTTTGCGCATATCCCCGGACAGTTGAAAGGGAATAACGACTTATTGTGTCTCACACGTCCCGACGTGATTCAGGATATTCATCGTAAATACTTGGAAGCAGGTGCGGATATCATCGAAACCAATACATTCAGTTCGACTACAGTTTCTATGGCTGATTATCACGTAGAAGAATACGTGCGTGAGATGAATCTGGCAGCCGTAAAACTAGCCCGTGATCTTGCCGACGAGTACACTGCAAAGAATCCCGATAAACCGCGTTTTGTAGCCGGCTCTGTGGGACCAACCAATAAAACCTGCTCTATGAGCCCGGACGTGAACAATCCGGCTTATCGTGCTTTGAGTTACGACGAACTGGCTGCATCCTATCAGCAACAGATGGAAGCAATGCTTGAAGGTGGCGTAGACGCCATTCTGATCGAAACAATCTTTGATACCCTGAATGCCAAAGCTGCTATTTTTGCAGCCGAACAGGCAATGAAAGCAACAGGCGTCGAAGTCCCTGTCATGTTATCTGTAACGGTGTCCGATATTGGCGGACGAACATTGTCCGGCCAGACATTGGACGCATTTCTTGCTTCCGTGCAACATGCCAATATCTTTTCTGTCGGTTTAAACTGTTCTTTCGGAGCCCGCCAATTGAAACCATTTCTGGAACAACTGGCAGCTCGTGCACCTTATTATATTAGTGCTTATCCGAATGCCGGATTACCGAATAGCCTGGGTAAGTATGACCAGACACCTGCTGATATGGCTCACGAAGTGAGAGAATATATCGAAGAAGGACTAATCAATATCATTGGCGGCTGTTGTGGAACGACGGATGCCTATATTGCCGAATATCCCGCCCTCGTGAAAGGTGCTAAACCACACGTCCCTGCTCTTGCACCGGATTGTATGTGGCTTTCCGGACTTGAACTATTGGAAGTCAAACCGGAAATTAACTTTGTAAATGTCGGCGAACGTTGCAACGTAGCCGGTTCTCGTAAGTTTCTTCGTCTGATAAACGAAAAGAAATATGATGAAGCTCTCTCCATCGCCCGTCAACAAGTGGAAGATGGTGCCTTGGTGATTGACGTCAATATGGATGACGGACTGTTGGACGCAAAGACAGAGATGACTACTTTCCTGAATCTTATCATGTCCGAACCGGAAATTGCCCGTGTTCCGGTAATGATTGACTCTTCCAAATGGGAAGTGATTGAAGCCGGCCTGAAATGTCTGCAAGGAAAGTCAATCGTTAACTCCATTTCTCTGAAAGAAGGCGAGGAAGTTTTCCTCGAACATGCCCGTATCATCCGCCAATATGGAGCGGCCGCTGTCGTAATGGCTTTTGATGAGAAAGGTCAGGCAGATACAGCCGCCCGTAAAATAGAAGTTTGCGAACGGGCTTACCGTCTTTTGGTAGATAAAGTAGGTTTTAATCCTCACGATATTATTTTTGACCCCAATGTACTTGCCGTAGCCACAGGGATTGAAGAACATAATAACTATGCCGTAGATTTCATTGAAGCTACCGCATGGATCAAAAAGAATCTTCCGGGTGCTCATATTAGCGGAGGAGTCAGTAACCTTTCTTTCTCTTTCCGTGGCAATAATTATATCCGTGAGGCGATGCACGCTGTATTCCTTTATCATGCCATTCAGGAAGGAATGGACATGGGGATTGTGAATCCGGGTACTTCCGTGTTATATAGTGATATCCCGACCGATGTATTGGAAAAGATAGAAGATGTCGTCTTGAATCGTCGTCCGGACGCAGCGGAACGTCTGATAGAATTGGCGGAATCGCTGAAAGCAACTATGAGCGGAACTGCCGGACAACCAGCTGCCAAACAAGATGCGTGGAGAGAAGAATCCGTTCAGGAACGCTTGAAATATGCCTTGATGAAAGGAATCGGAGATTTCCTTGAACAGGATTTGGCGGAAGCATTGCCGCTTTATGATAAAGCAGTCGATGTGATTGAAGGCCCGTTGATGGATGGAATGAATTATGTAGGCGAGTTGTTTGGTGCCGGTAAGATGTTCCTTCCCCAAGTTGTGAAGACTGCCCGTACGATGAAAAAAGCCGTAGCTATCCTGCAGCCGATTATCGAATCGGAAAAAGTGGAAGGAAGCGCCGCGGCTGGAAAAGTGTTGCTGGCAACTGTAAAGGGCGATGTGCACGATATTGGAAAAAATATTGTAGCGGTGGTGATGGCTTGCAATGGTTATGATATTGTAGACTTGGGAGTGATGGTGCCGGCGGAAACCATTGTGCAGCGTGCCATTGAAGAAAAAGTGGATATGATCGGATTGAGTGGTCTGATTACTCCCTCTTTGGAAGAAATGGTGCATGTGGCTTTGGAACTCGAAAAAGCAGGACTGGATATTCCTCTTCTGATTGGTGGGGCTACTACATCGAAAATGCATACGGCATTGAAGATTGCTCCTGTCTATCACGCTCCGGTGGTACATCTGAAAGATGCTTCCCAGAATGCAAGTGTTGCTTCCAAATTATTGAATCCACAGCTGAAAGCCGAATTGGTGAACGAACTGAATAGCGAATATGAGGCGCTTCGTGAAAAAAGCGGTCTGCTGAAACGTGAAACGGTTTCATTGGAAGAGGCGCAGAAAAATAAGTTGAATCTGTTTTAAATAGTATCACAATGAAAAAGATTTTCTCTTTCTTATGTCTGATTGCAGCAATAGTTGTTGCTATGAGCGCATGTTCTTCTACCAAAGAAGAAAAAGGAACGTCCGAAACCGGAAATGCTGCTTTGGATAATATCTTCGCACGTAAAAGTGTGCGTACTTATCTGAATAAGGGAGTGGAGAAAGAGAAAATCGACTTGATGCTTCGTGCCGGAATGGCTGCCCCTTCGGGCAAAGATGTCCGTCCTTGGGAGTTTATAGTAGTATCCGACCGTGCCAAACTGGATTCAATGGCTGCTGCGCTTCCTTATGCAAAGATGTTGACCCAGGCCCGTAACGCTATCATTGTCTGCGGAGATTCTGTACGTTCGTCTTATTGGTATTTGGATTGTTCAGCAGCAGCGCAAAATATTCTGCTGGCTGCCGAAAGTCTGGGACTGGGGGCTGTATGGACGGCTGCCTATCCTTATGAAGACCGTATGCAGGTGGTACGCAAATATACCAATCTACCTGATAATATCCTTCCGCTTTGTGTCATTCCTTTCGGCTATCCGGCTACAAAAGAGAACCCGAAACAGAAGTTTGACGAGAAAAAGATACATTATAATCAGTATTAGTGAGCAAAAGTTTTGTCTTTTCAATAATTTCCTTACATTTGCAACGCTAATTAAAATCTGATACGCAAATGTTTGGAATAGACGACCCTTTTATAATTCTGCCTTACCTTCTTTCAGTGGTATGTGTGATCTTTGCTGCCTGGTTTGGGCTGAAGTATTGGAATAAGGACGACGAAAAAGACGAAACTCGATGAATACATTTACACTCGGCTTGATTGTGATAGGATATCTCCTGTCACTTGCTTACCTCGGCTTCCTGGGATATAAGAAAACAACGAATACCAGCGACTATCTGGTAGGCGGACGTCAGATGAATCCTATTGTTATGGCACTTTCTTACGGTGCTACGTTTATCTCCGCATCGGCTATTGTAGGTTTTGGAGGAGTGGCGGCGGCTTTCGGAATGGGGATTCAATGGCTCTGTTTCCTGAATATGTTTATCGGAGTTGTCATTGCTTTCATCTTTTTCGGTTTGCGCACCCGGCGTATGGGAGCAAAGCTGAATGTGAGCACTTTTCCTCAATTATTAGGGCGCCATTTTCGTTCCCGTAATATACAGGTATTTATTGCTGCTGTTATTTTCATCGGAATGCCGCTTTATGCAGCAGTTGTGATGAAAGGTGGAGCTGTATTTATAGAACAGATCTTTCAGATTGATTTCAATATCTCTTTGTTGATATTTACATTGGTCATAGCCGCTTATGTTATTGCAGGCGGTATGAAAGGAGTCATGTATACAGATGCTTTGCAGGCAGTAATCATGTTCGGTTGCATGCTGTTTCTATTATTCTCTTTATACCAGGTGCTCGGTATGGGTTTTACCGAGGCGAATAAAGAGTTGACTGCTATTGCTCCGTTAGTCCCGGAAAAATTTAAAGCATTGGGACATCAGGGATGGACTGCAATGCCTGTTACAGGTTCACCACAATGGTACTCACTTGTTACTTCCCTTATTTTAGGAGTAGGAATCGGATGTCTTGCGCAACCCCAGCTAGTGGTTCGTTTTATGACTGTGGAAAGTAGCAAACAATTAAACCGCGGTGTATTTATCGGTTGTTTCTTTTTGATTATAACAGTAGGAGCTATCTATCATGCCGGAGCTTTGAGTAACCTTTTCTTCCTGAAAACAGAAGGAGCGGTTGCTACCGAAGTAGTGCAGGACATCGATAAGATTATTCCATATTTTATTAATAAAGCGATGCCCGACTGGTTTGCCGCACTGTTTATGTTATGTATCCTTTCGGCCAGTATGTCTACACTAAGCTCGCAGTTCCATACAATGGGGGCTTCGGTAGGTTCTGATATCTATGGAACTTATAAACCCCGTTCGCGGAATAAACTGACCAACGTGATTCGTTTGGGAGTATTGTTCTCTATTCTGGTCAGCTACATTATTTGCTATATGTTGCCTCATGATATTATCGCCCGTGGAACTTCTATCTTTATGGGGATTTGTGCTGCAGCTTTCCTTCCAGCCTATTTCTGTGCTTTATATTGGAAGAAAGCTACTAA
Organism: Bacteroides sp.; assembly: GCF_052357945.1. GTDB lineage: Bacteria > Bacteroidota > Bacteroidia > Bacteroidales > Bacteroidaceae > Bacteroides. Next base: position 22,833 of record NZ_DAWCXD010000059.1, on the reverse strand, counting down.
GCAGGGTGTCATGGCAAGTCTTTGGGTCGGAACAATCGGTAGCCTGTTTGCCCTTGTATTTCTTCATCAGAAAGAATCTGCAGCATTAGGTATCTGCAAAGCATTATTTGGACGGGATGTATTGATTACCACTTATCCTTTCCCTGTGATTGATCCGATATTGTTTGCCTTACCATTATCTGTATTAGCCATCATCGTAATCAGCTTAGTAACCAAAAAATAAGTATTAAGTAAGTATCAAGTATTAAGTATTACGCCATGTGGATAAGCGCCTCAAAGGCCACGATTAATACTTAATACTTGATACTTAATATTAATCATGCTTTTATTTTCTTCTTGTAGGATTCGTAGCGCGACATGATATCACGGACGAAATTGTAAGTCTCGATACCACGGAAATACCCGTTTTTGCAGACAGGGTCGGTAAAGTATTCTTCATTGCTTTTGAGCAGGATGAAGTTTTCTACATTGTCTTTCCATACCAGTTTGTTCTTTCCGTATTTTTCGGCTAGCGCTATGGCATCGTATATATGTCCTAAGCCGGCATTATAAGATGCTAGAATGAAGTTGAGTCGTTCCTGTTTGTCGGGAATCATACTGAAACTGCGGTCGGTGGCGGCGATATATTTAATAGCCGCTTTCACACTTTCCTCCGGATTCTGCTCCTTGCCGGGAGGTACTCCCATTGCCCGGGCGGTGGCAGGCATTAACTGCATCAGTCCTTTAGCGCCGGCCCAGGAAACAGCGGTGGTATCGAAATTAGATTCTGTATAGGCTAGTGACGCCAGCATACGCCAATCCCATCCGATATCTTTGGAATACTTTCTGAATAAATCATCATAATGAGATATTTTCCCCTCTTTCAATGAAAGGATAGGAGAGTGGGGCATCATTTTACTATTCTCAAAATAACGTTTCATACTGGCTGTGTAGGCAGGAGAGGTCATATTTTCCTGATGCCATTTAGTAGCGGCGGCTGCCAGTTCGGGACTGTCTTTTCGTACTGCCCACGAAGACCGTTGATCGAAACTGATAGACAGATCGATATTTAAATTAGGATAATAGGTCTTATTTAATTTTGCCAGGTCATTGTCGGCTACTGTATACGGGATTTTTCCTTGCGCCACTTGCGTTATCAAGTCCTCGATGGTAGTACTGTCATTGGTAACTTCATGAATCCGGATGCCTCCTCCTAATTCGCTGTTCAGATTGACGAGGCGGTCGTAATACTTTCCCGGTTTTACATATATATCTTTTCCTACCAGTTCGGTTACGTCTTTTAATGGCTTCTGCTTTCCTCTTCCTTGCTGAACGATTACTTGATGGGTGATGACATCTTCACCACAATAAAGCAGACTGTCTTTCCACTCTTTGGTGATAGGCAGATTATAGGCAATCATATCTCCTTCGCCTGCCAGCAATTTTTGAATCATCTCGTCAACGCTTTTGGCAACTTCAATCCTAAGCTTTAGTCCCAGACTTTTGGCAAACTGCTCGCTAAGTTCATACTGGAATCCCATTTCCTGTCCCCGGTAAATAAAATAGGAAGTAGAGCTATACAATGTCAATACAACGAGTTCGCCACTATCTTTTATTTGTGGAAGATCACGTGCGGATTCATCCGTTGTACTATGTTGTTTGTTCCGGCATCCGAACACACAACAGAACAATACGAGGAATAAAGGGATAATCAGTGTCTTGACATTCATACCTGACATTTTGCTTTTAACTCTCAACTCTCCACTCTCAACTCTTCAAGTGTTTCTTGATGTACATAGTCAGTATATCAATAGCTACCTTATTACTGCCGCCTTCCGGTACAATAAGGTCGGCATATCGTTTGCAAGGTTCGATAAATTGCAGGTGCATAGGCTTTAAAACCCGTGTGTAGCGTTCCATTACAGCTTCGGCAGTACGTCCGCGCTCAATAACATCTCTTTGGATAACACGTATCAGGCGTTCGTCGGGATCGGCATCTACAAAGATTTTAAGGTCCATCATATTGCGTAGCTTTTTATCACATAAAGCAAGGATTCCTTCAATGATAACCACTTCACGAGGTTCGATATGAATCGTTTCGGGCTGGCGTGTGCAAGTGAGATAAGAATAGGTAGGCTGTTCAATGCTATTTCCTTCTTTCAGCATCATGACATGTTTGGATAGTAGGCTCCATTCAAAAGCATCGGGATGGTCAAAATTGATATTCTGGCGTTCTTCAACCGGGACATGACTACTGTCTTTGTAGTATGAATCCTGTGGTAAGAGTACTACTTCCCCTGCGGGGAGACTTTCTATAATTTTCCGTACGACGGTGGTCTTTCCGGAGCCTGTTCCGCCTGCTATTCCTATAATTAACATCTCTTTAAATGTATATTTGAACCAAATAGAGTATTTTTGCATTACTATTAATGCGATGATTGCATTAACAAGACAAATATAGAAACAATTCATTAAAATAACAACGTAATGGTAAAACACATTGTATTATTTAAGTTAAAAGACGAAGTTCCTGCTGAAGAGAAACTGGTAGTCATGACTAAATTCAAGGAAGCGATAGAAGCTCTTCCTGCTAAAATCTCTGTCATTCGCAAAGTGGAAGTCGGATTGAATATGAATCCCGGTGAAACATGGAATATTGCGCTTTACAGTGAGTTTGATACACTAGAAGATGTGAAATTCTACGCAACACATCCCGACCACGTAGCTGCCGGCAAGATCCTGGCTGATACGAAAGAAAGCCGTGCATGCGTAGACTATGAATTATAAACCCCAAAAATAAAGATGAGAAAAATAATTTCTTTCCTGCTTTTAAGCTTTGTTGTATATGCATTGCAAGCGCAGATCAAAGATCCGGTAAAGTTTAAAACAGAACTGACACCTCTCTCCGATGCGGAGGCAGAGGTGGTGTTTACGGCTGCCATTGATAAAGGTTGGCATGTTTATTCTACCGACCTGGGAGATGGCGGTCCTATTTCTGCAACATTTAATGTTGATAATAAATCGGGTGTCGAGCTTGTCGGTAAACTGAAGCCTGTGGGCAAAGAAGTAGCTACTTTCGATAAATTGTTCGAAATGAAGGTACGTTATTTCGAGAATACGGCAAAGTTTGTGCAGAAAGTGAAATTTACGGGTGGAGCTTACGCAATAGAAGGTTATCTGGAGTACGGAGCCTGTGATGACGAGAGTTGTCTGCCTCCTACTCAAGTGCCATTCAAGTTTTCGGGAGTAGCAAAAGCCGGAAATGCTGCCGCAACGAAAACAGAACAATCGAAAACTGAACAACCGGAACAAAAAGTAGTGGATAAGGCAGATAAGAAAGAAGAGGCAACTTCTGTTGCTTCGAAAGACTCATCTGCTATGATGGAGCTGGTGCCTGCAACTACAACGGAAGCAGCCACGGATATTCAGCCGGCAGTTGCCTCTAGTGAACTTTGGAAACCCGTTATCAGTGATCTGCAAGCATTAGGCGAGGAGCACGGGCAGGAGGATATGTCCTGGATATATATATTCATTACAGGGTTCCTTGGAGGATTATTGGCTTTATTCACTCCGTGTGTGTGGCCGATTATTCCGATGACAGTCAGCTTTTTCCTGAAACGCAGTAAAGACAAAAAGAAAGGAATTCGTGATGCGTGGACGTATGGTGCATCTATCGTCGTGATTTATGTGGCATTAGGTTTGGCTATCACGTTGATTTTCGGTGCCAGCGCATTAAACGCTTTATCTACCAATGCTATTTTCAACATTCTCTTCTTCCTGATGTTGGTGATTTTTGCCGCTTCATTCTTTGGAGCGTTTGAAATCAGACTACCTTCGAAATGGGGAAACGCAGTAGATAGCAAAGCAGAATCTACGACCGGATTACTAAGTATTTTCCTGATGGCTTTCACGCTTTCATTGGTATCTTTCTCTTGTACAGGTCCGATTATCGGATTTCTGCTGGTACAGGTATCTACCACAGGAAGTGTGGTTGCTCCGGCAATTGGTATGTTAGGATTTGCCATTGCTTTGGCATTGCCATTTACACTTTTTGCCCTGTTCCCGTCTTGGCTGAAATCTATGCCGAAGTCCGGTGGATGGATGAATGTAATCAAAGTAACGCTGGGTTTCCTCGAATTGGCGTTTGCGCTTAAATTCTTGTCGGTAGCTGACTTGGCTTACGGTTGGAGACTGCTTGACCGCGAAACATTCCTGGCTCTGTGGATTGTAATCTTTGCTTTGCTTGGATTCTATCTGTTGGGTAAGATCAAATTTCCGCATGATGACGATGATAATAAGGTGGGAGTCACCCGCTTCTTTATGGCATTAATCTCTTTAGCGTTTGCCGTATATATGGTTCCCGGTTTGTGGGGAGCACCATTGAAGGCTGTATCTGCATTTGCTCCGCCTATGCAGACGCAAGACTTCAATTTGTATAAGAACGAGGTACATGCGAAATTCGATGATTATGATTTAGGCATGGAATATGCCCGTCTGAACGGAAAACCCGTTATGCTTGACTTTACCGGATATGGTTGCGTAAACTGTCGTAAGATGGAAGCAGCGGTGTGGACTGATCCGAAAGTGAGTGATTTGATTAATAACGATTATGTACTGATTACTCTCTATGTGGATAATAAGACTCCGTTGACCGAGCCCGTAAAGATAATCGAGAACGGTACAGAACGTACTTTGCGTACTGTCGGCGATAAATGGAGTTATCTGCAACGTGTGAAATTCGGAGCCAACGCCCAGCCTTTCTATGTATTATTGGACAATCAGGGCAAACCGTTGAATAAGTCGTATGCCTATAACGAAGATATTCCTAAGTATATCGAATTCTTGCAGACCGGATTGGAGAATTATAAGAAAGGGAAAAATTAAAATCTTCGATAAGACACAGTCTTGAATGATAAATGAAATAAAAGCGCTCTCATCTTTTCGGTGAGAGCGCTTTTATTTTTTTATTTCAGAAAAAATACATACGTTTGTAACATCATAACAATACCTTTGTGCCCAAAAATAAAGAAAATATGTACGCAACAGACACTCTTGTAAATGAACGGGAATTGGTTCTCCGTCTGATAGACGGAGATGAAGAGGCCTTTTGCGAACTTTATGCCGCTTACAAGAATCGTTTGCTCTACTTCGCCCTGAAGTTCGTCAAGTCGCGTGAATTTGCTGAAGATATTTTTCAGGATGCATTTACGGTAGTCTGGCAAACTCGTCGTTTCATCAATCCCGAAGCCTCTTTTTCTTCCTACCTTTATACTATCGTACGTAATCGTATTCTGAATCAGTTGCGTGACATGGCTAATGAAGATCAGTTGAAAGAACAGATTCTTTCTCAAGCGATCGATTCAACAAACGAGACCAATAACCATATTTTGCTCAATGATTTGAAAGAGATTGTTGCCCGTGCATTGGAACAATTGACACCCCGCCAACGGGAAGTGTTCAAAATGAGCCGTGAGTTACAGATGTCTCATAAAGAAATAGCCGAAGCGTTGGGTGTCTCTGTTCATACGGTGCAGGAACATATTTCTGTTTCTCTGAAAGTGATTCGTTCTTATCTGACTAAATATTCAAGTACATCAGCTGATATACTTTTGATTCTATTTTGTTTAAACTTATAATAAATGTTAATTACACCCTAGCTCTTTCTTACTTTTGTGTATTACTTATACAAAGGGAAGGAAATTAATATCCTTATTTTGAATGTATGATGAAAGATACTAAAACAGAAAAAGATAAATTGCATCGTTACCTGGATGACCTTTATACCCGGGAAGAGGCTTCGCAATTTTTGCAAAGCATAAAAGAAACAGAAAACCAAGATTTATTGGATGAACTGGCAGCAGAGGTTTGGGAAGAATCCGGGAACTTGCAACCTGCTACTGATTTGGAACGGGAAAAATATAAGAGAGAGGCACGTCAGTTATTGAAACGTATCGAACACAAAAAACGTACCTGGTTCCGCCGGGCGTCTGTGGTGGCGGTTAGTACGGCGGCTGTCATAGCCATTATAATAGGAAGTGTCAACTTTTTCCGGTATATGAATGAACAGCAGGTCACGCTTGCTGAAGTCACCACTTCTTTTGGTGAAAAAAGGCAAGTGACTTTGCCGGATGGAACTCTTTTGGTATTGAATTCTTGTTCTCAAGTGCGTTATCCGGAACGTTTTGTGGGAGATAGCCGTGAAATAGAACTTGAAGGTGAGGGATATTTCCGTGTTGCCCGTAATGAAAAGATGCCATTTGTTGTAAAGACGAAGCGGCTGGATGTTCGGGTATTGGGTACTCGTTTTGATGTCAAGTCCTATTCAACGGATGAGATTGTATCTGTGAGTGTGGAGAGTGGTAAAGTACAGGTTGATTTACCGGAAGCGATGATGAGGCTGACCGCAAAAGAGCAAGTGCTTATCAATACGGTTTCCGGTGAATATAGCAAGAAAACAGAAGACAGGGGAGTGGCTGTCTGGATGAAAGGAGGTTTACGTTTCTACAGTACACCGATTCGGGATGTGGCAAAAGAACTGGAGCGTGTATATAATTGCCGGATTACTTTTGCTCCCGGTCAGGATTTCAACAACTTGATTACCGGTGAGCACGATAATAAGAGTCTGGAGGCCGTACTTAAATCCATCGAATTTATCAGCGGTGATATCAAATATAAGAAAGAAGGTATTAATGTCCTTCTTTATAAAGAATGAGATGAAGAAAAGATAATGTTCAACCTTTAAAAGAATAATAGATGAAAACAGCCCCTTCATGAACCCCCTAAAATGATAGAAGCACTCCAAAGGAATGCCCCTATCCGCAATCCGGACGGATATTCATAAGCTTCGACCCAAATGAATAACGTATCGCGTATTGCTTGTTTTTAATAACTTTAGTCAATTACTAAAACGCACAAATTTATGAATAATCTTCTTATTTGTAAAGGGATAAGTAAAAATAGCTGTTCGTTTTTAGCTTTTTTACTATTCACCTTCATTTTAATTGTTCCGGCTGCTGCTCAAACATTGAAAGAGCATGATATAACGCTTCGCGTGCAAAATGAGCCGGTAGAAAGTGTTTTCAATAAAATCAGCAAACAGACTAATTTTAAATTTCTCTATGACCAGGAGACAGTGAACAAAGCTCCGAGAGTTTCTTTCGACATTAAAAATGCTTCATTAAAACAGATTCTGGGGGAGATAACCACCCAGGCCAAACTTTATTTCAATAGGACCGATCATACAATTGCTGTCAGCAAACAGCCGCTTAAAAAGGAAGAAACAGTTCAACGTACACGCACTATCCAGGGAATTGTTGCAGATGATAAAGGAGAACCGGTGATTGGTGCCAGTGTTCAGATTAAAGGAGAAGGCAGTGGTACCATTACCGATATCGACGGACGTTATTCAATCATGAATGTACCGGAATCTGCCACACTGACTATTTCTTATATCGGCTATAAAACGGTGAATATCTCTGCAAAAGATAAGAATACGGCAAAAATCACGTTGGTGGAAGATAGTAAGATGATCGATGAAGTAGTCGTGGTAGGCTATGGTGTTCAGAGAAAAAGAGATGTTTCTACTTCTATTTCTTCCGTGAAAGCCGAACAAATAGCAGAAGTTTCTGCTTCCGATTTTCGTCAGGCGTTGGCGGGAAAAATGCCGGGAGTACAGGTTACGCAACCTAGTGGTGATCCGGAAGGAAGCGTAAGTATCCGTGTTCGTGGTATCAGCACAGTGAATGCAGGTAGTGATCCTCTCTATATTATCGACGGTGTACCGGTGGAACGTGGATTTGCCAATCTGAATAATAATGATGTTGAATCTGTAGAAGTCTTGAAAGATGCTTCTTCGGCAGCTATTTATGGTAGCCGCGGATCGAATGGTGTAATTATTATCACAACCAAACAGGGGCAGTCGGAGAAAATGAAAGTGCAGTATGATGGATATTATGGTATCCAGAGTGTTTCGAAGAAACTTTCAATGATGAATGCATATCAGTTTGCCGAATTTGCAAAAGATGGGCATGACAACGCCTATCTGGATGCCAATCCCGGTGGATCACCGGACGATCCGAATGGAATGCGTCCCAACTCATGGGAACGTATCCCCACCGAACTCTTTCCTTATCTGAATGGGGACAAAGGACTGACCGATACGGACTGGCAAGACGCTATATTCCGTACTGCTGCTACTACCAGCCACAATGTATCTATTTCCGGCAGAGGAAAAACAGTCGGTTATTTTATTTCAGCCAACTATTATGATAAAGAAGGTATTATCATTAATTCCGATTTTAAGAAATATAGTATGCGTATGAATTTGGACGGGAAATATAAAAGACTGAAATTCGGTCTGAATTTTTCTCCTTCTTATTCTACTTCCAACCGGGTAGATGCTTCCGGGTCCAATGGTATTGTGCAATCAGCCTTGATGATGCCTCCGGTATGGCCGGTGTATAATGCGGATGGAAGCTATAACTATCAGGGAAACGGATATTGGAGAATTGGGAATGACTATCAGCACAATGCCGTATTAAATCCGGTAGCCATGGCAAACCTCCAATCGGATGTTGTAGACCGTATGGCTATTGTGGGAAAAGTCTTTGCGGAATTGGAGTTATATAAAGGGCTTACCTATAACATTTCTTTTGGTGGTGATTATTACGGTTCGCATAACGATCAATACCGTTCATCGGAACTTCCATTGTTGGGACAGAAATATTATGATGTGAAGTCGAATCCTACTGCATACAGTTCATCCGGTTTTTACTTCAACTGGTTGGTTGAGAATAAAATCAATTATAATACGACCATCAAGGATGCTCATTCTATCAATGTCGTTTTAGTACAATCGGCTCAAAAAGAAACATATAAAGGTGATAATGTGACGGCTACCGATTTCCCGAATGACTACATACAAACGATTTCCGGAGGTACGGTGACGAAAGGTGCATCTGATAAAACACAGTGGACAATTGCTTCTTATCTGGCACGTGTACAGTATAGCTATAAAGGTAAGTATATGGCTTCAGCAGCCATTCGTGCAGACGGTTCTTCCCGTTTCGGAAAAAACAACCGTTGGGGATATTTTCCTTCTGCTTCTTTTGCATGGAGAATAAGTGGAGAAGACTTTTTCACGAAAGCAAAATTCCTGTCATTTGTTGATGACTTGAAACTTAGAGCCAGTTATGGGGTTACCGGTAATTTCCAGATTGGTAATTATGACCACCTGTCTCTGATGGCTTCCGATAACTATATACTCGGTACAGGCAATGGGCAGTTGGTGAATGGATATAAGCCAAGTACTATAAAGAATGAGGATTTGAGTTGGGAAAAGAATGCGATGGTGAATGTGGGTCTTGATTTACAAATGTTCAAAGGATTACTGGGACTGACTGTGGATTATTATAATACCAACACTTCTAATATGTTGTTGAACGTACCTGTTCCTCATCTGACCGGATATAGCACTGCATTGATGAATATCGGTAAAGTAAACAACAGGGGATGGGAAATAGCATTGACCTCGCAGAAGAATATAACGAAAGATTTCGGTTATTCATTCAATGCCAATTATGCTACGAATACAAACGAAGTAAAGGCGCTCGGTCCGGGTAATGCTCCTATCATATCTACCGGTAGCGTAGATCATGCGTATTACATAACGAAAGTTGGTGAACCTATCGGCTGTTATTATCTGTTGGTGCAGGATGGTATTTTCTCCAATGAAGAAGAACTGAAGAAATATCCTCATTTCAGCAATACCAAGCCCGGAGATTTCCGGTTTGTGGATGTAGATGGAGACGGTGTGATGGACTTGGATAAAGACCGTACGATAGTAGGTAACTATATGCCTGATTTCACCTATGGATTCGGGGGAAAAGTGTGGTTTAAGGGATTTGATCTTGATTTCAATTTTCAGGGAGTGTATGGTAATGAGATTCTGAACTTGAATCGCCGTTACATTGATAATCTGGAAGGCAATACCAATGGTACTACCATCGCCTTGAATCGTTGGAAGAGTCCGGAAGATCCGGGAAACGGTCAGGTGAATCGTGCCAATCGTAAATCAAAAGGTTATAATGGACGTACGTCAACCTGGCATTTGGAAGATGGTTCTTATCTGCGGTTGCAGAATGTGACACTGGGATATACTCTGCCGAAGAATCTGACCCAGCGCTTTTTTGTAGAAAAGTTGAGAGTATACGTTTCCGGACAAAATCTCTGGACTTCAACTAATTATAGTGGATATAATCCGGAAGTGAATGCCCGGCCGTCTAATTCTCTTTCACCAGGTGAGGATTATGGTACTTATCCATTGGCTAAAACATTCTTATTTGGATTGAATATAACTCTTTAATCATCCTTTAAAATACACGTTGTATGAAAAAATATAAACTAATACTATTCTTGTCAACTGCTTTTCTATCAGTTGCCTGTACAGATAGTTTCTTCGATTTGGAACCAAGTAGCAGTGTGCCTACCGATAAGGTATATAAGACAGCAGACGATTTTAATGTAGCTGTGATGGGATGTTACTCTAAATTGCAGACACAGGTTTCCTATTTTACGGAGTGCTGCGAATATCGGAGTGATAATTTGACATTGAGCGCACCTACTGCCGGAACGCAGGACCGTTATGATATCGACCAGTTTGCAGATAAAGCTTCTAACGGCATTCTGGAAGATGCTTGGGCGAATTTTAATAATGGAGTTTATCGTTGTAATCTTATATTAGATAGGATTGATGAAGCCAACTTTGACGCTACTCTGAAAAAACAATATAAAGGAGAAGCCCTTTTCATTCGTGCACTTACCTATTTTAATATGTACCGTCTGTGGGGAGGAATACCTATGACTAATAAGGTGGTAACAGTGGCCGAAGCTCTGAAAATCGGACGTAGTTCAGACCAGCAGGTTTATGATTTCCTTGTCGGTGATTTGAATCAGGTTATTAATGAAAGTATGTTGCCGTCTTCTTATACAAGTACCGATATGGGACGAGTGACTTCCGGTGCTGCAATGGCACTGCTCGGCAAGATTTACCTCACTTTCCATAAATGGACGGAAGCTCGAAATGTGTTATCTCAATTGATAGGTAAGTATTCTCTGATGACTACTCCGGACCGGGTTTTTGATGTAAATAATAAAATGAATGATGAGATCATTTTTGCTGTTCGCTTTAATAAGGATGTGGAAGGAGAAGGGCATGGATACTGGTTCTCTATTATTAACCTGACCGACGATACCAATCAGACAAAGGCACTGAAAGAATGTTATAAAGACGGGGATAAGCGGAAAGATTTGATTACTTATGTAAAGGTGGAAGATAAGGTCTGTGTCATGAATAAATTTAAAGATATCAAGAGCGCGACTTATAACACTGTTGGTAACGACCAGATTATTCTCCGTTATGCCGATGTATTGTTGATGTACGCAGAAGCTTTGAATGAAATAAGCTATAGTAATTTGCAGAATTCAGAAGCCTTGGTTGCTTTGAATGCCGTACATACCCGTGCCGGATTGTCTCCGATTTTGATTACAGAGTTACCCGACCAGGATAGTTTCCGTAGTGCGATTATGCTGGAACGTCAACAGGAATTTCCTTATGAGGGACAGCGTTGGTTCGATTTGGTACGTATGGGAGGTGCTAAGGAAGCCATGAAAGCAGAAGGACATATTATTCAGGATTACCAATTCCTGTATCCTATTCCCAAAACGGAATTGGAAAGAATAAACAACACAGAATTGTTGTGGCAGAATACGGGATATTAATAGGGTTAAACTAAAAGAATTCAGACAATGAAAAAAATAATATATAGCTTGTTGTTTATTCTCACAGTAGTTTTTACTGCTTGTGAAGAAGAGCTGCCAAAAGCGAATTTCGATTTATATGAACTGAAGTCACTTACGGCAACAGCCGGAGATATGAATGTGACTCTTGCTTGGGAGGCATACGAAAATGCCCGGCCTAATGAATATTTGATTCTTTGGACTTCCGGATCGTCAGACGCGGAAGGAGGTGAGATGACTGTGGATGCAAAAACAATGACTGCCACAATCAATAATCTGGTGAATGACGTTGCTTACACTTTTTCTGTACAGCCTCGTTATACAGGAGGATTGGCTAGTAAAACGACTGCTGCTTGTACGCCGAAGAATGCGAGATACCCGATTTCTGATCTGACGGCAGCAGCCGGCAATGAAAGAGTGCGTTTGAGATGGACAAAACCTGCCAGTGAACGTTTTACCCGTTATCAGGTTACTGTTAATCCGGGCAATCAGATTATCAATCTGGATGATACTTCATTGGAAGAATACATTGTTGACGGGTTGACTAACGATCAGGAATATACGTTCAACGTAGTTTGTGTTTATCCTACGGGCAATTCTATTCCAGTGGAAACTTCAGCTACTCCGGGATTGATCTATCCTATTCTTGCCAATACGGAACTGGTCGTGTGGGAACCTTGCGCCTTTGCTTATAACGATATGTATTTTATGGCAGGTGAAGTGAAATCGGTAAGCTGGGATTTTGGTGATGGTACGACATCAGGAGAAAACAATCCTGTACATGCATTTGCTACTACCGGAACTTATACAGTAGCTGTTACGGTGACTTATGTAAATAACACAACCGAGTCGGGTAGTCTGGCTGTTACAGTCGGCAATTATAAATGGAATTCTGTCGATTTGAACTTTGGCGGACTTACCGGATATGTAAAGACTTCCAATCCGGTGTTCTCTCCGGATGGAAAAACAATGTACATTCCAACATCTACTCCTGCAGGGCATTTATTTGCTATTGATGTAGTGAGCGGTGAATTCAAATGGGTGTTTGCTATCAGTCAGATAACGTATGGTGGAGGTGCGTTAGTCGGTTCTGATGGCACTATTTATCAGTGTGTGAGTAATGCTTCCGTAAATAATGTATATGCAATAGCCCCTACTAATGGTAAACAAAAATGGGCGGTTAAATTGGATGGCGTAATAGGAGCTTTCCCTGCATTGTCTGCAGATGGTATCCTTTATTGTCTGACTAATAAAAGCATATTGTATGCACTTGATGTAGCTAATCAGGGCAGTATCAAATGGCAAAAACAGTTAGATGGTGACACGGGAGGTGCTGTTGTCCTTGATAAAAAGGGCAATGTTTACGCTGGTACGAATGCAACTATTTATGCCTTCAACTCAAAGGGTGAACCGCTTTGGACATTAGAGGGAGATAATAAAGTTACAGAACGGGGAGTTTTTGCGTTGAATGGTAATATGCTTTATGCGACGTTGAAAGGAGGCGGACTTGTTGCTGTCGATATGACAAACGGGACAAAGAAATGGACGTATCCGACAACGAAAGGGGATGCCTATTTCCCGATTGTAGATAAAAATGGTAATATCTACTTTACGGAGAAAAATTCACAGACGGTTCATGCGGTAAATTCTAGCGGATCTAAAATCTGGGAGAAAAAGGTAGGCAACAATTTGAATTACAGTGGAGGTGCCTTGAGCACGGATGGTATTCTTTATATAGGTACTCAATCGAATAACAAAGTGTTGGGACTTGATATCACTAATGGAAACATCGTTTTTGAAGAAACTGTAGGACAACAAGTCATGACAGCTGTTACTATTGGTCCGGACAAACGGCTTTATTGCGGAACGATCGGAACTAGTGAAATTGGTTCCGTCAAAGCATTTGATATTAATAGAACTTTGGAGACAGGCTCCTGGAGTATTCGTGGTGGTGATATTCAAGGTACAAACCGTCAAAAGTAAACAATCATGAGAGTTTCTGTTTTTATCTTATTTATAGCGATGACAATAGGTTTATATGCACAGAAATATAAAGTAGGTACGACTACAGCTTTGTGGAAAGTACCTGCTTCCACAGACTTTTCTCAAGCTCGGTCTGTGGGGCTAGAGTATGTGGAAGTTGCATTTAACCAGTGTTATAGAGGCGTTCCGGCAAATGAGGTCATTCCTCGTGTTCGGGATATGAAAGCAAAAATTGATAGTGCCGGTATCAAAGTCTGGTCTATACATCTTCCTTTTTCCCGAACACTGGATATATCGGTTCTCGATGAAAAGAAAAGGAAAGAAAATGTAGATTTTATGGCGGAGATGATCGGACAGTGCGCTCAATTTCAGCCGAAATGTTTAGTCCTGCATCCAAGTTCCGAACCGATTGACGACAGTATTCGGGCACAAAGAATAGCCAATGCTTCCAGGTCTATCGCTTATCTGAAGAAGTATGCGGATCAGATAGGAGTACAGTTATGTATAGAGAATCTGCCGCGGACTTGTCTGGGAAATACTCCTGAAGAACTTTGGGAGATTATCAAAGATATTCCCGGTGTGAAGGTTTGTTTTGATACCAATCATTATACAAAAGGAACGACGGAACATTTTGTAGAAACCATTGGTGAACGTATTGGCACCATACATGCTTCGGATTTTGATTTTGTCAACGAGTGCCACTGGCTTCCTACGCAAGGCGATATTAAGTGGGAAAAGTTAATGCACGCACTCGAAGGAGTCGGTTATGAAGGAGTTTTCATGTATGAAGCGACTAAAGATCATGAAAGCCATGATACACGTCCAACACCGGAACGGGTCGTTGAAACTTTCAATAAAATAATTAATGATTATAAAACACTGAAATAAGATGGATATAATAAGAAAAATTCAATATTTACTGTTTTGCCTTTTGGCAATAGGTTTTGTTGCTTGCGATGATGATGACAACAACAGTATCGAAACAGGTCATGAAGGAATCCTTACTCAATTGGCAGAGGACGTGGATGCCACAGCACAACAGTTGTGGAGTTCTTCTCCTTTGATTGTCAATGCCGGACGCACTGCTACTTTGACCAAAATTCAGGGGTATGCGGATAAATGTAAAAATGATTATTTCATCAGTTATCTGAATGGTTTCGACCAGGCAAGTACAAGTATGGAAAAGTGTGATCCTATTATCTATTTTTATCGGAGCGCATTTGACCGCGTGATGGATGGAGTTAAAAACTCAAAAGTGGAAAATGGTACGGCAGAGATTTGGGCACTCTATAATATGGGGTATGTGGTTAAGACTCCGTCAGGGTGTTTTGCTATTGACATATCTCATCGTTGGGCGAAAGAGCTGGCACCTTATATTGATTTTCTCTGTGTTACACACAAGCACTCCGATCATTATAGTAATGATCTTATCCAGGCTATGTTTGATTTAGGTAAACCGGTGTTATCCAACTATTTGAAAGACACGACATATCCTTATACTGCAAAGGGGGATAAAGATTATGAAATTGGAAAAATCAAGATTAAAACCTGTATCACTGACCATAACAATGCCGGGTTATCTAATTTTGTGACTGTGTTTTCGATCGATTGTGGGGAAGATACCGGTAATTTCGTTTTTATGCATGTAGGAGACTCTAACTATAAACCGGAACAATATACGAATCTGGCTTCTCATGTGAATGTTTTGATACCGCGTTATGCTTCCAATGCTCTGACCGAAAATAATATTCTGGGTTCAGGTGCGGGACAGGTGGAGCCCGATTATGTCTTGTTATCACATATCTTGGAACTGGCTCATGCAGGTGTTGATGAATCAAGATGGTCATTGGATATGGCACTCGAACGGGCTTCGAAGATTAACTGTGAACAGACTTACGTACCAATGTGGGGAGAAAAACTAGTCTGGAAAAACAATAAACTGAATTAAAATTCTTAATGCTTGAACTTATGAAACGGATATGTAACTTCATACTTCTTCTGTGTTTGGTGCAACTGGCTGTTGCTCAAAATAGAATAGCTGAAATCAGAGAAAATCTGCTGGGAAATCATCCAGATAAAATATTGGTTGTATCCCACCGGGCTGACTGGCGTAATGCCCCGGAAAACTCATTGCAAGGTATACAGAATTGCATTGATATGGGTGTCGATATGGTGGAGATCGATTTGAAACGAACCAAAGATGGACATTTAGTAGTGATGCATGATAAAACGATCAATCGTACCATGTCTGGAAAAGGACTGGTGGAAGATTATACATTGGCCGAATTGAAAGCAATGCGTCTTAAAAATGGAGTAGCTTGTAAGACAAGACATCAGATTCCTACATTGGAAGAAGTGATGTTGCTCTGCAAAGGTAAGATCATGGTAAATATTGATAAGGGGTATGATTATTTTCAGGAAGCTTATATTGTACTCGAAAAGACGGGAACGGTTGACCAGTGTGTTATCAAAGCTGGCCTTCCTTATGAACAAGTGAAAGCCGAAAACGGTGCTGTATTGGATAAAGTGATTTTTATGCCTATTGTACAGTTGCATAAAAAAGGAGCCGAAGCTATTATTGACAGTTACAAGACTCACATGAAGCCTGCTGCTTATGAGTTAGTGTTTGATAATGATAGTCCTGAGGTGCTTAACCTGATAAAAAAAGTGCGTGATACGGGTTCTAAGTTGTTTATAAACTCTCTTTGGCCCGAATTATGTGGTGGTCATGATGACGACTGTGCAGTAGAACTTCATCAACCGGATGAAAGCTGGGGATGGATCATTAATCAGGGAGCCAAATTAATTCAAACTGACCGTCCTGCCCTCTTATTGGAGTATCTGCGCAAAAAGAAACTTCACGACTAAATAGACTTTTTCATGTTGAAACAACTTATAAACTTTTACAAGGTCTCTTCACCGAGACCTTGTAACGGGGAAGTTTTGTCTTCATCCGGCTCACAACATCTTCATTCCGATGCCCGTCGTCTGAAATACCTGAAATGGTCTACTTTCCTTTCAGCCACTTTCGGTTACGGCATGTACTATGTTTGTCGTCTTAGCCTGAATGTCGTGAAGAAGCCCATCGTAGATGAAGGAATTTTCTCCGAAACAGAACTGGGAATTATCGGTTCGGTATTGTTCTTTACTTACGCCCTTGGAAAATTTACGAATGGTTTTCTGGCCGACCGTAGCAATATCAACCGCTTTATGACTACCGGTTTACTGGTAACTGCTTTAGTGAATCTGTGCCTGGGTTTTACCCATTCTTTTATTCTGTTTGCTCTCCTTTGGGGGATTAGTGGCTGGTTTCAGTCTATGGGTGCTGCTTCTTGTGTAGTGGGACTTTCCCGTTGGTTCACGGACAAAGAACGAGGTTCCTATTACGGATTTTGGTCTGCCAGCCACAATATCGGTGAGGCGTTGACCTTCCTAATTGTTGCGTCTATCGTTAGTGTATTGGGATGGAGATACGGTTTCTTCGGTGCCGGTATTGTTGGTTTGCTTGGTGCTTTAATTGTGTGGAAGTTCTTCCATGACACTCCCGAGAGTCAGGGCTTTCCTCCTGTAAATGCTCCCAAACAGAAAGAGGAGATGAGTGTGGTGGAAACGACAGACTTCAATAAAGCCCAACGCCAGGTATTGATGATGCCTGCTATCTGGATACTGGCTCTTTCGAGTGCTTTTATGTATATCAGTCGCTATGCTATCAATAGCTGGGGTGTTTTTTATCTGGAAGCGCAAAAAGGATATTCCACGTTGGATGCCAGCTTCATTATTTCCATCTGTCCGGTCTGTGGTATCGTAGGTACCATATTTTCGGGTGTTATTTCTGACAAGTTATTTGGCGGTCGTCGAAATGTTCCCGCCCTGATTTTCGGATTGATGAATGTTCTTGCACTTAGCCTGTTCTTGTTGGTTCCCGGTGTACACTTCTGGATAGATGTGTTGGCCATGGTTCTTTTCGGTTTGGGTATCGGAGTTCTCATTTGTTTTCTGGGTGGCCTGATGGCAGTCGATATTGCTCCCCGCAATGCGTCGGGAGCAGCATTGGGGGTAGTCGGCATTGCCAGTTATATTGGGGCCGGATTACAGGATGTAATGAGTGGTGTTCTGATAGAGGGGCAAAAGACGGTTCAGAATGGAGTCGATGTTTATGATTTCACCTATATCAATTGGTTCTGGATTGGTGCGGCTCTGCTGTCGGTACTTTTTGCGTTATTGGTTTGGAATGCAAAACCAAAAGAGACGGATTAGTTTCACGTATATTAGACATAGCAGGTATATTAAGTTAGATTGAAAAAAACTTGTTTCCAAAAGAGGATAATAAATGTTTATTTTCAATGGTATTGTATTTTATTCGGGAAGTTCGTAGCTACGATTCTTCCCGAAATGTTTTTATCATATTTATATTGTCTCTGTCAGCCAACGATTGATATTACGGGTTTCCGTACCAAATTCCACACCAATTTTCACTATTTCCCGATGGTCTTTCTGATAAGGAATCAGATATCCTTTCTCATCAATCTGTTTCATCGCTTCTTCTGCAGTTCCATTTAATTTGAACTCAAACACATAGACATATTTCGGCGTTTTAACTACAGCATCGGCGCGTCCACGGCTACTGCGTACCTCCGCTTCCGTGAATTGCCCCATCAGTTTGAATACGAGATAGAAGATAACCTGATAGTGACGTTCGGTCTGGTCATTCAATTCATACGGAATATCGGCAAAGAAAGCCTCCAGGCGGGTGAGGAAAGACTCATAATCACCTGTGCGTAATTCCTGAACGAATTTTCCGATATAAAATCCCTGATCGTTGTTCTTCATTGGAGTGTAAAATGGAACAAGGAAATTAATGAATCCGTAGCGCACTTCATCATTCGGAAAATCAAGTAGATAGTTTTGAAACTCTCTGTTATAATTCTTAATAGTTAGATATCCACTTTGATAAATCAGCGGTACGGGATTATTAGCATCCATTCTATATTCTGCAAAAGAAGATGCAGGTGCTTCTATGCCATTTAATAAAGTACGGAGATCATACTCACTTTTTTGCAGCAGTTCCACCAAGAATGTCGGTGTACCAGTTTGGAACCAATAGCTACCCAACTCCAGTTTGCTGAAAGCATTCAACACACTGAACGGATTGAATACTCCTGCACCATCCGGATGGAAATGATAGCCGTCATAGTTGCGTTCCATTGCTGTGACTACCTCTTCTGGAGTCTGATGATTTTTGCGACCGAAAGTTTCAATTTCGGGTTCGAAAGTACTTTTCAGTTCTTCGCGGGTGATACCGCAAAGTGTGGCGTAAGAATAGTCGAGACTAATGTCATTCAACTGATTTAAGTCACTGAATACACTGACTTGAGAGAACTTCGTAACTCCGGTCAGGAAAACAAAGCGGAGATATGCGTCAGCACTTTTCAATACTCCATAAAAGGCTTTCAATGTCTGGCGATACTCTTCGAATAATTTTGGACGGGTAATAGCTTGCAGAAGCGGTTTGTCGTATTCGTCCACCAATACAACGACACCTTTTCCCGTTTTCAGGGAAGCTTGTTCGATTACATAACTAAAGCGCTCTTCAGGGCTACGGTCTTTTTTCTCATCGCCATAAATAGCTTCCCATTTTTCTAAATATTGGTTTAGCATTGCAATTAAATCTGCTGCCGTTTCATATTTTTTTGCATTCAGATCAAGATGTAAAACCGGATGCTGTTCCCATTTCGTCTCTAATTGTTCAATAGCCAACCCATCGAATAGCTCTTTTTTTCCTTGAAAATACGCATCGAATGTAGAAATTAATAAGCTTTTACCAAAGCGACGCGGCCTGCTTAGAAAATATGGCTTTCCTAGGTTAGCCATACGCCATACGAGTGCTGTTTTATCTACATAAAGATAATTTTCCTTCCGTATCCCTTCGAATGTTTGTATTCCAATAGGAAGTTTACGCATCAAGTTGTCCATATCCGATGATTTTAGAGTTTCTTACGCAAAGATACAATATGCAAATGAGAATTTAGACAGAATACGAATATAATCTTTTCAGAATCTTTTCAGTATCATGCTTTTTCTTTGCGTAGAATAATTTACTATCTTTGCTACTTTAACCCGAAAATCAATGAGTAGAATATTATTAAATACTAAGACTTGGCTATTATTTGCGCTGTTGCTTGGAATATCATTTTCTGCATGGGCACAAAGTGACGATTTCAATACATGGACTAAATTCAAGGTAAATCATAAAATAGATTCCCGGTTTTCAGTTTCAGGTGATTTGGAATTGCGCATGAAAGATGATGTGAGTAAATTAGATCGTTGGGGACTTATTGTTGGTGGAAGTTACCGGCCCTATTCATTTTTGAATCTGGGTGTTGGCTATGAAACCCATCTTCGGAATTTGGGTGACTCGGACTGGAAATTCAGGCATCGCTATCATATAACTGCTACTGCCAGTTTTCGTTATCAATGGTTGAAAGTAGCTGTAAGGGAAAGATTTCAGCAGACTTTTGATCGTGGCAACTCTGAAACTCGTTTGCGTTCCCGCTTGAAATTATCCTATGCTCCTACAAAAGGAATTGTTTCCCCCTATTTCTCTGTTGAAATCTATCAGAGTCTGGATGATGTTTCTTTTTGGAGGGCCAGTCGTATGCGTTATCGTCCCGGAGTGGAAATAGCTTTAGCCAAACGTTGGTCGTTGGATGCATTCTATTGTTATCAATATGCATCTTCACGAGGCAGACACATTGCCGGAATAGAAGTGGGGTATTCTTTCTGAAATTAGTAGGCTCCTAATATAATAATGTGAGAGTTTAATACTTGGTTTTTGACTACTTGTTTATAACTCATTGGCTGTTTGTGTTTTAACTTAAAATGTAAAATTTTCCTATAGGAATTATACTTCGGCTTAATATAATTATATATTTTTGCTTTCAAGACATCAAAATGATATCTTGAAATTGATGATTCCACAGTACAACAGACGTGTTGTTCAGTATCCCATAACCGAAAGCGAATACTTCCTCTTATGCCATTCTTTCTGTTCAATCAAAAGTTTCTATTGGGAAATTAAAAAATAAATGTGATGAAACTATTTTATAATCTACAAAGGGGCGTGGGTTTACTTGTTTTTTGTTCTATCTTACTTAGTGCTTGTGTGAACCATATTTCGGAGGAAGAGGAGGATAGTGTTAATAATGGAGATATTCCATTGAAATTTATTGCCGATATTCGTGAGTCAGTTAGTACCCGTATGGCAAATAATAACTTTGCTGAAGGGGATGAAGTCGGCCTGTTTGCTCTTGCCGGAACCACTACAATGCAAGAAGAACGTTATGTGGATAATCTTCATTTCATACGTTCATCCAATGGTGAGTTTGAATCTAACGAGTCAGTATTCTATCCGGATGATGGAGTTACATTGAATTTAATCAGTTATTATCCTTATCAAAAGAGTGGAGTGGCGATAGGAGAAAGTACCATGCAGGTGGCAGTTGCGACGATCCAAAATATTTCCGACGATTATTCATATTCTGATTTCCTGATTGCTTCTAAAGAAGAGGTGTTAGCCAGTAAGGAGGCGGTCACTCTGACCTATAATCATCAGTTTTTTCGTCTGAAAATTGTTCTTATTCCTGGAGAGGGGGAGAATCTGGAAGATATGTTATCCGTTAATCCTACGCTTTCGGTGAGTGGCTTTTATACTAAAACGAGTTATGATTTTCAGAAAAAGACTTTCTCTGGTTATTCCGAAGAGAAAGATATTACTCCTGCAGGAGAATGGGAGATAAAAGATGGTCGACTGATAGGAAAAGAATTTATTCTGATACCTCAGGAGGCGACTCCAGGATACCAATACATAACGTTGGAAGCTGCAGGAAAATTATATACCAGTCTATTACCATCTACTTTACAATTAAAAAGTGGAAAGCAGCGTGAATTGGAAATAAAGTTTGTATCAGCCGAAGATGTATTAATGAGTAAAGTGAATGGGGAAATCGGAGATTGGGACGGAACCGAAATAGATCATACAGAATCGGTCACGCTTCATAAATACATAGATGTTTCGAAGTTGACTTTTGAAAAGTCGAATGTGTATAAAGTGTTACATTCAGGAAAGCAAGTAGCCGAAATATGTAAGGAGTATCTTGTTACTTCGGAATTTTCTTCGCAGGCAATCGTTGCCTATCCGATGAAAAAAGATGGTAGTGTGGACTTATCTCAAGGTGTTGTGGCACAGTTACTAGGGAAATCTGGAAAAGTGAATGGAGGAAGCATATCATGGAATATGGAAGATCACTCATTGGCCTATGTTGACGGAACTTTGTCGATTCGTAATAATGTATATGTGATGGCAGACGGAACCGTTTCTTTATCCGTTACAATGGCAGATGACATACTACCAGTTTTGGCATTGGAAGATATCGTTCGTGATGTACGTGGAGGAGTCATTCATAATTATCCGTTAGTGAAGATCGGAACTCAATATTGGATGCGGGATAATCTGGAGGTATCTTCCTATGTCGACGGTGAAGCACTTCCCAGACTGGATGCAGTGACAGCGAATGTTGTCGGATATCTGCAATCTGCTACGGAACACTATTTTTATACAGCTAATGTAGTACTTTCTAATAAAATTCTACCTATTCATTGGAGTATACCGGATTGGAAAGACTGGAATATTTTAAAAGACTATCTGAATGGAGAGGCTTCTTTGCTGAAATCAGGTACTTGGTTACCTTTGAAAGCGGGAGAACAGGTACAGCCTGCAACTAATTTATCCGGTTTTAATGGAATACCTGTAGGAATGTATGTGGGGGCTTTTCAAACTGATTACGAGAAAAAACATCTGGCATATTGGACACTGGATAATGTGAATACCGCTATCGATACTAAGGTTTTCTATCTGAAAAGTGATACGGATATCATTGAAGAATCTAATGCAGGTATTGATACAAAAGCCTTTGCCATTCGTTGCATCAGAAAGTAAATCGACGAAAAAGGCTTCTCTTTTCCATAAATTGCTTATATTTGGGAAGTAAAACTAACTAAAAGAGAGAACTATGAAGA
>NZ_DAWCXD010000058.1:0-30498 GCF_052357945.1 Bacteroides sp. | reverse complement strand
AGAATACATGCCTGTCACGCATGGGGTCACGGGTTCGAGTCCCGTACGCACCGCAGAGGAGAATGAGTAAAATCATTCTCCTTTTTTATTTAATAATAAATGCTTATCTAATTCACAGTTCTATCTAATAGAGAAAAAGAAATTCTCAACGACCTACCTGCCGTTGCTGTTCTGCATTATATCGGTCTCCTATAACAGGAATAGCTACAACGGCATCCTCCAATTCTTTCCACTCCTCGGGCGAAAGAGCAAAAGACAATGTATATAGGTTTTCCTCGAGATGTGACAGTTTCGTCGTTCCGGAAATTGGCACGATCCAAGGTGCTTTCTGCAACAGCCAGCCGAGTGCTACTTGCGCCGAGGTCATGCCTCGCGTGCGGCCAAAAGCTTGTAGAACATTCACGATACGGGTATTCATCCGCATCGCTTCCGGCTGAAAACGTGGCAAGGTCTGGCGGTTATCATTGTTCGGATCAAAAACCGTGTATTCATTGATACAACCACCCAGAAAACCGCGATTTAACGGACTGTATGGAACAAAACCGATACCCAATTCCCGACAGGTGTCGAGCACTCCGTTTTCTTCCACCAAACGATGCATCAAATGATATTCACTTTGAATCGCTGTGAGCGGACATACAGCATGAGCCTTGCGAATACTCTCGGCACTCACTTCACACATTCCCCAACGCTGCACCTTCCCTTCTTTCATCAGGTCGGCGATAGTCGATGCTACCTCTTCCACCGGAGTATCCGGATCAGCACGGTGCTGGTAAAACATGGGAAGTGAATCGAGTCGGAGGCGACGGAGTGACTCTTCACAATAACGACGGATGGTTTCCGAGCGGCTGTTCTGACGTCCCGTGGCTTTTCCGTTAATTACCTCATGTCCGAATTTAGTCGTTACGTTAATCCGGCCTTTAAATTCGGATAATGCTTCCCCGGCTAGTTCTTCATTCGTTAGCGGTCCATAGATAATGGCGGTGTCGAAGAGCGTAATGCCACGATCTACCGCTTCATGCAACAAGCGGATGCACTGTTTCTTATCCGGATGTTGACTGCGGTTGTAAGTCATCCCCATCACACCGAAACCAAGTGCCGATACTTCGAAAGCCGCCTTACCTGTACCCAATACTCGATGCTCTCTGATACGTGCAATTCCATTATCAGTACGGGATGTTTCGGGTTGCTTCGTTTCAGATGCAAAAACCTTATCCAATCCAGTCGGCACAGCCAATGCTGCTCCCGCCAGTGCCGTCGCCTTGAGAAATCCGCGACGGCTAATATTCATTTTATTGTTCTCTTCCATAAATTTACGTTTTTATATTACTCCTTTCGCCCACTCTCCGGCTTGCTTAACGCTTCCGTTCAACAACTGCCCTTCTCCCCATGTAATTTTTGGATAAAGTTTCTTGAGTTGTTTTACACTATTAGTTATCGAGCTTCCTCCGGAAGTAGCGAATGGAATAACGGTTTTACCGGAGAAATCATATTTCTCAAGGAATGTGTTGACCGGACGCGGACATAAATTCCACCATATCGGGTAACCAAGGAATACCACGTCGTAATCTTTCAGTTCAAGCGCTTCTCCACCCAATTCCGGACGTGAATTTTCAGTCGTCATTTCAATTGAACTACGGCTACTCTTGTTGTTCCAGTCGAGATCTGCCGAGGTATAGGCCGTAGCGGGAGTTATCCGGTAAAATTTTCCGCCAACCGTTTTTGCAATGGCATCGGCAGCTTTTTCTGTAGTTCCAGTACAAGAGAAATAGGCAACCAGGATTTTCTTATCGGACTGTACATTAGTATCCGCTATCTGATTCTGCGCTTTTGATGAGCAGCTAAAGCAAAGGAGACTCATAAATATGAATATAATCTGTTTCATTTTATTTTGATTTTAAATATTTCTTATCACTAATTAATTTAGACATTATCACGATGGAGTAATCCCACAGGCGTTCTCATTCTTCTATTACTTTGATAAAATGTGCAGGAACACCACCTACAACCGTATTCGCTTCCACATCTTTTGTCACTACAGCTCCGGCACCTACAACAGCATTATCACCGATAGTCACTCCCTGAAGAATCGTCGCGTTAGAACCTATCCATACATTCTTACCGAGTACGATAGGTGCAGGATAAGTCGTTTTACGGTCTTGCGGAGCCAACCCGTGATTAAGTGTAGCAAAAACAACATTATGCCCGATTTGACAACCGTCGCCAATAGTCACACCACCATGATCCTGAATATGACAGCAGGCATTAATAAACACACCCTCACCAACGGTAATATTCTTACCAAAATCCGTATAAAACGGTGGAAAGACCCGGAGCGATGATGGCACCTGATAACCGAACAACCCGGAGAGTAATCGGCGCACTTCGTCCGGTGTATGATATGCCATATTCAGTTGGAAGGTGATACGTCTTGCCTCATTGCTCATATCGTCCATCAAACGATGTATTTCTTCTGTATTAAGCGCCTTGCGTGTCTTTACATATTCCTTAAATTCCTCGGTAGTCATATTATTTCCTTTCAAAAGATAAAACAGGATTAGCAAAAATCATCGTTTAGTCTGTTCGAGTTTGTTATACTCGTCATCTGTAACCGGTTCAAGCCACTCATTGGAAGTGTTCTCGCCGGAAACTTCGAAAGCCAGATGAGCAAACCAACTGTCGGCAGCAGCTCCGTGCCAGTGTTTCACATTGGCAGGAATATGGATAACCGTACCAGGCAGAATCTCTACCGCCGGTTTACCTTCTTCCTGATACCAACCTCGACCGGCTACACCGATAAGCATCTGTCCGCCACCTTTCGTTGCACGGTGAATATGCCAGTTATTGCGGCAACGCGGTTCAAAAGTAACGTTAGAGATATTCACCTGCTCGCGCGAAACCGGAGCAAGATAACTGTTACCAATAAAATACCGTGCATAGGCTGTATTGGGTTCGCCAATAGGGAAAATCATCTCACGCTGAAAAGCTGTTTTGGCATCCTCACCAACAATATCTTCAGACCATACTCCTTTTGCCAAATTGAATGCTGCCCACGCCTTCGGCCAACCTGCATAGAAACCTATATGAGTGATAATCTCTGCAATCTCCGTGCGGGTGATGCCGTTCTTCTTCGCCGACTGAAGATGATAAACGAGCGAATTATCCGTGATTCCCATACTGATAAGGGAGGTAATGGTTACTAAACTGCGGTCACGCAGACCGAGTTTGTCAGTGCGGCTCCAAACTTCTCCAAAGAGAACATCGTCATTGAGTTCCGCAAACTTGGGGGCAAACGTTCCTAACTGGTCGCGTCCTGCCGTCTGTACTATCTTTTCTTGTGCCATAACATTGAGTGTTAAAATACTAAATACTGAAAATAAAAGGAGTTTATTCATAATCATTTCGTTTATTGAATAAAGTTATTAATGCAATTTGCGGGGTTAAGCGGCATTTGGTCAGAGAGTACGAGAGTCTTAACCATGTGCAGCGTTCCTTGCTTGTACTTTTGAAAATGCTCCGATGCAATATGAGATTTATAAGCCTCCTGACTCGCGTAAGTTTCAAGAATAGTTATCCTGCCGGGATTCTCTTTTTCGCTGACGGCATACATAGTCAGCACTCCCGGTTCAGTACGCAAGGAGACTTCACCCACTTCGGCTGCATATTTCATATATTCTTCAAGATACTCCGGATAAACCTCGATTTTCGATAGCCGTACAATACCGTCAGCCGCCATAGGTAATTTAGCGCACATACCAGGCTGTTGTTTTGTATCCTTTTTCCCTGTCATACAGCATGATAACATAACGAATAAAGACAAAACACTTAGAATTATTTTTCTCATCATCTTCTATCTTTTCATTGTTAAACTTCTGATTGCAAATTTACTGCGATAAAACGAGTGGGCTTGTATATGATTTACTGATATTTGTACCCAAATCCTCGATTCTGTAATAAAGCCATATATAATTCAAATAAAATGAATTATATTTGCGATAAAGAATATAAAAGAAAGGATTATGGAAGAGGTTATTAAACTTGATGAGGTAGATAAATACAACAAACTTTTCGGACTCGAAACACGACACCCGTTGGTAAGTGTTGTCGATCTGTCAAAAGCAACGCAATGGCCGGAACATTTCAAGATCAACTACGGCGTGTATGCTCTTTTTCTGAAAGATACTTATTGCGGAAATATCATGTATGGCCGTCAGAACTATGACTATCAGGACGGCACGATTGTCAGTTTTGCTCCGGGACAGGTGGCAGAAACCAAGATGGTTAAAGATGTCCAACCAAACGCTCATGGCATCCTGTTTCACCCCGACCTGATTCGTGGCACGGCACTCGGTCAGGAGATCAAGAACTATTCTTTCTTTTCCTACGAAACCCGTGAGGCATTACACCTTTCAGAGGAGGAACGGGAGACCGTGATGGATTGCCTGCATAAGATTGAGATAGAACTGAAACACAACATAGACAAGCACAGCCGCCGATTAATTTGTGCCAATATCGGACTACTGCTCGATTATTGCATGCGTTTCTACGAACGACAGTTCACAACACGCGAAGAAGTGAACAAAGATATCATCGTCCGTTTCGAACGGTTGCTGGATGAGTATTTCTACAACGAGACTCCACTACGAGAGGGATTACCTACCGTTAAATACTTTGCCGACAAAGTATTTCTATCAGCAAACTATTTCGGGGATATGATTAGCAAACAGACGGGACAGACCGCCTCGGAATATATCCAGAATAAACTGATCGAACGCGCTAAAGAAGCTTTGCTGGCAACAGACAAGACTACAAGTGAAATTGCTTACGGATTGGGATTCCAATATCCGCAGCATCTAAGCCGGATGTTCAAGCGGATTACAGGTTGTACCCCCAATGAATTCCGCTCACAGAATTAGTCTTTATATGAAAAAGGTAAGAATAAATATGCTATGATTTAGAACGTAATCATAAATGACGACCCTAAAGTAAGCATATTCATATACTCACCACTGTTTCTGCTATGTGACGGAAGTAAGTTATAATCGAGAAAAAAACGGATTCCATAATATTCCTTTGCTTTGAACGTCAAGGAAATCCCACTTCCCATGCAGAAACCACTTCTTGCAGAAACCGACCGGTCAGTTAATTCCAATTGTGGATAATGCACGTATCCACCCAGAAGTTTACTGCCTATCAGCCATCGGGAAGACAACGGATATGAAAAATAGCTTCCTCCGCAAAGCGATATCGCATCAAATGTGTTATTCTCTGCCTGTTCTTCATTGACAATAATCAAAGTATTGGAAACTGTGAATCGTCCTCCAACGCCTACATACGGATTAAAGAAATAGGCCCCCTCCACACCGGCCGAACTGCCTGATGAAGTACGGAACTCCATTTCTTCGTCGATATCATAACCGCTCAACGGAATATTCAGCCCGAGATACAAACTGACAAATGAAGGCTTATCCATCCTGTCGAACATATTTTCATTCGCAAACCTATTGATCCCTTTTTCTCTGAATATCAGATCCGCAAAGTAATACCCCACTTCCGTTGACAATATTCCGATTCCTGCACCCGTCAATACATCACTTAACCAATGCTTGTTGTTTGCCATCCGCATAAGACCGGTTGCAGTAGCCACACTATATGCTCCGACACCTACCCACGGACTTTTATGTCCGTATTCCTTAGTAAACATGGTAGCAGTCATAAATGCCGTAGCCGTATGTCCGGATGGAAAAGAGTGTTTGTTTGAGCCATCCGGACGCTCGACGTTCGTCGTTTGCTTCAAAGTATTTACCACACCACCCATCAGCAGTGCAGAAAAAGCATCGGAAACGAGCATTCTACCCCATGAACTACGACTTTGCACTCCGGCTGCTTTCATACCAAGCATCACCGCAGCAGGGGCATATTGCATATAATCATCCAAATGACGATTGAAACGGGGCAGATATTCGTTACGTAAACCTCGAAAATGATCGTCCTCACTTTTTACAATCAAGCCACCAACAATTAACGGAACGCCGATATACGTCATCTGATAGAAACGGGAAGATGAGAATTTATCAAGCCTTCTACTAAAATTGGTTGTTGTAGAGATACGCAAACTATCCCCTCTTTCTGCCATTACATTATCTGCCAAATCTTGAGCCGATAAGAAAGAAAAGCTACAAATGCCAACAATGCATATTACAATCTTTTTCATGCTATCATAAATCTTCTTGAATTAGGATAGCAAAGATAACAGGCAACTTTGTGGAAAGTTTGAAGATTTACAGAAACACGACTGTAAATTCATGTTTCCCATCGGAATAGGTATATGAAATTTTCCAGCCATGATAATCACATACGGCTTTTACGATAGCAAGACCGAGCCCGTTACCTTTCACCTTCTCCGACGGGCGGTAGAAGCGATTGAATATCAATTCCTTATCCAATGCTTCCTCATCGGATGTATTCGACACCATTAACTGTTTGTCTGACAAGGCTACAGTGATTTCCCCATCAGATTTATTGTGTCGCACGGCATTTACGATAAGATTATTTATCATACTTTCCAATAATGGACGATTGGCTTTTATAGACAAAGAATTTACCAAAAAATCCTTTTTTAAGACCAGTCCTTCGGAGAGACTTTCGAGATAAGGCAAAAGTTCTTTTATCACCGCTGCAACGTTGATAGATTCTGTCCGGCTAAACTGGTTATTTTCCATTTTTGCCAACAATAACAAGTTACGATTCAGGCGCGACAGACGACTGTTCATCTGGTACAAATCCTGTATAATGGAAGCCTGTCGTTCGGTAATCTCCGGTTGTTGAAGCAACAAGTCAAGCTTGCTCTGGAATACCGCCAATGGAGTTTGCAACTCATGCGAGGCATTTTCGGTAAACTCCTTTTGCAGTTGGTAGCTGTGGAGACTGTCCGTCATCAGCCTCTCCAACGCCACATTCAGTCTCGTAAACTCTTTAATATCGCTTTCCGCCAATTGCGGGCACACCCCATTTTCCAATTTAAAACGCTCTATCGCTTCCAATGCCTTGTCAAACGGCTGCCACAACCGTTTGGAGATGAAGCGCATCATCAGTACGATAGCCGCCCCCAACACAGTGACGATAAGTGCAAACTGTATCATGATACCGTGCAGAATATCTTCTTCCAGATCAAGGGCAGGAACCGGTTTCCCTTGCTGTACGGCTTCGATAATATCTATCATGTCCTCGGCATAGAAACTTTTAGTCAGCCAATAAAACAAGGGGGTTGCCAATAGGAGAAGCAAGACCACACAGATGATAAACTGTGTGAGCGATTTATACATCAGACTCTTCTTTTTCATAACTCTGTCCATTTGTATCCTGTTCCATACACATTCTTAATACAATCCTTACACCCCGCAGCAGCAAGTTTCGCTTTCAGGTTCTTTATATGTGTATAAACAAAATCGTGATTATCCATCATATCCGCCATCTCCCCACTAAGATGTTCGGCCATTGCGCTCTTTGATATGACACGATCTTTATTTCCAATAAAAAACAGCAACAGATCATATTCCGATTTAGTAAGCTCCACCGGCGTGTCGTTCACCATAGCCGACTTATTCAATAAATCAATCCGGATTCCGTTACTCTCCAATATATTATTTGCCGAGAACTCTTTTCGACGAATGATAGCATAAATACGCATACTCAATTCAGGCAAATGGAAAGGCTTGGCAAGATAATCATCCGCGCCTATCTCCAACCCTTTCACCTTGTCATCGAGTGAGTCTTTTGCCGATACGATTATCACGCCTACCGGATTGCGCTGCTTCCGAATATCACGCAGAATGTCGAGACCATTTCCACCCGGCAACATCAGATCGAGTAAAACACAATCATACTCATACATGTTTACCTTCATTTTGGCATCTTCATACGTGAACGCTTGCTCGCACAAATACTTCTCACTGTTGAGATATGCAACGATGCTATCCGAAAGGCTCCGTTCATCTTCTATAATCAATATCTTCATAGCTTCTGAATTTAATTAACAATATCACTCTTTGTTATTACAAATTTAATTATTTATTATCGATTCGTTCTCTCTTTTTATAAATTAACAATATCATACTCGGCAATACCAGCAGAAGCAAGGGCAGCCCGACAGTAAATCCGCCTATAACAGCCAATGCCAACGGTTGCTGCATTTGTGTGCCAAGGCCGATACCGAGAGTTAGAGGCATGAGTAGATCTGCACAATCGTTCCTTCAGCCAGATCTTTCGGACGTAACTGCTTCATAGTGTCCTATAGCAAGATGCAACACAGGTAAGAGTAACATTAGAGTTTATAAACCCTACAATCGTTGAGGATGAATTTATAAGTTTATCTGCAGAGATTGGCACTCCCACAAGCTAAATGGCACGCGGACTCTATTTTTAAAACCGATAAGATACTTTTCTCATCAGACTCTTGACAAAGGACTTTTTATGTTGTATCTTTGAGAGAAGAAAAAGTATAAACAGCATGAAAATAGTAAGAAATAATCACACATAAATTATAAATAATCTGGTATTTTACAATACCACTCCTATACGATATGGGGCAATAGTCGAATGATTATTGCCCCATTTTGTTTATAATTCAGCTTAAAATCTCTCATCTGATTCTAAAACTGTTCTACAATAGTTTATAATAAACTCGAATACCGTTTTACTAAAACTATCAAGAAGTTTATTATAAACAGAATCCGGGTTTATTAAAAACCACGTTTCCTTTTGTCAAAAATAGAGTAAACAAGATTTCTAGGATTCACCATAAAAAGATCTGCTACAGCCTTACAAGTAATATAAACATACAATCTTTCATTTACTTCTTTATTTACACAATCGTTTTCCTCCCTCACATTTCATCTCTCTACTTTTCCAATTCGTTAATTAAATCAAAAACTTCAATTACAATTTGCTATATCTACCATATTTTTACATACATTTGCGTCTGACACATGTGTCAGACGCAAGGTCTAATTTAAGATATTTGGTATATGAATGCATATAAAGTGGGGTTAGATATAGGCTCTACTACCGCTAAGATGGTAGTATTGGACAAAGATGGAACTACAGTCTTGTTTTCCGGATACAAAAGGCATCAGGCAAAAATACAAGAATGTTTACTCGGATTTCTTTATCAAATAAAGGAACAGTTGGGTGATATTCCTTTATCTTTCCATATTACGGGCTCTGTTGGAATGGGAATTTCAGAGAAATGCTCTCTGCCCTTTGTGCAAGAGGTTGTAGCTGCAACAAACTATGTGCGCCGGGAGCATCCGCACACAGCCACTATGATCGATATTGGAGGAGAAGATGCGAAAGTTGTTTTCTTTCAGGACGGACAGGCTACAGACCTGCGCATGAATGGAAATTGCGCCGGCGGAACCGGGGCTTTCATTGACCAGATGGCTATTCTGCTTGGAGTCTCCATCGACGAATTGAATGAACTGGCACTTCGTTCCAATCAGGTATACTCTATCGCTTCACGCTGCGGAGTATTCTGCAAAACGGACATACAGAATCTGATAGCCAAAAATATATCCAAAGGAAATATAGCAGCTTCCATTTTCCATGCAGTAGCCGTACAGACCACTGTCACACTTGCACGCGGTTGCAATATCGTAGCTCCGGTATTACTCTGCGGTGGCCCATTGACTTTTATTCCGGCCCTTCGGAAAGCATTTGCCAACTATCTGAATCTGTCACAAGATACAGATTTCATATTACCGGAAAAAGGAAATCTGATCCCTGCCTGGGGAGCAGCATTGGCAGAGAACAATGAAGAAAGTATTCATCTCTCCAACCTGATACAGGTAATAGAAAACAAACTAAGCATTACGTCTCCTTTCCAGAGTGAGCTTTCTCCTATATTCGACAGTGAAGAAGAATATCGGTCATGGAAAAAGGAAAAAGACCAGTATAAAATTCAATATGCAAGTCTGCGTCCCGGATTGCAGGAAGCAACCATCGGTATAGACTCCGGCTCTACTACCACCAAAATCGTAGTACTCGACAACGATCATCGTATCCTTTACTCCTATTATCACGACAACAACGGAAACCCTATAAAAACTGTAGAAAACGGCTTGCAGAAACTACATGAAGAATGCCGGAGACGGGGAACTATCCTGCGCATAAAAGGAGGATGTTCTACCGGTTATGGAGAAGACCTGATAAAAGCGGCTTTCCACATGGATGCGGGAATCATTGAAACCATCGCTCATTATGCTGCTGCCAAACATATCAGCAAAGAAGTTTCTTTTATCCTGGATATTGGAGGGCAGGATATGAAAGCCATCTTTGTGAACGACGGAGTAATCAACAGAATCGAAATCAATGAAGCCTGTTCCTCCGGTTGCGGTTCTTTTATCAGCACATTTGCACAATCGCTGGATTACAGTGTGGAGGACTTTGCCAAAGCAGCTTGTTTTTCGCAAGCACCCTGTGATCTGGGTACGCGTTGCACAGTCTTCATGAACTCCAAAGTAAAACAGGTGCTTCGGGAAGGAGCGTCCGTAGCGGATATAGCTGCCGGATTATCTTATTCCGTTGTTAAAAACTGCCTGTATAAAGTTCTGCAATTAAAAGACACGGAGATACTTGGCGACCATATTGTCGTGCAGGGAGGAACCATGCGTAATGATTCCATCGTACGAAGTCTGGAAAAGCTGACCGGGAAACAAACCTTCCGCAGTAACTGTCCTGAATTGATGGGTGCTCTTGGTTGTGCTCTATATGCCAAGCAAATCGAAAATGCCCGGGTGACGGAGCTGAACGAGATGCTCCAATGGGCACAATATACTTCCAAGCAACTTCAATGCCGGGGGTGCGAGAACCAGTGTGCCATCATGCGATATACGTTCAACAGTGAAAACCATTACTTCTCCGGCAACCGGTGTGAGAAGGTGTTTTCCAATAAAGGAAGCCATGCGGACAAAGGCATCAATACGTATGATAAAAAGCTGGAATTATTATTCGACCGGAGCGCAGACATTCCACAACCCCTATTCACCATAGGTATTCCACGTATTCTGAACATGTATGAGGAATACCCTTTCTGGCATACCTTATTTACTACTTGCGGCATTCAGGTACAGTTGTCGGAACCCTCTACATTCAGCAAATACGAGACTGCTGCCGGCATGGTGATGTCTGATAACATCTGCTTCCCTGCCAAACTCGTGCACAGTCATATTCGTAACCTGACACTGCAAAATGTCGACCGGATATTTATGCCGTTCGTCGTTTTCGAGAAAAAAGATAAACAACAGCAAAATAGCTATAATTGCCCTATCGTTTCCGGTTATCCGGAAGTCATCAAAAGTGTGCAGGAAGAGAATATACCGATAGATGCTCCGACTATCACCTTCAAAGATGAAGCGTTGCTGTATAAACAATGCAATGAATATCTGAAATCTTTGGGTATCAGGGATGAGGTATGTAAAAATGCCTTCTCGCGCGCATTACAGGAACAATATGCTTTCGAAGAAAAAATTGCAACCTATAATCAGGAAGTTCTGAACGAGGGACGGGAAAAACACAAACTGATTATCTTACTCGCCGGACGCCCTTACCATAGCGATCCACTGATACAGCACAAAGTTTCGGACATGATTGCTGCGATGGGAGTTTATGTGATAACTGATGATATTGTCCGTCAGCAGGAGATTTCATTGGAAAAAACTCATTACCTCTCTCAATGGGCATTTACCAACCGTATTCTGAAAGCAACCAAGTGGGCGGCAATGCAAGAGGGTGACATACAATATATGCAGATGACTTCTTTTGGCTGCGGTCCGGATGCTTTTCTTATAGATGAAGTGCGTAACTTGCTGAAACGATACGGCAAGAATCTTACTTTGCTCAAGATAGACGATGTTAATAATATCGGCTCCATCAAATTACGAGTCCGCTCGTTGGTGGAAAGCTTGAATTTCAGTTTGAAACATTCTCAAACGAAAGATCCCGAGCCATTTGTTTCAACTGCTCCTTTCACCAAGAAAGACAAAAAGAAAAAAATCCTCGCTCCATTCTTTACGCCTTTCATTTCACCACTCATTCCATCCATCATGAAAGTGGCCGGATATGAAATGGAGACTTTACCGTTGAGCGACACCGCATCTTGTGACTGGGGATTGAAATACTCCAATAATGAGGTATGTTATCCGGCAACATTGATTGTCGGAGACATAGTAAAAGCCTTTAAAAGCGGACGTTATGATCCTGCCAATACGTGCGTTGCCATCACACAAACCGGTGGGCAATGTCGTGCCAGCAACTATATTTCACTGATAAAAAAGGCATTGATTGAGAATGGGTACACCAATACACCGGTGGTATCACTTGCTTTCGGCAGTGGTATCGAAAATGAGCAATCCGGTTTTAAGGTAAACTGGCTCAAGGTTTTACCAATCATACTTGCGTCTGTGTTATACAGTGATTGCATTGCCAAATTCTATTATGCAGCTGTCGTTCGTGAGAAAGAACGGGGACAGGCCGCCCGTCTGCGCGATCTTTATCTGGATACAGCACAGCCCATCATCCAGAAAAATAAACCGGAGGACTTGTTGAGCTACTTATACCTGGCTGCCAGAGACTTCAACAAAATCTGTGAACAGAGATCCTGTCACAAAGTGGGCATTGTTGGGGAAATATTCCTGAAGTTCAATCCTTTTGCTCAAAAGGACGTCACCTCCTGGCTCATCAACCAGAAGATTGAAGTGATTCCGCCACTGATAAGTGATTTCTTCATGCAGGGATTTGTCAACCTGAAAGTGAGACAGAACCAACACTTGCAGCGAAAACTCACTCCCGACTTTGTTATAGACTGGTTATACAAGAAAGTCCAGAAACAAATTAATAAAGTGAATGAAATCGGCAAAAGTTTCAATTACTTCATACCGTTCGAATCAATCTTTGAAAAGGCAGAAAAAGCTAAACAAGTCATCTCCTTGGGCACCCAGTTTGGAGAGGGTTGGCTGATATCCGGTGAAATACTATCCTTTGCTTCCCAAGGAGTCAATCATGTCATTAGCTTGCAACCTTTCGGATGCATTGCCAATCACATTGTAGAAAAAGGAATAGAAAAACGTATAAAATCGCTGTGCCCTCAAATGAATATACTATCTTTAGACTTTGACAGTAGCGTCAGCGATGTGAACATAACAAACAGATTATTACTTTTTATTGACAACATAAACAACTAAATTATGGCTACAACGGAACATAGCGATTTAGAGCAGCAAATAATAAAAACTGCCCAACAGCTTTTTATAGAAAAAGGATTTGTGGAGACCAGCATGAGTGATATTGCTGCAACGGTAGGAATCAACCGGCCCACTTTACATTATTATTTCAGAACCAAAGATAAGATGTTCAAAGCCGTATTCGGCTCGATAGTCATGTCTTTAATGCCGAAAATACAGGATATAGTAAAACAGGATATCCCATTTATGGAGCGACTGAGCATGATTCTGGATGAGTATATTGAGCTTTTTACAAGCAATCCCTGTCTTCCCAGATTCATTTGTGGGGAAATACAGCGTGATGTAAACCACTTGCTTGCCACTGCAAAAGAACTTCAGTTCGGAGATGCTTTATCCCAAGTGAAAGACAGTATACTGACAGCAATGGAAGACGGTAAACTTAAAAAGGTTCCGATACATATTGTGTTTCTGACTGTCTACAGCCTATTGAGCTACCCATTTCTTGCCAAGAACCTGATAGTATCTTTATTCTTGGAAGATGAAGCCGCTTTTGCTGATTTCCTGCAAGAATGGAAACAAAACATCATCAACCAATTGCAGAACTTATTGTGTTATGAGGAATAGTATAGACACTATAAAAACAAAAAGAGACTGAATATTCAGTCTCTTTTTGTTTATTACCATTCCAATCATCCCATCTTACGCCCTATCCGACCACAAAATCTTCCGATTTAAAATTACTATAGAAACGTCCTGAAACAGCAGTAAACTTCAATACACAGTAATCAGGGTCCGTCACTCCCTCCGGATAATACATGGTATCTCCCTCCTGCCAGATCATCTCTTTACTGGCACTATCCGTCAAGACCTCCATCATACCGCGTAGCATGACCCCTCGAAAGAATCTCGTATCGCAGAAGTAGATACATGCATGGTTGTTCTCCCGGTATTGCTCCACACGCATGGACGAAGTATTTGTTGTCAGATAAATCGTTTTTATCCCCTCTCTTTTTCTAGGTTGCAGCATCGCTTTGATGGTAGGAAATCCTTCACCGTCTATCGAACCGATAAAAGCTGTTTTCAGCTTATCAATCATGTTGCCTACTGTTTTTTCCGCGTCTTTCATCATTTTACTTTTTATTATTGGTTTATTATCTGATGCGAAAGTAGAGAATACAAAAATAGTATTCCTTACCAAATAATCCAAAGACTTTTCAAAATCGATTCGATCGAATAAGCCATGAACCATCTGATAAGGAATACATAGAAAAAATATGTCTAGGTTATATTTCCTATTTAGAACTTCCGGCCAGATACCCCAAACTGGTTACATCTGCCCCCAAGTAATGATTAATGTGCTTCAATGGCACCCTGTACAGAATATCCGGGATTTCCGCCAATAAAGAGAGATACCTTTCCCTTACTGTCAGTTTGCGGGCACTCATATCCTCTTCCTCTTTAAAGTAAAACTGATACTCCATCAGTTGACGGACCAGATTCGCAAATGAAATTGAAGATGCACACAACTCTTCAATCTCCTCTTCACTGATGTAATAAGCAGCACATTTCGTCAGTGTCTTGATAGAATACTGACTTGAATTATAGCATAACACAGCATCACCCGCAGAGAAAAACCGGTTGGTTCTCTCCTCTCCTTCATGAGTGGTATATGTATGCAAAATACCGGAAACAATAATGTACAAGCTCTGCTCTGGCATTGTGGCAGAAGCAATCGTTTCTCCTTTATCCAGATACACCATTTCCATTCGAGCCAACAGCTCTTTCACTTCTCTTTCATCCACCTGATACTCAAAACAGAGTTTCTTCAAATAAGCTTCCATACAAAATAGATTTTAGTTAATATATGTCACTTAAAAACACCTAATTCGACATAGCAGGCATCATTGTGCCTCTCAAATATAATTTCCTTTGGGTATATCGTAAATACCAGATACAAATCAATAATGAAACGACCGTTGAAATGGGTGGAGCAAATCCCATGATAAACAGCGACGAGCTATCTATCTGGCTGAACCAGTATGACAACGGTATACGGAACAGGAAAGTGGCTATCAGACTGTGAATCATCGGGAATAACGAGTTTCCTTGTCCGCTGAAATAAGAATTAATGCAGAACACGAAACTAACCACGATACAGTCGATGCTATACCCTCGCAAATAATCTGCCGCCATTGCCACCACAGCAGCATCTTTCGTAAAGAAAGCAGTAAGAGTCTCCGGCAGGAATTGCGAATACACGCAAACCGATACACCGAAAACAAGAGCAATCCCAATCCCCGAAGCCAGACATTTATTCATTCTCTTGATAAGTCCCGCTCCATAGTTCTGTGCAGTCATGGTTGCCACAGCCGATGATATAGCCATCGGAGGCAGCATAGCAAACACGATGATTTTCTCAACAACACCCAGGGAAGCAGATGCAATGACTCCCATCTGATTGACAATGACAGTGATAATCAGAAAAGAAACATTGATTAAAGCATCCTGCAAAGCAATAGGTGCTCCCAACACCAAGATCTTTTTAGACAGATTCCGGTTCAATCGAATATCTTTCCGTGAAAAGTCAAAATGGAATCCGTGCCGATATAAGAACCAGAGCGCTATTCCAAAGCTGACTCCTTGTGCAGTTACAGTAGCGATAGCCGCTCCCGTAGCCCCCCAATGGAAATAACCGACCAATATAAAATCGAGCACTATATTTATCATACATGCCAGCCCAACAAAATAAAGTGGTGTTTTAGAATCACCCAGTCCACGCAAAATGCCACATACAACATTATATCCCACTATAAACAGAATACCCAGAGAGCATACCAAAATATAGCTTTTCGTATCTGCCATAGCTTCGACGGGAGTATGCATCAGTTCTGCTATCCGACCATGAAAAAGTACCATGACCAAAGTTAGCACTACGCCGGTTATTGAAAACAACCATACGGAAGTCCCGATAGTAAAAGCTACTTTCCGATTGTCTTTGGCTCCGGTAGCAAT
Organism: Bacteroides sp.; assembly: GCF_052357945.1. GTDB lineage: Bacteria > Bacteroidota > Bacteroidia > Bacteroidales > Bacteroidaceae > Bacteroides. The sequence goes on along the minus strand of NZ_DAWCXD010000058.1, from coordinate 14,248 downwards.
AGCAATCAGCACTGTTGTCCCGGTAGTAATACCCAGAATAATACCTGTTATTGTCTGCATCACCTGACTACCAATAGCTACGGCTGCCACACTTGCCGAATCATCATATTGTCCGACAACGAAAAGGTCAGCCCCGCCATAAAGTGCCTGGAGCACATTGGCAATCAGAAAAGGTACTGCAAACTGCAACAATACCTTCGGTACGCTTCCTTGTGTCAAATCTAACTCTTTCATAGTTTCTTCGATACTTTTCCTCTTTATCTTATTTTGTTACAACATAAAAAAAGTGCCGGACAAGCGAATGATTTGCACCATTCATCTTATCCAGCACTATAATTATTACCCAACTATATACCTTAATGTACCAAACAAAATATCTGATATTGTATTATCAATTACAAGGTAAAATAAAACCGACCTATCTGCGAAATAGGTCGGTTCTTAAATAGGAGGCTATGGATGAACAAGGCAATGAATTAGTGCTACCAAAAGTTCCTTTTAGAACCCCAAGCAGCTCGATAATGTTCACGTACCCACTCAAATCGACCATTTCTGATACGACTATAGGAGCGAACGTGAACCGATTTGTCACCAATATCTTGGCAAGAAATCCAATCATATGCACGATTCATAGTTATAAATAGTATTGAGCCTCCGTGTGGAGGAATATTAATCGTATCGGCATAGGTGGAATTTAGCCAATGGTCTCCTATTTATTTTTGCAAAGTTACTTCGTTTAGTTCATAAATCAAAATTGTAACAAATCAAAGAATTTTAAAGATTTTGCTGTCATATACTATAGTATGACAAACAGTCCTACCAATACGATAAGTACAATTGTTCCAACAATTATTAGAGTTTTGTTACGTTTTTGTACGGCATAATTAGTCCAGTCTACTTTCTTATTCGTAAAAAACGTAATCATAGGATTCTTAGGGTCTATTGCAGTTAGTATTGCTAATCCGCTGTCAAATTTTGATTTAGCTACATTAAGGTTTTTCTTAGCTCCGCCTTTTAGCCACAAATCTATATAAGATGCTAATGTCGTAAGTTCTTTAATAATAGACTCTTTATTGCTTGAATCAAATTCTATACGAATGATGTCCTCTAAGAATTGGGCATTTTGCTCATATTCCATAGTCTTTCGCTTAGCGCGTTCTATAGCTTCATAATCTGTAAGAGCCTGTCCTATAGATGAACCATTAGAATGCTCATAGCTTGTTTGTGCACTTGAACCAATTCTAAGGTCATCAGCGTGTCTACCATACAATTTGTTACCGAGTGCTTTGCCTGTTTTCCTTCCAAACTCATTTCCTAAATTGTCTAAGAATCCCATAATAATTTGCAGCTTTAGTCTTCCTAGTCTCAACAGAAGGGTATTAAATAGAAGAAGCGTGAGACTATTAGACTTATACCTAATGTCGGTTCTGGACTACCTCTGTATTGAATATAAGTACAAACAGCTCACGCCCTTGACCGTATATCAACACACGAGTGTGCGGTATACAAACCAAAGGGAGAACGTTTTGACTATTTCCTCAATACAGTTGAATTGTCCAGATTCACATTAGAGAAAAAGCACTAAACGCTTCCTAAATAATTAAGATGTCCAAAAGGACGATACAAATATACTACAAATTTCTTTAATTGTATCTGTTATCCTTCAATTTTGCATGTTTAAGTCTTTTGTTTATCTTAGGCATAAATTCCATAAACCTTTGCATGTCAGTTAATGTTCTAGTGTTGTATCTATAGGCGAACTCATTACAGTACATTTGTAAGTACTTAGGACTGACTACATGATAGATTCCCTTTATGCCACGCTTTAGATGTGACCAAAAGCCTTCTATACCGTTAGTATGAAAACCATCCTTTGCGTAAATTCCTTTGCTATGTTCTATAATGACACGTGTATAAAGATGAGATAAGCCATTATAGCCTGCCCAACCGTCAGTTACCAAAGTTGAACCTTCCTCAATCAGTCCAAAGACTAATAGATGCAATGTTTTCTGACTTGCGTCATAGGTGACGACTGGATAGACCCTATCTTCTGTTAGTACACCTACCACGGGAGTTTTCTCTTTAAGGCTTCTTCCTTGTGTACCTTTGTTCCATTTGTTCTTATTTTTGCCACCAACATAGGTTTCATCCATTTGAACTATACCACGGAATTTCTCAATTTCATCTTTATACATATTATGTCTTATTTTAGTCAGCATAAACCACGCTGTCTTTTGAGTGACATTTATGTCTCTTGATAATTGTAGGCTACTGATACCTTTCTTATGAGATAGGAAGATGTAAATAGCATAGAACCATTTCTCCAAGGGTATTTTGCTACCTTCGAACATTGTACCAACTGTTACAGTAAACCGTTTCTTGCAATGCTGACATTTGTAGAGCCCATTGAACTCTCCTTTGTTCTTTAATTTGTAATGATGTTCAGACTTGTGTTTACAATGAGGACAGACCGGTACGCCTTGCCACCTATATTGTTCTAAGAACTCTCTACATGAATTTTTATCATGTAGGGTGCTCATTAGCTCTATAAGTGACTTTATCTCTCGCATACCCGTTTAAGTTTTTGGCGGGTAATACAGAACCGATGTGTTCATATTTGTTATATTTTGTATTATAAATATAACAAATTTAATTAACACGTTAAAAATCAGATAGTTAAATAGTTTCCTATCAGAAATTAAATGATGTTAAGTATAATGAATTGATTCTATAAGCAAGATAAAATCTATTATTCGTATTATCAATAACATAAAAACTTCATCTTGTATTTAGATGAAGGATTGTATCGAACTTAAGCAACATGAAACAGTCTAATAATTATCAGAATGAGTCTTATAATAAGATTAAATGTATTTGTTATGTTTCAATATTATTGAATATAATAACAATATTATGGCAAATAGTTAACTATATAGTTTTGACATAAGTTAGTATTGACATTACAATAGTTGTAATCAATGAACATATAGATACTATTAGACTAAGAACAGCTATTTTGATTGTCTTGACATAACGTTTGTCTTCTATGTTTTCTTTGATTATTTGTTGTTCTAATTCTATACGTTTTATTTCTCGTTCCGAATCAGATAAATTAGGTAATCCTTTCGATTTCGAGATGTAAATGTTTGAATCTTCTGGTCGCATAAATACTATTTTTATGCAAAGTAGCTATAAAATATTGAATTTTGCAAATTTTCAATTTAGTACATTTATGTATATAGTTGGGAATTATTATTATAGCACCCTCCGATGAGGATTTTTATGCCTGTCCCTATTTCAGGGCTGCAAATATGGGCTTTGTTTTCATAATTACCAAATTTTAACCGGTTTTTATTTTCTTATGAAGATGTAACTAGCTATATATCAACTATTATCAGACGAGGTTTGGTCTATAGAATCTCCGTTAGAAAAACGAAAGAAAGCTGCCAACCGATCCGGATTCAGCGTATAACGTGCGCGTGCTTTTAATAAGGGTTCCGCATTCATTACGGCACAAGAATGAGAAACCACAGACATCATCGGCCAGTCCTTTAACGAATTTCCTACAACTAAAGTGTGTTCAGAAGCTAAACCCAAAGCTTTACATAACTGAAGCACCCCCTCTTTTTTACTCGCTTCAGGATGAATGACTGTTATCAGCGGAGCTTTATGAAAGACCTGGCAGGGATTTTCTTTCAACCGGGTAAGAATAGCTTCTCTCTGTTCTTTATCACGTACCAATATACTATACTTGTAAACCACTCCTTCATAACTATGAATAGTAACTTTTGACGATTCTCCATATACCTCCGGATATACTTTCACCGGCAAACACTTAATCTGCCCCGAATAAGATAATAACCCTCCATCTGCAAACACTCCTCCCCTGAATAAATCGAAAAGAGCCTTTCCCAGCTTTTTCTTCGCCTGCTCCATCGACAGAGAAGTGGCAAGATATAAGGAAACGGACTGTGCCATATATCGCAAAGCGTTAGCATAACTTTCAGGAACTTTTCCCTGTGAATCAGTCAGTGTTCCATCCACATCGAAGAAAACAGTCGTAATAAGTGGCTTGTCCGGTATTCGCCAGAACGCCCCTTCTCCCATTATTCGATGTAAAGGGTGATTGTTCAGGTTACTAAATGCAATATAACAGTCACAAACCTTCCTCTTGCAAGATAACGGCACAACAGCTCCATCACCTTGATAAAAATTACCTATCTTCACCCGGCTTCGGGGACAAGCATACATATCCCCTTTCCAATCGATAAAACAATTATTCCTTCCTCCTGCACAAACTTCCCATTGTGCCGGAGCATTCTTCAAGTCATACTCAAAAAGATTATCCAGTTGACTGAAAAACTGAATATCTTCCTGACTTAATGGTGCCCTTAACCCTTGCATAGCATTAATGAATAAATAAATATCCGGTAAAAGAGCATTCCGTAAATCATTAAGTACAGCCTTTGCAGAGGGATTTCCTACCGCTCCGGCACATACCTGTATTCCCGCATGATGGAGTATATGAATCTGATGTGCAAATTTCTCTACCGAAGTCATCTCAGGATGAAAACTAGCCCAAAGCCTTATCTTACTTATCACAGTGGGAGCCACACAAATCTCATCAAGCCAGTGTTTAGCCGGAAAAGAAAGGTTAGTCTGACAGGAAATTCCGGACACCTGTGGCAATGCCGCCAAATGCACCATTCCTTTCCGATAATAACGATGGATCAACGCTTCACCGTAAGGAATAATAAATAGCTGCAACGGCTCCCCTTTCCATTGTTCAATAGCTGCTATAAAACGATTCCATGCCTGTTCATCCTGTGTCGTATCTGCCAGATGCGACTTTTTGCCGAAAGGGCAATAAGAACAGGTATAGTTGCAACTATTCAATTTGCCGCGATAATATATACGCCTGAAGGAAAGTAAAGAGCCTTCGTTTTCCATTTCTATTTCGTTCAATAAGAATAAGTTTCCATCAGTTCTCTTATTTCAGGAGTAATGAACAACTGACCAATATAATCGGAGTATGCCATTCCTTCGGAAGTCAGACAAACACGACCGTTATCCGTATTTTCTATCCATTGCCGTTCAGCTAACTGTCGGAACAACGTCACATTATCCGGTGATTCTCCAAAGCGACGCTTATATTCGGTCTTGTCAAGCCCCATATAATACATCAGATTCTTAATGATAAAACGTTGCCGCCGTTCTTCCTGCGAAAGAATAAATCCATTACGAGCCACTGTAAAATCAGTAGTGCCCATATAATCATCTATCTCTCCGGCAATACAACGCTGGCAAACAGTATACCGGGTGGCATAATGCAAATTACCCAGGTAACTGCGTCCCCCGGAGCCACACGACAGCATCACTTCATCCCCACATGAGATTTCCGCATCAGTAGACGGATGATGAATAAAACGTCGCATCGAAGTTTGTAGAAAACCTCTGTCTTTCAACAAATCACAAGCGGCACAATACATCTGAAAACAGACATCATCGGATTCCCGCTCCGTGATAGCCGTTCCCGGTCGTACATATAGCGGATAGATAAAGAGTTCATTAGGCTGAAACAGAAGAGCCTGTTCCAATGAATAAAGAAAACTGGCTACAGTTTGTCCTTTGATTCCGTAAATCAAATCAATATTAAAAAATGGGAATTGCCTCTTCCGGATAGCCTCCAGCGCCTGATTAATCATGTCTTGCCGGGGACGTCTTTTCAAAGCAGTTAATTCTTCGTCAAGGAAACTCTGTATGCCAATACTCACACGAGCCACTCCTGCTTGCTTCAATAAGTCCAAACGGGCAGGATCGGCATATTCCGGCGATGTTTCTACGGAAGTAAAGGTATGTGAAGGATGCACTCCGAATAAGGCAGCCGTATCCAATAGGTATTCCAGTTGAGGAACAGTGAGGAGCAACGGTGTGCCTCCTCCAATGGCGAAACTATCAAATGCCAGTCCGGTAGTGAGTGGAGACAACTGTTGCGCCTGCTTGTGAAGAGTTTCCAAATAAGTTGCGATATAATCCGCACGATTTGTTTGCAGAGAAAACAGGTTGCAATATCCACATTTATGACTACAAAAAGGAATGTGGAAATAAAGCGATGCTTTCTGTCCTTCCACCTGTTTCAGGTAAGGAATCAGCGAAACCGGGGACGGAAAAGAACGATAAGCAGTTTTATGTGGATAACTATACATATAGTCTACATATCGTGGTAGCGGTTGATTCATTTTTTCGTTAAAATAAAATGTTTGTAAGGGACTGTATAAACCGTTTCGTGAGATATACAATGATATTCATATCCATCCTCTCCATAGCAAGTGCCATGATCGGAAAGAGCAATCACCAGCGTATTTCCCCGCTTCTGAAAGGCCTGAAATAAACGGGGTAGCTGACTGTCGACATATTGCAGCGCGGCAGCGTGTGATTCCTTATCATCCTTCATTTTGCCTTCCACATAATGACAGTTCGGATAATGAATAGCAGAAAAATTGATATACATAAAAATCCGTTTGTCCTCCGGATAGTTTTCGAGTTTCTTCAATGCAAAATCAATTTGTTTTTCAGTACTATCGGGTGCCGTGCATCCAAAGGTCGGCAGCCAATAACTTTTAGTAAAGTAACCGGGAAACACACGCCCCAGTTCATTACGCTTGCTGAAGAAGTTCACCCCTCCTATACAAATCGTTTCATAACCTACATTGGCAAGGCTTTGCACAAAAGTTGCTTCCGTAAACGGATAACTTCCCGCAGGCGGAATACGTCCCGTACCAGCTTGCACAGGGAAAAACAACCACTTACGGCTGCGTAGCGAATGAGGTTCCGCCGGAGAAGGCAGAAATCCTGCAAAGATGGCAAAATGAGACGGGTAAGTAAAATTTCCCGGCGCATGTCTTTTTTCCCATTCTCCTCCGTGACTGTTCAGTACCGGTGTTCTTCCTGCCGCTTCTTCCTCCTTGCTGACATCATAACGCAAGGTATCAAAGCAAAGCATCAATATATCATGAGTACCCACCACCTGATTCATATCCAGATCCGGATTTTGGGTCTGTTCGCCAGCCGGCAGTTCATCTATTTGCATGGTTATATCTCTTTTTTATGTTTTTTATCTGTTGAATATAAATAGAATTATGAGCAAACATATCCTGATACACATGATCTCCCTGTCCGTTGACTTCTATTATATAAGGTATATCTGTTCCTCTCTCAATCAGGACATCCACTCCGGCATACTGCAAATCCAAGGATTGAACCGCTTCCTGACACTGAAAATAGATTTGTTGCCGCACTACTTCCGGCAAAGACAACTCGTTCCACCAATGTGCCTTATTGTTCAGATGCAGATTGGTTATGCTTCCTTTACTACATCTCACAACGATATAATCAATTTCAGATTCCCGGCACACTACCCGGAGATCATAATTCTCTCCCTGCAACTGCTCTTTAGGAATCCATTCTTCTAAAATAGCTTCTGTTTGCATCACCGCTTCCGCCAACGGGATCATCTCTTTTTCCGTACTCAAACGGTGGATACGTTTGGTGTTATGAATGACTCCGTCCACTTGTTGTAAGGTAGTATAGACTACCCATTTATTCCGGTTGGGTTGATAGCGAACAGCCATAATACCTCCCGCCCCCGAACCGTAACGGGGTTTCAAAAAGCATCCTCTACCGCAATCGGCAAGAAGCTCTCTCAACTCATCAAAAGAACGGGGAGAAGGTAACATCGGAGTCACTTTCAACCCTCTGTCCATCAACACTTGTTTAGTTTCCTTTTTATCAAGAGCACGTAATAAAGCATGGGGAGTATTCAAAAAGCACACGTCATCAGATAACCTCATCTCGCCTAAACGTTGCAGCGTCTCCTTATATGCCTGATTCAACAGCGCATATTTCAGGAAATTCGTTTCATCGCTTACACAAGGTTCCAGTTTGATAACTACCTGCCGTAGTTGCGGCAAGCAGTTAAAAAGTTCCCCGTAAGTCATAAAACGAACTTCCACCTGCAAGTGTTTGCCTGCTTCAATAAAGTATTCTATACGTTTGGACAGAGAGTTGCTGACAACGATTATCTGCATCTCCTATTCTGTAATCATCGGGTAATACCACAATTCACCATCATATTCATCTGCCTCTTCAGTTTCAGCAATATCTATTTTCATAGGGAGACTCTGCAACTGTTTCTTCATCTCCTTGCTCAAATAATTATAGCGCATATTGATAAACTTCAAATGAGCGATCTTATCCATACTATCCAGCAATAATTGGGCACCTTCATCTTTGAGAGTACCAGCCGAAACATCCATTGTTTCAAGTTGGGGAAGAATATCCGACTCCAGGAACATTTCTACAATCTTGTCCTGTTCTTCAGAGTTGACGATCCCCAGATAAGTCAGCTTCGGGAAACGTTCTTTGGAGAACAACGGACGGAATATCTCAATATCAGCTTCAAATCCATAATCTTCCACACCAACATATAGAATCAGTTTTTCCAGATTGGGGAAATCAGAACCAAGAATATCTTCTACCACTTCGGTAGGCAGGCCACCACTGATAATTTCGAGTGACCGCAACTCCGGCCGTGAAGTCTTTCCCAAACGCAGATTATTGGTTCCTTTGATTTTCAGATCTTTCAATTTAGGCATGGCATCGAGCAGCGGACTAATATCAGCTTGTTCAATCCATGAAATCTCCTGTTCTTCCTGCTCAATATCTCCCCAGAACAAGCCTTCTATTTGTGCGAACTTCTCCTTATTTTCAATCATTCCCTGTAATAAGGCAGAACAGTCGCCACCCTCATAATCCCAACAACCGATTGTTATTTGTTTATATTCAGAGAAATGTTTATCTTTCAATATCTTATCCAGAAGATTCACATTGTTTTCATACTCATCATAACTCAAAGTATATTTCTTGGCTTCCACTTTCATTTCACGTGCAGTTTCTTCAGCAGTTTCTACATACCCTTTTTTGGTCTTTTCCGCAATCAGTTTGCCGGCTGCTTTTTCAGCTTCTTCAGTCGTTGCGTAGTTTTTCACTTGTGTTTGTCCGTCGGTCCCCAACTTACCATAATTTACAGTAACATCTGTTCCGACTACCTCTATGCTCCAGAATTTCTGCGATTTAAAATCTTGAAAAACGAATACTCTCTTCATAATACAGTTTTTAATGGTTGATATTTGCACACTCAACACAGAACGCGCATGAACAATACCTGCAAAAATAACCATTTTATGTAATGTACAAAGAAATCTGTTTACTAAACTTTCAGAGTATTCAAAAATACAACCCAAGATATGCAACAAAGGCTGCCTTTTGGGGCAGCCTTCATTATTCTATTTCTGTAATATATCAGTTTAATCTTCAATAGTACATATACTTACACGGTTCCAATCCGGTTCAGTAAACATATCGCCTACACCCTGACCTTCAGCAGTGATACGAGATGCACTGATTTTATACTTGTTGACCAAGATTGTTTTTACAGCTTCTGCACGTGCTGCGGCAATTCTGGCATTCACTTCAACACTACCTTCCGGAGAAGCGTATCCCTTAATAACCACTTTAGAATCAGCATATTTCTTCAGGTAAGAAGCTACACGTTCCACATTAGGAAGTTGTGAAGCGTCAACTGACGATTTACCTTGTCTGAAAGTAATGATAGATTCGGGTACACGGGCGGTTTTCACTACAGTCTCCACCGGAACCACTTTTGTGCGGCATGCTTCAAGTTCTTCCTGCAATCCGTTGATACGTTGGTTTGCATTGCTGATCTCACCATCTTTGTTGTTTACATCTGCACGAAGTGCATTGATTGAAGAGTTCAGTCCGTCAATTTCGGCTTGATTATATACTCTCACTTTGGCAAAATGATGTGTTCCGTTACTTGTCTTAAAGTGATATGTCAATCCGGCTGTCAACTCAAAACCTGCGTTATTAGCATTGAAACGGCTCTTTGTTTCAGGGTAAGTACCTTGCATATCATACACAATGGCAGGTTTGATTCCTAATGTCCATGCTTTACTTTCACCCAAGTTGAAATTGAAATTCAATCCCAAACGCGTAGACCAGGAGTTCTGATCGCCATCGCCATTCACATAATAATGTAACCAACCCATTCCGGCCACAGCTTCCACTTCAAACAAACGAGGTTCGCCCGTGTAACTTGCAAATAGATTCATCAAATTGACTTTACCCAATACGCTGACATCCGAAGCATCGAAAGCCGTTTTACTGGATGTGGTATTGATATATCCCATTCCTTGGAATCCCAAACCGAAGATAGGAGTTAATTGCTTTGAGACTCCCACTCCAAAAGTGGGACGCATACCTTTAAAGAAAGCACTGTGAGTAAGGGGAGTAACTCCACCGGCATTTACTCCGACAGACCAATTATCTGTAAGTTTGGTACCTTCTACAACTGATTGGGCATTTGCTACTGTAAAGCCACCCAATATAAAAGCTAATAAAATAATAGATTTTCTCATATTCATAAGTTTTAAATGTAATGTTTTATCTGCTAAATCATTAGAAATGTATTGTTTGTTCATGTCTAACTTTCTAGTTCATTTTTTAATTCGTTATTCACTTTAAACAACATATCATATCAAATATTAGTTCGCAAGCCATGAGCCCTATTAACATCTATTATGCTTTCGAAAAATCTAAAATATGGAAACATCAATGCAAACGCCTCATTCCCTGAAGAGAAAGGGATCCCAACATCGCTGACCATTATGTATCTTGTTTCATTATGATGCCAACGCCAATGTGGAAAATAAGAATATCGCCACACTGATAGGAGAACTGCCCAAATCCAATTTCATCCGCCTCAACCGCCGCCTGCTGACAGACCGTTTGAGAGATATGTATGGTAAAGAGGCTTCCGACCGTTATTTGGAACTCCTGAACCATCACTTCATCTACAAAAATGATGAAACCAATCTGGCGAACTACTGTGCCAGTATTACCATGTATCCCTGGCTGATAGCAGGAACAACAGCAGTAGGAGGTAATTCTACCGCCCCGACCAATCTGAAATCCTTCTGCGGAGGATTTATCAACATGGTATTTATCGTATCCAGTATGCTAAGCGGCGCATGTGCCACTCCTGAATTCCTGATGTACATGAACTATTTCATTGGTTTGGAATACGGGCAGGATTATTATAAACATCCGGATAAACTGGCAGACTTGTCTCTGAAACAAAGATCGATCGATAAAATCATCACAAACTGTTTCGAGCAAATCGTATATTCCATCAACCAACCTACGGGTGCCCGCAATTTCCAGGCAGTTTTTTGGAAGGTGGCTTATTATGATAAGTATTATTTCAATAGCCTTTTCGAGCACTTTGTTTTCCCCGACGGAAGCAAACCCGACTGGGATTCGCTTAGCTGGTTGCAGAAGCGTTTTATGAATATGAGTGACAATGCCGACTCTTTGAGTAGCTGCTGCCGTCTGCGTAATGAAATACAGGACAATGGCTTTAGCTATACATTGGGAGCCGGAGGAGTCTCTACCGGTTCGAAGAGCATGCTGACCATCAATCTGAACCGTTGTATACAGCATGCTGTAAAATCAGGTATTCTCTACCCTTTCTTCTTGGAAGAAGTAGTAGACCTGGTTCACAAAGTACAGCTTGCCTATAATGAGAACCTGAAATTATTGCAGGCAAAGGGTATGTTGCCTTTGTTTGATGCAGGTTATATCAATATGAGCCGCCAATATCTGACTATCGGTGTGAACGGACTGGTGGAAGCAGCCCAATTTATGGGAATCGACATCAACGACAATCCGAAATACGAGGCTTTTGTACAGGAGATTCTCGGCATGATTGAGAAATACAACAAAAAGTATCGTACCAAAGAAGTGCTTTTCAACTGCGAAATGATTCCTGCCGAAAACGTGGGTGTGAAACACGCGAAATGGGACAAGGAAGCCGGATTCCAGACTTACCGCGAATGTTACAACAGCTATTTCTATATTGTAGAAGACAAATCACTGAACATTGTCGATAAATTCCGCCTGCACGGGCATCGTTATATCGAGCATCTGACGAGTGGTTCGGCTTTGCACATAAATCTGGAAGAGCATCTTAGCAAAGAGCAATACCAGCAGTTGCTTCGTGTTGCCGCTACCGAAGGTTGCAACTACTTCACATTCAATATTCCGAATACAGTATGTAACAAATGCCATCATATCGACAAACGGTATTTGCATGAATGTCCCGAATGTCACAGCGAGAATGTGGATTATCTGACCCGCGTCATCGGATATATGAAGCGTATCAGCAATTTCTCCCAAGCACGGCAAAAGGAGGCCGATTTAAGATATTATGCTTCGGTACGCTGATTATGATATTGTTTTTCAGGAGATACCGGATGAGGTGACATTAGCCATCAACCTCTCCAACTGCCCCAACCATTGTAAAGGGTGCCACAGTACATATCTGATGGAAGACGTAGGAGAACCATTGACGGAAGAAAGTCTTTCTACCCTGCTCGGTAAATATGGAAAAGCAATTACCTGTGTCTGTTTCATGGGCGGTGATGCTTCACCCGCAGAAGTGGAACAATTAGCTGCTTTTTTACACAAGCAGACCATCACTCCGGTAAAAGTCGGATGGTATTCCGGGAAGAGCAAACTGCCGGATCACTTTGATGTATCTCATTTCCAATATATAAAGTTAGGACCTTACATTGAGTCTCTGGGAGGATTAAAATCAGAAACGACCAATCAGCGGTTGTACCATATAGAAAATGGAATAATGGAGGATATAACTTATCGCTTTCTTCCCCATCATTCCAAAAAGATTTCTTAATAAGAGAAACGCTCAAACGGAGTATGTCATATTTTCCGTTTGAGCGTTCTTTTTCTATTTGAGAAGTGCCGCAGGCACATCACCATTATAAGGCGAAACATTCATCTTGATTAAACTTTACGCTTCCGACTTATCAGCATCACCCCTACAAGAATTACCAGCAAACCGGAAACTTGAATAAAAGTGACTTGTTCATTTCCTAAAAAGCCCCCTAACAAAACTGCAATAAAAGGATTGACATAAGCATGTGTCCCTACTTCTGCAGCCGGACGTACTTTCAACAACCAGACATATGCAGAATATGCCAGTAAAGAACCGAAAGATATTAAATAAAGCAAAGAGAGCCAGCTTATAACCGATATTTCAGTCAATTCAGCATCCAGAACATCTCCGTTTATAACAGCGCAGAGCCAGAACATCGCACTGGCAAAAAGCATTTGCCAGGCAGAACCGGCAAAAACATTCACTTCCTCCTCACAGGAAGAGCGATATTTAGCATATAATGTTCCTAAAGCCCAGGATATACAGCCGAAAATAAGAAGTAGCATACCACGTTCACTATGCGAATGCAACCATTCTGCATTGAGTTGTTCTGCATAAAGCATCACTACACCTCCGAAGCCAATCAAACCTCCCACTATTGTAAGTGGATTGCGGAAATTAGTACGCCACATCGGGACGTCCAACAGTAAAATCCAAAGGGCTGTGGAAGAAGCTATAATGGCTACAAGACTACTCGTCAGATAACGTTGTGCCAACATTACAACAGCCATATCCACAAATAACAAAACAATACCACTAACGGCAGAACGCTTCACTAAGCTTTTCTTAAAAATTTGTTCTCCCCGCAAATAGCAGATTCCAAGAAGTATAATCCCGGCAGCCGCAAACCGGAGTGCTCCGAGCAAGAAAGGTGAAAAGTCCTTCAAAGCTACACCAATAAAAAAATAGGTAGAGCCCCAGACTACATAAATGAGAAAATAAGCAACGACAATACCTACCGCATTCCCTTTCGAACAATTCAGACTTTCCATATTACTTCTTTTAATTCGTATTTACGGGGAGTGAGAAGGGGGATCTCTCAATAAATTGACAATTATTTTATTATTTCAACGCCCGCTTCAATCTGTCTAATCCTTCTATCAACCGCTGTCGCGGACATGCAATATTGATACGGATAAATCCTTCACCAGTCTCCCCATACAGACTGCCTTCGTTCACCCAAAGTTTTTCTTTCTTCAACAAGTCTTTTACTATTTCTGCTGACGTTTGATTCAAGACCGAGCAATCTACCCAAACCAAATACGTACCTTCCAACATCATTACGGGAAATTCCGGAAGATATTCATCAAAATAACCTTTTAAATAGATGTAATTCGCAAACAAATAGATTTTAAGTTCCTCCAGCCATTCTTC
>NZ_DAWCXD010000057.1:22897-30926 GCF_052357945.1 Bacteroides sp. | reverse complement strand
CGCACTAATTACGCTAATTTTTAACTAATAAATCAAATACTGATTCGCATTATTAATAGATAAATCGTATCTTCTTGAAGAAAGGGAAGGACAAAAACAAGCATACGACAACAGCATAAAAATAAAGGTGATTGGCAAGGAATTTTTTTACGAAGGAACTGTCACACGAAAGCCTTATTTTGCACAAATATCCTATGATGGTTCATCGTTCCATAAAGAGACTGATATTAATCTTTTTGTGGAACCTGGGAATATCTATATTCGTATGGTCGATTGGGATACTGACGCTAATGTATCGGGCACTTCCATCAATGAAGATTACAATACTTACATTCTTGAGCGAGAAGCTCAATGGAGTGCTGTATATTGGAATAGAGATCGGAGAAAAGTGGCGGAAGATAGTACTAAAACAGAGAATAGTAACTTATTAGATACATCAGTAACTGAACAGCGTTCAGAAGGTCGGTTTACTTTTCTTGAAAAATATGCAAAATATCCGAATGTCATCCGAGTCATGTTGGCTCGTGATTTAAGGACAAAATATCCGATTAGGGAGTCTGAACTCTCTCAATATCTACGCATTATTGATTCAATGCCCCAAGCGGATCGAGATGTTTTTTTGTCATGGTGGGATTATATTATAAAAGAACGAGAATTTAAAAAGAAGACCAGAATAATATTAGATAGTTTGATCGGTGATCCACCTCGTTTCATCGAGACTATTCCAAGTAGTTCATCATCAACAACTGTAAAAAATGAGTAAAATCCTTGGTCTTTAAAAAACGCATATACATTGGCTGTGTATACGCATTTGTATACGATTGAAATTTGTATTTAAATTTATAAATGTCGTCCTTTGTAACAGCAAGAGCAATAAACTTTTATTCGTACTAATATTATGGAAAAATACAGTTCCTTATCTTATTTGATATAGACAGAACTGGAAAATGAGCCAAACGATTATCTACTAATATCTTGGTATCTCCTTGAAAAAGATATTCAATATTATTAATCTCTAAAAGTAGTTCTTATGAAAAAAATGAATTTAGGCTTTATTATGGTTGGATTAGTTTTTCTAATCAGTATTTCTGTGCTTAGTTGTCAGGCGGATGAAGCTGACGATTACTTTCAACAGGCAGAAGATGTGACTGCCGCTGATCTCTTTATTGCTTCGGAGGCCTATCAGAACTTACAAAAAGAAATAAGGAAGGGGATTAGGCGAAGGCGAAACGCAATTAACGAATTATCTTCAGAAGGGAAGGAACAGTATCATCAGCTTAAGAAACAATTGTTGAATTCTGAAACTCGTATGGAAGCAAGAGTGCAATTGAATATTTTGTTAAAATATGATGAACGAACCGAACGGAATAGAATTTTTTCTATATTTCAAGAAGTTTATGAGGGAGTTGATGTCACCCGATTAGAATTAATAAGAGCTCGGCAAAAATATCAAATGCATAAAATTGTTATTGGTACACGAGCGGAAGATCCAGAGGCACTTGAGAATTGTAATAAAAAATGTGATGGTGATATGGAACAAGGTGTAACTAATTGCTATGAGATATTCAATACATGTCTTGAAAATGTACCGGCAAAGGAAAAATTATATCAAGAGGGACCTAGATATGAGGCATGCGTAGATAGTCATGATTTCTGTTTGGATTGTTGTTATTTTGATTTAACTGGGTGTCAAGATGCTTGTCAGGCGGCATATGGTAAAAAAGAAAAATGATAAATTTAATATATATAAAAATGAAATATAGTAGTATATTGCTAATTATCGCATTCGTTTCTATAGCTCAACAGTTTTATGGACAAGAAAAGTACACCATTTGGGGTGAATTACCCGACCATTCGTTGGATAATAGTTATTTGCGTTTAGTTAACAATTCTGCCATTGGTCAAGAGTATGAGCGCATGAAACATTCATTTATTGATAGTATATTGGTGGTTGACGGGAAATTCCATTATGAAGGTGTACTTTCACAAAAGCCATTCTTAGCGTATCTTTCTAGTGCCAGAACAGGAAGAAATATGTTGGATTTGGGCTTATATTTTATAGTTGAGCCTGGTAATATCCATATCCGTATCGCTAATTGGGCAGATAAGGGTATTGTATCAGGTACTCCTATTAACGACGATTATAACAGATGTATTATCGAACAGCAAAAAAAAGTGGATAGAGAGCGTTCTCTTCAAAATAGAAGTGCATCTTTCAGAGATGCATACATACATGCCAACGAATGTAGACTTTTTTTCTTAGAGAAATATGCTCAATATCCAGATGTCGTACGATTCCACTTATCTTTTTTGTTGAATGGACGAAGAGCATCAAAGGATCCTGATTTCCCAAAATATCTACGGATTCTCGACCGAATGCCCAAAGCCGATCGAGATATTCTTTTGGCTTGGCGGGACTATACTATTAAAAGAGAAGAATATAGAGAAAAGACCAAACCGTTGTTGGATAGTATACGTGATAATGCGCCCCGTTTCATCGAGACTATTCCGAGTAGTTCATCATCAACAACTATAAAAAATGAGTAAAATCCTTGGTCTTATTGTTATTCTGATGATTTGCGTTTCTTGCAATCAAAAAAGGAAAGCAGAGGTATCTCTGTCTTCCTATACACACGATTTCGGAATAATTAGTTCTGATATAATTTGTCGTGATAGCATTACAATCACCAATGTAGGCAATGCCAGGTTGGAAATAGGAGAGATCGAAACTGGATGTGGATGTACACAAGCATCGGTGGAGAAGTATGAATTAAATCCTGACGAATCGTGCTCGCTTCATTTTTCTTTCAATCCGAAAGGAAAAGGAGCAGGGGCAAAGGAAGAACTAATTATTATCAATGCAAACACAGACTCCCTCTTTTATATTCTGCAAGTTAAGGCAATTATTCAGTGATAATGTTTTTACGTTTTCTTTTTTACTTATCACCACCTTATACTTATCGGCTGATTGGTTTATGGATAGGTATTTTATGCCTAAAAATATAAGTTTCATTGTCGGCATCGTAATATGGGGAGGTATTTGCATAGGGAACTGGAAGCGAAAAATTAGACTGTCTGTTGATTTTCTATTTCTGTCTTTTACTGTTTTTATGGGATATGTTCTCGTTTGCAGTCTCTTTACATCGCAATATATACACAGTGTATACATCGTATCTGGATGGATTCTTTTTGTGTTGATGCGTAATGGAAAAAATCCTACAGAAACATTTAATAGCATTTTAGCTGTCGTTGGAGTTTTGTCGGCCTTGTATGGCTTGCTGCAATATGTAGGGTGTATAGAAACTCAATCTTATTTTTCTGTTACTGGTTCTTTTGATAATCCCGCCGGATTTGCTGCAAGCATCGTTCTCTGTTATCCTTTTCTTTTGTGCCAGACTTCTAATGGAAAAAGAAAAACGCTCAAGTTTATGGCGTGTCTTCTCCTCATTATAGTCGTTATCTTATCCGGTTCGAGAACAGGTATACTTACTTTATGCGTAGTAACACTCCTTTTTTACGCTCTCCGCTATCGGAAGTTAATTCATAAAAGGCGCATCTTTCTTATCAGCGGAGGCGCTTTGTTTCTAATAGGTTTATTCATTGGACTGATTTATCTAAAACCAACTTCCACTTCCGGTCGTGTTCTGATTTGGAAAGTATCTGCCGGATTGTGTAAGGAACATATAATTCAGGGAAACGGACTCGGCTCTTTTAAGGCGGATTACATGCCGGAACAAGCCAAATATTTGTCATCCTTCCATGCTGATGAAAGCGATAGAATATTGGCAGGGAACACGAATCATCCATTTAATGAGTATCTGTTGTTGTTGATTGAACAAGGACTTATAGGAATCGCTTTATTCTTATTGTTGTTGATTGCTGTTTTTCGAAGTAATGTGCCATTTGACACTCCAGCCTTACTGACACTTGTTTCTATTGCTATATTTTCCTGTTTTTCTTATCCATTCAAATATGCTTTTGTTTGGTTCATGACTATCTACTGCCTCGCTTCACTTAATCAACGGGAGGTTGCTCTACGAACAAAACATTTCAACAAGCCATTTTTATTGATTATTCTTTTTATACTCTGTTTCTTTCTGATTAAGAATATCATTTTCGAGCGAACATGGAAACGAATTTCGTTGGTTGCAGAAAAGAACAATGGTTTGCTGGATAATGAATTATCTGTATTTACCAAGCTATACGATGAGTGGAATGGCAATCCCTATTTCTTGTACAATTATGCATCAGAATTGAAAAATGAGGAATTATACAAACAAAGCGTTAACGTATTCTTACATTGCGAATCTTATATCAATACGTATGACCTGCAAATGCAATTAGCTGATAATTACTATCAGATGGGGTGTTGGAAAGAATCAGAAAGACGCTATAAACTGGCACAATGTATGTGTCCTGGCCGTTTTCTTCCATTACAAGGACTTTTGAGGATCTATGTAAAATCTGATAACTGCATACTTGCCGAACGGGTAGCTTTAGAAATAATCAATAAACGAATAAAGATACCATCTTACACTGTTGCTATCATACAGGAAGAGGCTAGAAACTATTTGCGCAAAAAGAATATTTAATTATAAAATAACAATAAAACAAAATGAAAGCTACATTCATCTTTCTTTTTCTTGTTTTGCTTTTCAGTTGTCAAAGCTCTGAAGAAAAACAGTTGGAAAAGGTGCTGACACTGGCGGGCAATAATCGTCCGGAACTCGAAAAAGTGTTGGAGCATTATAAAGAAAACGAAGCTGACAGTTTGAAACTTAGAGCTGCCAAATTTTTGATAATGAATATGCCCGGACACCAGTCGTATATAGGGAAAGATATTGAGGAATATTATGTCGAAGCTGAGAAGATAATCTTCTCTGACAGAAAGATTGATGAACAGGTGAATGAATTAAATAACTTGTTGTTAGAGTTTCCATCAGATGATTTTGAGTTTAAGGAAGATTACTCTGTCATAAAAGCCGACTATCTGATACAGAGTATAGACGCGGCTTTTGACGATTGGCAACAAGGTCGTTGGGCAAGAGGCATTACATTTGAAGAATTTTGTGAATATATGCTTCCTTATAAGTGCGTAGAGTTTCAGGCTTTTGATGATTGGCGCAATGTGTTGAAACCGATAGCTAATGACACATTATGCGATTTTTCTTATAATGACATTTGGAATAAAACACCCTATCATGCGGCAGAAGCTATTAATATTAAATTACGTGATACTGTTATTGTCGATTTGAAAAAGCCTCTGAAGTGGCATGCGTTATATAAGGTTCCGTTTTGGTGTAATATTCCTTCTAATTCTTGTGAGACAAGGACAAATACTGCTTTAGCCATCATGCGTAGTAAGGGTTTTGCGGTTTCGTATGATTTCGTTTTGCAGTGGCCTACAAAAGCACATGCACATTCGTGGCTAAGTATTCTGATAGATCACAATCGCCGAATGGTATGTGAAGGAGGACATGAACCTTTTTTGGCTACCCTACGACCGGGTGAGTGCAAAGGTAAAGTATATCGAAGAACATATTCTCCCAATTCGGACTTAGTCCGGCTGAATAAAGAAGCCAGTAGTGTTCCGCCAACGTTGCGCAATGTGTTTATAAAAGACGTTACGGATGAATATGCAACGACCATTGATCCTGTTTTTCCTGTACTTTCCGGGAGAAGAGAACGCAAAGAAAAATATGCATATCTGGCAGTATTTGACAATGCGAAATGGGTTCCTATTTGTTTTTCGGAAATAAAAGATAGTAAGCAGATCGTCTTTGATAAAATAGAGAAGGGAGCTGTCTATCTGCCGGTATATTATATAAATGGAAGGGTTCGTCCATTCAATTATCCTGCTTTGTTGAATGAAAAAGGTGAACTGGAGTTCTTGAATCCCGATAACACATCGAAAAGAAGTATTAGTCTAAAACGGAAATATCCTTTAACGCGCAAAGCGTTCACCACAGCACTCCGTTTAAAACACAGCAGGTTTCAAGCAGCACACAAGGAGGATTTCAGTGATGCTGTCACAGTACATACGTTCAAAGAGTATAGCGTATCGGGTAGTATAAATGTGAGCGATACTACAAAGTATCGTTATTGGCGTTATATCTGTCCAAAGCCCTACCGCTGTAATATTGCAGAATTGATGTTCTTGGATAAAGACAATAAAAAACTGACAGGAACCATTATAGGTTCTGAAGAACGAAGCAAAAATCCTCATTATAGCCGTTTTGCTGCTTTTGATTTAGATCCGTTTACATTTTTCGCATCTAAAACTTTAAGAGATGGTTGGGTAGGATTGGATTTGGGCAAACCGGAATCTGTTGGAAGAATAGGCTATATGACACGTAATGATGACAACAATGTTCGTATTGGAGATACTTACGAGCTTTTTTATTGGGATATGGATTGGGTGTCGTTGGGCAAACAAATAGCTGACGATTTTAGTCTGACCTTTCACCATGTACCACAAAATGCTTTACTATTATTGAGAAATCTTACTAGAGGGACGGATGAACGAATTTTCTTATATAAAGATGCTAAGCAGCTATGGTATTAATTCATCGGCAAAATGCCATCCGTGAATTTATCGACGGCGAGGCGCACGTCAAGGGATTCCTGTTGGCTTACTTAGGGGTGACGCAGGGCTACATCCTTCTTCCCGAATACGAATCTTCCAAAGGTTATGCGGACTTCTACATGATGCCCGATCTGGTGCGCCAGCCGGACATAGTCTGCAGCTATATCGTGGAGGTGAAGTATGCCCGCTGTGACACCTCCGATGCCGACATCGCCTTGCTGAAACGTGATGCGGCAGAACAGTTGCGCCGCTATGCCGACGATGGGAAGGTGGCCCGCACGAAAGGGAATACCCGGCTTGGATTGATTACGCTGGTGTTCAAGGGATGGGAATTGGTGGCACTGGAGAAGCTGGCGTCCAGAGCGGATTGCGAAAATGAATCAGAAGCCTAAATATGGTATCCGATTTTTTTTAATATTTATGCTTGAACATTTGGACGGGCGTTTGCGCAGGCTTCTTATTATAAGGGGAATATGACGCATGTGTAACCTTTAGGTCTTCGCTTGCCTGTTAATCTTTATTTGTGCTAAAAGTTTCGCAGGTTTCATCGTCGTGAAACTTTATTTCTATCACGATGGAACTTTATTTTCATTGCGATGAAACTTTTATTCAATTCCTATGAAATATTTTCGCAAGTATCTTTCCCGTCACAATCTGTGGCTTACCAGTCATAATCTTCAATGTATTCGTCGAAGTTAATCTTTGTCTTGATGCCGTGTTCCAGGAAAACGTCTGCGATTTGTTTCTGTTCCGATGGATGAAGTCGACGTTGTTTGTTGCGAATACGGTAGTACATACTTTTCCCCATTAAAGATTTAAGGCTATTTTGTATGGCCATAGCTTTTTTGTGCGGAACGTCGTCTAATATATGGCTGATGCCAAGTGCAAAGGTCGTGAGAGTGTATGCACTGAAATAGGAACATTCCTTTTCATTCCCCGCTACATGGTTGATGTTGATCGTTTCGTAGTGAGGAACACTTTGGGGCACAATCATCGCAGCCTGAAAACGGAGGCATTTGTTGCGGCGCGGACATTTGGTGTGGTTGCAAAACAGATACATTTTAGGTATATCATCGTATGTAAGTGGCTTATTCATTGTTTTTATCATATTCAACTTTTATATCAGACGAATTTGATACAAATATAAGGATTTATCTTGAGATACAGAATTTGTTCCACTTGTTCTTATTTTTTTATTGCCTTTGTAACCAATCATTGGAATATTTCCTAAAGTTTTATATCAAATATAAATTATTGTACCTCTTCGCTTTGTTGAACTGTTTCCTTTCGGAAGCGTATGCCGGCATCGAACTTCGTTCCAAACAAATGAGAACCAGTGATGGACTGCCCAGCAATTCGGTGCGATGTATGTTTCAGGATAGCAACGAATATGATTGAATACTGGATTGAAATAGTAGACATGATATTAGCCAATTATAGTTG
>NZ_DAWCXD010000057.1:0-22797 GCF_052357945.1 Bacteroides sp. | reverse complement strand
TAAACTGTATACTTTATGTGTGGTTACAGTTTAATTCGTTTCCCCACCGTTTTGATTCGCCACGATTGTAATTTAATGCAAATCATTAGTTGGTATATGGAAAAAATGACATATATATGGATAATAATCCTCATTTCGAAATAGTCTGCGATGTTTTTTTGTATTCGTTATTCCTTTTGGTTAGTTTTGCTTGTATAAATCTTAAAAAAACTATGAAAAGATGTATCTTTGTAACCAGCAATCAAAATAACCCCAAGCACTATATGAAATATAAATTATTATGCCTCTTCGTTTTATTAAGTTTTTCTTTATCGGATTTGTATGCTGATATTGAACTTAGTTCCAAACAAATGAGAACCAGTGATGGGCTACCTAGTAATTCTGTACGATGCATGTTTCAGGACAGTAAAGGGTTCTTATGGTTGGGTACTTTAGACGGATTGACCCGTTATGATGGAAATACTTTTCTTACTTATCAGTTGGAAAGTGGAAAACACGATCAGATTTCTTTAGCAGATAACAGAATAAAACATGTGGCAGAGGATAAGAACGGTTTTTTGTGGATAAAGACTGTACCGGAATTATTCAGCTGTTATGACCTACAGAAAGCTTGTTTTGTAGATTTTACCGGTACCGGAAGTGATGGAGAGAACTATTCGGAAATATTTATGTCCTCTAATGGAGATGTGTGGCTTTGGCATAGAAGGAACGGTGTACGTCAAATTGTTTGTGAGGACGATCGGACTATGACCTCTGTGAAGTTTAGAACGAAATTTGGAAACCTGCCCGATGACCGGATTAAATTTATAAATGAAGATTCTAGTGGCAGGATCTGGATTGGTACCATGCAGGGACTTGCGTCTGTTTATAAAGGGAAAGTTGAATTTATCGATAGGAAATTGAATTTTTCTTCTTCTTTCCCTCATGGAGAGGATATGTATTTTCTGACAAAGAGTGGAGATGTGTATCGTTGTGTAAATGGATCGAAAAAAATAGACTGTTTAGCGTCACTGTCTGCTATTGCCGGTAATACATCTGTCAGTACACATTCATTGATAAAAGATAAATGGGTTATATTTACTTCCAGCGAAGGGGTATATGAATTTGATTTTCAGAACTTTCAAATAACTCCTTGCCGGGAACTGAAAATAAATAATGGAAAAGTGATTCATGACAATTACGGAGATTGTTGGGCTTACAATAACACAGGACGAATTTATTATATAAACTCGAAGAGCGGAGAAATAAAGGATTTTCAACTGATCCCTGAAGAGAAGATGAAATATATAGATTATGAACGCTATCATGTGGTGCGTGATGACCGGGGGATTGTGTGGATTTCAACTTATGGAAACGGACTTTTCACCTACGATATTCAGGAAGATCGGTTGGAACACTTTGTTTCCGAAGGGAAGAATGCAGGACCTATAGGGTCAGATTTTTTGTTATGTTTGATGAAAGACAGAACAGGAGGGATATGGGTAAGCTCCGAATATTCCGGTTTGTCTCATATTTCCATTTCAAATAAAGGCATTACACATGTCTATCCAGAATCACCGGATGTTTTTGACCGTTCGAATACAATCCGGTTACTGACTAAAATGTCGAATGGAGATATATGGGTAGGAACGCGAAGAGGTGGATTGTATAATTATGATTCTCATCTGAAAACTAAGATAGATAATCATTATTTGCCCTATAATATTTATGCGATTTCAGAAGATAGTCAGGAGAATATATGGATAGGAACCCGGGGAGACGGACTAAAAATAGGAGATGCATGGTATAAAACGGATCCGTCTAATCCTTTTGCCTTATCTCATTCTAATATTTATTCCATTCTTCGTGATAAGAAAGATCGTATGTGGGTGGGAACATTTGGAGGAGGACTGGATCTGGCAGAATCAACGGAAAAAGGACAATACAAGTTCCGTCGTTTCTTTCAAGGAAAGAAGTATGGCTTACGGATAGTCAGAGTAATGGCAGAAGATGAGAAAGGGATGATATGGATGGGCACAAGTGAAGGTATCTGTATTTTCCACCCTGACTCATTGATCGCTAATGAAGATAACTATCATTTGTTCAGCTACACCGATGGCAATTTTTGCAGCAATGAGATTCGTTGCCTGTTTCGTGATAGTAAAGGGCGCATGTGGGTAGGTACTTCGGGTGCCGGGCTGAATCTATGCGAATTGGCAGACGACTGTCAGTCTTTGAAATATACACATTATGGAATAGCGGAAGGACTGGTTAATAATATGGTGCAATCTATTTTAGAAGATTATTCGGGACAATTATGGATTGCTACGGAATATGGAATTTCAAGGTTCAATCCCAACAGCCATTCTTTCGAGAATTATTTCTTCTCATCTTATACATTAGGAAATGTGTATAGCGAGAACAGTGCGTGTATGGGGGCAGACGGTAAACTGATTTTTGGAACAAACTACGGATTGACGATTATTGACCCGAAGAAGATTCCAACAGAAAGATTGTTTTCTCCTATTGTTATCACAGGATTGTCCGTTAATGGAATTCAGGTGAAGCCTAATATGCCGGGGTCTCCTTTGCAAGAATCTTTAGCCTATTCGGATAAGATTACATTGAAATATTTCCAGAATTCTTTTATGCTTGATTTTTCTACTCTCGATTATTCGGATAATGGTCAAATCAAGTATATGTATTGGCTGGAAAACTATGACAAGGGATGGAATGTTCCGTCTTCGTTAAGTTTTGCTACTTATAAATATCTGGAGCCGGGCACTTATATCTTCCATGTGAAATATTGTGATGGTGCCGGTATTTGGAATGATACCGAAACAACCTTGAAGATTGTTATCGTGCCTCCGTTTTGGAAAACGAATTGGGCTATGCTCGGATATTTCATCCTGATGTTGATAGCTTTGTACTTTACATATCGTATCATTTTTAATTTCAATAGGTTGCGCAACCGCATCAATGTTGAAAAACAACTGACAGAGTATAAACTGGTATTTTTCACAAATATCTCTCATGAATTCCGTACTCCGCTTACATTGATCCAAGGAGCATTGGAGAAAATGTATCGGACGGATGATATTCCACAAGCCTTATTGCATCCGTTGAAAGTCATGGATAAAAGTACACAACGTATGTTGAGGCTGATTAATCAGTTGCTGGAGTTCAGAAAAATGCAGAACAACAAGTTGGCTCTTTCTCTGCAGGAAACTGATGTAGTTGCTTTCCTGTACGAAATATATTTAAGTTTCAGTGACGTAGCAGAACAGAAGAATATGGATTTCCGCTTTTTGCCGTCTGTGCCATCCTATAAAATGTTTATTGATAAAGGTAATTTGGATAAGGTGGTGTATAACTTACTTTCAAATGCTTTTAAGTATACTCCTTCGGGTGGGACAATTCTGTTTTCTGTGAATGTGGATGAGGTGAAGAAGTGTTTATACATTCAGGTAGCGGATACCGGAGTAGGTATTCCTAAAGAAAAGCAGGGAGAATTGTTTAAACGTTTTATGCAAAGTAGTTTCTCCGGAGATAGCATTGGAGTAGGGTTGCATTTGAGCCATGAATTGGTGCAGGTGCATAAGGGAACGATTGAATATAAAGATAATGAAGGGGGAGGTTCCGTATTTACGGTATGTATTCCGACTGATAAAACTGTTTATTCGGAAAAAGACTTCTTGGTTCCCGGCAATCTCCTGTTGGAAGAAGCGAATATGCAGACTCACCATTTGCAGGAATTTTCAGAGGAATGTCAGGAACATGAGAAGGCTGTTACTTCATCGAGAAAACATAAAATACTAGTAATTGAAGACGATAATGATATTCGTGGATTCTTGCAAGAGGAACTAAGTGCTTATTTTGAAGTAGAAGTGGCAGCAGATGGAATATCCGGATTTGAAAAGGCATGCAACTATGATGCTGATCTAATTATCTGTGATGTGTTGATGCCCGGAATGACTGGTTTTGAAGTAACCAAGAAATTGAAAACAGACTTTGCGACAAGTCATATCCCCATTATTCTGCTGACTGCATTGACCTCGCCGGATAAACATCTGGAAGGTCTTGAGGCGGGAGCGGATATTTATATTGCGAAGCCATTTAGCTTTAAGCTTTTGCTTGCGCAAGTGTTCCGGCTGATAGAGCAATGCGAAAAGTTGCGGAAGAAATTCTCCAGTGAACCGGGAATAGTACGTCCTGCTTTATGTAACACGGACCGGGACAAGGAATTTGCAGACCAGTTGGTAGCTGTAGTCGAAAAGGTTTATTCTCAATACAATATTTCTATTGATGAATTTGCGCAAATGATGGGGATGGGACGAACTGTGTTTTATAAGAAATTACGCGGAGTGACAGGATACTCACCGAATGAGTATTTACGTGTTGTCCGAATGAAGAAGGCTGCCGAATTGTTTTTGACCGAAAGGAATCTGACTGTTGCGGAAGTCTCTTATAAGGTTGGTATTAACGATCCTCTTTACTTCAGCAAATGCTTTAAGGCACAGTTTGGAGTATCTCCTTCTGCTTACCAGAAAGGAGAAAGAAATAAAGCTTAGAGTTTACGTTGAATCTGGTCAACTTTTCATAGACCAGATTCAACGTAAGATTGTTTATCAACTATATATGGAGTCTAATTTGTAGATTTCACTTCCGGCAAGCAGGAAGCAGCCTGTACCGAAATCTTCAAAATCAGGAACTTTATCATAAGTGACAGGCTGACTGTCTTTCGGTTCTTTGCCGGTTCCCTGTACATAGCCAAGAAAACCATTCGGGTGAACTGCATCTTTCACCATGGCATTCCATGCTTTTATGATTACAGGCAGATATGTCTTTTTATCCAATAGCCCGTTACGTACCCCCCAGGACATGCCGTATACGAAAAGGGCTGTACCGGAAGTTTCTTTGCCTCCAAAGTTTGTCGGGTCGTGGAGGCTGACATTCCAAAAGCCGTCTTCACGCTGACATTGTTTCAGTGCTTTGCTCATAGTCAGAAAATCATCGATGTAATTCTGACGATGTTTTTCATCGGATGGAATTTCATTCATAATTCGTACTAAAGCTGCATATACCCATCCGTTTCCACGGCTCCAGTAACAGTCTTTACCATTCGGTTCTTTGTACGGAGGATCGAAATTATGATCTCGCCACCATAAACCGTCTTTGGGGTTGAACATTCCGTTTTCTCCATGCTGGTTGCGGGTATATTCATACATGTCCCACATCTTATCAAAGTATTTCTGTTCACCCGTAAGTTTTCCCATTTTGGCAAATATCGGCATCCCCATCTGGATGGCATCTATCCACCACCAATCATTTACTTGTGGAGTGTTGACCAGCATATCCATATTGGCTTTCGTTTTCCGTATTTTTTCAGGATCAGGGCAAATGTTGTATAAATCAAGATAGATTTGGCTGGCGCAGTAGTTATCAGCATTACGGGTGGTTGTTCCCCGGTGGAATCCCCATTGGTGATAATCTGCCCATTCCTTGGCATAGAGGTAATATTCGTCTGCAGGATAGATGGAATAGAGTGCCATTAGACCCTCGTAATACACACTCCGTGTCCAGATATTACTAGGACGAACCACTTGTTTGACAAAAGAAGGAGTGCGATAATCAGCATATTTCTTCATAAAATAGTCGTTCACCTGGAGGGTTACTTTGAGAATTTCTTTTTTATCGGGAACTGTCTGTGCTTTTATATTCCCATAACTCAATATTACTCCGATAAAAAATAGTATAAGATGCTTTTTCATTGTATAATAAATTAAATTACTACTGTTCTTAGATTTAGGTGCACAAAAGTGAACCTTTCTTTACCTGTTGCAAAGAAAATGCATTGTAAGGAAAGTAATATTGAAATTTGTACGGAAAATATGTAATATTAGACTTTACCGGTCGAGAGGAACTGTTTTATCTCTTCAGCAGTATCTGTGATGTGTTGAGGAGCAAACTCTTCCAGTTCCGTGCGTGGACGAAATCCCCATGTCACTCCGCAAGCGGTAACTCCTGCATTGGCAGCCGTTTGCATATCTACACCGGAATCGCCTACATAGAGAACATCTTCCTTTTGTACATTGGCCAGTTTTAATATATCAAAAACAACTGTCGGATCGGGTTTGACATTTATTCCTTCCCGTTGGCCGAAAACTGCTGTAAAGTGAATACCGGGAAAGTAGTGGGCAACCAGCTTTTCTGTGGCAGCCTGATATTTGTTGGATGCTACGGCAATTTGGATGCCTGCAGACTGCAGATAGGATAACAGTTCTGGAATGCCCGGATAAGGTCGGCTATCATCTGCATTGTGAATATCGTAATAAGGAACGAACTCATTGCGTACACGAAGTACATTTTCTTCCGTCTTTTCACCTTCGGGCAATGCGCGTTCAAAGAGTTTATTGATGCCATTACCTACCATGAAATTGTACTTTTCTATTTCATGAGTGGGGTATCCTAATTTATTTAAAGCATAATTGGTGCTGTGGGCAAGGTCGGCGATGGTATTCAGCAATGTTCCATCCAGGTCAAATATAACTAGTTTCTTCATTCTTACTGTATCTTATTATTCTCCTTTAATCTCTTTTACCGATACAAAAATAGGTAAAAAAGATAAGATAAAGAAATCCTTTCCTACTTGCCGGGTTTTTATCTTCTCCTTTGGAAAGAAGAACTTGGATAAAAAACAATCACATGCTTAACAGAATATTGAAGGGATAGAAATAAGAGGGATCAGTATGCGTGAGACACTGGGGATCAATTTGGTGAGATTTTCCAATTGAGCATCTTCCGCTCGGTATGTTCCATAGCCGAGAAGAGGGAGACGGTCAACGAATTGCTGATCAGAAATTATTAGTACCGGTCATACATGAGTAACAGGCATACGAAAGGCTTTAGTCTTTCGTATGCCTATATCTTATTTGCCAAAACCGTTCCGCTCCGGTCTTTTTCAGTTCTCCATTGGGCAGGTAATGGATGGAGGTCTTGACATCCGTTTTCCTATACTAACCACAGTTTTTCTGTCCGCATCACTATTATCGAGTGCGCCCGTCTCTTCCCTTACACCTACAGGATGCCCGTTACGATTATAGAAAGAATTATTCTTAATAATATCTGTGAGCAAAGAACAACGGCAAACGCCCGCAATATATTTTTATCGTAGCAACTTTATTTCACTTCCTGAAGCTTCTTTTCATACGCTTCCAGCTCTTTCCTGCTCCGGCTGGATGTTACCAGGTATACCCCCGAAAAGATAAGGAGCACCGCTATCGCCTTTGTCAGGTTGAACGAGTCCATTCCCCAACATACGGCTACGACGCAGGCTACAAGCGGCTGGATGTAATTGTACATTCCGGCTACCGTGGGGCGGAGATTTTTCTGCCCGACAACGACAAGCATATAGCTGATAAAGGTAGCACCTACCACTATAAAGGCAAGCCCGCCTATATCGGCAAGCGACAGGCTGCTCCATCGGGCATCCATCAGATCACCGGCAGAAAAAGGCAGCGTGCAGACGAATGAATAGGTAAACATCCACTTCATGATGGTGACCAATGAATACTTGCCCACAAAATCCTTGTAGAGGACAATATAAAGTGCATAGCAGAATTGTGCGAGCAGAACCAGCAGATCCCCCCAAATTGCAGTACTTTGCGAAACCGGAACATCAGTTTTCTGCCCGCTTCCCAGAATGAGCAGGAGCGCCCCTCCGGCACCGGCGGCAATGCCAAGCACCTTTTTCCCGGTAACAGGCTCTTTCAGGATGAAGGCTGCTAGAATCATGGCCCATAGCGGCATGCTGGTCGTGATAATAGAAGCATCGCCGGGTGAGCTCAGGCTGACACCGAAGATGAAGCATCCCTGGTTGAACACGACAGCCAGAAGCGAGGCAAAGAACAGGCTTATCAGGTCCTTATGGCTGACATGCTCGGGTTTCCTGAAAAAAGAGGTGAACCAGAAGAGCGCCATGGCACCTCCGATACGCAGGTCGGTTACGACGAACGGGGTGACGGCACCTCCGGCCATGATGAATTTAGAAACCGGGGACATCAGCCCCCACATGGCATTTGCCCCGAACATGGAGGCATGGCCCTTCCAACTAATTTTCTCCATTTTATTTTTTAGTCAAATCATTATTCATACAAAAGATTCACTCCTGTTTTCGGCGAAGTGAATCTTACAGTCGAAATAACAGTCACTCTTCCGGATTCAATAAGAAGTCCAGCCACCGTCAGCCACGAATACCGAACCGTTGACAAACGAGGCTTCATCCGATGCAAGGAAAAGAACGACCCTTGCAATCTCATCGGGAGTACATTTTCTCATGTTGGTAACATAACCGTCCGTTATTTTGTCTTCGATATCCTTCCATTCACCAATCGTATGGTCATGTGCTGAACGGGAACCTATCAGTTTCTCGCTGTTTACTCTCAGGTTCGTTTCTACACGTCCAGGAGCGACCGCATTACAACGGATATTCCTGTCCTTGTAATTGAACGCCACGTTTTTGGTGAGTCCTATCAGGCCGTGTTTGGATGCGACGTATGCCGCACCGCCTCCCCTGGCTCCTGTAAACCCGGCTATGGATGCTGTGTTGACAATCACCCCGCCGCCTTGTCTCTCAAAAACGGGGATGACTTTCCGGATACCGCGCATGGGGGCTGTCAGGTTCGTGGAAATCACCCTCTCCCAGATTTCGTCACTGACCTCTCCCGCTGGAAGAAGCTCGTCAAAAACTCCCGCATTGTTTACAAGGATGTCTATACGTCCGAACTTTTCCAGTGTCTCGTCCACCATCCGCTGTATACAGCTTTCTTTGGTGATGTCGGCTTCGATATCCGTCACTGTCCGGTTCTGCCGTTCCAGCATATCCATCACTTTCCTTACTTCCGTGCCGTCAATGTCCACTAGAACCACTTTGGCGCCTTCCCGTGCAAATAAGGCTGCTATCGCTTTTCCGTTGCCGGATGCCGCACCTGTGACAATGGCCACCTTGTCCCTCAGCCTTCCTTCCTGCCCTTGTGCAGTAACTTGTAATGCAGTTCCCATAAATAAAATAAATAATCCTGTAATTTTAAGCAATTTCATAATCCGTCAGTTTGGGGTGAATACTAAATTTTACTCCTCACTAATAATATGTGCAAAATTAGGAACCTCCCAAGCATATATTTTTGTACTTTTATACCATAATAATGAATAATACGACTATGTGGAAGGAAAATTTATACCAACCTGTTGAAATTCTGCTAAGGGAGCATGACGAATTCCCCATCGGGGAACATCGGCATTCCTTCTTTGAGATAGTCTATATCCTGGAAGGGAACGGAAAATTCCATGCGTACACGTTGGGGGATGAAAAAGAATGCCACGGATATACAGCGGGAGAGTTGTATCTGATTCCGCCGGAACGGGTACACCGGTTTACAATAGACAGCCACAGCCGATATGTCTTTATCCGTTTCACAAGGAATTATGTATCAGACTATGTTAACAGCTACATAGAGAAAACCCTCGAAATACAGTCCGGATTTAGAATCCAACCTTCCGGTCCTGATAGGGGCGTGCTCCGTTCCCTGATGGGTGTGACGGAAACCGAAGCGGCCAACAGGCAGGGGCTCTCCGGGCTGTTGCTGCAATACTATGTAAACAGTATCATACTGATCATATCAAGAAGCCTCTCGGAGATGATGCCAATATATGACCATACGGACAATGACAAGGCGCACTACATGCTCCAATATATCCAGCAGCATATCCACCAGCCGGAACTGCTCAAACTGGAGGTCCTGGCTGAAAAGTTCCATTTGTCCCCCGTTTATGCGGGCCGCTTCTTCAAACGTAACTTCGGGGAAGATTTCAGACGGTATGTATCAATGAACCGCTTGCGGAAAGTGGAGGAGATGCTTGTAAACACCCGCATGAGCATCAAGGAGATTGCTGCGGGGATGGGATACATAGACTCCTGTTATCTGAACAAGCTTTTCCGGCAGTATCATGGAATGACTCCTGCGCAATTCAGGAAACAGTACCTGAATATACGTGAAACAATAAGCTGATTGGCAATAGCCGGTCATACAACAGAAACAGGTCATTGCTAATGAGAATAGAGTACATCTGGCCGTCTTCTATTATTTCCGATTTGCTTGGCCTTACTGATTGTTTTTAACAGATAAAGCCGTGAGTGAAGTTACCTATGGCCTGGGATTTAGCTATACCCACCATTTAAGTCGGCCATTTAAAAAAGCAACCGGTTGTCTCCCACGGAATATGTTGCAGTAAAAATCAGACTTCTGTATGATTATTCCGGTATTCCGACGGTAAAACCCCTATACGCTTCTGTACATATCGGCTGAAATAAGAGAGGGATGAGAAATTCATCCGCTCTACGATTTCCGTTAATGGGAGCTCCTTCCGATTCAAACAACGGATGACCTCGTGAAGCGTAAAACGGTCTATCCAGTAAGACGCAGGCTCGCCGCCCACCTTTTTGCATATTTCCGAAAGGTAATGAGGCGTAATGCAAAGATGCGACGCATAATAAGACAAATCACGATGCCGGACATATTCTCCTTGATAAAGCATTTCAATGAATTTATCCGCCAGCTTCCGTTCTGAAACAGCCGGCTTCTCAAGGTGTGTTCCGTACCGGCCAGTATATCATTTTCTGTCTTTGCGTCCACAGTGCGGAACGGAATCTTGTCAAACATCCTTATCCATTTTCTCAAGCCGCTTTCTCCATAGCTGCAAATTGTCGGACGGTCGAACAGTAACGCATAAACAACCCTGAAACCGGCCTTCTCCAATAGAACGGCATATTCTCCTATAGACGGAAAATAAAAAGGAATGAAGTATTTCATGCCCGCTTTTTCAAAATTCAGTCGCAATGCCTCATGTACTTGAGCCGCACATCCCTTTCCCCCAAACTCGCAGACCAATTCTCCGCCGGCTTTCAGGGCACGGTTGATTTGTTTCAGCAACAAAGGTTGCTTGTCCTTGTCAATCCAATGGAATACAGCATTGGAAAAAAACGCATCCACCGGCTTTTGCACTGTAAAATCCAAGGCATCCGACTGCACGAACTCCAATTCCGGATTATACGCACGTTCTATCGGTTCTCCATAATCTTCCACGACAAATTCCCCTGCGCCATTCAGAATCGCAGCCAGCAGATGTCCGGTCAAAGCTGAATAATCGCTCCGTCCGGCGGTGATGTGCAGATGCAGATATGCTTTTTCATCCTCTGTTGATATGTTGCCGATAAGACTGGATATCTCCATTTGTTCACAGAAAGTCTTGTCCTCATAGGCTTTTGTCTTGGGATTGAAGAAACGGAGTGTCAGCCTGTTGATTACGCCGATCCCGATGATTGACCCGGACATGATTCTCTTTTCATTGCAAAAAGCTGTCAAAGCCTCTACAATTTCTTCGTGATTGTCAATGCTGACAATGTATTTACTGCCGATACGTTTATATGAATACATATTCTTCTTAAATTTGTGCGTTTGCCGGAGCGGATAACACTTCGGTAAACAGCATGATAAACAACAATCTTCTCATGACCGGTATGTCAGAATACTTGTGATGAAAGTTCCGGACGCTGGTCCTGATGCCAGTAAGGATAAGGTTTCGCTGTCTTGCTGGCAGTATCTAAGCGATTGACCTGTTCTGCCGTAAGCTGCCAGTCTACCGCACCGAGATTCTGCCGGAGTTGTTCCTCTGAACTGGCACCGATAACAAGACTGCATACTGTCGGACGCTGCAACAGCCAGTTCAATGCAACCTGCGCCACGGTCTTTCCTGTTTCCTCTGCCAGTTCGTCCAGCACATCCACAATATCATACAGCCGTTCATAGGATACAACGCTGTCCCTGACGGGCGCTCCTCCGCGTGCTACCCTCCCGTCTTGCGGCACGGGATTATTCCGGCGGTAACGGCCTCCCAGACGTCCGGCGGCCAGAGGACTCCAAACAACGGTACCTACCTGCTGGTCAATGCCAAGCGGCATCAGCTCCCATTCAAAATCCCGGTTGAGCAGGGAATAATACACCTGGTGCGCTACATACCGGCTCCATCCGCGGCGTTCGGATGCTGACAGGGACTTCATCAAGTGCCAGCCGGAAAAGTTGGAGCAGCCGATATACCGGATTTTGCCGCTCGTCACCAAATCGTCCAAAGCCCGCAAGGTTTCCTCCACCGGGGTGTTCGCGTCAAAACCATGGATATAATAAAGGTCTATATGGTCTGTACCGAGACGGCGCAGGCTCGCTTCACAAGCCTCTATCAGGTGAAATCGTGACGAACCTTCCTCGTTACGGGTTTCCCCCATCGGGAAAGTCCCCTTTGTGGCAATGAGCAGCCTGTTTCTTTTTCCGGATATGGCCTTGCCCAGAATCTCCTCGGAAAGTCCACGCGAGTACATGTCGGCGGTATCAAACATATTCAGTCCGGCTTCCAGGCACATATCAACCATACGGGTTGCTTCGTCCACCCCGGTGTGCCCCCATCCTTCGAAGCCATGAGAACCGCCGAATGTTCCTGTCCCCAATGTCAATGCCGGGACAAACAGTCCCGAACCATTCAATTTACGATATTCCATACATCATAAGATTTTAAACTGTTTATATTAGAAATCACATAAGTAACATAAGTACCGACAGGCAGGTAACCGCCGTCGTGAAGTAGCGGAATCCTTTTTCTGGTAATTTTTTTATCAGAAGAATACCTAGTGTCCCTCCAAGCAAGACAAATGGAAGGGTAAAGGCGTCCAATATCAACGATTGCGCGGAGATGTTGTCCCAGGCCCATACCTGTACAGGTATTTTCAGATAGTTAATCACGAGAAAGAACCATGCGTTAGTACCCACAAAGCTATACTTGGGCATCTTGACAGATAAAAGGTATATGGCCATGACCGGTCCGGCGGCATTTCCTATCATGGTAGTGAAACCGCCAAGTAACCCGAACACGGGTCCGTACCACCAGCAGGAAGACAGACAGTTTTCTTTTCCTTTCCAGTTCGACCAGAACATGACAATTAGAACAGCGAGCAGACAGCCACCCATCAGGTGCTTGAACTCCGCGGGCGGCACAACCTTGTCAACCAGCAGTGCCATTGCAAAACCGATTAGCGCGGCCGGAAGTAGTTTCAAGACATACGTCCATTCCGCGATGCGGCGATAGTATAGTACCGCCATCAAATCCGCCACGCACAAAATTGGCAATATCAGTCCGGTTGAAGCTTTTGCCCCAAACGTCACCGCCATTAAGGGCACTGCCAGCAGGCTTATGCCCTGAACACCTGTTTTCGACATGCCTATCAGCAAAGCAGAAAAGAACAGCATCCCCCAATCCGAAGGGGATTGCATCCACATGGAAAAATCCATAACCATTTCTTGTTACAGTCCGAGAACCCGTTTTAATTCTTGTCGCATGACATCGCCGTCCACCTCTGTCCCTGTCCAATATTTGACGGCTATCACAGCCTGATTGACCAGCATGTTCATTCCGGGCAGGACATGCTTACAACCTTTGGTTGTAGCATCTTTTACAAAATGCGTATAGACTGGGTTGGGTATACAGTCGGCAACGGTCATATAAGGCTTCAGTGAATCGACATGGATATTCAGCCGTTGCTCGGTATTGGGATACAATCCGACAGAAGTGGCATTGATGACAATATCAGTATCGGACGGAATCTCGAAAGTGTGATTCCACAATATGAAAGAGGCTTTCGCCGGGGTATACCGGTTAAGCAGATCCGCCAATACTTGTCCGGCTTCATCGATATTCAGTATTGTAATCTCGGATGCGCCGGCCAATGCCATCTCTACACAGATCGCACGTGATGCTCCTCCGGCGCCGAATACAACCAGTTTCTTGCCTTGTATGGACGTTACTTCCGATATGGACTTTACGAAACCTTTTCCATCCGTGTTTTCTCCCCTTATTTTTCCGTCCTTTTCTATTATTACCGTATTGACGGCACCGATGATACGGGCGGATTCCCCAAGCTCGTCGAGATACTTGATAACTTCCACCTTGTTCGGGATGGAACAATTGAAGCCGCACCAACCCATCGCTTTGGCTCCGGCAACGGCCGCCTCCAGATTTTCAGGTCCTACTTCACAGTTAATGTAGCGGTAATGCAGTCCGTGATGACGGAATGCGGCCTCCATGATTGCCACGGTCGGATTTTCTGCCGCCGGCTTTGCAAAAGAACCTAGTAATGCCGGGAGGAAGCCTAGGGGCGGATTGTAATTTTTTTGTTCATTGATACTCATAACAGGATAATTTATATTGGAAATTAATTTCGATTAGAGTATTTCTTGGTTCGGAATTAGTCTCTCACAGAATTCGATTTTTTCTTCATTGGGACCGATTATCGTAAAAAAACGAACACCATGTTTCCAAAAAGGCAAATATTGTACCTTGTCGTCCAATATTTTGTAACCGGACTTTTTGACTATAGAAAATATGGAATCTATATCCGTTACATCCAAAGCGATGTGGTCTATCGCTCCGGATTTCATTACAGCATGTTTGTTGTCATAAATTTCTATAATCAAACTTCCTTGTTGTAGGAATACGACATCCCCTTCATTACGTTTATTAGTAGTCTGCCATACCACTTCAAACCCAAGTCCCTCATAGAAAAGCGTACTTTTTTGAATATCATTTGTCGGGATACCGACATGTTGAATTCCTTTAATTTTCATTTTTGTATCCATATCATTTAAAATTTATGATTTTATGTTTTTACATTACTATATCGTTCATAAACAATCTATTATATTATCATATTGATGTTGCAAAATTAAGGCATATTTTTTATTTGTTGTTCCATTGCATTTGCTGTTTATTCTATTATATTTGCATAAAATAAAAAAACAAAATATGCCTATACTGGAACGGAAAATCATTCATGACCGGACTACATTATGCAGCCGCATATTATACCCCCAGTTCGTGTTGCCCCGGCATAAGCATGCCGAATACGAAATCATGCTGTTCACAGGTGGAAGTGGCAAGCAGTTTGTGGGAGAAGGGGTTTGTGACTATAAGGAAGGCGACATAGCCATGATAGGGAGCAACGTACCGCACCTGCATTTGTGCAATGCCAAATTGAACCCGACGATGGGACTCGAAGCGAGTGCCGGAGTGGCATTACAGTTTCATCCGACCATTTTTCCCATGTCCATGGAAAAACTGCCGGATTATTTACCCATTTACGGGCTGTTGCAGAAAAGCCAGTACGGAATACGTTTTTACGACAAAAATTTATATGAAGAGTTATTGCAACGGTTCCAGGAGTTGGAAAGGGTGGAGCACACGGCTCGGTTGATACATTTTTTTCAAATTTTAGAACGGTTATGCCAGTGTAAGAAAACAAACATTCTTTCAAATGTTGCTTATAACAGTTCGAATCTTCTGCTGGAAGTCAATGAACCTGTCAATCGGGTGTATGCCTATCTTTTCAACCATTTCAAAGAAAAAATCACATTGAAAGAAATAGCAGACTATGTGAAACAGAATCCCTCAGCTCTTTGCAGATATTTCAAACAACGTACTGATAAGAATATCTTCCAATGCCTCGCTGAAATACGGATTGAACATGCCTGTAAATTATTGGCTTATTCCAATCTGACTATAGCACAAGTGGCTTATGAATCCGGCTATAATTATGTACCTCATTTTATTGTGCAATTTGAAAAAATAGTCAAGCGAACACCAAGCGAATATAAATCGCAAATTGACAGCTTGTAAAAAAAGTGTACCCATATATCTTACCGAATTTGTGGTACAAAATAGAATACTAAATCACAAACTATATCTATCGATACAATATTGGGATACACAAACAATAGGTGTGACTTCGGAGCATATTCTTGTAGACGGCTGGCGGTGTTTTCGCCGTTAAACCGTTCTGTTTTCGTTTACTCAAAAGACAACTTGCTGTCCGCAGGAGCGGACCACGTATCTCCAATAATTATTGTGTATCAGACCATTGTGTGGCTATTTCCCTGTGGTTTGTGTGACTTTTCCATCAGATATTTGCCGGCTGTTCTCCCCATTAAAAGGTGGATATCTCTCCATAACCATGTGATTTACGCCCATAATTTGAGGATAAGGAGGCACATCTATGGGAAATCAGCTCTTTTCATACCCTATTCTCCATTAATGGATTGCAACTTATACACTTCTGTAGACCGATAATTTAAGAATCCGTATCAGGATGGATGCATGCTCCCACACCTACACATAAGGATTAAAAGGGGCGGTGGACAAGGAAAAGGAATCCCACCCGCTTTTCCACGCTGCTACGGCAGCGGACCTCTGACGCCACCTCCGCATAGGAAGAACCGTCCGAACGTAGCGGCATGTCCGTCCCCCTCCCGTCATGTGTATTATGGCAATAACCGACTTTGAATGACTATAAGTGACAGGTGGTTCCGTCCTGTACTCTTCTTCCTTTATTTTGTATTTCGATACAATACCAGTTGTGTAATTTAATAATTTAAGATTTTAAGATATTTTTACTCTTTTTCGTTCGTCATTTATCCTTTTTTCTGCCGCAAAGTTTGGAAAAAAGGAAATGTAAAAATAGGGCTGACGGATACCGCCAGCCCTATTTTTTATCTGTAACACACTTATTATCAATACCTATTTCTTTTATTTTTTGTTTGCCCGAATGAAACTAGAAGTTTCAAACCAGGGACTAAATTTGAAACTATTTCTTAGTAATCCGGAACCAGTCTACATCTGCCCATCCTCCGTCGTTAGTGACGATAGCCGGTCGTGTGCAGAACATTCCGACCTTTGTGCCAATCCATTGTCCTTCTCTTGCCTGGAAAGGATTGCCTAGTGGCTGATATTTCTTTCCGTCAAGGCTGTAGCTGAAGTTACACATCACAATGAGATCGTGTCCGCCTTCGCTGCCTTTGATCTTCTTGCCGTCATAGCTGAAACGAACTTTCAGGTAAACAGTATTTTGAGAAAGATCCACAGAAGCATTTGCCTGTTCCGGTTTTCCTTTATCTGCTTTTTTACATTCAACTTGAGACAGGACCGGACCTTTATCTGTATTTTCCAGAATGATTCCGGCATAATCTCTACCCATTACAACCAGTCCGGTGCGTTCACCTTTATTTTTAGGATTAGGGATAAACGTAAGTTTCATTGTTGCAGTGAAATTGTCAGAAGGCGTTTTCTGTAGAAGTAGGTTGGCTACATCCCACAGATTTTTATAGTCATTCAAAACCGGATAGGAGTATAATCTTATATAGCTCTTATCACCTGCATAGTATGCCCATTTTTCATTGATGTTGGCATGCCATTGCCATTGTGGAGAGAGGGTATATCCGTCGAACTCGTCACTTTCCTGCGGAGTGCAGATAGGATATGTCTGACCTACATTCGGCTTTTTATAAGTAAGAACAGGTTCGCCACAGCCGTCACCGTCTTTGTCTATGCCGATCACAGGCCAGTCGTTTACCCATTTCATAGGCTGAAGATGCATGATACGTCCGTAAGCACCCACATCCTGAAAGTGAAGGAACCAATCTTCTCCGGTAGGAGTATCTACCCATGCACCCTGATGAGGACCGTTGACAAGAGAATTACCTTGCGCAAGTACGGTTTTCCATTCGTAGGGACCATAGATGTTTTTAGAACGTAGTACAACCTGCCAGCCTGTTGGTACGCCACCGGCCGGATGGAAGATATAATAATAGTCGTTTCTCTTATACATTTTAGGACCTTCGCAAGTCTGATGTGCTTCATGACCATCGAAGATTATGCGTGAAGGAGTGATGGCTTTTGTTGCTTCTGCATTTAGTTCGCAGATGGTGATTACACTTTTCAGCCCGGCACGACTTCCTGCGTATGCATGTACCATATACACTTTCCCGTCTTCATCCCAAAACGGGCAGGTGTCAATAATTCCTTTTCCCGGTTTCACCAGGACTGGCTCGCTCCACGGACCTTTCGGGTCTTTGGCTTTCACCATAAAAGCTCCCTGGTCAGGATCTCCCCAAAAGATATAGAACTCTCCGTTGTGATGGCGAATGGCTGGAGCCCAGACACGGTTGCCATGTTCTGGCCGTTCCGGAGTTTCGATGGGAGAGAGAGCATTGGGGATGGCGGCACCGATAATCGTCCAGTTCACCAAGTCCTTGGAATGTAGGATTTGTAATCCGGGTAAACAGTTGAAACTGGATGAAGTCATATAGAAATCATCTCCTACGCGGCAAGCGTCAGGATCGGAGTAATCGGCATAAAGTACCGGATTTTTGTATTTACCGTTTCCGAGGTCGGAAACCCATACCTCAGATACATAGTTTTTTTGTGCTACTGCGGTGAAGACCGTTAATAGGCAAAAAGCTAAAGTCTGTGTCAATCGTTTCATGTTATAGATTATATTTATATAAGTGATTTGCTGGTTTTATCTGGTGACAAAGGTAGAAAAAAAGACTCTGCACAAGGAGGAATATTTGTGCAGAGTCATAGAAAAATTGGTAGAAACCTCGTAATTTTTGTTTAGTTGTATATGTATCTACCTTATCACCTTTACAGTTACCGGGTGAGCCAACTCTTCTTTCCATTCACGGAGATAGGCAAACCATGCTTCCGGTGTTTTATATCCGAAAGTTTCTTTCATCGAAGTAAAAGTCGTATGATACTGGAAATATTTATTTCCCGGAGCGGCAATCGTATAAAGGAAGTTAGCTTTATCCTTTTCTTCCGATTTCACATAACGTTGAGGAATGCAAGTGCCCAGTCCTACGGTTTCTTTAGCATATTTCACAGTGTCGTTTACAGGCCAGTCTGTTCCCCAACTTCCTACAAGACCTTTATGATCGGAGAAAGATTTGGAAGTACCTACAATGTCTTGTACACCTGTGCAGAAAACTTCTTTATTGAGCGGTTCGTCAAAGAATGCTTCAATATGAAGATCGCGATGTCCTGCATAGAGCGTGTAGCGTGTCATCATATTCAGTTCTGTATCCTGATATTTCCATCCGGTCACTTCAATTTCAGCAATCACACGTACCGGTCCGTAAGAAATGATACGTTCCGTGCGGGTATCCACCGGAGTGATGTGGGTAGCTTGCTGTCCGTCCCAACCTTTCAACGCGCCCGGTCCGCAACTGTCGAACACACGGAGCACGTCATCTCCGAATCCTTTAGCTAACTGCTCATCCGTCGGATAGAACTGCGATTCTTTGATTTCCAGCCCTTTGTTGAACTTGCCATAAATATCCGGCGTCTGTTTCTCATTGAAATAAAGGCGGTATCCTACCAGTTCCGATTCCAATACCGGACCATGAGGACGTACCATACTGTATATGTTACTAGTACCGGGAACAGTGATAGCTTGTACCCGCTGATGCTTTCCTTTCCGGTTGTCTACGATAAACATGTCGGCATAAACTCGTTCAGGATAAGTCTTTGTACTCTTTTCTGAAGAAAGTGTAATCTGGAATGTTTTTCTACCATGAGCAGGAAGATCGGCAACAAAAGCCAGTTCGTCCATCTTACGGTCTCTGTTCAGATCGTCCAACTGGGAAGCTATTTCCTTGGTCCCTTCCATGACAATGGCAGACTTTACTTTGAAACCTGCGTGCAGTTCATGCAAATTGATGACAATCGGAGCGTCCGTTTTTGCCTGATTCCAGTTGTTCTGCACTTCAACTGTGATGGTTTTCTCCTGTTTCTGCGCTTGGGCAGACAGGCTGAAAGCTCCTAAAAAGAAAGTAATAATAAAAAGATTCTTCTTCATGTTTCTAAGGCTGAAATTATACGTCGTATTTCTCCTTGCAAAAATAGCAGAAAAAATAGCAGACTGTGTCTCTTTTGAGGAGATTATAGTCTGCTATTTGAGCTTTTTACTCTATATAATGATATTGTGGTTTCTATTTTGCATCACAGAATGGCAATGAGTTTTTATTTGAGACTTAAAATCTCCTCTTTTGCACCTAATTCCTCATAAACCTTTCCGTCTATAGTCAGATTCTTGGCATTCTTAACGTTTAATATATTGTTGCCTTTAGAAGATTCTACATAAATATTTTCCAAAGTAACTCCGTCCACCTGACTGATAACAACTCCATCCGCAGCTTCCGTCATCACAACGTTTTTAACGGTAATATTGCTGATGGGCATTTCCGGCAGTCCGTTGAAGAACATGGCACGTCCCGAACCTCTGCAAACAATATTGGAAATATGAATATTGCGGAAAGCAGGTGTTTCTTCCGTCACCGGAGGAATGGCAGTCTTCATGCGGCTCAACAGATCTTCTTCCGATTCTTCACCGGCACCTTTTCCACCGTAGAACAAGTCGAACAATAAGGGTTCATTCGGAATATTAATCATATTGATATTGTTAATGTAGATGTTTTCTACCACACCGCCACGTCCGCGGGTACTCTTGAAACGTAAACCTACATCTGTACCCATAAATGTGCAGTCCTCTACATAGATATTTTTCACACCGCCGGACATTTCACTACCTACCACG
Organism: Bacteroides sp.; assembly: GCF_052357945.1. Lineage (GTDB taxonomy): Bacteria > Bacteroidota > Bacteroidia > Bacteroidales > Bacteroidaceae > Bacteroides. The sequence continues at coordinate 2,291 of NZ_DAWCXD010000057.1, read as the reverse complement.
AATCCACCATGTCCGTGCAATACTGTATTGTTTTTCACGATAACGTTCTGGCAAGGTTCTCCACGACGGCGTCCATCTTCGTCTTTACCGGATTTGATACAGATGGCATCATCTCCCGCATCAAACACACTATTGATAATCAGAGCGTTTTTACAAGATTCCAAGTCGATAGCATCACCGTTTTGAGAATACCAGGGGTTGATGACCATGATATTATTTACTGTGAAATCTTCGCAAGACAAGGGGTGCAGACACCAGCTTGGTGAGTTTTTGAAAGTAACGCCTTCCAACAGTACCTTTTTACTTTTAACGATACTCAACAGTACCGGACGCAACCACGGACGGATTTCTGCCCATTCTTCATCTGTGTTGATACCTTCGGGGACATTGAAGTCTTTGCAAGCCATTGCACCTTTCAGTGAGCCGGCAGTGGGATACCATATCTCTTGTTTCTCGTCGAGAACACCTCCCGAGTTTACCAGCTTTTTCCATTGTGAAGCAGTCAGCTTTCCTTTTTTTACCGGACGCCAGCAGTCACCGTTTCCGTCAAATGTACCATGTCCGGTGATAGCGATATTTTCTGCATTGCGTGCTGAAATCGGCGATTGGCAACGACGAGTCTCGAGTCCTTCGAAAGAAGTGGCAATGATAGGATATGCTTCAAAATCACCGGTGAAAAGTACCAGTGCATTTTGTTCCGTATATAGATTTACATTGCTCAACAGCTCAATCGGACCAGTCAACCAGACACCTTCCGGGATAATCACTTTACCCCCTCCGCGTTGATTCACGTCTTTAATAGCATCGTTGATAGCTTTGGTATTCAGGAACAGACCGTCTCCTTTGGCTCCGAATTTCTCAATGTTTACTTCGTAAGCAGGGAAAACCGGTTGCTGTACTTTCGGCATTTCAAAAGGTAAATTCTGGTAAAGAGCGTCACTGATTGAGCTTTCTTTTACAGCAGTCTCGCTTTGTTTACATCCCGATGAGATAAACGGTAAACAGCATACGGCCATCCAGAAGAGTCTTTTTGTCAATGTGTTCATTTAGTAACTTAATTTCTATAGGGTTATACATCTATTGTTTTTCTTGGTAGTTGGTTGATGATTAATAAGGATGATTTCATAATTCTTATGTCCTTCCGCAGGCGATCTGTCGCAGGCAGCCTGCAGGAGAGGAATAAGACGAATTCATGTTAACCTAATTCTAACCTTAAATAAATATTATGAAAAAACCTCTTAATTATCGATTGCAAAGATAGGTGGGAAAGCCTAAGGCGATGTGGACTAATTGATAGATTACGTGTATTTTTTGTCATTTCTGTCTATTATTTGCACACTTCTCGTGTTTTTATGCAGAAAGTTCCTATCTTTGCACAAAATTTAACTATTAAAAGATATGAGTTACAACTTGTTGAAAGGAAAAAGAGGTATTATCTTCGGTGCTTTGAACGATCAGTCTATTGCCTGGAAAGTGGCAGAGCGTGCCGTAGAAGAAGGTGCAACCATTACATTATCAAATACTCCGATGGCTATCCGTATGGGAGAAGTCGATGCTTTGGCCCAAAAATTAAATTGCCAAGTTGTTCCGGCAGACGCCACTAGCGTAGAAGATTTGGAGAATGTATTCAAGACCTCCATGGATATACTGGGTGGACAAATTGATTTTGTACTCCACTCTATCGGTATGTCTCCCAACGTGCGCAAGAAACGTACTTACGATGACCTTGACTATGGAATGTTGGATAAGACATTGGATATTTCAGCTGTTTCATTCCACAAAATGATTCAGTCGGCCAAGAAACTGAATGCTATTGCTGATTATGGTTCTATCGTTGCTTTGAGCTACGTAGCCGCACAGCGTACTTTCTATGGCTATAATGATATGGCAGATGCAAAGGCTTTGTTGGAGTCTATTGCTCGCAGCTTCGGTTACATTTACGGACGCGAACATAGCGTACGTGTGAACACGATTTCACAGTCGCCTACATTTACTACTGCCGGTTCGGGCGTGAAGGGTATGGACAAACTGTTCGACTTCTCCAACCGTATGTCTCCGCTCGGAAATGCAACGGCTGACGAATGTGCCGATTATTGCATCGTGATGTTCTCCGATCTTACCCGTAAGGTGACTATGCAGAACTTATTCCATGACGGTGGATTCTCCAGCGTAGGTATGAGTCTTCGTGCCATGGCTACTTACGAGAAAGGACTCGATGAGTACATGGACGAAAATGGTAACATCATTTACGGATAAAAGATTATGAAACTACGGATCTCTCTTCTTATTAT
>NZ_DAWCXD010000056.1:18411-31839 GCF_052357945.1 Bacteroides sp. | reverse complement strand
TTCCTTCTATATATCCTTCTTTTCTGGTATGAGCGCCGAGTACTTCGGCTATATCGCGTGCTACTGATGGCTTTTCGGCTATGCAAACTATCATTTTTTCTCTTCTTGTTTTTACACTAACAGCTTACAAAGTTACACGATTATTTCTCATTGACCGCATGAAGAGAGAAAAAAGTCCATAAAGGTATAGATCGGAGAAAGAATGATAACTTCAACAGAATAGTTTTCAAGATGTACCGCTTTCTCCTTTTTTATACCACTCCATTTGATGTTTGATAAGCTATATAATGAAGCTGCACAGTTCTACACACGATATGTGCATAGCTCTGTGCAGCCTCTCTATAACGTTTCTATTTTAAACCGGAGAAATCACAGAAAAGAGGATAATGTGTAGAAGCAACGGTCACATCTACTCCCGACAGACTTTCTATCACATCAGCCTGTGTCACGTTTACGTTGTGACTCTTCAAAGACACGATAAAGTCAAGGCGACGTTTCTTACCACTGACTTCGGTAGACTTATCGGCACTAAGAAGATACCTTCCGAACGTTCCGTCTCCTTATCCAATCCCTGCAAGCAGACAATATCCGCATTCATTTTTGCGATAATACGTCCTGTCCGGTCGTAATCAATCACGCCATCTGTGCCTTTACAATATTTGAAATACTTTTTTTTATAAAACGCCAAAAAGGAGGTTTTCAATAATAGAATACAAAAAAAGGGTCAGTTACTGACCCTTTTTTCTATTAATTCATGGTTTCCCACTTATTGCATATACAACCTGTCCAATAAGAAAGTTTTCCTTATTCTTCATCCATTAGGATTTCCAGAATCTGACAAGCAGCTTTCGCTACCGGAGTACCCGGACCGAAGATAGCAGCTACACCTGCCTTATACAAGAAATCATAATCTTGTGCAGGAATAACACCACCGGCAATCACTACAATGTCTTCACGACCCAGTTTCTTCAGTTCCTCAATAATTTGCGGAACCAATGTTTTATGTCCGGCAGCCAGTGAAGAAACACCTACTACATGAACGTCGTTTTCAACAGCCTCGCGAGCAGCTTCCGCCGGAGTCTGGAACAACGGTCCCATATCCACGTCGAAACCACAGTCAGCATAACCGGTTGCTACGACTTTAGCACCACGGTCGTGACCGTCCTGTCCCATCTTTGCAACCATGATACGAGGTTGACGTCCCTCTTTCTTCGCGAACTTCTCGGCCAGTTCACAAGCACGTTTGAAGTCGCTATCGTTTTTACTTTCTGATGAATACACGCCTGATATCGTTCTAATTATTGCTTTATAACGTCCTACTATCTGTTCGCAAGCATAAGAAATCTCACCCAATGTTGCGCGAACACGAGCAGCTTCAACCGCCAGCTCAAGCAAGTTACTCTTGCCGGTCTTCACACATTCAGTGATAGCTGCCAATGCTTTGTCCACTTCAGCCTGATTACGTCCTTCTTTCAAACGTTTCAGATTTTCGATCTGTTCAAGACGGACTGCAGTATTATCAATTTCAAGAATATCAATCGGAGCTTCTTTTTCCAGACGATACTTGTTCACACCGACAATTGTCTGCTGACCACTGTCGATACGAGCCTGTGTACGTGCAGCAGCTTCTTCGATACGCATTTTAGGAATACCTGTTTCGATAGCTTTCGCCATGCCACCCAGTTTTTCAATTTCCTGAATATGCTCCCAAGCCTTGTGTGCCAGTTCGTTCGTCAGAGATTCTACATAGTAAGAACCACCCCATGGATCAACGTTCTTGCAGATGTAAGTTTCTTCCTGAATGTAAATCTGTGTGTTACGTGCAATACGTGCAGAAAAATCTGTTGGAAGAGCAATAGCCTCATCCAATGCATTGGTATGCAAAGACTGAGTATGTCCCAGAGCCGCAGCCATCGCTTCGATACACGTACGTCCCACATTGTTGAACGGATCCTGTTCGGTCAGTGACCAACCGGAAGTCTGTGAGTGGGTACGCAATGCCAGTGATTTCGGGTTCTTCGGATTGAATTGTTTCACAATCTTTGCCCACAACATACGTGCAGCACGCATCTTGGCTATTTCCATAAAGTGATTGGTTCCAATCGCCCAGAAGAAAGACAGACGCGGTGCAAATGCATCAATATCAATGCCTGCTGCCGTTCCTGCACGAAGATATTCCAAACCATCGGCCAATGTATAAGCTAACTCGATATCCGCGGTTGCGCCTGCTTCCTGCATGTGATAACCGGAGATAGAGATAGAGTTAAACTTAGGCATCTTCTGCGAAGTGTATTCGAAAATATCAGAAATAATCTTCATAGAGAATGCAGGCGGATAAATATAAGTATTACGCACCATGAATTCTTTCAGAATATCATTCTGGATAGTACCGGCCATTTCTTCGAGTTTAGCACCTTGTTCCAGACCGGCATTGATATAGAATGCCATAATCGGAAGTACAGCTCCATTCATTGTCATAGACACAGACATCTTATTCAATGGGATACCATCGAACAGCACTTTCATATTTTCCAATGAACAGATAGATACACCGGCTTTACCTACGTCACCCACTACACGTTCGTGATCGGGGTCATAACCGCGGTGAGTAGCTAAGTCGAATGCCACTGACAAACCTTTCTGACCGGCAGCCAAATTACGGCGATAAAATGCATTTGATTCTTCGGCGGTAGAAAATCCGGCATACTGGCGGATGGTCCAAGGACGAAGAGTGTACATAACTGAATACGGACCGCGCAGATAAGGAGGAAGTCCGGCAGCATAGCCAAGGTGTTCCATTCCTTCGAGGTCTTCTTTTGTATAAACAGGCTTCACTTCAATGTGTTCCGGTGTTTTCCAGTCAGCGGAGATACCGTTAGCCTTTTGCCATTCAGCACCATTAGTCGGCTGAAATGCGGCATATATATCGATGTTTTTAAAATCTTTTCTCATCTTACTTCAATAGTTTAGCGTTAAACTCTTTCAAGGTATCCAATACATTGACACGAACATGGATGAAGTTTTCGATACCTGCGGCTTTCAGGTCGTCCATACAAGCCGGAGCACCGGCAACGATAAACATAGCACGACCATTCAGTGCTTTGAAAGCAGGAATTGCATATTCAGCATATTCATCATCGCTAGAACAGATAACAACAATATCAGCTTTTGCAGCCATAGCTGCCTCTACTCCTGCTTCTACTGTCTCAAATCCCAGATTATCAATTACTTCATAACCGGCACAAGCCAGGAAGTTACAAGAATATTGAGCACGTGCCTGACGCATTGCCAAATTTCCGATGGTTAACATGAACGCTTTCGGACGTTTGCCTGATGCTTCTGTTTCGAGACGCAATGCTTCAAACTGACTGGCAGCACGATCGAACACCAGAGTATCCACCTCTTTTTCGCAAGTGTGAGAGTCACCTCCGCAACAACACTTACCTTCAACAGGTTGCTTATTGCCAGCCTTTTCATTGAAGTTCGGGAATTGGTTGGTACCCAACAGCACTTCACGACGCTGTGCAACTGCTTTATGACGAGCTTTGTTGCTCTCATTCACAGCAGCCTGAACAGTTCCTGCTTTCAATGCCGCATAGAAGCCACCTGCTTCTTCTACAGCAAGGAAAAGTTCCCAAGCCTGTTTTGCAATAGCCACAGTCAGATTCTCGATATAATAAGAACCGGCAGCAGGGTCAATCACTTTATCAAAATGAGATTCTTCTTTCAGCAGCAGTTGTTGGTTACGAGCCAGGCGTTCTGAGAACTCGTCCGGAGTCTCATAAGTCTTATCAAACGGAGTTACCGTCATAGAGTCTACGCCTCCTAATGCAGCACTCATGGCTTCAGTCTGTGTACGAAGCAGATTCACATGTGCATCAAACAAAGTAAGATTGAAAGTAGAAGTTTCGGCATGAACCGCCATTTTTGCTGCGCAACGACATTCTCCGTTAGGACCTTTATTCTCGCAATCACGCACACATTCGGGATTGTAAGAAGCTACAATATTTGCCCAAAGCAAACGTGCCGCACGGAATTTCGCTATTTCAAGGAAATAATTGGAACTGATACCAAAATTAAATTTGATTTTCTTGGCTACTATGGCAGCAGGAATACCGGCATCAGTCAATTGACCCATATATTCATTTCCCCAAGCCAGAGCATAGCCCAGTTCCTGAGAAATATAAGCGCCTGCATTATTCAATGATAAAGCGTTTACATTCAGCACACGATAGAAAGGAAGCGGCTGAATTGCTTCAATCAAAGATTTGGCTGTCTGTACCATATCACCTTTCTCCTTGCCACGAGTCAGCATCTTGTTGAAGAAATCATAGTTGATAGAACCTTTCAGTTTCTTCACATCATAATCTTTCTTCTGGAAATAAGCTACCAGCAGATTAGCCAACTCAACCACATGCCCCTGACAGGTTGAGAAATTCAGTTCAACACACTCTGCCTGAATATCACTTAACAGTGTTTCAATATATTCCGCATTAAGTTCTTTTGCTTTCACATGGAAAGAAAGTGAGTCAACACCCTTATTTAGGATATCCAGTGCTTTCGCATTGGCTTCTTTCGGACATTCTACTCTAATTTCCTGACGGACCAACCATGCATTGTTGTCTTTTTTAGTTCCTCTTAAATAAGGGAACTCTCCAGGAAGTGCATCAGTAGTTTTTAAATCCTCCAGATCTTCCATCCGGTAAAAAGGTTTCACTTTAAACCCTTCGTTTGTTTTCCAAACGAGCTTCTTCTCAAAATCAGCACCTTTTAAATCGGCTGTAACCTTCTCCATCCATTGTTCGGTGGAGGCAGGAGAAAAGTCTGAGAAGAGTTTTTCTTTTTTGTCTGCCATAGTTTATTTAAAATTAAAACAAGATTAATATTGTCTTTATTTTTATCTATCTCTTTCTAAATGTCAGTCGTTCGACCTGCAAATATAACCAATAAGTTAAAACGAATCTCTTTTTTAGGGAAAATTCGCACAGGACGCCCCGATTCGTCAAGTGCATACAATCTGCATAGAAATTCTTCATTTTTAGTTCTTCTTTTATTTGATTAGCTCCAATGTTATGAGTAATTTTGCACTCGTTTTTAGAAAAACATTATAAAAACTGCTATATTATGGATTGGTTACAAAGTTTATTATGGGACCCCAGCTCCGTAGCTCACATCGTGCTCCTCTACGCATTTGTAGTGGCTGCCGGCGTGTATCTTGGTAAGATAAAGATATTCGGAGTTTCTTTGGGCGTCACATTTGTTTTGTTTGCCGGCATCCTAATGGGACATTTCGGCTTCACAGCCGATACACACATCCTACATTTCATCCGTGAATTCGGATTGATCTTGTTCGTATTCTGTATCGGTCTTCAGGTGGGGCCATCTTTCTTCTCCTCTTTCAAAAAAGGAGGAATGACATTAAACCTGTTGGCTGTAGGCATCGTAGTGTTAAATATTGCTGTCGCACTGGGGCTTTATTACCTCTGGAACGGCCGGGTAGAACTGCCGATGATGGTAGGTATCCTTTACGGAGCAGTGACAAATACTCCGGGACTTGGTGCTGCCAATGAGGCTCTGAATCAGTTGCATTATACCGGTCCGCAGATTGCTCTCGGTTATGCATGTGCTTATCCCCTCGGTGTGGTAGGTATCATTGGTTCTATCATTGCCATCCGTTACATCTTCCGTGTCAATATGGCGAAAGAAGAAGAAAGCCTGAAAATCCAAAGTGGAGATTCACACCACAAACCTCACATGATGAGCCTGGAAGTTCGCAATGAATCAATTAGTGGAAAAACGCTGATTGAAATCAAGAATTTCCTGGGCCGTAAGTTCGTTTGCTCCCGAATTCGCCATGATGGTCATGTAAGTATTCCCGACCATGAAACAGTGTTTAATATAGGCGACCAGTTATTTATCGTCTGCTCGGAAGAAGACGCTCCTGCAATTGTAGTATTTATCGGAAAAGAAGTGGAGCTCGACTGGGAAAAACAAGACCTCCCAATGGTTTCCCGTCGTATTCTGGTTACCAAACCGGAAATCAATGGTAAAACATTAGGTTCTATGCACTTCCGTAGTATGTATGGGGTCAATGTCACTCGTATCAACCGTTCCGGTATGGACCTGTTTGCCGATCCGAATCTGATACTTCAGGTAGGTGACCGCGTTATGGTGGTAGGACAGCAAGATGCAGTGGAACGTGTTGCCGGTGTACTGGGTAATCAGTTAAAACGCTTGGATACACCGAACATTGTTACGATCTTCGTTGGTATCTTCTTAGGTATCCTTCTGGGTAGTCTTCCGATTGCATTCCCAGGTATGCCGACTCCTTTAAAATTAGGTTTGGCAGGCGGACCGCTGGTAGTGGCAATTCTTATCGGCCGTTTCGGTCATAAGCTGCATTTAGTGACTTATACAACCATGAGTGCCAACCTGATGCTTCGTGAAATCGGTATCGTTCTCTTCCTTGCCAGTGTCGGTATAGATGCCGGTGCCAATTTCGTGCAAACGGTAGTCGAGGGAGACGGATTACTATACGTAGGTTCCGGTTTCCTTATCACCGTTATCCCGCTACTTATCATCGGCACCATCGCAAGATTATATTATAAGGTAAACTACTTCACCCTGATGGGATTGATAGCCGGTAGTAATACCGACCCACCGGCATTGGCTTATGCCAATCAAACAACCTCCGGAGATGCTCCGGCAGTGGGATACTCTACAGTTTATCCGTTATCAATGTTCCTCCGTATTCTGACGGGACAGATGATATTATTAGCAATGATGTAAATCAAGTTTAGCATATAAACAATAAAGCCGGCTATATCCAAATGGAATACGCCGGCTTTATTTATTTTTTCAATCTGCTTTTCTATCCTGTCATACAAGCTGCAGTTTCTTTACTACAAATTCTTCAATGAACCGCACTGTCTCTTCAATTCCCAAAGAAGAAGAATCGATGCACAAATGATAAGTAGCTGCTGCTCCCCACGTTTTATAGCTATAATAATTATAGTATTCCGAACGTCTCTTATCCGCTTTTTCGATCATTTCTTCTGCAGCTTCCGCATCAATATGATGCATGCCACACAACCGCGCTATGCGATCTTCTTTAGAGGCTGAAATAAAAACATTAGCGCAACGAGGATGCTCTCTCAGAATATAATCTGCGCAACGTCCTACAAAGACACAAGATCTTTCTGCTGCCAGATGACGGATCACATCACTCTGTACTTTGAACAAGGCATCATTGCTCAAGCAGTTGTTACATGGCATAGCTCCCTCACTGATAAAAGGGAAACGCATACCGAACAGTCCGCCAATAATACCCTGCGAGGCTTTTTCATCAGCCTTTTCAAAAAACTCCTTACACAATCCACTTTCCTCCGAAGCCAGATTAATCAGTTCCTTGTCGTAGAAGTTGATTCCCAAACGGGCTGCCAACTTCTCTCCTATTTCTTTTCCGCCGCTACCTAACTGACGGCCGATATTGATAACATAATTACCGCTCATAGTACATTTTGTTTTATGGTTCTGTAGCAAACATACGACTTTTTTCTAAAAATCACATCATCAAACGAAAGTTATATTTGAAAGTGACTATGAAATATCCTTTTATTTCCTGGTTACGGAACTCATAAAAACCATCAGAAGAAGTCGTACGGCCGAAACTTTTCCTCTTTCCGAGAATATCCGCCCAATAAGCAGACAGTTCCGCTTCTTTCTTTTTCAAGAACCGCCAGCTGGCACTTGCATTCCACAACATCTGGTCATCTTCGCCTTTACGGATATTCGTACCATTACGGAAAGAATAAGCCCCGTCAGTCCGTAATTGCAAGCCAAAAGGAAGATCAACGTACCCCTCAAGACGAAAACTATAATTACGCGTATAGGTATCGTTATCATTGATAGAATTAAGCGAATACTGATAATTCCAGGAAGTAGAGAAATCAATACCTCCCCAGGTGGGCTGATAAGATACATTCGCGTCACACCCCAATCCGGTATCACGTGTCGTACTTTTCTTCGGTTCGAGGCTCTTGTCTTCATTAATCATACTGACACGATTGCTATGATTACCGTTCATATCCAACCGCAAGGAAAAATGTCCCAGACGCTTCCACCAGTTGGCACTTCCATATACATTCCAGTTTCCGTTAATATTAATAGGAGATGTCTCACGTCCGCCGGTTTTTGCATCATATAGCACTACCTGCGTCACACTGTTCTGTTCCATCTGCCCGCCGATATTCGCAGATATACCTTTTTTTGAATGTTGAAAGCTCACACGGACACTATGAGAAAACATCTGTTTCAAATCCGGATTTCCCCGGGTGATATACAACGGATTACTGTTATCCGTCAGCGGCATTAAATCTGATAAGGAGGGTTGCCGGGTTCTACCGCTATAATTGAAAGTGATCCGGGCCTCTTTCTTTTTCCAATTCACCCATATCATAGGCTGAAAGTCGATAGTATGCATGGTAGTGTCTGCATAGAGCTTTCCCATTTTCCGTTCAATGGCACGTTTTTGCGGAGTCATCCCTAATGAGGCATTAAACATCCAGGTATCATCAGAGTAATTAAGCCCCACATCCAGATTATGGCCATTCGTACGACTATGACTCCGATTACTCAAACTATCCACATACCCTGCTTCATAGTCGGGAGGCAGTTCACCAAAAACTTCCGACTTCGTCAGAGAAGATAATTCATACGTATCACGATTATCACGTTCATAGTTAGTATCCCAGTTATATGCTACCCGGAAATGCATCTTCTTACCAATAGGCTGGGCAAAGGTAATCCCGACTCTCCATGAATTATTTTTTTGAGGCGACTTCAAATACTGGTTACGAAAAAGCACCGAATCATTTCCCAATTTATCTTCAAGACGGAAATAAGTAGTTTTAGAAAGCGAAAAACTTTCATTATCTCCCCACGAATCCGAGTTCAGGATATTCAATGCCAGCGTTGTACCTTTTTCATTCAGACGTCTCATAATACTCATCATCCAGCTATAACGGTTCGACTGATTCTCCGAACGCGACCGGTTCTCACTACGATTCACTTTTATATCCCGGGGAATAGATTCAAAGTCATCAAACAAGCTCTCATGACTTATGCCGGGAGGAGCATCAAAAGATGCATTCTGGCTACTGTTTTCATTCCTATTAGGAGAGATTCCTAAATTACCGGTAAAATGTATACGTGTACGTTTATCTACTTCCCAGCTTCCCATGAAGTTAGAACTAATCGACCGCCCCTTAGAGTTACTTTCGTTAGTAGACGCAGAGTATTGATTACCTGCCGGCAAATACTGTTCCTGATAAATGGAAGAAAGATTTCCGTTCCGGTTCAAATTATAGTTCACACTTCCGGTCAAGGAGAATTTCTTACCGAATTTATGAGTCATATTCATTCCTACCGAATTGTTGATATTATCCTTGTAAGTACTATTCTGGTATCTGTTGGTAGACTGTGCGATGAAAGAAAGATTATCTCCGTCTTTACTAAAATAATTCACTTGCCCCTCCAAATCCTTCTTCTGGTTATTCCCGTATCCTACCGTTGCATTTGTCAGCCAGGTTTTATTCAATTCATCCTTAGTCTGCAAGTCGAGTACATATTTCTTTTCTCCTGAACTAATTCCGGTGAACTCCTCTTCTTTCGATTTCTTATCATATACTTTCAACTTACTAATCAGGTCCGCCGGAAGATTTTCGAGCGCCGTCTTTTTATCTCCCGAGAAAAAAGCTTCGCCATTTACATTGATTTCACTGATGGGTTGTCCGTTGTATGTCAACGAATTATCTTTCTTATTATATACCAATCCGGGAACACGCTTCACTAAATCTTCCAGATAAGCTCCTTCACGAGTTTTAAAAGCGGCAGTATTGATAACCGTAGTATCTCCCTCCATCACTACTTCCTGCAATTTTCCCGTTATCGTCACTTCACTAATCTGAATATCATCATCTTTCAATACCACTGTACCGATATTCACCGATACAGAGTCTTCCAGTGCCCGGTATACAGATTGCATTCCCATAAAAGAGACCTTCAACAGGTATTTCTTTTTCTTCTGCGGTTGATAATTAAGAATGAAACGCCCATTCTTATCACTTGTTATTCCCTTGATAAAGGCAGAATCGCTTTTCGCCAAAATAACAATGCTGGCAGATGGTAATGCCCGCTTCTCATTACTGCCGGCTTCCACTGTCTGCACTCTTCCTCGCACAGTTCTCACTTGTTGAGCATACAAAGTAGTATGTCCCCAAAGTAGCAGCAAAAGCAATCCCACTAACTTACAAGCGTTCATATCCAATAGTAGTTAAGTCTGATATTTATGTTGATCTAAAACAAATCGGGACAAAGTTAATAACTTTTACGTAAAACGGTTAATCCCAGAGTTATTTTTTATACCTTTGTCCATCCATTATTCAATCAGCAACTTAATGAAAAGGATTATACTAATCACAGGAGGACAACGATCCGGTAAAAGTTCGTTTGCGGAAAAAAAAGCGCATGAACTTACTACGTCACCGGTTTACTTGGCCACTGCCAAGATATGGGACGAAGAATTCAGAAAAAGGGTGAAACGCCATCAAAAGAACCGCGGTCCTGAATGGACAAATATAGAAGAAGAAAAAGAATTGAGCCGTCACAATGTAGCGGGCAGAGTCGTAGTGATAGATTGTGTAACTCTTTGGTGCACTAACTTCTTTATGGAGTTTGATTCTAACGTTGCCTCCTCATTGGAAGCTGTCAAAAAAGAATTCGACAAATTTACCCAGCAGGATGCCACTTTCATATTTGTAACTAATGAGATTGGGTGGGGGGGAGTTTCCGAGAACAAACTGCAACGTAAATTCACAGACTTGCAAGGTTGGACCAATCAATACATCGCATCGCATGCCGACGATGTATATCTCATGGCAAGTGGTATTCCCGTAAAAATAAAATAAACATGAAAACGTTTCATATTCAAAAGCCGGATGAAGCTATCAAAGAAGCTCTGATTGACAAAATCAATAATCTGACCAAGCCTAAAGGATCGCTTGGAAGACTGGAAGAAATTGCTTTGCAAATCGGACTGATCCAACAATCCCTTTCTCCACGATTAACTCATCCTCAAAATATAATCTTTGCCGCAGATCATGGCATCGTAGAAGAAAAAGTCAGCCCATCTCCTAAAGAAGTAACCTGGCAACAAATCAGCAACTTTCTTCATGGGGGAGCAGGGATCAATTTCCTGTGCCGACAGCACGGTTTCACTCTTAAAATTGTAGACGCAGGAGTCGATTATGATTTACCTTATGAAAAAGGTATCATTAACATGAAAGTCGGAAGAGGAACACGCAATTTCCTTCATGAAGCAGCCATGACACCTGAAGAGATGGAACTTTGCCTGGAGCATGGTGCCCAATGTGTAGACACTTCTCACCAGGAAGGCTGCAATATCATTAGCTTCGGTGAAATGGGAATCGGAAATACTTCGTCCTCTTCTCTATGGATGACTTGCTTCACCAGAATCCCATTAGATCAATGTGTAGGTGCAGGAAGCGGACTCAATCACCAAGGAATAAATCACAAATACGAAGTTCTGAAAAGATCTCTCGAACAATATCCGGGAGAGCATTCCGCAGAAGAAATCCTCTGCCGTTTCGGAGGTTACGAAATGGTAATGGCCGTAGGAGCAATGCTCAAAGCTGCAGAACTGGGAATGGTTATTTTAATTGATGGATTTATAATGACCAATTGTATTCTTGCCGCTTCACGCCTTTATCCGGAAGTGATGAGCTATGCCATATTCGGTCATCAGGGAGACGAGAGCGGACATAAGCTCTTATTGGATTATCTCGGAGCACGTCCCCTACTCAATCTCGGATTAAGACTTGGAGAAGGAAGCGGTTCCGTTTGTGCCTATCCCATTGTGGATTCCGCTGTGAAAATGCTGAATGAAATGGATTCATTTGCTCATGCTTCCATCACTAAATATTTCTAAAATGAACCAGATACTTGCCGCCCTCATATTCTTTACACGATTGCCTTTCTGGAAAATAAAAGAAGTTCCGCAGGAGTGTTTCAAACACGTTGTCAGTTATTGGAGTTTCAGTGGTTGGCTGACAGGGGGAATGATGGCATTGATTTTCTGGGGAGCCAGTACTATTCTACCTCACGGAGTAGCCGTAATCCTGGCACTGACTTCACGTTTGCTTATCACAGGAGCATTGCATGAGGATGGATTGGCCGATTTCTTCGATGGATTCGGAGGTGGGACGAACAGAGAAAGCACGTTACGCATCATGAAAGATTCCCATATCGGAAGCTACGGAGTTTTGGGATTAATCATCTATTATTTATTTGCTTACAATCTACTGGTCGCACTTCCCTTAGCAGTTACTCCTTTCTTATTACTAAGCGGAGATACTTGGAGTAAATTCATTTCTTCCAATATCATCAATTACCTGCCCTATGCACGGAAAGAAGAAGATAGCAAATCCGGAACAGTATATACAAGAATGAGTTTTGGGGAGATCGTAATGTCTGCGATGGGTGGAATACTGCCTCTCCTATTACTTCCTCCAAGCTACTGGCCCATATGTATATTTCCCATTCTGGTATTCTTCTTTATCTGCCGGATGATGAAACGACGTCTGAACGGATATACCGGAGATTGTTGCGGTGCATTATTTCTCCTAAGCGAAATGAGTTTCTGGCTGGGAGCAGTGATGTCTATCTATATAAAATAAGTAAACCTATGAATATTTATCTAATCAGACATACCTCTGTCGACGTTCCTAAAGGTCTTTGTTACGGTCAGTCAGACGTTCCTTTACGTCCTACATTTGAGATAGAAGCAGCCGTAACCAAAGCCAAAATCGAATCCATTCACTTTGATATGGCCTACACCAGTCCTCTATCCAGATGCACCCGTCTGGCACAGTATTGCGGATTCGGAGATGCCATCCGTGACCCAAGAATACTGGAACTTGATTTCGGAGATTGGGAAATGCAGTATTTTGAAAAAATCAAAGACCCGAATCTCCAATGCTGGTACGACGATTACTTGAATGTAAAAGCAACCAATGGAGAATCGTTTGCCGATCAGTATAAACGGGTAGCCGCGTTTTTAGACGAAGTCAGACAAAAGGAGGGTGAAAATATAGTAGTATTCGCTCATGGCGGCGTATTGATTTGCGCACAGATTTATGCAAAGTTGATTCAACCGGAAGAAGCATTTCAGGCAGTACCTGCCTACGGAGGAATCATCCGGTTAGAAGAGTTATAAACTTATCTTTTACAAGGATTCCATACCCGGCAAATCATCCAATCATATATATCAAGAGCGCCCGTACACAGACAGTCAAGACAATCATCATCTCTTCTGCACGACGATTGACAGCAACTCCCATCCGCATATCG
>NZ_DAWCXD010000056.1:0-18311 GCF_052357945.1 Bacteroides sp. | reverse complement strand
GACAATCATCATCTCTTCTGCACGACGATTGACAGCAACTCCCATCCGCATATCGGATGTATTCAGCAAACGTTCATTCACTCCGATATAAGGCTTTGTAAAGAGTTGACCAAAATAGTGATGAGGACCGCCGAAACGACAATTCAGGATACCTGCAAGAGCGGCTTCCGGATAGCCGGAATTGGGACTTGCATGTTCTCTGCCATATCTCTTCACAAATGACAGAAGTTTCAGCCGACCACTTGCCAATACCATCAGAAAAGCAGTAAGACGGGCAGGAATATAATTAGCGACATCATCAACACGAGCTGCCACACGCCCAAAAAGAAGATAACGATCACTATGATAACCAATCATGGAATCAAGCGTATTCACCATTTTGTAGGCCATCATTCCCGGAACGCCCAACAACAAATACCAGAAAAGAGGAGCAATCACTCCGTCGCTCAAATTTTCCGCCAAAGTTTCAAGAGCAGCAGTCCTGACTTCCTGTGCAGAAAGTTCGGAGGTATCACGCCCTACAATACGGGCAACCTGAATACGTCCCTCTTCCAAAGAACGATCAACCGCCTCAAATACCATTCTGACCTCTTTAATCAATGTAGTTCCGGCCAGACAAAAGAAAATGCAGATTATATCAAAACCGATCACTGCAGGAGTTCCTAAAAAAGAAAGGACATATTCGATTCCTATGGTGACCGAATAAACGAACAGAATTAACAGAACGGACATGATTCCTCCTTTCCATAACTTATAGGATCCTTTATTCAGTCTCTTTTCCCCGAAAGCAATCATCTTTCCGAACCAGATGACAGGATGAGACAAAGACACCGGATCACCGAATAGACGATCCAGCAGCCAGGCCGGCAATAAAACACGCAGTACTACTCCTATAGCGATAAAGTAACTCATCATAAACAAAATATCTTTTAACTCATTATCTGCTCCATCCATTCACTGATTGCTTTCACCAGCTTATCATTTTCTTCGGGAGTCTGCGTAGCAATCCGAAAGAAACGCTCGTCCAATCCCTCAAAGTTGGATGCATCACGAATGAGTATTCCATGATTCACGGCCAGAAAGTCTTTAAGGGCTACCGCTTTCCCCATACGTAGTTTTATCAACATATAATGTGTATCAGTCGGCCATATTTCCAACATACCCGTGGCAAGCAAGAGGTTTGTCAGTCGCTCACGTTCCGCCAGAAGTTGTGGAATATCCGCTGAAATACCGTCTCCCTCTTCCAGAAGATATTTTGCGGCTTCAATAGCCAAGCTATTCACAGACCAAGGCATCCGGCGGCAACGAACATCATTGGTCAATCCCTCGGAGGCAGTAAAATAACCCACCCTCAGTCCCGGAATCGCGTATTGCTTGGTCATAGAATGGAGCAGGATCACATTTGGAAAGGAGGCGGCTTCTTTAACCCCAAGAAGTGACTTTAATGTGAAATACTCGTAAGACTGATCGAATACAAACAATTTATCAGGATGAGAATCGACCAATGCTTTCAGGTCTTCCTTATTTCGCACTTCACCTGTCGGATTATTCGGATTGCAGATCCACACCAGTTCCGCATCTTCCGGTAAAGCGTCCAATGAATAAAAAGGCTTCACTTTGTGCCGATGTACCCGGCATGCGTCCGCATACTCGCTAAAGGTTGGCCCCAACACGGCTGAAATACATCCTTGAAAGGCTTGTGCTATCAGGTAAATAGCTTCCGTCGCTCCATTAGTCACACAAACCTGACGGGGAGTGAGCGAATACCTCCGGGCTATTTCACTTTCCAAAGAATAAGGCATTGGCTCGGGATAACTGCAAATGGTAGAGAGCCGCTCATTCAGTCGTTGGAAAAGTCCCGAATGATCGATCCGGTTATATACATTCGAACTGAAATTGCTAACTATTTTCTTTCCGTATTTATAAAGATCGTCTCCGTGTCCCTCAATCATTTCTTTCTAATATTTTATAAAGTAATGGCATATTGATGTGTTTTCTCACATGTTCCGCCAACTTATCATATTGTTCTTCCTTGAATGTTGCATAGTCAAAGGTCTGCTGTTCCAGTTTGTCGGCATAAGGCTTGAGCAGGAAATCTATAAATGACTGGTTATCAAGTATGCCATGAATATATGTTCCCATACATTTCCGGCCATTCCGGTAGCCATCCTCTCTTCCATCCTCCAGTTTATTTAAAGGAGAAGGGGAGAATCCTTCGGCAGGTACACTTCTGCCCATGTGTATCTCATATCCCTTACAAACCGTATCCGACTCATCAAAAGTGAAATTCACCTGCCGGGTCACTTTATCTCCCTGCATGGTAGTGATAACAGGAAGTAACCCCAAGCCGGGGAGTAATTTAAAACTTCCCTCTACTCCGTCAGGATCGCGTATTTCCAGTCCCATCATCTGATAACCGCCACAGATGCCCATGATGGTCGCCCCTTCCCGATGAGCTTTCAGAATAGCTTGTACTACTCCGTTACAGCGCAATTCATAAAGATCATCCAGCGTATTCTTGCTTCCGGGCAACAATACAATATCTGCTTTCGCTATTTCATTCACATTATTGGTATAATATAAATGCACCCGTTCATCCCGTTCCAACACATTAAAATCGGTAAAGTTAGACAGATGACGCAGCAAGATCACAGCTATATTGATTTTTCCGGCCATAGCCTCCCGGTTTTTAGACTCAAGCATCACAGAGTCCTCTTCTTCTATATAAATCCCCTTATAGTAAGGCACTACTCCAAGCACAGGAACCTTGCAGAGGTCTTCGATCATCTTTATTCCGGACTCAAACAGGCGGATATCCCCTCTAAACTTATTGATAATAATACCCTTAATCAATGAACGTTCTTCCGGAGTCTGCAACAGAATAGAACCATACACACTGGCAAATACACCACCACGATCAATGTCCGCCACCAGAAAAACATCTGCCCCAGCGTGTTTTGCCATAGGCATATTGACCAGGTCGACGTCCTGCAGATTAATTTCCGAGATACTGCCGGCCCCCTCCATCACTATCGGATTATATCTGGTAGCGAGGCGATCATACGACTCATTGACTACTTTTCGTAATTCTTCCCTTCCCTCCTTGCGGAAATACTCATACGCATTCCGGTCACCGATTGGTTTCCCCAATAACACAACCTGCGAAGTATGTTCGGAGCTTGGCTTCAACAACAACGGATTCATATCCGTATGACAGGGAACACCGGCAGCTTCCGCCTGAACGGCTTGCGCCCTGCCGATCTCCAATCCCTCGGGAGTGGCATACGAATTCAAAGCCATATTCTGGGCCTTGAACGGTGCAGGATGATATCCGTCCTGCTTCAATATGCGGCAGAATGCCGCAGCCAGAATACTTTTCCCGACATCGCTACCTGTTCCGGCAAGCATAAAGGAATTTAGTTTTTTCTTCTCCATCTTTCTATTTACTTTGGTCAGGGGTTGAAGCTTTGCGCTTATAACCGAAAGCTTTCCATTTCTCTTCAGTCCAGTGCTGCCGATACATTTCATAACGTGCCATGACAAAGAACAAGTCAGATAACCGGTTGATGAATTCAAGCAGAGATTGCGGCACCGGGTCCTGCCGATGTAATGTGCAAAGCCTCCGTTCGGCACGCCTTGCTATAACACGCGCATAATGCAATTGTGCAGAAATTTGTGTACCACCCGGTAGTATAAAATAGCCATTATCTTCCATAGCGGCATTCATTGTATCCATTCTTTTTTCCAGAAGACCGGTCAGATCCGTACGCAAGGTATTCGGGTTTTCGCCCCTTTTAACGGATGGAGTAGCCACATGACTCATACATGACATCAGTTCCATCTGTATTTCATACAGCCATTCGTGCCATTCATCCTGTTCAGGAAGAAGTGAGCGGACTATTCCTATCACCGTATTCAGTTCGTCAATCGTACCATTAGCCTCAATCCTGATATCATCTTTTTCGACACGCTCACCACCAAAGATTCCGGTAGTTCCATTGTCTCCCGTACGGGTATATATTCTTCTCATCATTCCCAAAGTTTCATTAAGTTCATCTCACCCCAATAGAGGTGTGTATAGCCTGCAATCAAATTCTTATATCGATAAAGCGGAGTGGAAACAGGATTTCCTTTCGCATCTGCCACCTCTGCAATGGATAGAAGTTCTTTTTCAATGGAAGAGTAATGAAACTCATGTCCTTTCCATACCTGCTCTCCTATCCGGAGGGTTCGATAACCAAGCCTTAGTTTCATATTTTCCATAGTAGCCCTCTGATGCAGTAATCCGACCATGGCATATTGTTTTCCATCCATTCCCCGGATACTGTCACAAAGATACATCATCCCACCACATTCGGCAAGCAAACGGCCTCCACTTTCCACATACATTTTTAATTGTTGCTTGATGGCTATGTTACTTTCCAGCTCTTTCAGGAAAAATTCAGGGTAACCACCCGGCAAATAAACTAAATCACAATCGGGCAGATGTTCATCGCTCATGGGACTGAAAAAGGTAACTGTCCCTAATTCTTTCAGACGAGCCAAGTTCTCCCGGTACATGAAATTAAATGCAGCATCCTGTGCTACTGCTATCTTCCATTTTTTTTCAGAAAGAATGTCTTTGGAGATTTCTGTCGATGGAATCGAGATATGTGCATTATAATCAACCAATGGTACACTACATACTTCAAGAATCCGGTCAACCGCCACATGCTCTTCAATCGCCTGCGCCACCACAGAAGCGAATTTATCAAACTGATAGGAAGCATCCAACGTCAATCCCAAATGACGGGAGGGTACTTCCAGTTCTTTCAATCGGGGAAGAAAGCCGAAACATTCTACGCCTACATCTTCACAGGCTTTCTGTAAAAAAGAGTAATGGCGTTCGGAAGCTACCTGATTGAATACCACACCGGCAAGTCGCACCGACGGATTGAAATATTTAAAGCCATATAGAATCGGAGCTACTGTATAAGACGTTGATTTGGCATTGATTACAAGAACAACAGGGATATTCAATAAGGCGGCAATAGCCGCACTGCTTCCCTCCATTCCATCGAAACCGTCGAAAAGTCCCATCACTCCCTCGGTCACACATACATCCATTGCAGCCGCATATTTTGCATACGTCTCCTTTACATGTTTTTGAGAAGAGAGCCAGAGATCGAGATTGACGGAAGCATTACCTGCTGCCATCTCATGATACTTCGTATCAATATAATCAGGGCCACATTTATAAGGCTGCACATTCAGTCCTCTATCACGAAACAGTCTTAACAACCCTGTTGTAAAGGTTGTTTTTCCACCTCCCGAAGAAGCGGCTCCAATTAAGAAATGACTGGTCTGTTTCATCGTTTTATAGCTTTCAGTGTATCAATGGGATTATGCTCGTCTACTGTCAGTCGGATCACTTGTTCAAGTTTCAATCCATTATCGTCTATTGCTTTCTCAAATTGATTCCTACTGTCTTCGGATACAGAATTAAACACCAGCGTCCCACCAACAGGCAATAAAGGAGCTATTTTCTTTATCATTTCTCCCAACTTGCCACCATGACCTCCAATAAAGACAGCATCAGGCATGGGAAATTTCTCTAACGGCATATCCAGAAAATCTCCAATCACCGTCGTTATTCCCGGACAACCAAACCGACGACTATTCGTTTCCATCAATTGCCGCCCCGCCTCTCTTTTTTCAAAAGCAACAATATCGAGATGAGGAAATTGCAACTTCGCCTCAATGGAAACAGAACCGGTACAAAAACCCACGTCCCACATCACCGATCTGTTTCTCAAATCGAGCAGACTCAATGACAGCAGACGAACAGGCATCTTGGTTATCATATTCGCCCGCCCGTCCAGCAATTCAAACTGCTCTTCCGGAATTCCGAACGGCCGTTCACGAACAGTTATACGCTTTAAAATCACACAATTCGGCATCCTGAAATGCCTTTCCATCGCTTCCTCCACACTATATTCTGCCACTGTTTCCTCTTCATTCCCCAACTGCTCACCCACAATCATCCGGTAGTTGGCATATCCGTACGCTTGCATCCGGGCAGCTATGGAAGCAGGTGTTTTTTCTCTGTCAGTAAGCGAACCAATCAATGTCTCTCCGGAAATAAGAGCCTCATCCAAGGCTTTCCACGGTCTGCCAGTCAGAGAAATCGTCCGCATATCATGATAAGGCAACAAAGCTTTGTGTGCTAAAAGCTGCAAGGAATTGAAAGACGGATAGACTTTAACAACAGCCTCGGGCAGTTTACGCATCACCGTATTGGCAAAACCAAAAAACAAAGGATCACCGGAAGCAAAAACTACTATTTCCTGATAATCGGCATAACACTCGAACACAGCGTCAAGAGGCACAGTTATATCTATCCAAACCGATGATTCCGGTAACATGGCAGCCATAATTTCATGGTGTCTCTTTCCACCCGAAAAGACATGAGAACGGGCAATCAAAACCTGAACCTCCTTACTGAAAGAGAGTTCGCGACTATCTGTTATTCCTATGATATGAAATTCCTGCATTCTGTCATATAAAATGTCTATACTCTTCTATACATCTCTGCCGGGGCGCAGTGTCCGGGCATCATCAAAACATAAAATCGCGTTCACCAATGTAGCGGCCAGATTACTTCCTCCCCGTCTGCCCTGAACGATAATCTTCGGTACTTCCGTGAATGTCTTTATCATGTATTTCGACTCTTTCACATGCACAAATCCTACGGGAGCTGCAATAACCCCGGACGGGTGTGCCTTTCCTTTTCGAATCAGATCGCACAGTTCTATTAATGCCGTAGGTGCATTGCCAAATACAAAAAGAGCATCCGGATGTTCTTCTACAGCCAGGCGAATAGCTTCCTGTGAACGGGTAGTCCCCCGTTTCTTCGACTGTTCCACTGCACGTTCGTCGGAAAGATGACATTTCACTTCCACCCCTAAACGCTGTAAAGCACCTTTCCGTATGCCGGCAGCCACCATCGTGACATCTGTGATAATCGTCTTAATCCGTCCGGAAGCAATCTGTTCATACAAGTTCTTTACAACCTCCTTATCCGTATATACCAGCTTCTCCATTTCAAAATCCGCTGTGGTATGTATGGCATGAAATAAAGCCCATTTACGGTCAAGGTCAATTTCTTTATTCTGCATCTCTTCCTCTATCTTCCGGAAAGAGTTCATCATAATCTCCTGTCCTTTTCCGACTTCACCCTTTTCCTGTTCGCGATAATATCCGCGAGGAGTTACCATCCGGTTCTGAAATTGATAGGTTTGTGAATTGCCAATCAGTACTACTGTAAACATATCCACTTCTTCCGGATCGAAATCCTGCAAGGTGGTCACTACCACCGTTTCTTCTTCCCGGCCTGCCTGACGGACATAACCTACGGGCGTTTCCGGTGAACGGGATTGCTGAAAAATTTCTTTCAGTCGATGAAGCTGCCAGTAACGTCCCTCACTCTTAGGGTTGTAAATGGCTGTTACAAAGTCGGCAGTAGCAGCGGCAGTGATTCTTTTTTCTATGATTTCCCAGGAAGTCATCAAGTCGGACAGAGAGATAATGCAAAAATCATGACCGATGGGAGCACCCAGCAATGACGCAGCTTTCTGGAAAGCACTGATACCGGGCAGCACGAGGATCTCGACCTCACTCCCCCGTTCCCGTTTCATTTCATAAATCAACGGAGCCATCCCATAGATTCCCGCATCACCGGAACTGATGACACAAACAGTTTTTCCCTGTTCAGCATATTCAAAAGCCAATTCTGCACGGGCTTTCTCCCGCTTCATTCCGGTATCTATGCATTCTGTCTGTTCCGACAGCCAGGAGGTAATAAACTGAAAATAATACTTATATCCAATCACTACATCTGACTCTTTCAAGGCATTAACGACAGCTGGAGTAATATCTTCCGGGCTACCGGGACCGATACCTGCTACTATGATCTTATTTTCTTTCATACATCTTCAGGATTATACCTGAAACAAAGGTAAAGATAAAAACTTAAACAAGATAAAATGTAATCAGATAGTTCTGAATAAAAAATCACAGAATATCCTGACTATATAAAAAGCCAACTAAAATGATCCCGTTTTATTTATAGCAAGTACGGCCATTTTGGTTAGCTTTATTTTGTTTATTAGCAGTATGATTATTTCACACTCAACTAATCAACCAATTATTCTTCTTCCGCATCCGGATCATACATTGCATCATTATCAGCGACCTTCTTCTCAATATGGCTAACCCATACGCTTACAATCTTGGAATAATCACCTAATCCTTTGATATCACAGTTAGCCAACGGGCAAGTATATCCGGCTTTTGCCAATTCATAGCGCCAACTTCCTTCTTCAGCCGTGGCACCAACACCACCCTTCATATCATTATTAGCATGATCGCCTGCAATAGACATCAACGGATGACAGATCACATTACCTGATTTCTTGTTAGCTGCCTGCATACGGGAAATCATATCGTCTATATAATTATCTTCCATATCTACAGTAGCCACAAAATAATTAGAATTAAGTTTCTGCAACTCTGCTTCCATCATCGTGTAGCGAGAGTTACCATTCCCGTAGTTATAATTTTCGGGATTTCCATGTCCCATGAAAGTCACAATATTATTCGACTCCACTTTACTTTTATAAGTTTCATGCAGAATCTTTGCTACATTGGTTACATCTTCCTCTGTTTCCAACAACGGACCACCCAAATATACTTTCACGTTGGCAAATTCCGGGTGCTCACCATCATTATGGAAATCTTTCACGACATTCTGTACCCGAAGGAATTCTTCGCCGGGAATAACATGAAGAGATTGCACGCAAACCGTCTTATATCCTGCCAGACCAATAGCTTCCAAATAGAAAGAAGGTGCATAATAATTCCAACCTTTTGCCGCGCAACGGGTCATACAAATCTCCGAAGTGAAAGAAAAATAAATATCCATGTTAGGGAACTTACTAGCAAACTGCGCTTTCATATTATTGAAAGTCGTTTGAGGCGCATCCCACGTACTACCAAAAGTCACTAGCAGCAAGGCTGTATCATGCTTTTTGTTGGCTTGTACTTCGGCAGTTACTGCTTCCATCTTCTTATCGTGGTTGGATTTTGCCACATCATCATCGTCGTCGGAGCAAGATACTGCCGAAAGGGACATTACAGCTACTAAAGCTGTCATCATCATAAATCTAAACTGTTTCATGTCTTTAAAATTTTAAAGGGTTAAACATCATGTATTTTTTGTTTTTTTTTGTCCGAATTGTATCATCAATGAACCATAGAAAGTTCGTCCCACTGTAGTTGTACCATAATTCAGGCTGTGATACGTTGTCTCATAATAATTGAAGATATTATCGATTCCCACATTCACCTCGGCATTCCATCGTTTGCCCAATTTGAATTGGTGACGGGTATTCAGCCTCCAAAGATTATAAGCCTTGCCATTTCCATCATCCTGATAATAACGTTTACTCTGAATACGTCCATAAACTCCAATGCCAAGACGATAGTTACTCCGTCTCCACGCATGCGTCCAGATGGCACTCACAGTAGCACGATGATGAGCCATACCATCAATAATGACATGTTTCATCACTTGATCTTCTTCATCATATTGGTTCGCTTCAGTATCCAGATAGCTATAACCTCCTGTCAGAGTCAGTGATTGGACCGGTGTCCATTTGGCATTCACATCCACCCCATAAGTACGGGCATCATCCATGTTCTGATACTGGCGTACACGGGCAGGATCATAGGTAACAACCAAATCACCCGGAGCCTGCGAAAGAGGAATAGTGACTAGAGTTATCATATTATCTACCCAGTTACAATATCCCGTGACATTGATACTGAAACGAGTTCCATTATATTCCAGTCCACCGGAAACATAACGGCTGGTCTGTGGATCCAACTCCGTATTTCCCAGATTCAATGAGATTATTGACATCTGACGGATATAACGGTAATGCAATTCTTTCAGTGTCGGTGTCTTGAATCCTTCCGAATAGGTAGCACGCAGATTAAAAGCTCCTAACTTATAAAGTGCCGATACTTTCGGAGTGATGCGCACACCAAAGTTCTGATTCACTGTCAATCTCCCTCCCGCTGTGATATTCAACCGTTCAATAGGCGTCCATTCATCCTGCGCATAGAAAGAGGTCGTATAATCGGATACCTGATCTTTTTCATCCAGTCGACGGGGAGCATCCAGCCAATTGATTTCCGTATCAGTACCCACACTCAAACGATTGAAGTATGGCAGATTGAATATACCTTTCAACTGCAATAACAAGCGGCTTTGATCGCTTTGCAATCCTTTATCACCGGGGAAATATGGAAAACTGATCTCCTTGCCACTATCATCATACTCCTTATCCCAAGTCTCGCGAGTATACATATAATAATAAGCATGACTATCATAGTTGACGTCCAGCATAATGCTATTGCTATTTTTCAGCTTCAACTTACCTCCTGTCGCAACAGAAGAGTTACGATAAAGGAAATCATAAGTCTTATAGTCAGGCACTCCGCAAGGACGATATATCCGTTTGCGATAAAAGCTACCGTCAGCATAAAGGCTCAAATCCTTTGTAGCCTGATAATCGAAACGCTGTGCCACTTGCCAGTCCGTGTAGCGATTTACAGTCTTATTGATAGAATTGGTTATAGGATATTCATAACGGTTCGGATCTTCATAAGTTGTATTCTGCCATCCGTCTGAATGCTTCAGTTGGAAATTAGTGGAAGAAGTAAATTTACCAACCTTGAACTGTACGGTATTCGACTGCCGGAATTCTCCATACGATCCGCCGCGACTTGTATTTTCTATCAAAATATTTTCGCGGTGTTTCTTTAATATAATATTCACCACTCCTGCAATAGCATCACTTCCGTAAAGTGCCGAAGCAGCTCCTTTCACGATTTCAATACGTTCAATACGAGCCGGATCGATCAAGCCCAGATTATTCTGTCCGCCTACATCACCATGCATCTTCTTGCCATCAACAAGGATTAATATATAACCATTGCCGAGTCCTCCCAATTGCATATTGGCTCCCATATCACCAGCACTAAAATCAAAAGAAGCACACAGTCCGCTCAAAATATCTTCCAAGGTAGCCCCTGCATAACTATCCAGCATTTTGCGGCTAATCACTTCCGTCTGCACAGGTGCATCTTTCAGATAGTGTTCCGTTCCCGTACCTGTCACCACTATTTCAGGAATCGAATCCTGCATGGCGACATTGCTCTGTGCACTTACCTCTGCGGATAAAGACAACAAAACAAGTCCTGTTAACCATATTTGTCTCATTCGTTTCATCTACCTTTTATTATCATTAAAGAGAAATAAGGAAATTCCCTTGCCAATATATCTTTCTTATCACACGTATAAAATTCCCCGTCCGCTCCCACATTCTCGAAATAATGACAGACAAGTCCTTCCTCCAAACTTATAAAATGCTTCACTTCCTCCTCACACTGCGATAGTTTCATCACTACCGCCACTTCACTACCGGAAGCAATCCGGCAGAACAGTTCCCTGTCCACTTTTCCCGGACACACCGTCAACCGTTCTTCTTGTTCCACAATGGAAAGACCGATGGAAGCCGCCGCTGCAATAAACGCCGGAACACCGGCAATCTGCTTGATAGGTATCCCCGCTTTTTTGAGCCTTCCGACCAAATAACTGGTAGAAGAATAAAAACCTGCATCTCCTTCAGCCACTATCGCCACACATAAACCTTCCGAATACAGGCTGACTATTTCTTCAAAAACCTTATCGTAAGCCTCATAAGCCATCTCACGCTTCTTACTCATCGGCAATGTATAGCGTCTGATAGATTCTTTCTTTATCTTCAATTCTTTCAGAAGAACAGAAGACCGGGAACGCGCATTTGTTTTCGGGCAAAAAATAGCATTTGCCCGACATAGTGTAGCACCTCCTATCAAAGAGATAAGCCCCGCTTCACCCGGACCTAAAGAAACGATATATACCGGTTTCAAATCTTCCATCTCTCTTATCGATTATTTCTTATCCTTATTTTCTAAAACGAATCGTCAGGCTTGCATAGAAAGCTCTTCCCGGTGTAATGGTCGAATAAGGTTTCTTCGTATTCCAGGGACGGTCGTCTACCCAGTCGAACAGGTTCTCAACACCCAAACCGGCATTCAGAATGAAATATTTCAGATTGAATGTATGTCCTGTATTCAAATCCCAAAGCATAAAACCGGATGAATCATAGTCATACGTTTCGGAATATCTCTTTCCCTGTCCGCGACCAACCATATTGATGTTCAGTCCATACAATCCCCAGTTCTTAGACCATTGCGCATTTACGTTTCCTGCATACTTGACACTTTTGTCAATCGGTTTGTCCGTTATCAGATTTCTTGCATCCAACAGCGTATAGCCGGCTCCCAGATTGAATCCAAGTCCCAGGTAAGCATTTGCATTTACATTCACCCCTTTGATTCTCACTTTATCGATGTTGTCACGCTGGCGCACTTCATCATAATCACCGTACTGTGCAGCTTCTTCATCGCTCAAAGTACGGTAATTAATCATATCCGTCACATTATTTACAAAAGCCGTTGCTGATACAGAAAAACGGGAATGAGTATATTCCAGATTCAATGAGAAATTCTTGCTTTCTTCCGGTTTCAGTTCCAGATTTCCGATAGTATAGCGATTGGTAGTCTTTGCCAGATCCGTAGCGTAAATTTCAGAAAGAGTAGGCGTGCGGAAACCTGTTGCAAAAGACAATCGGCCACGGAAACCACCCTCCCTATACATAATAGAAGCTGTCGGAGTGAAATGATCTTCAAATGTTTCATTATAAATGTAACGCAATCCCACTACTGCTTGCAGAGATTCGGCAATCGTCCACTCATCCTGTGCATATAAAGCCATGGTGTAGAGCGTCTTATTAGAGATATTGTCCGATTCACTTTCCAGCTTTTCATCCAGATATTCCAATCCGGCAGACAGTTTGTTCTTGCTGTTCACCTTGATAATACTCTTCACATTTCCCCGGTAAAAATATTGTTTCTTACGAGTTTCCTTATCTCCAATCTTAAAGTCACCGCTTTCCTGAATATAGTCATAAGCCGACTTGTAATTGTCCGAATAGAAATCGGCATCGATATATGCTTTCTTATTCACAATATACTTCATACCGAAACCATACGTATAATTCTCATGATACATATTATATTTATATTCCGTTACCGGACGGTCATTCAGGAAATTATAGTACGAACCCTGTGCATACAGCGTTGTCTTATGATTCAGAGAATAAGAGAAACTCTGGTTGACCGTATTCGAATGATAACCGGTGAAAGCCTGTTTATCGGTAGGATCCAGTTTCACTTCCCCTTTTTTATTCACCGTTTCGGTCATCGGATGAAGTTTCCAGCCATCCGACTGTTGGCGTTGGTAAGAAGTATACGATGAAAGTTTGCCAACATTCAAATCCAGATTCACAGCTTCCGAAAAACGTCCGTGGTCACTCACCTTGGTAGTGCTCGATGCGTCAATCTTGTTTTTGCTGTCATCCGTGATGATATTAATAACTCCACCAATGGCGTCACTACCATACAGCGCAGATGCCGAACCGTTCAGTATTTCAATTCGTTTCACGTTTGCCATGTTGATGCGCATCAACGCATCATCGCCAATCAGTTTCCGTCCGTTCACCAATACAAGGATATAATCGCTATTCAAGCCATTAAGCACCATTTCCGTTCCCATACCGCTGGTAGAGAAAGAAAAGTTAGAAGTGAGTTTGGTAAGAGCCTCCTCAAGATTCGTAACATTGGCCTCCTTGATATCTTTGGCAGTCAATACATTTACCGGGATGGGACTATCCACCATCCGGCGATGTGTTCCGGTTCCGGTCACTACCACCTGGTTTAAATTGTTATGACTTTCCGTCATGCGTATCACGACGTCATTTACACTCTTTGAAGTGGAATACCGTTGCGGTTCATAATTGAGATGTGATACTTGCAGGGTTTGTTTGCCATCAGGCAATCCCTTGATTATAAACTCTCCTTTTGCATTCGTAGTTCCCCCCTGCAGACTATGGTCCACCCGAATATTCGCTCCGACAACAGGCTCTCCGGTTTCAGAATTCAACACACGCCCCTTGATTGTAACCTGAGCGGACACAACACAACATACACCGACCAACATGGTGGTCAAAATAAGTTTTTTCAACATTTTGTGATTATGCTTAAATTTCTATAGTTTATGTTCTTAGCCCCGAGAACAAGTTAACTATTGTTTCTTCCTTAGGCAGGTTTCCTGACTTCATCCTGAAAGTTCGCCTTCCCGTGCATCCGGCACAGTGGCAGTAGTAAAACTTTCAATAGATGGATGTTACAGTAGCGGGCACTGCTCCGGATTCACACCGGATTCCCTTTTATGTTCAATCGGACGATTGAAAACATCACCTAAAGTGCTGCAAAATTACTACATTTAATTTGTATCTCATAACATATCTAAAAATATTTTTAGTAACACGAAATTTACACTACCTCTCAAGAAAAGAAACTGATTATTATTGTACTTTTGCAACATTACCTCAATTAATTATTTTCAGGATGGAAAAGAGCGTTCAGACAGCAATCATTTTAATTTCCGAGTCAAGTCTGCCCATAGCCAGGAATATAAGCAGAGAGTTAGCAGAATCCGCCATATACCTCAAAGGAGAAGCAGAGGGATGCGAAACAATCACCTCATACAGCGGGTTTATGAAAGAACATTTTTCCGATTTTAAAGCAATCGTTTTTATCGGTGCACTCGGCATCTGTGTGAGAAGTATTGCTTCCTGCATCCGGAACAAATATGCCGATCCGGCAGTGATTAACGTTGACAGTACCGGACGTTTCGTTATCTCCGTACTGTCCGGACATATCGGAGGCGGCAATGAACTGACACGAATCGTTGCGGGAATCACCGGAGGGGAAGCCATCGTCACCACCCAAAGTGATAATCAACAGTTGTGGGCGCTGGATACGTTTACCTCCCGTTACGGATGGAGAACTTCGGCAACACCGGCTTCCATGAATCAGGCTATTTTTCAGTTTGTGAATAAACACAAGACAGCCCTGCTGCTTAGTGTCAAGGATAAAGGAACGGCCGAACTTGAACAGAGCTGTCCGGAACATACAGATATCTATTATAGATTGGAAGAAATACCGCTGGCCGAATACCAATTACTCATCACTGTTGGTCCGTGGGAATATGACGCTCCTATCCCGACACTGCAGTTCTATCCGCCCGTGCTTCATATCGGGGTAGGCTGCAAAAAAGAATGTTCTCCACAGGGAGTCTGCACTTATATGAAAGATGAGTTGTTGCGACACCATCTTTCTCCGCTCGCTGTGAAAAGCATTTCAACGATTGAACTGAAAAAGGACGAACCGCTGATTGCAGAATTACATACGCAGTTCTCAAACAGCATACTACATATTTATAAAGCCGAAGAACTGGCAGATATCAGCGTTCCGAATCCCTCCGAAAAAGTGAAAGAAGTGACAGGCGTTGATGGGGTGGCCGAAAGTTCTGCTATCCGTGCCTCCGATTACGGCAGATTGCTGATGGAAAAGCAAAAAGGAATACTATCCGGAGGAAATAATTTCACTTTTGCCGTAGCACTTTCTGCTGATAGTGACCGCAACAACGGGCATATCGAGATTGTGGGAGCCGGTCCTGGCGACCCGGAACTGATTTCTGTAAGAGGCAAGAGAATGTTGGAAAAGGCAGACCTCATTCTTTATGCCGGTAGTCTGGTACCACGCGAACTGACGTATTACGCCAAATCGGGAGCTACCGTCAGAAGTTCGGCGGACATGACATTGGAGGAGCAATTCACCCTCATGAAGTCTTTCTATGACAAAGGATTGTTTGTAGTACGTCTCCACACAGGTGACCCGTGTATTTACGGAGCTATTGCCGAACAGATGGCATTCTTCGACCAATACGGAATGAGGTATCACATCACTCCCGGCATTTCTTCTTTTCAGGCCGCAGCCGCCGCCCTCAAATCACAGTTCACGATTCCTGAAGAAGTGCAAAGCATTATCCTCACTCGTGGAGAGGGTCGGACACCGATGCCCGAAAAAGAAAAACTTCATTTGCTGGCACGCTCGCAAAGCACGATGTGTATCTATCTAAGTGCTGCTATTGTGGAGCAGGTACAGGAAGAGCTCTTGCAAGCCTACTCTCCCGAAACACCCGTAGCCGCCTGCTACAAACTCACCTGGAAAGAAGAGAAGATATATCGCGGCAAGCTGAAAGATCTTGCTCAAATTGTCCGTGACAACCATCTGACTCTTACTACCCTGCTTGTAGTCGGTAATGCCATCGACCACCGGGAGGGATTATCCAGACTATATGCTGATGAATTCAAACATCTTTTCCGCCCATGATACTGATTTTCGGAGGAACGACGGAGGGACGCACTGCCGCTGAAACCCTCGATGAAGCAGGACAACCCTTTTATTATTCCACACGTGGCACCCTTCAGGAAGTCACGTGCAGAAATATGACGCGACTGACCGGCAACATGGATTCAGAAAAAATCATTTCTTTCTGCCGTGAACACGACATCCGATTAATAATAGATGCCGCCCATCCATTTGCGCAACAACTCCACCAGAATATCTTCCTCGCGGCAAAAGAATTAACGATCAAGGTAGTGCGCCTGGAGCGTATCTATCCGGAATTATCGGAGGAAATCATTTGGTGTGATGACTTCGAAGGCGCCGTCGCCCGTATGAAACAGGACGGTATAGAGAAACTACTGGCTCTTACCGGCACTCAAACTATTACCAAGCTACAAGGTTTCTGGAAAGAGCATGACTGTATCTTTCGGGTTCTGGAACGGTCGGAATCCGTAGATATTGCCATAAAGGCAGGATTCCCCAAAGAAAAACTGATTTTCTATCAACCCGAAGAAGATGAATCACTCCTTTTTAAGCAACTTTCCCCGCAAGCGATTATCACAAAAGAAAGCGGCAGTTCGGGAGGCTTCATCGAAAAAATAGAAGCTGCTCTGAAAAACGGAATCAAAATTTATGTGGTCCGCCGTCCTCCCCTGCCCGAGGGTTTTATTACAGTAAATGGGAAATACGGATTGAGACGGGCTGTTGAACTAAATGTACCGGGATTTTATGCCCTAAGAAGTGGATTCACTACCGGAACCTGCGCAACAGCCGCAGCCAAAGCCGCTTTACTTGCATTGACAGAAGAATGTTTTGAAGAAAAAACGGAAGTGACATTACCGGATGGAGAAAAGGTCGTCCTACCTATATATAAGATAGAAAAAACGGATGAGAATACCGCTACTGCCAGTGTCATCAAAGACGCCGGAGATGACCCGGACGTTACCCACGGACATCAGATTGTAGCCACTGTATCTTTTTCCGATTCTCCCGGCATACATTTCCTGCAAGGAAAAGGGGTGGGAAAAGTCACGCTTCCCGGATTGGGATTAGCCGTCGGTGAACCTGCCATTAATTCGACTCCCCGGAAAATGATTGTCAATGAGCTATCCTTACTCTATGGAGGAGGGCTGGACGTAACTATCAGCGTTCCCGAAGGGGAAGCACTGGCTCTGAAAACATTCAACCCGAAATTGGGAATTATTGGAGGGATCTCCATTATCGGAACTTCGGGTATTGTAAAACCTTTTTCTTCGGAAGCATTCGTCGATGCCATACGCAAGGAAGTGGAAGTGGCCTATGCAATTAATGCGGAACGATTGGTTATCAATTCCGGAGCCAAAAGTGAGAAATTTGTCCGGAGCCTCTATCCGAATCTCCCTCCACAGGCTTTTGTGCATTACGGAAACTTTATCGGAGAGACATTAAAAATAGCAGCAGAGACTGGTTTTCAAAAGGTAAGCATGGGGATCATGATAGGAAAAGCGGTAAAACTGGCGGAGGGACACTTGGATACTCACAGTAAGAAAGTGGTAATGAACAAAGACTTTTTAAAAGAAATAGCTATTCAGTGCAGCTGTTCAGATGAGACTTTAGCATTGATCGAACAAATGACGCTTGCCCGCGAACTATGGGGAATACCAAACAAGAAAGATAAAGAAATTTTGTTCAACAAGTTGGTACAACTATGTCATATACACTGTACACCACTTTTTCCCAAAGGAGAGCTCGCCATTTTATTAATCAATGAG
The DNA here is from genome assembly GCF_052357945.1 of Bacteroides sp. Classification (GTDB taxonomy): domain Bacteria; phylum Bacteroidota; class Bacteroidia; order Bacteroidales; family Bacteroidaceae; genus Bacteroides. The sequence goes on along the minus strand of NZ_DAWCXD010000056.1, from coordinate 96 downwards.
ACTGGGGAGATTTCATATCAATTTCACTCTACCCTATTCTAAATGTAAGCACTCATTGTATGGCTGTCCCTTTTTCTATACTCTGTAGTGGAGTAT
>NZ_DAWCXD010000055.1:0-32200 GCF_052357945.1 Bacteroides sp. | reverse complement strand
CTGTTAAAGATCAGGGTTCCACAGGAACCTGCTGGTGCTTTGCCACCGCTTCTTTTATGGAGTCGGAACTGCTCCGTATGGGAAAAGGAGAATATGATCTCTCGGAAATGTTTATCGTCCGCCAGAAGTACATGAATCAGATCGAAGATAATTATCTGCGTCGTGGTAAAGGAAGTATTGGAGAAGGCAGTTTGGCGCACACTTTCAAAAACGCTTATAAGAAAGCGGGAATCGTTCCGGAAGAAGTATACACCGGATTGCTAAACGACAGCAAAGATCATAACCACGGAGCATTGTCACGCTACCTCAAAGCATTGGTGGATGCAAATATTGCTTCTAAAAAGCGTACTCCGGAATATGATGCGCTCATCAACAATCTGTTCGATATTTATTTGGGCAAGCTTCCTGAAAAGTTTACTTATAAAGGAAAGGAATATACGCCTCAATCTTTCACTGAAAGTTTGGGATTGAACATGGATGATTATATCGAGCTGACCAGTTTCACTCATAAACCTTATTATGAAACCTTCTCACCTGAAGTGCCCGACAACTGGGAGAATCAACCGATGTATAATCTTCCGCTGGACGAGCTAATCGGGGCTATCGACTATGCATTGAACAAGGGATATACCGTATGCTGGGATGGTGACGTCAGCGAACAGGGTTTCTCTTTCAAAAACGGAATCGCCATCAATCCGCAAGTAGAGGATGTGAAAGATTACTCAACTACCGATCGTGCCCGTTTTGAAGCTATGCCTAAATATCAGCGTATGGATGAAGTTTTCAAGTTCGAGCATCCTTATCCGGAAATCAATGTAACACCGGAAATCCGCCAGGATGGTTACGAGAAGTTTGTAACAACCGATGACCACCTGATGCACATCACCGGCATTGTAAAAGACCAGAATGGTACTAAATATTACATTACCAAGAATTCCTGGGGAGCAGAAAGCAACAAGTCCGGAGGTTATCTGAATATGTCTGAAAGTTATGTACGTGCCAAAACAATTTGTATCATGGTACATAAAGATTCTCTGTCAAAGGAATTGAAGAAGAAACTCGGAATCCAATAAGCCGCATGGTGTCACTCCAAGCGGGACGTGATTGTTCCATAGATCCTTTATCTATATAACAAAAGAAACAGGGCAACGAAGTATCACTACTCCATTGCCCTGTTTTTTTGTAAACTTACTATATATTAACCCCTTTAGTTTTTATTTCTTTCTCAATGTCACGTCGCTGATTTCTACAACGCCGCCTTTGTTTTGTGAAAGAATAGCCAGATAACAATCCTTCAGAATAGCAGCATCATCGTCAGTATCAGAAACTTCCAAGTCAGCATTTGCTTTCTTACTGCTAATTGCATTGACTACTTGTCCCATATCATAGTAAACCACTACTTTAGTCCATTTATCAGCATCTTTAATTTTAAAGTTGTACTGTGCGCCAGAAGCATTTGGTTGAGCATCTGCATCGTAGTCTCTACGCATGAAAAAAGTAGTATTGTACTTACCATTATCGTTTTTTTCTTCATTGGTCTGTTTGATGTATACACCTACCGGAGTACCTGCTTCTTTAGCTTTTGCATAGAAAGTAAGAACATAAACACCTTTTTCCAAACCATCGGTAATACGTTGTCCCAGGAAAGCCTTATACCAAGAGATATTCTTGTCGGCACCGGAGTTGTCCAATTTCATCGCATTCGGATATTTAGCATCTCCTGTTTGTTCCCAAGCAATAGTAGTAGCTCCATCAGCTTCATTATTCATGATAAACCACTCTCCTGCAGTTGCTTTGTTAGCGTTAGTCACTTTAGTCTTCACTTCAGTGGCAAATTTTTCATTCTTTATCAGGTTCTGTGCACTTACACTTACTCCTGCAATGACCAAAAGGCCGGCAAATAATACTTTTTTCATCTTACTGTGATTTAATTGTTTATACTTTATTTTTTCTTGCTTAAAAAAATCTACTTCATCTTACTTCACTTGTTGGATCACAAATTCATATTTACCAGTCGCTTTCTTTTCTTCTGTCTTTAGTGTGATGCGGTAAATCTCCTTGCCCCATACGTTAGACAGGCGCGGGTCATCTAATTTGATTGTTTCCAGTTCTGCTTTAAATTGTGACGGATAGGTCATTTCCACCTTTTGTCCTTTCACTTCGATTCGGATTTTTCCTTCGGATGGGAAAGTAACATTGCCCCAGGTTAAGAAATTCAATTGATTAGGAGCAATAACCTCATTCAATGTGTAACTATCACCGATAATTAATTTATTATTATCAAGTGCGTAAGAGCGAATCCAACTTTTCACTTTCGCCTCTGCCGGATAAGCAGTAGCTATATCAGTAGAGAATGTACGTTTCTTCTCATTGCAAACTGTGTTTGTCGCTTTATACTCCTGACCGAATTTCTGCGGTACTCCGTTAATCATCGGCAAATTGTGATAATTGCTTTGCATGGTCCAGATAGTATAGCGGTCTTTACCGAACGTCTGTTTGGTATAGGTACCTACACCGGCATCAATAATCACGGGAATCGTATTCACGTATAGAGAGAAAGTTCCTACATCATTGTGATTATGACTTTCGTTATTAAATCCGCCTTTAGCGGCAACGAACATACCGTTCTTGTTCTTCATATAGCAGAACTCTGTTTCGGGATACCAGGTTACATCCGGCATATCGTGTTTCGGAGTTACTTTTGCGAGTTCATTACAGCAAAGCAGAGACTGGAGAGAACGGAAAGCATCGTTGCCCATGGTAGCATACGGCTTTCTCCCATTCAGCAGGTAAGCGGCAAAATGCATCATTTCATCGCTGTTTACAGCTTTACCGAAACGATAAATTAATAAGGGATCACCTCCTCCTTGTGCCGATGCATCAGCAAAGTTCACCACCCAGCCATTGCCCACGTATGAGCGGGACATATATTCTCCCATCCGGCGAATCATCGGCTCATTGAACAGAGACAGTTTTCCACCTGTACCGTCGGAAAGTATCTGCAAATAGTCATAGAGTTTGCCGGCAGCATGTCCCCAGTAGGATGTACCTTCTTCACAGGCACCGTCGGACTTCACGAAATTGATAAATTTGTCGACTGATTGCATAGAGCGGTAAACGGCTTTTGCCAACTTGTCTTTATTGTTCTCCATCAGGAAGAAACATTGCAGGGCATTCGAGTTACACCAGGGATTCCAGTTGTTGATGATTTCCCCCGGTTTCCAGTTAAAAGCCATCCACCACATTTCATCGTCGTTCATATATGGATCGAGAATACGTTCTTTGATTGCTTTACGCATTTGTAAAGATACCACGGGATTGATTTTGTCGAATGGTTTACGGAAGAAATAGTGCACCCAAGCCATTAAAGCTCCATATCCGCCTGAACCGAGGTCAATAATTTGTTCGCGGAAATCGGGCAGTGAACGTTTGCTGCTCTGGCGAGGTAAGTGTGCGGATAAAACCCATGAATTCATTTCACAGCTCATATATGCTCCGTTCAGTAGTTGGTCGATGAAGCGTCCTTTTCCTTCGGCCAGTTCGGCGAGCATCAAGGTGTTAAGTGCCTGGCGGTTGGCGTCATAAGGAACTTCCATCACTTTCCGGTTACCGCTACGTTCGTACTCCAAATAAGCAGTGGCAGGTATCAGTTGCCATTTATAGTCGAGGAGTTTTTCACCGGCTTCGATGAGGCGCTGTTTGTTAGGGCCCATCAACGAGTCCCAAGCGGCGCGATCTGTATAAGCAGGGTAAGGCACCCAAGCCTGTTTCATTACCAACACGTTTTTCAACGTAGTTTCGTCTGCCGCTTTCTGCAGCATATTGCGTTCGGTATATGCGTTTGCCTTGAAAGAAAGACTTCCCAAAGCTGCTACCAGAAAAACACAAAGCAAATGTTTCATTCGAGTCATGGTATTTTCATTCATTTAAGTATTGCAAAGATAGTATATCTGATAAAAAATGAGGTGAGTAAATCATACGAACCTAATGACAAAAAAGTACATACTTCAAAATTTATACTCATAATTGCTTCATTTCAAGCTTTTAGGTTATAGAATAATCGATTTCACTCATATCTAAACAGAGATTTCATCTCAAAAATACAGAGATTTCGTTCCAAGAAAACAGAGGTGCCATTTTAGCAAAACAGAGGCTCTGTTTGAGGAAAATAGAGCCTCTGTTTATTCCAAGTAAAGGCTCTATTTTGACATTCAGTTCTCTTCCCGTATTTCAGACCTTAATCCCAATCGCTAAATTCAAAACTCAACTGTTCCCAAACACCATGTTGCTCATCGGCTTCTTCTTTTGGATTGGAGACAGAAAGCCCGATGAGCCGGATCGGATGTTGTTCATATTCCACACTTTTAAGCAGTTCCTTGGCAAGTGGGAGTACACGGTCTAAGGTAGTTAGTTCCTGCGATTGAGTAAGGCTTCGGGTGATCTGGCTAAAATCATGAAACTTGATTTTCAAGGTAAGTGTGTTTCCCTTGAAGTCTTTTCGCTGAAGACGTTCAATCAGCTCTACTGCAACGTGATATAATTCGATTATGACCGATGAACGGGCCGAAATATCCCGTTCCAATGTACGTTCACAGCCGATGGATTTACGGATACGAATTGCTTCGACAGGACGTTCGTCAATTCCTCTCGAACATTCATAATACAGCGTACCTGCTTTTCCAAAATGACCTGTCAGCATTTCAAGAGAACATTTCCGTAGTTGAAGTCCGTTGTGGATACCCAGTAAATGCATCTTCTTGGCAGTCACAGGTCCCACTCCCCAGAAAGATTCAATAGGAAGACGGGCGATGAAATCAAGAGCTTGTTCCGGGTGAATAGTACATAGGCCGTCCGGTTTGCGATAGTCCGAAGCTATTTTAGCTAAAAATTTATTATAAGATACTCCGGCAGACGCAACAAGGTTGAGTTGCTCGCGAATCTTCTGCTTTATTTCCTTGGCTATATCCACAGCCAGAGAAATATCTTTCTTGTTTTCAGTAACATCCAGGAAAGCCTCATCCAGAGAGAGAGGTTCGATGAGGTCTGTATATTCGTGGAAAATCTCATGTATCTGGCGGGAAATAGATTTATAAACGTCCATCCTGCCGGATACGAAAATAAGTTGGGGACAAAGGCGTTTCGCCTTCTGGGAGGACATGGCCGAACGGACACCATAACGCCGGGCTTCATAGCTGGCAGCAGCCACAACTCCCCTCTCTTCAGCATGACCTACTGCCAAAGGTTTGCCACGAAGTTCAGGATTATCACGCTGTTCTACAGAGGCATAGAAGGCATCCATATCGATATGTATAATCTTTCTTTGCGTCATTCTTTAGGATTAGCAGAGCAAACTTACTACAAATTCCCGAATAATTCCCGCTTATCGGCTCAAGAAATAATACGCTTATGTTTTTTATAGATATAAGTCAAAAAACATTCAATATCCTGTTTAATCTACTTCTTATAATGTTATATTTGCATATCGTCTATGAAAAGCATAGACATACCTGATAAGTTTATGCCACCATAGAATCATTTAAGATTATGAAAAACATACTATTTGGCTTATTAATATCTTGCAGTGTTCCCATATTTGCTCAAAATGGAATCACTTTTAAAGTTGAAAGGCTCTCAAAACCTGAAGAATTACTCGATTTGGATTCCCAAGACGACATTTATAAAAGTCTTATATTATCATACATGGACATAGAGCCTTATGAAATAAAAAAGAAGAATATCGAAATTCCTTATCATATCATTGCAAAAAGCCAATCTCCCGACAGTCTGGTATCCTTTGGAACTAATTCTTTTTTCAACGGTATGTATCAGGCTTATGCAGATCACAGACCATTTGTTCTGTCCCCAGACATGATTTGGCTACTAATCAGCCAAGGATTTGCACGACATATAAATGCCAATCAGGAATCAATGAGAAATGATCTCGTTGATTTCTCCGGCAAACTGTCCTTAATTGTAAGAGCAGACAAGAAACTGGAAGATCCTACTTTTTCATGGGAAGAGCTCTTTCCTCAATTCACAAACCAAATATCAGAACATGTCGGTAACCATCTGACTGAATTGCTCACCTGTAATTTTTCAACAACCACTTCCTTAGAGAAAGTTGCTTCTGAAATAACAATCATGGAAGCTGTGAAGCCATACTTTGAGTTTATAATCATACGCATGGTCTGTGGAATACCTAAAATAACCCTTGAAGGAACTCCGGAGGACTGGGAGAAAGTTCTACAGAAAGCCAGAAGCCTGAAAGAATATAAACTCGAATGGTGGATTTCCGAACTGGAACCTCTTCTGGAAGAATTTGTCAAAGCCTCCAAAGGCCAGGCGGACAAAAGCTTTTGGCGCAATATGTTCAAATATCATTCACAGAAGCAATACGGCGCTCCGAATATTATTGATGGATGGATTGTTAAATTTTTCCCTTATGACAAGGAAGGAAGAAGAAATAACCTGAAACAACTTGAAGGCAGAAATTGTCTCCCCGATGAAATAGTGAAGGTAGATGTAAAGTATCAGGAAGTATATACTGATGCCGTCAAAGAGACTCCATTAGAATTTTGGGCAGGTTTCATCGGACTGGAGCAAAATAGTAAGAATTTTGCTCTGCGACCACAAATTGGTTGGATGGTCAGAAAGAAAGACGTTAACAATGACGGATTAAAAAACAAGTTGAGTGCTGATGCCCAAAATGACGGCTGGGGCAGTGGGATTAACATTAGGGTAAAGGAGTTTCCTACTGTCTTGTTAGAACTGAAGGAGATAAAAAGGTTGGATATCCAGTTTATCGATAAGATCGATATACCGGATGAAATATCAAAGATAAAAATTGAATCGTTGACCCTATATGGAAAGATAACCAAAGAGGGAATAGAGCGCATTAAAAAGCTATTGCCCGATACGGATATAAAAATAAATGGCTCGCGAGGCGGAATAAATTCATTGATAGCCCCATAAAAAAAGAACACTCAATGTTACTATTGCAACGTTGAGTGTTCTCTTTATAGATACTAATGATTAGTATAAAGTGGAGCTGGAGGGAATCGAACCCTCGTCCAAACGAGGAAATCATAAGCTTTCTACATGCTTATCTTTGCCTAAATTTTCGTGCAGGAACAGAACCAAAGCCATCAATTCCTACCTTATCCTCTAAAGTTTCATCAAAAGTGCGAGGCCACTTCCAACTATCCCCGATGTAACTGCACCACTGAACCGGAATGCTTCGGAGCAACAGCTTCCGAGTGATGTCTCGTCCTGGCACCTAGTGCCTGGATTAAGCTAATCTACTGTGATTCGATTAAGCAGCAAGAGCGTAATTAGTTTCGCCAGATAAAATTTTGATAACTGATATTTAAGTGGAAATTACCGACCCACTGCATGCTTACCTACCATTTCTGCCCGCTGTCAAATCCAGTCAACCCCAAATTCTTATTCGTACAGAATAGCGATTATTTAGAACGCTTTCCAAGGGTGCAAAGATAGGAAATGTTTTCTAAATTACGAGAAGACGTTAGCAAATATTATATCAAAGCATTATCTTTACGGAGCTATTTTATACTTAAAATGAAAAGGCATCATGAAGAACCAACCAATAACATGCTATTTATGAAGAAGACATTTTTATCTAAAACATTTATATTCAACTCATTCGCTGCTGTTTGTATATTAGGAATCAGTATCAGTAGCTGCACATCTAAAAAAAAGACTCATATGGAAACAATCGGTACTACGGAAAATGAATTAACGATGTTAGTAGGTACTTACACTTCAGGAACCAGTAAGGGTATCTATAGCTTCCGCTTTAATGAAAAAGACGGAATTGCTGTCCCGTTGAGTGAAGTAGAAATAGAGAATCCTTCTTATCTCATTCCATCCGCTGACGGAAAATTCGTTTATGCAGTCAGTGAATTTAATGATGAGCGGGCTGCTGCCAATGCATTGGCTTTCGATAAAGAGAAAGGTACTTTCCAACTATTAAACTCACAAAAGACTGGAGGGGAAGACCCTTGTTATATTATCACTAATGGTAAGAATGTGGTGACTGCCAATTACAGTGGAAGCAGTATTTCTGTTTTTCCTATTGCCAAGGATGGCTCTCTCCTTCCTGCTTCCGATATCCTGAAGTTTGAAGGTTCGGGAGTAGACAAGGAACGACAGGAAAAATCTCATTTGCACTGTATACGGATTACTCCGGATGGAAAATACCTGTTTGCTGATAATTTAGGAACAGACCAAATACATAAATATGTCATCAACCCGAATGCAGATATCACCAACCAAGAGAGCTTCCTTAAAGAAGGACAACCAGCAGCCTATAAAGTAAAAGCCGGTTCGGGCCCTCGCCATCTGACATTTGCCCCGAACGGTAACTATGCTTATCTGATAAATGAGTTATCGGGCACAGTCATTGCTTTTGAATATAAAGACGGAAACCTGAAAGAGATGCAAACGATAGCTGCTGATACTGTGGGAGCCAAAGGAAGTGCAGACATTCATATCAGCCCGGATGGAAAATTCTTATATGCCAGCAATCGCTTGAAAGCAGATGGCATCGCTATCTTCCGGATTCATCCGGATAACGGAATGTTAACGAAAACAGGCTATCAACTTACAGGGATTCATCCGCGTAATTTCATCATCACGCCTAATGGTAAATATCTGTTAGTCGCTTGCAGGGATAGCAATGTGATACAAGTTTATGAAAGAGATGCAGATACGGGATTGCTAACGGACGTGCACCGGGATATTAAAATAGACAAACCGGTTTGCATACGGTTTGTTCCATAACTTATTATAACCAATCCATAAAGTTACTGTCTCCGTCATTATTGCAACTCTGAATCTGCTCTCCTATACAAATCAAATCTCCCGATGAGACCAAACACAACAAAAGAAAGTGTATATGTTCTCAAAGGGAGATTCGCATCTCAACTAACTATTATTAAAACAATAAATCTATCTTTTCTACAACAATCCCCTTATTCTTCTGATTCTCCACATCGTAAAGTTCCTCTCGAAGCGAAATCTGAACAAAGTCAATAATTCTCCAATCTAATGCGACACCATTATTATTTTGTGCAGAAGCCGGATACCAATAAGGATTAACTCCGGGCCAGTCTTGAGGTAACATAGCTGCTTTCGTCGGTATAAGTTCAGATACAGGTATTAAGATATCCGAAACTTCATCCTTCAAATTGAAGACCGCGCCATACCCTCGTCCTTCTCTATCTACCAAATTACAAATGGCTTTATCTGTATTATTTACCCCATAAGCACGAATACGGATATAAGAAGGAACTGTTTTACTTTTACTCCGCCAAGCTATCCGCCCACCAATATAGTGAGAGAAAGTCACATCACAAGGAGCAGTATAATCATCCTTTTTCTCCAAATCAGAAACAGAAAGTTGAAAAGCAGGCGTCAGCTCCGTGCCTGAAACAACCAGACTGAATTGTGATTCGGGACTTCTGAATGTACGCGTACGGCGGATATGTTTCCAGTTATCCTGTGCTCCCAACAGAGACAAAGGAGTAGTTTCATTCACCAGACGCATTGCATAAGTAGCCTGTTCATAATAATCCCACCGTTCGGGCGTACAATACGTCTTCGCCGGAAATAATAATGTATCCTCACCCGTATCTACCCCAAAGTGATATTCATAATTACCTTTTGCAAGCCAGCTTAAATCCACTTGAGCTTTATAATAAAAGCCATCTTCTGCCGTCATCGGTATTCGTTTACAGCCCCAAGGCTTCAACATCAGGTATACATCTACCTGCTTAGGGCGCTTTGGTCCAAAGACTTCACAACAGAATGTGATCTCTTTATCAGAAGTAAATTCCGACCAAGTATGGTTTGCAATCTTCCATTCTTTCATGGGAATCTGGTAGAAATCTTTGGCTGGGAGTTCTTCCTTACTGACTAATTTTCCTTCTTTAAACAAATATTTTCCCGGTAAGATAGTCGTCTCTATTTCGAAGCCGGGAAGTTGTATTTTTATAGCCCGCTCATTATAAGCCGATTTTCTTGATACTCTATGCTTATTCAACATCTTGAAAGGATCATCCACATCCATAATATCCGGATACACTTCCAATTGCCAGTTATTATTATCCTGTTTGTCGAGAAAATAAATACCTGTCCCTGAATAATGGACTACCGGAGAAGAACCGACTCCGGCAATATGCTTTAATGCTTTCAAATCTTTAGGCTGTGTAGTCGTCGTATTTGAATAATAAAACAAATCTCCTGAATTTATCTCACTCAACCGTTCGTCATAACTCACCCGAAAATCTCCAAATGTCCTATTATCCGGATAATATCCAAAATGCTTGCCACGAGGGACGCGACGCATTACTTCGGCTGCAATCATCCCGCTCACTGCCTTTGAAGGAGTAAAGACCATATTAAAGAAATGCGTCTGCCAACCCAGATTCATTGGAGCAGTACGCAGCATATCATAAGAGAATAACGCAGCAAACTGAATACCTCCACGACGATATTCCCGCACCATAGCCGGATACATAAAACCGGAAGCCATATCAGTAGCATCAAATTCATAGACTAGCTTTGCTTTCCCCTTCAAATCAGGATGAAGCATCTGCTCATAGCGGTCGACAAATAACAAGCCATTTCCTTCTATAGAATGATTATTATTGAGCGCACTCGGATACCAAGCATAAGTAGAGCCTTGTATATCCGATTTCTTGATAGCAGGAGATACCCGGAAGTCCTGACTGACATTATAGAAAGTCAACTTCTTGCAACCGGTACTACGGATGGCTTTACACATCCGATTTATATAGCACACCATACCGGGAATATCTTCCGGAAATTGGGTAGGCTCATTGATTAACTCAACAAATAAAATATTCGGTTCATCTTTCAAACAACGCCCCGTGTAAGGGTTACGATGATTAAGCAGCTGCTTCATATAATTCTCCTGTGCACGAACTGCATTTTCATCATGAATAAGCGTAGTTTTAGGATAATATTTAGCCAAACCCGTATTGGTAGTATCTCTCATTTCCGGCCATTGAGAATCATAAGTGACAATAGGACTTAACAGCATATAAATATCTCGTTTGCACGCTTCCGCAATAAGATAGTCAAACAGTTCCAAATGCTCATTCTCCTGTAAATTACCCAGTCGGTCGGTATTCTGAAAGTCTCCCCAAAAGCATAGGCGTAAAGCATCCCAATTCATTCTTTTAAAATGATCCAAATCTTCTACAACCATCTGTTTCCTATCACCGCCAACATAATCTGCCGCCCGAAAATCACAGGCAGAAGGGAGACAGTAGTTGGCTCCGAACAGAGCGATCTCCTGTTTATTCTTTTTCCAGCGAATAACCCCTGAAGAATCCATATATACCAATTCCTGCGCCCCTATCTGACAAAGATAACCCAGAGAACAAAGTAAAATGAAAAGTATTCGTTTTATCATCTTATTTATCGTTTAGAATTTTATCGTTGTAATATATTCAGGCACTACTTCCACATGATTGATCGTACAAACCGCTCCTTTCGAAAAGTCGGGTATTGCTTCTTTAGGCAAGTCAATTAAAAAAGGAGCATCCGAACGCAACGGGCGGAAGTAAAAGCTCAAATCTTCTTTTTCCATCTGTTGTGAAAAGCGCTTCAACCCAATAGTCCATGGAGCACCATGATAGAAATGGTCGAGTACCAAAGTTCCATTCATAAAAGCCATTGCCACATCTCCTGTATAATTAAGACGAAGGAAATATTCCTGTACCTGGGGAGCTTGCAACTTATCGTCAAAATGTACAGTCAAACGACGGGCACCTACTTTCTTATAAGAAAAGTCAGGTTTCACTATTTCCACTTCTTTTATATATGGTTTGAAACCTTGTTTAGACGGATAAAGCACATACTCAAACCTATTATTGCCAAGACTTAACAACTGTACTTCTCCACTGCCCGGAAGAACTGTTGCTTCGGTTATAAGCAACTTTCCATCTATCTTGCAGCTATTCAACGCCTGCTCACGGGTAAGAGTAGTGATTTTTACTTCCTTACCTGCTTTAGTACGGATACTAAAAGTGCTCTTCAGTCCGGGAACAGGAGCAAACTGATTCTTTCCACGCACAGTTGCCTTATCAAATACATATTCTGTATTCATGCCATCGGGAGTAAAGAAGAAATAGTGTTCTTTACCGTTATCATCAATCTTCATCAGAAGTTGAGCCGTAGCATACTTCAACAGAGCATCTTCCATAAGGAAATTGAAAGGTAAAATTACACTCTCGTCTTTCGGTAAAGTAAAACTTCCCTTAGCCGGAATCTGTATCGTTTCATTATCCAGTTTCAAGCGAAGCTGCAAATCTTTCTGGTCAATACGTGCAGTATCGTGATCTTGAAAGTTAACCATGAAAACGAAACCGGAACCAGCTTTCATACGAGCTGCATAACGCAAAGTTTCACGATTATCCGGAGTAATTTTCTCATAACCTTCAGGTAAAACAGTTTCCATTGGGGCCAGACGATCTGCAAAGTCAGCAAGAAAAGAATGTAATAGGCGAAGAGTGCGATAGGATTCGTGTTCCAAACCAAACTCTCCCAATGGAGCCTGAAAATCATAAGAAACTTTCGGCATCCCCATCGGTTCATCATTGAACGAAGCCACACCACCAATCATTTTCGGAGTGGAACCACCATGATACATATAATAACCAATACCGTTAGCTCCACTACCCAACGTACGTACCATTAAAGCCTCGGCAGCTTTTGCCGTAACAATAGGACGACGTTTGTAGATCATCTGAATCCCCGCTCCCATCTCCGCACAGAAAGAAGGAAATTTATCCGTGTCATAACGAACCGGCGCATAATCCGGATTTTTTTGAATATCCTTAAACATACAGAAAGGAGACATCTGAGGTTCAGCCCAGAACGGATAGGTGTAAGCTGCAGTCACAGGAATCGCCTCATTACCGATAACAGCAGCATTTCCCCATCCGGTAGCTGTATAGATTGGAGTGATAATACCAGCATCTTCCGCCATTTGCTTAAGTGTTTTCATGTGCAGATCACCCAGTTCGGCAGTCGTGATTTTCTTGTCCTGTACACTAACACCAATCATAGTAATTGAAGAATCGTAGGTCGCAGTAGTCATATCCAACGGTTCACCCGGATAATTCACTCCCCATGGGGCAGCCGAGTGTTGATGTTCATTCTCTATTTGTGTACCGATAATAGGACCACCGTCTTTATAATAAAGTCCTTCAAGTTGCTTGGCTATTTCTTCATAAAGGCGTTTAGCATAAAACAAATAATTTTCGTCATTTGAACGAACTTCCAATGGTTTCGCAAAAAGCCAGTCAGGCAAAGCGCCATTACGTATTTCCCCGTGACCAAAAGGCCCGATGCGGACAATCACATTCATATCATGCTTTTTACACAGTTCAAAGAACCTGCGTATATCCAGATTTCCACTCCAATTAAAAACTCCTTCCTGCTCTTCATGCAAGCTCCAGAATATATAGGTCGGAAGTACGTTTATTCCTCCGGCTTTCATCTTCAGAATTTCTTCTTCCCATTGTTCATGGGGATAACGGCTATAATGGAATTCCCCCATCACCGGAATGACAGGTTTACCATCCATAGACATATAATAACTATTCACGTCAATGCTGCCGCCTCCGGGACGGGTTCCGCCCAACTTCAGATGGCCTGTATAAATTACTTTTTCCTTTACAGGCGCTGAAAGTTCATATACCTGTTGAGCCATAACAGTTGCCGTCATTGCACAAAGTGCTGATGTTAATATAATACTTTTCATAGTCTATATATTCATTATTTACAATTCATTCATTTTTTGTTTATGATTATCTATCATAATTATTTTGCTTGATAGCCCCCTTAGATTCATCAATGAAACTCTGCGGAATCCAGAAACGATTGTGTCCTTCATGCACATTAAAGTATCCCCTGCCTTCGGACCTGTTAATTGCATCAATGCGTGCATTGGCATATTCGACATATTTTCCAAAGCGAACAAGATCCTGCCGGCGAAGACCTTCGAGATAAAATTCATGTCCGCGTTCTAAAAGTAAAGCCTCATTGAACGTTTCTTTTGAAGCAGTTTGTGAATCATCCAAAGCAGACAAGCCAGCACGATTACGAACACGATTCACGAGACCAATCGCCTCTGTTGTAGGAGAACCTTCATTGCGGTTGATACATTCGGCAAGCGTAAGCAATACATCCGAATAACGATAAATAACCACATCAACACCACTTTGCGCATCTTTCATATCCGGGTCCATCCCATATTTCAGAGGTAATGCACCTTTAGCCAACTGACTACTGTTTGTACGGTCGATCTTCTCCCCCTTCTTATTTGTATAACCCGTCACTACATTCTTTAAACGTGAATCACCTTCCTCAAAAGTACCATAAAAATCCCAAGGCATCACATAACCGCCCCAACCTGTTGCCTTCTCTGCCCAAGGATAATCGGCAGGAAGCACCTCGGCCGTCATATAGTTTGAGTACCAACTGGCAGTACTATTACAAGCCAATTGTAAGATGACCTCATTATTGCCTATTCCCTCCTTAGAAAAAACATAATTATAATCAGGTTGCAAACTATATACACGTCCCTCCATCTCCATCAATTCACGAGCTAGAATTTCCGCCTTTTCAAAATAGCCTTTTATCATGTAATACTTCAACAAAATCATACGGGCAGCGCCTTTAGTCATACGACCGCGTGCTTCAGCTACTTCAGGTAAATCCCGAATCGCATCCCGCAGGTCTGTTTCCATCATCGTATCATACTCCTCTTCCGTCAGACGAGGTAAGTAAACAAATGTTTGCGGATCATCCAACACTTCATCCGGAGCTACGGGTACAGGACCAAACATATCATAAAGATAAAGTCCCATCCAACCTCGCAAAGCCTTCGCTTCACCGGAATAAAGAGTTTTAGCCTCCTCACTTACCGGAGAATTCTCAATACGGCGAATAGTATTCCGTGCTTTCGAAAGGAAATTGTAGCGTTCGAAATTCGAATAAGCATGATTTTGAATACTGCCTCCTACTGTGGCATACCATTGTTGGAAATATAATTCATCCGACTCCCATGCCCAGCAAGACCAAAGTACATCAGTTGTCATATCTCCAATAATCTGATAACCGGAATAATCTGCAGAATAAACAGATTTAAAATCCCCGGGGTTAAAATCATAGTAAAGCGAGTTGACTGCCAGTTTCAAATCAGTCTCCGTCTTAAAGAAATTCTCCGGAGAAATCTCGGTATAATCCAGACGTTCCAATTCACAGGAAGTCATTGAAAACAGCATCAAGGCTGTTGCTATATATTTCATTGTTTTCATACCTATTATATTTTAGAATTTCACATCCAAACCAATAGCAAATGAGGACTGATTCGGGTAAGCTCCAATACCGTTTCCTGTTTCAGGGTCCATCCCTTTATAAGGAGTAAACACGGCAAGATTACGTCCTGCAGCATACAGTCTGACTGAACGAATTTTATTCTTAAACCATTGAGCAGGGAAAGTATAGCCGATAGATACGTTATCTAAACGCAAATACCACGCCTTCTCAAGGAAGAAATCGCTCTTACTGGGATTCACACCCGAAGAAGCTTCTGCCACTCCCGGCAATGTGCCCATAGGATTGGCAGGTGACCAACGATTCTTCACTTCTTTCAAGACATTGACGCCATACGTAATATCTTCAATACCATAAATGGACTGTAACTTAATATCGTTCACTTTCCATCCATTCAAAGAACCATACAGGTAAATGTTAGCATCCCAGTTCTTCCAGCGGAATGTATTGTTAATACTGAAAGGAATCGGTGTATTATTTGCCAGTACCACAATGTCCGCATCATCCAAAATTCCGTCTTCACCCGCAATCCGGATATAACGACCTTCACTATCACGCATTTTTTCTCCATTCTCATCAAGCTTATATCCATACAAGTCCTGATAAAGAATAGCTCCGGCACCGGATTTCTGTAAATGTTTATAAGATTGATCCATTTGAATCAGACCGTTCGTTTTGTATCCATAAATATTATTCCATTCTTCCACATAATCTTGATAAACGGCAGGAATAAAATCAGGGTCACGTTTTGTAGTATGATTACGATAATAAGAGAAATTAATATCAGTGGTCCATCCAAAGTTCTTATTGTCGAAATTTACACTATGAATACCAATGTCAATACCACGGGCACGATAAACAGTAGCCGAATTATAGTCTATCGTCTTCACTTCATGATAAGACATCAAGCTTTTAGACATAATGACATCTTTACGAAGGCGCTGATACAAGTCGATAGAGCCGGACAATCGGTTATTGAAGAAACCGAAATCAATACCCAAGTTATAGTCGGTCAATGTCTCCCATTTCAGCTTGTCATTACCTAATTTGGAGATAGCCATACCATTTACCAGACTCCCGTTGGGCGCAAATGCACCTTGAGATACCTTATAATAGGTATTGATACCTGTCAAATTACCGGCATTACCTGTTTGCCCCATACCGGCACGCAGTTTCAGATTACTCAACCAATTGATATTCTTCATCCAGCTTTCTTCATTCATACGCCAGGCTGCAGATACTCCCGGAAAAGCTCCCCACTGATGCTCCTTCGAGAAATTAGACGAGCCATCTACACGGAGATTGACAGTCAGAACATACTTGGATGCTAGTGAATAGTTCAAACGCGCGATGAACGAAGCCATTTCACTGGCTCCTTTATACGAACTTATAGCCGGCTTTTCCTGTTCGCTTGTTCCTATATTGTTCATCAACGAGCCGTCATAAGGAAACTGGGAAGCTACAATGCCCATTCCTTCCCAAGAAGATTTCTTATATTCAAAACCAGCCATCAGATTTACATCATGAATCTCATTAAAGACTTTGGTATAATTGGCAATGGCATTAAACAGGTTCATCTGTGATTTGGCATTCTGTTTGGAAGCTTGTCCGTCCATACTATATCCCTTTTTTGTCGTAGTGGGAATATATTGATCCGCCTGCACATCTTTCATATCAAAGCCGACCGTAGCTTTCAGCAACAAATCCTTAATCGGTCTGAATTCCAGATAACCACTGACAAACAGGTCACGGCTCACAGTCTGGTCAGTTATATCCAATAATGAAACCGGATTCGGATAAATATCGCGAATCGGATTAACCGAATATTTTCCATCTTCATCGTATACCGGTACAGTAGGAATAAACGTCATAGCCGAATAAATCAACGCCGAATTATCTTGCCGTTCATTACCCAATGGCACATCGTGATACTTTATTTGAGAGAAAGTAGAATTAATACCAGCTTTCAGCAGACGATTAATAGTCTGATCTACATTCAAACGACCCGTTATGCGATTCATCGAATTATTTTTAGCAATTCCCTGATGGTCGTAATAGCTCAATGAGAAGAGATATTTTGTAGCATCCGTACCGGCAGATACCGAAAGATTGTGTTCGTTTACAATACCTACACGAGTTACCTCATCCATCCAGTCTGTACCATCGCCTACAAAATTTGCAATCTGTCTATCGGTATATTTCTTTTCATCCCCACGTCCCAGTTCATCAAACACTTTATTCTGTTCAATCATGAAATCACGTGCATTCAAGAAATCCGGTGCATCTTTAATATACTGAAAAGCAACCGAACCTGAATAGGAGATGTCAGGCTTACCCGTTTTTCCTCGTTTGGTAGTAATCAGGATTACACCACCCGAAGCATCCGAACCGTAAATTGCAGCAGCAGAAGCATCTTTCAGAATATCAATTGTCTCAATATCATTAGGGTTAAGGTTAATCAGAGCATTATCTTTCTCCCCTCCACTATAAGCTGTACCCGCTGTCACGGTCTTGGAAGAAGCCTGCGGTACACCATCAATCACAATCAACGGAGTCTGCCCGGAGAGACCACCTCGAATGGATATATTCATTGATGCTCCCGGATTGGCACTGTTTTGTGTGATGTTCATTCCTGATGAACGTCCACGCAACATAGAACCGACCGAAGCAGAGGCAGCTGTTGGTAGTTCATCTGCTTTTACAGAAGCTACCGCACCGGAGATACTGCTTTTTTTAGCTGTACCGTAACCGACTACCACAATTTCATCCAATGTCTTATTATCTTCTTTCAATGTAAATTCCATTGGAGCAGTGGTTACTTTCTTCTCTTGAGAAATATAACCGATATAAGAAACAGTTATCACTGCTCCCGAAGGTACATCCGAAAGATTAAAATGACCATTCAAATCAGTGATAGAACCATTAGTAGTACCTTTCACTACTACACTCGCCCCAATGATTACTTCACCAGCCGGATCTTTCACTACCCCTTTCACCTGAATACCTTGTGCTATCAGCGAAGTAGTCATCAACAGGAAGGACAGCATAAATCCCGCCTTTTTTACTAGTTGAATATATTTTTCCATACTTGTTTCATTTTATTCTGTTACTTTCTTGATTGTCGCCCACAGTGCAGCTGTATCAAAGGTGACTTTCACTTTACCTGCATAATCAGTTTTGTAAGTAATGCAACTACCCGTTGCTGCTTCAAACCACCAGTTGCCCGCTGCATCTGCACGGAATACCCGCGCCCAGCCACTCGTATAGAAGTAATACTGACGATCACCGGCATAATCGCCCAGAACGGACGTTTCCACTTCATAACGATAAGTATCCGTCTGTGTCATCTGATCTGAAGCTCCCCAATCAGCAAAACTAAAACCTGTGCCCGACATCCATAAAGGTTCGGTGCAAGTACCCGACGGAATATCCATATTCCAATAACTATATGTATGAGCATTCAAATCAATCCAAACACTGTAATAGCCTTTTTTCGGAAGCACAACTGGAACTACATAACCATTCTTATTCATCAGTTTGCTGCTAACATAAGGGCTGGTTCCATACAAATCTCCTTCCATCGATTTTGTCGGTACAAAGTAAACCTGTGCATTGTCAGTCGGAGCATAGAATTTTCCTTCGTATTGATATTCACCTTTTCGATCCATATAACGATAATAGCCATTCACATAATCATTCGGATTCTCATCAGCATTAACAATATACATCTGTGCATAATCCTGAATCGGGTCTTCTTCCTCTGCCAACATTACAACTACCGTAGTATTGACAACCGTTTCATTGCCACCTGCATCCGTAACAGTTAAAGTAACCGGAAACTCTCCGGTAGTAAAATCAATAGTACGTTTCAATTCTCCACTACGCCCGCTAACTTCCACAGTCTCGTCAATTTGCATACCGGGTATTTGCAAACGGATGTTCTTTAGTTCACGGTCATCCGTAAACTTCATATTCAGATTCCAACTTCCCTTATTGGTAGCAGTATTAAAGTCCACCGCAATTCGTGCCGGAAGCTGTGTTTGCATAACCGGACTTTCCATATCCGCAATATAAGTCAATAGAACATTCTTCTTTGTTTCCCATCCGTTCACGTCACGAATTGTAATTAACAGATGCTCTTCAAAAGTAGCAGTTTTCGGTACAATCAGCCGATAATCATAGTTAAATACTTTTGGTTTCTGTCCATTCAAATCATAGGCCTTATGTATCCCCCAACTTTCACAACTCAATGTAATGCTTGCCAATCCGGCATAGTTAGAAGCCGTTCCCGACACCAGTACCGTATCACCGGGAAATGTTTCTATCTCTTCATTTGCCACATAAAGACCGGGAGCCACATCTTCCTTATCATCCTCACAGCCAACAGCCAAACAAACGAGCGTCAGCAATAGATATAGTTTTCCGATTGTTTTTAAAACGTTCTTCATGGTATATTCTTTTTAGTTATTATATTTGAATGCATCTAATACTTCCATTCTATTTCCTGAAAAATCGAACAGAGTGGTATTACTTACATAATTCTTGGCACCCAATTCCCATCCCATATCTTCTACTTCGATAAAAATAGGATCCCAGTAAAGGAAACCAAGAATACGGCAATCTTTCGCCTGCTTTATTTCTTTGATAAGTTCGAGCATAAAGTTCTTTTGTCCGAGCGGAGAGAAATCCGCATACGGGCCATTATCTGCCAATTGTCCCGGGCTTCCATCAGGCAAAGTTTTGTTCCAGCTATAACCGGTTTCCATAATCAGGATATCTTTATCAAATTTAGCAGAAACATAATCCGCCCATTCACGCATCTGTGCAGCACTTTTATCAGTCCAAAAAGGATAGTAGGAAGCTCCGATTACATCATATTTTGTATGTCTATTTTTCAATTCGCCAAAATACCAGTTATATTGAGACTTATCTCCGGCAGCATTCAAATGAATGATAACCTTCGAATCTTGTGATACAGCTTTCACTGCATCATAACCCGCATTGTATAATTCGGAAAGTTGAGCAAAATCTTCATAACTTCCTTCAGGATACAACATACCGGCTTGTGTCTCATTGCCTAAGGCTACAAATTCGGGAGTAGTGCCCTGTGCTTTCATTTTATTCATGAAGTTGAAAGTAAAATCATAGAGCGCTTGCTTTAATCCGGCAAAATCCAATCCTTCCCAATCGTGTGGTTTGGTTTGCGTTTCCCCATTGGTCCAATAATCACTATAATGAAATGTCAACTGTATTTGCATACCGGCCTGCTTGGCCCGTTTAGCCAAACGTAAAATATCATCAGGTCCGGAAATACCTTCAGGCAAACGGTTGGAAGGAGAATAGTCTGGATTTCCCGGATCATTATATAAACGAAGACGAACAATGTTAAACCCATTGTTTTTAAGAATATCAATACAGTCTTTTTCTTCTCCATTCTCATAGAATTTGCCGCCCATCTGTTCTACATAGGTCAACTGTGAAATATCACCGCCCTTCAGCAGATTATACTCTTTCTCCGTTTTCTTTAAACGCAATCCATCGAAACGACTCCAGTTGGTTTCAGCCGATTCACTGTGTATTTCAATATCACATTTTCCTCCTTCTACTTTAATCCCACGCACATAAGAACGAATCCAAGTAGCAGGAGATGCTTGTAAGGAAGTCATCTTCTTATTATCAGTACCGGCAGCCACATAACAGGAAATTTGTCCTCCACTACTTTTATAATAAAATTCAAGGTCATAAATTCCATCCTCCAAACCATTAACAGTCTGACGGGTGGATACCGTGTAGGCAGAAGTTGCCCCATAATGCAAAGCATAGATTCCTTCGCATCCTCCTTCAACTACTTTTACGGCAGAATTATCTCCACTGATTGTCCACCCCTTCGGGGAAACTGTTTCAGCAGCATCTTCTTCAAAACTGCCATTAGGTACTTTTACCACCACAACAGCAGGTTCAGGATCAGCAACTGTCACAGGATCATCCGAACAAGCAGTCATACTGCATACAACGGAAAAGCCCATCACTATAAAGCTTGTAATTTTCATGATTAAACTGTTTTTAATATTTCTCATGTCATTGTTGTTTAAGGTTTATAAAAGCAAGAACTTGTGACGATACTTATAGAAGCACCGTCACAAAGTTGTCCTATCCTATCAGAGTCCTAAAAGCCTGGATACCCTGATGATTTATATCCAATCTTTCTACTTCATTCAATAACCGGATGGATTTCTCCTTCTGGTTCAGCCCCCAATATCCTAATGCCATCATATATTTGCAGTGAATTACATTCCTTATTGTCAAGTCATCCTCCCAAATTAATAGATCGGGTAGCGACACTGCAAAATAATCCATTTTAATCTTGTCAAACAAATGTTTTTCTCCATAAGAAGTCAATTTATGGAAGCGACCATTAGCCTCATCCAGACGCCCGAGTTTCAATAATGCCAAACCTTGATAGAATATTTTATCGGGTTTTGCATCGTTGTAGTACATGGCAGCAGCCGGTTCAGTTGGCCCGAGAATTGCCTGTTCCCAACATTCTGCAGCTTTCTCATTCTGTCCTAAACCTTCATAAGCACAACCTAAAAAGTAGTAGAAGTCGTTCTCTTGTGCACCATATAGTTTTCCTTCACCCAAATGATGCGGATATTCCAGACATTCTTCCAGCAATGCAATAGCTTCCTTATAATTACCGACAGTTAATGCCTGTTTGGCTAATTCTACGCGGGCCAGCTGATATTGGGCAGGTACTTTTCCTTCTCCCCCCTCCCATGGATGGAAGTTATGTGCATCAAGCAGTGTCTTAGCCTTCTTGTATTCTCCTGTTTGATTCAATAATGTGATCTCTTCCAATATTAAATCATCACGTTGCATTATCAACTCCGGATATTGTTGCAGGAAAGCCAGACGCTCTTTATGCAAACGGCGAACACGTTTGTACAGCTGATCCAGTTCCATTAAAATACGTGCATCAGTAGTGTCAAGCCGGAAAGCACGTTCCATATATTCGATGGCTTTTGCCTCTTCATTCTTTTTATTGAAATAAGCCAAAGCCAAATTACGCCATACGGTCGGAAAACTATCGTCCAGTTTTGCCGAAGTTTCCCACGCTTCCATAGCCAAATCGTACTGCCGTTTATCGTAATAAAGATTACCTAAATAATAAGGTGCTTTTGCATCATCCGGATTCTGTTCCATAGCACATTGCAGTGCTATAATTGCTTCCAGGCGATTGGGGAAACAGTAATCGGGACAAGCCATCTTTGCATCGGCAAATGCCTGATGCGCTCCGGGAAGTCCTCCCTGAAACAGACACCATCCCAAGTAATAATAAGTCATTGGAGTAACAGCAGCTTCTTCAATAGCTATCTTCCATAAAGAGGCAGCTTCCTGCCAACAACCAGCCGCACAATAATCAAGAGCAATTTCATCATAATTGTGAGCTTCACCACGCATCATTTCTTTCAAGGTGACTAACTCTTCGGAAGTATTCATAATCAAATACTTCTCATAACGACAGCCAAAGTTGAATTGATCGATAGCTAATGAATCATCAATCAACTGCAGAGCTTCTTCTGTTTTACCCATTCGGCGGAGAATGGTAGTCTTTAAGGCACGAGCTTTATGATTGTGCCAGTTACGAATAAGTGAACGGTCAACTTCATCCAATGCATCTTCCAAACGATTTTGCATAATAGAAATCTGTGCACAAGCAAAATATCCGGCATCCTGCCAAGCTGCATTCCAACAAGATTTATAGAAACGATCATAGGCCTCATTGTAGCGCCCCTGATACTTCAAAGCAAGACCAAGATTATAAATAGGTTCTCCATCATACGGATTTGGATTACGTTTCTGCAAAGTCTTTACGGCTGTGAGCAGATATTGTTCCGCTCTACAGAAACGACCTTTACGAATATACCACAAACCAAGTGCATTATTATTACGCACATCAATCGGATCACGCCGTAATGCCTCTTCATAATATTCTACGGGATTGTATGTAGCGTGCCTGTATTGTTCCAAATGTAATCCGGTCAGATAAAGCTGTTCGGTAGTCTTTATTTCTTCCGGCAACAAAGCTGCTTCGGCAGCATCAGGAATCGGTTTCACTTCTTCTGGTTCTGCATGCCAATACAATAATTCTTTTCCGTTGGCCATGATTTCAAGATTTAACCTATTAAATTCTTCACCTTCTACATTTACCGTTTCATCCAGCAATTCCTCCGGAGTAATAGTTTTCTCTTTATTATAATATACCTTACCGTCTTCATTTTTCAACACCACGTTTACCGTCTGTCTGGAGGTAGCGAATATTTTAAAACGTACACTGTCCTCTCCCTCCGGTTCTATGTTCATCAGTAAATCTCTACTTGCATTTTTCACTACTCCCAATTCCCGATAAGGCAGGAAATACTGCACGAAACTCTTTTCTTCATAAGGTTGCAACCAGGTAAAGTCCGGCTGATTTTCGGTATATACACCTGCCATTAATTCAATATACGGACCATCTTCATCTGTCAGATTACGATCCCATGCACGACCAAAATCGCCATTCCCCCAAGTCCACTGTTTTTTACCCGGAGAAATATGATGGTTGGCAACATGAAGCATACCGGCACGAGTGTCATTTTCATATCCCCCTTCAAAATTAAAACGGGAATTGACAGCCATATAGGAAGTAGGAACTTTGATATTCTTGTAGTTCGAGATGTCTACACCGGCAGAATAGTCCATCTTGTAGTAAGTGCCCGTTGCAATAGGGAAACTCGATACAGCACGCTTTCCATGATCGAATACAGCATTAATATCTGGCGGGAATACGCTCTGATAATAGTCATTGACAGCTACGGCAGGATTAGCCCACCATAAAAAGGTTTGTGGAACTTCAGTGCGGTTATAAAGCCCCCCTTTTATTTCAAGAAAAGCGTGTCCCGGACGAAGGGTAAAACCTGCCATTCCTTTCTGATGAAACATACGTTCCATTTCATTCACCCACACAGTAACACTGCCATCGGCATTCTCTTCAATAGTTGTATCCACAGGCATATAAGTGCTGGGACGATGATGCTGTGGCCAGTTAAACTCAATACCTCCTGATATCCACGGTCCAACAAGCCCTACCAAAGCCGGTTTTATGACATGATTATAATAAATAAAATGACGCTGTTTGATCTTATCATAAGCCATTTGCACACGCCCGCCCAGTTCCGGGAGAATCATGACCTTGATATATTCGTTTTCGATAAAAACAGCATTATACTCCTTATCCACTTTCTCATCGGACATCGATTCAATCACAGGATAAGGATAAACTACCCCGCTACTGCCTTGATACACACGCTTCTCCAAGAAAATAGGATTCTTCTCCGGTTTACCTACTTCATAAGTAGGAATTACCACCTTTTCTTTCCATGCTTTTACCATCGTATTATTGATTATATATTTGTTTTTAAATTCGTTGTCAAAGAAATCAAGAGACAAAAAGGGTTGGGGACAGGGAGATTTTATCTTCTCCCCGCCTATTAATAATGTCACCCAATACCTATTTACTTACTTATTTATTTGCCAACCCGTTATCGTTTATTTAATTAAATCCTTCTCCAAAGCTTCCAGTGATTTGCCTTTTGTCTCGGGCAATGCTCGGAAGAAAAACAGATAGCCTACAGCACAAATCGCTGCATAAATCCAGAATGTGCCACTGCTTCCCAAAAAGTTATTTAGTAATGGGAAAGTATATGTTAATGTGAAACTGCCTACCCATAAAGCAAATGTACAAGTTGCCATTGCCACGGCACGTACCCGGTTCGGGAAAATTTCAGCAAGCAATACCCAAGTGATAGGTCCTAATGACATAGCATAGCAAGCAATAGCTAAAACTACCAATACCACCATAAAGAAACCGCTTACTTCGAAGAAATAACAAGTGCCGAGAATGAGATAAATACCAGCCAGTCCTCCAGCTCCCAGAAGCATCAAGGCGCGGCGTCCCAGACGATCTACTGTATAAATTGCCACAAAAGTAAAAATTACATTTGCCACTCCCGTCACTACAATATTAAAGAGAACATCTCCCAATGAATATCCCGCAGACTGGAATATCTCTTGTGCATAATTGAATATTACGTTCGTACCGCACCACTGTTGGAATACAGCTACGATAATACCTAAAATAAGTACCTTACGGAACGGACGGCTAAACAACAACCTTAATCCACCTTCCGATTTCGAAGATTTCGTTTCTTCTACCAGACGAAGTTCCTGATCGGCATAATCGTCACCTCCAATTTGCCCAAGCACTTTCCATGCCCTGTCTTCTTTTCCTTTCATAGCCAGCCAACGAGGACTTTCGGGAATGAAACATGCTAACAGTAAGAATACCGCAGCAGGAAATGCAGCAGCCCAAAACATCCATCGCCATCCCATCTGCCCATTCCAGGAAGCACAAATATCAGCAGGAGTAAAATCAACAGGAATAGGATCCGCTATCAGCCAGTTAGTAATTTGAGCCCCTAAAATACCTAGTACAATCGTTAATTGGTTCAATGAGACGAGCTTTCCCCGGATGGAGGTAGGAGCTACTTCGGCAATATACATAGGAGAAAGTCCTGAAGCAATACCAATGCCAATACCTCCCAAAAAACGGGCAGCGAGAAACCAGCTAAATACAGAAAAAGCTCCGGTAGCATAAGCTGAAGATAAGAATATGAAAGCGGAAATTATTAAGAGAGGCTTACGACCATAACGGTCTGCCATCATACCTGCTACCATTGCGCCAATCAAACAGCCAAGTAAAGCTACGCTCATAGCTAACCCTTGCATAGCAGGTACATCGGCAATATCAAAATAAAGTTCGTAGAAAGGCTTCGCTCCTCCTATCACTACCCAGTCGTAGCCGAAAAGCAGTCCGCCCATCGCGGAAACTAAACAGATAAAATAGACAAACTTTTTATTATAACTTTTCATACCATTAGAAGATTGATTAATTGATATTGCAAAGATAGAGGATGTTAAGAGGATAAAAAATAGAATTTCATTCGATAAAGATGGACAATCTTATTTTTTGTTGTTTATTTGATAGATTGCATACATTATTATATATTTGCGCCAAACAGCAAAATCATATACTATGAGATTATGGTAAAATTAAAAGATGGATTTACCGGTGAAAGAGCTTTAGTGCTTCCCCGCATAATCGTTGACAAGATGGAAGAGGATCCTCTGACCTCTATGCTCCATATCACTGACATCGGATATTACCCGAAAGCCAAACATCACTACCGTGAACGAATCGAGCCTATCAATCAATATGTATTCATTTATTGCATAGATGGAGCCGGATGGTACCGGATAGGTGAACAGGAATATACTGTCTCCGCCAATCAATATTTTATTCTTCCGGCGGGAGTTCCTCATGCGTATGCTTCTAATAAATCCTTACCATGGACTATTTACTGGATACACTTTAAAGGTATTCTCGCTCCCTTTTACGCTCAAGAGGCGAGTCGTCCGATGGATATTCAACCTGAATTGCACTCACGTATCAGCACACGTATCAATCTATTCGAAGAGATATTTAATACTTTAAAGAATGGATATAGCAATGAAAACCTACGTTATGCATTCTCTATGTTCCATTTTTATCTGGGGACATTGCGATATATACAGCAATTTCGTAATGCAGCTGCAGGCAATGACGCAACAGATGATGAAAACATAAGCGAACTGGCTATTCATTATATGAAGGAAAATATGGAGAAGCATCTTAGCCTGCAAGATATAGCCGATCAGATAGGATATTCTCCTTCTCACTTTTCGATGTTGTTTAAAAAGAAAACAGGTCATAGTCCATTGACCTATTTCAACTTATTAAAGATACAGCAAGCTTGCCTGTTACTCGACACTACTGATATGAAAATTAATCAGATATGCTATAAAATAGGCATCGAAGATACCTATTATTTCTCCCGATTATTCAGTAAAATAATGGGCATGTCACCACGAGAGTATCGTAAGTCTAAAAAGGGATAAGGGAGCTTTACTTCTTTTGGACTTTGAGCAATCCGGTTATCAGGAATGTGAGTCTTCACAACGATTTTACTTCCATTCCTGGTACACTTGATACATTCTTTCCGCAATGTTCCCTCTTTCAGGTTGAAAATCAGATTCGGATTGAAGTGCTCTCCGTTGATACGGGTTTCAAAGTGCACATGTTCGGTAGTGGCACGGCCAGTACGCCCGGTTAGTCCGATAGGCTGTCCGGCTTTTACGACATCACCGCTTTTAACCAGATTCTTGAAGTTGTGGCTATAAAGGGTTTCCAACCCATTAGCGTGACGGATTACAACGATATTTCCATAGGCATAATACGGCTTTGCCATACGTACCACTCCATCAAAAGCTGCACGAATCGTATCTTTTGCGCAGGTTTTAATGTCTGTTCCCGAATGTCCTCCACGAGTTCCATAAGCAGAAATTACTTTTCCTCCGGGTAAGGGGAAAGCATATTCGTGGTCTTTCAAAGAGTCCAAATGCAGATAGATGTGATTACCTTTAGCAAATAGTCCGGGAGTAGCCACCCGTACATCAGTCACTTCCCGGGCAGAGAAGGAAGATTTATTCTGTCCGTCGGCAGCCAGTGGCAATACTAAAACAGTCAGTAAGATAAGTATGTTTTTCATGTCTTTTTTCTTTTTCAAGCCGGATGGAAGAGGTTCATTATTCGAAGAGCATTCATTCTCATTATTCGAAAAACATGATTTCACCTCCATCCGATTCTGCATAGTTTCTTAATAAGCTCCGGATCATTTCAGCAGCTTCTTTCAAACCTTCTTTCCCATTATAACCGTTGACTATCGCCAGGATATGAGTGGTTCCGAGATCCATCTTCGTACGTTCATGATCGCTTGTCGGGGTTCCGATTCCTCCGAAAGAATCACGATATACAGGTAATCCTTCAATATTCAACACCCCGCGTCCAATACCTTCAAATGGTTCTCCTGCTTTGCCGATACCGAGTTCAAGATGCATGCCTTGTATTTTGTCCGCATCAAAACCACCGATAGAATGTCCCGTACGAAGAGACACGAGGTTAATCAAGTCTACCAATGTATCAATTTGATATAAAGGGATTCCACGCATCAGACGGCGGCGTAAAGCTTCGGCTGACGGACGGTAACGTCCGGGGTCTTTACCACAACGTTTATAAGCCTCACGGGTAGCAAAGATAACGGATTGATGTTTGATGTCTTCCATCTGTGTAGTGGAAGTCAGTTGCTCGGTAAAAGTATTGATTTCCTGCCAAAGGCCTTCGCTGTAAGCTGTATTCTTCACTGCAGCATACACAGCTGCTCCAGTAAAAACCGGACATGCGTCTTTTATGTCTTTAGATACTTTTATTTCAAACATAACTTATCATAAACCAATCATCAGCGTCCTGCGATTACGGACGCCAACTATTACTTTCTAATCATTATTCCCGACAATGTACGACCGGAATCTATACCCAGTCTACGTGCAGAGAAGAATTCATCATGATGAATATAGGTACAGATTCCAGCCACTTCTATCTGTTCTGCAGGTACTCCGGCATTCAATAATTCAGTCCGGTTGGCTTCCCACAAATCAATATGATATTTGCCTGTCTCCTTCTTTTTAATAGAAATAAGGGACATGTCGAAGCCACTTTCTTCAAAAGCATCATACACCTCATCACCTACTTCAAACGATTCGAGCGAAATACTCGGTCCGATGCAAGCTACCACATCTTCGCCTTGCGTTCCGAACATCTCATTCATGTGTTCGAGTACATTGCTGACAATATGTTCTACCGTTCCTTTCCATCCGGCATGAATGGCAGCTACCACTTGCAACTTTTTGTCATACAACAATATAGGTACGCAATCCGCAGTCGTGACGCAAACACAATACCCCGGTATATTGGTAATTAAAGCATCGGCACCTCTCAAAACATCCTGCCTCATTCCTTCCGGAGCATCAAAGTACCATTTATCAATCACTATGCTCACGGCACCGTGTCGCTGCTCTGCAAAGAATAATTCTTGTATTTCCCACTTCATCAATTGAAGTAACCGATGCCGGTTACGGGCAAGATTCATACACGTGTCATTCGTATAAGGCGAGCAGTTGAAAGAGGCATAAGTCCCGGTACTAACACCTCCGTGACGTGTAGTTACGAAATGAGCTACTTCGGGATATGACATGAATGACTTATATCCCTTCAACTCGTTATGTTTTGTAAGTGAAATCATTTTTCCTCCCAGTCTTCTTCTTCGTATTCATAGTCGATATCATCGTCATCATTGACATCTTCCTCATATTCATAAACGATGTCTTCATCTTCGCCCATGTCTTTGAGTTCCTGTTGCAGACGGGTTACGTCCTTCGGACGGTGAACGATGTCCTCTATCTTATTGCTTTCCTTATTCAGTTCTTCCCAAAGAATGTCTTTCAACACCGAGATACCCAAACCGGAAACAGAAGATATGAATACATGTGGAATGCCTTCCGGCAATGTAGGTTCTATTTCGTCCATCAATTCCTGATCGAGCATATCGCTCTTGGTAACAGCCAACACACGTTGCTTGTCCAACATTTCGGGATTGAAAGTACGCAGTTCGTTCAGCAAGACTTCGTATTCCTTACGAATGTCGTCACTGTCTGCCGGAACCATAAACAGCAGTAATGAATTGCGCTCGATATGACGCAGGAAACGCAGTCCCAAGCCTTTACCCTGACTGGCTCCCTCGATAATACCGGGTATATCTGCCATCACGAAAGACTTTCCACCATGATAGGAAACGATACCCAGATTGGGTTCGAGCGTAGTAAAGGGATAATCGGCGATTTTCGGTTTAGCAGCCGAAATGGAAGAAAGCAAAGTTGACTTACCCGCATTCGGGAAACCTACCAGACCGACATCGGCAAGTAGTTTCAGCTCCATGATAACGGTCATTTCCTGCATCGGTTCTCCCGGCTGCGCAAAACGCGGAGCCTGACGGGTTGCCGTCTTGAAATGCCAGTTACCCTGACCACCGCGACCGCCTTTGAGCAAAATCACTTCCTGTCCGTCTTCTGTTACGTCACAAAGATATTCGCCTGTCTCGGCATTATAAACGACCGTTCCGCAGGGTACTTCTATTACTTTATCCGCACCGTCTTTTCCGAAACTACGTCCTTTGCTCCCCGATTCACCATGACCGGCCATTGCGTGACGGTCATATTTCAAGTGCAGCAATGTCCAGTAATTACGGTTACCGCGCAAGATGATATGACCTCCTCTTCCACCATCGCCCCCATCGGGACCTCCGTTAGGACAATATTTCTCGCGCCTCATGTGCGTAGAGCCTCTTCCGCCCTTACCCGAGCGACAGTATATCTTTACGTAATCAACAAAATTCGATTCAGCCATATTCTTTTTAAGTAGTTAAAGTAGTCAGTAGTTAGAGTAGTTAAGTAGAATACTCCGGCTACTGACTGACTTATTCATTTATAATAGTGTATTGATAATTAGTAAGATTACTAAATTACAATTTATCTACTGCTTCGCAGATTTCAGCAAAGATACCTTCCATAGTACCCAAGCCGTTGATGTGTTGGTATTTCTTTTCGTTCTTGTACCAGTCGATCAGTGGGGCAGTCTGTGAATGATATACGTGCAGACGTTTTTTGATTGTCTCTTCGTTATCATCAGCACGACCGGAATCCTTGCCACGTTTAATGAGACGTACCATCAGTTCTTCTTCCGGAACATCCAGATCAACCATTACAGAAACGTCCTGTCCTCTTTCTGCCAACATTTTCTTTAATGCTTCTGCCTGTGCAATTGTTCTTGGGAAACCGTCGAAAATTACCCCTTTGCTATCTTTGAAGCTGTCGAATACGCTTGCCAGAATATCAATCATTAATTCATCAGGAATCAATTGACCTTGGTCGATGTAACCTTTAGCTGTTTTACCCAGTTCTGTGCCATTCTTGATTTCAGCACGCAATACATCTCCTGTCGAGATGTGATTGATTCCATACTTTTCTACGATACGTTCGCTCTGTGTTCCTTTTCCTGAACCCGGAGCACCGAAAATTACGATGTTCAACATTTTGTTATTTACAATTTAACGATTTACTATTTACCATTTAAACTGGTACCTATTTAATATTAATCTACTACTGTATAAATATCGGGATAATTACGTCCGAAACCATCATAATCCAGTCCGTAACCTACGATAAAGTCGTTCGGGATTTCCATCGCTACATATTCAATGTTGAGGTTTACCTTGAGCTTTTCAGGTTTCACCAACAGAGAAGCGATATGAATAGCTTCGGGATTGCGTGTACCTAATGTTTCGAGCAGTCGCTGCATCGTCAGTCCTGTGTCTACGATATCTTCTACGATCACAATGGTACGTCCGGCAATGTCTTCATTCAGGCCGATTACCTCTTTAATCACTCCGGTGGAAGTGATGCCCTGATAAGACGCCAACTTCACAAATGAGATTTCACAAGGGATGGAGATATGCTTCAGTAAATCAGCGGTAAACATGAACGAACCGTTCAACACACTAAGGAAAAGCGGATTCTTACCTGCCAAATCGCGGTTAATTTCGTTCGCTACGCGAATCACTTCTTTCTGAATATCTTGTTCCTTAATAGAAACGGTAAACAATTTGTCTTTTATCTGAATGGTATCCATAACCGGTAATTTAAAAATAACCTTGCAAAAATACGATTTTTTATTCTACCCCGTGCATCATCTTCTGTAATTTCTTCGAGAGAAGGAACA
>NZ_DAWCXD010000054.1:0-32450 GCF_052357945.1 Bacteroides sp. | reverse complement strand
TGTGCCTATTTTTCAATGATATATTTATTGATTTATATCGAACTCACGTTAATAAAAGCAGCTTTATATTCTTTATTTCTTTTTGAAAGCTGTACATTTGTGTGTCCGTCCATTGCTACGAAGGTAATGGACGGACACAATGCGTAAATAAGGAGGCATTTTATGGACAATAGAGGAAAAATTGTCATTTATCAAACAAAGGATGGGAAAACTTCCATTGATGTGAAGTTGGAGAATGAGACGGTGTGGCTCAATCAAGCTCAAATGGCGGAGTTGTTTCAAACGGATAGAACTTCTATAGTGAAGCATGTTAATAACATCTATAAGTCGGAAGAGTTGGAGAAAGACTCAACTTGTGCAAAAATTGCACAAGTTCAGATGGAGGGGAATCGGACTATCAAGCGTCACATTATTTATTATAATCTTGATATGATTATTTCTGTCGGTTATAGGGTCAATTCCATGCGTGGCACCCAATTCCGTATTTGGGCCAATAAAGTCCTGAAAGACTACTTGATTAAAGGTTATGTCATTAATCAGCAGGTCAAAGCTGCTCAACTGGAAGACCTGAAGAGCACCGTACGCCTTCTTTCTAACGTCATCGAACACAAACAATTGACGCTGGATGAGGCCAATGGGCTCTTGCGTGTGATTACCGATTACACTTACGGTCTGGATACACTGGATAAATACGATTACCAGCAATTGGAAGTAGACTCCACGACTCCTACTGAAGAATTCCGTGCCACCTATGAAGAAGCTATGGAAGCCGTCCACCTTTTGCAGGAAAAGTTCGGAAGCAGTGATTTGTTTGGAAATGAAAAGGATCAGTCGTTCAAAAGCTCTATCAACACCATTTATCAGACATTCGGTGGAGAGGAACTTTATCCAAGCATTGAAGAAAAAGCCGCAATGCTTTTCTACCTTGTCGTAAAGAATCATTCGTTTAGTGACGGTAACAAGCGTATTGCCGCTTTCTTGTTTCTTTGGTTTCTGGAGAAGAACGGTATATTATATAAATCCGATGGTTCGAAGTTGATTGGAAACAATACGCTTGTGGCACTTACGTTGATGATTGCCGAAAGCCGGACGGAAGAAAAGGACGTGATGGTGAAGGTAGTAATCAATTTGATTAATAAGAATAATTGAATTTAGGTCTTATTAATGAGTGATATAGATAATGAGAGATACCTCGTTTCAAGGTGTCTCTCATTCTACCTAGTACCTTCTTGGGCACTTTTTTTATACTCTTTACTTTATTACTGTATAGTATTTGCTTCATCCTTTTTTATCTCCGCCTTGCCATAATATCCCGGCATCGGCATGTAAATCGGATTATAATAAGTATTGATATTATTCAACTTCTTCTCCTCCTCTTTCAGCCGTTTGATTTGCCGTGCGGCAGTGGTAGGGGTAAAGCCGCACAATCCTTGAAAGTCGCGACGGGTTAATACAGGGTTGCTCTTGAAGTAGTTTGTCAGCAATTTGTCTATCTCGTCATTTGAAAGGACAGCCGAATGGGGTTTCAGTTTACTTCGCTCCACATGAACAACACTGACTGACCTTTTCAGTTTGGCATCCGCTTTAAAGCTGATGTTGGCTTTGAGTTTTATCTGATTCGCTTTTAGTTTGGGCGAAGTGATAGGCTCTTGACTATTCAGCTTTATCTGGAAATAACCGATGCCATCCAGATGGACGCTTTGTCCTTCCCGAAGACGATCACCCATAAAATGACTTAGGGATTCGAGAACAGACTTTACATCCCCTTCAGTTAGAGAAGTGGCTATCTGGATTTCTTTTGCCAGATAGTCTGTGTCAATGTGTTGGAAGTTGACTACACGTGCGTGATACACTTCCTTACCTTCCTCGTCCTTGGGACGGGGAGTCTTGTACAATTCAAATTGTATTGCCATTATTTACTTGTTTTTGCCTTATATGACTACGTATTTATAATTTGCCGTTGTTAGTCCTATAAGGGCGTTGTTTTTCTTTGTTGTAAAACTAATCAATCTTTGGACTTAGGAGGGATTTGTTGTTATATAGCTGTTGTTTGTTTGTTATCAAGCGGCTTTATATAAGTGTCCTGCCTTTATTCTTGGATTAAAGTGTAGGTATAGTTGCTTTACAGTGCCTTTATCATTAATCTCCCACGGCCGTGGTGAGATCTCTTCATGGCTGTGGTAGGATCTTTCCACGGCCGTGGGAGGAATTCGTCACGGCCGTGACGAAGTAACTATATCGGTAGCAAAGATAAACTATATCAGGGAGAAAAGCAAAGTATTCCTACTTGTTGTAGGTATTTATATGCCTTGTTCTATTTGATAGATACAGGGCAAGGGAGAATTAAACTATTTTACTGTGATAACAGTGGCATTGTCTGAAAAATATAGTTATATTTGTAGCGTGTCTTCAGGAAGAGGATATGTTTGTTTTGTATTGGAGATAGTGTTTTTTATTATCTATTGTGAGAAATCTGGTAAATTTAGCACCCGTAGATAATAAGTGACCGGTCTCCACGTCCATGTTGTATATATATTTGTTATATACCTCAACGGGCGTGGAGCTATTGCTTATTATTCGGGTACGGCCCACCAGAGCCTCTCACAGGATAGTACAGTAATAGTTTCCGCGCCTTTTTTATTGGCAAACGGGAACACATAATTAAAAAATGATAGTTATGAGTAATTTTACTTGTTCCCGTTCCTGCCTGATGAAGCACGATTTAGAACGCTCCGTCGACAAGCTTAGTTTTATGAAAGAAAACTGGCCTAGCTTTGCAAATATTGAAAGCGTAGACCAATTGTCAAAAGCTGAATTGCAGTGTTCTCTCTGTTTATTGAATATAGTGATAGACGGGCTGTCAAAAGATGAATTCTCATGTCCGAATAAAGAACTTATCCATTTGGTCATCATGTATGTGTATATACAGGAAAGGTTCGATTTATGTGAAATCAAAGAACTGCATACTAAATTGGTGATGGCTCCTATGAAGAAAAGAAAGAAATGGCTCTCTAAGTCATAGCTATTCAGGTTGTCTTTGCAAAAATGTGATGAAAGTAGTGCTTTTTGCGGTGATAGGTGACAGATGTGGTGATAGGTTAAAAAACAACCTATCACCGACGGAAACCTCGATGAATAAGGTGTTTGATTGCCGTTGGTGATAGGTGATAGAGAAAAGTGATTTTTTATATATGAGAAGAAGCTTATTTGCGAAGAGTATTTTTATTCGGAGTATTCCATACTTTCGTCTGATCGCATACAATATCAATCCATTGGTCACCGCATTTGATCTTGAAATCTCCTTTTTCCAGTCTCCACTTACCGTCATATCCGACAAATGCCAAATCGCTTCCTTTTAGTTTCAACGTAACAGTCTTTGTTTCTCCCGGTTTCAGAGAGATCTTTTCAAAGTTCCGCAGACGGATATTGTCCGGTGTACTGCTTGCCACCAAGTCTTTAGAGAATAACAACACACTTTCTTTTCCGGCAACTTTGCCCGTATTGGTTACATCAATCGTGAATATCAGCTCATCATCGGCATTGAAAGTCGGTTTGTTTACTTTTAGGTTATTATATTTATAATTGGTATAGCTTAATCCGAAGCCGAACGGCCATTGAATATCCATCACCGAATCATAATTGTAGTTACCTCCCATTTGACCCATATTTTCACAAGGCTTGTAGTCATAAGTCGCCAAAGCGTTGATTAGGCGGGGATAAGTAAACGGCATTTTTCCACTGAAGTTGGCATCACCGGCCAATAAGTTAGCAAGTGCATCGCCACCGTAATTGCTTGGCAGCATGATGTTGACGACAGCTTTTGCCAAAGGCTCTATGTCATTGATAATACGCGGACGTCCCTGGTTCAGAACCAAAACGATAGGTTTACCCGTAGCGGCCAGAGCTTTTACCAGATTGCGCTGATTTTCCGATAAGGTAAGATCCGTCAGGTTGCCGGGAGTTTCGCAATAAGAGTTTTCGCCAATGCAGGCGATGATAATATCTGCCTGTGCTGCCGCTGCTACCGGTTTTTCAATTTCCGGTTTGTTTTCTTCCCACCAGTTATCGTTCTTGTAAGGAGCATAGGTGACTCCCGGTTCGTAGATAATATTCTCTTTTCCGTATTTCTCACACAAAGCCTCGTAGATTGTATGATATGCCTGCGTGTAATCATCGGCAACGTGTCCCTGCCAGCTATATGACCATCCGCCATTCAGGCAACGCATGGAGTTTGCGTTCGGCCCGGTCAGCAGAATCTTTTTGCCTTTCGCTATCGGCAGGGTATGTGCGTCATTCTTCAATAACACTTCCGATTCTTCGGCAGCCTGAAGGGCAACGGCCGCAAATTCCTTAGAACCGAACTTGTCATACTTCTTAATGTCCCAATACGGATTGTCGAATAATCCCAGACGATATTTCAAACGCAACACACGGGCTACTGCATCGTCGATGCGCTCCATAGATACCTCTCCTTCTTCAACCAACTCTTTCAGATAATCGCAGAAACTCACTTCGTAAGGAACCATTGACATGTCGATTCCGGCATTGATGGCAATCTTGATAGCTTCTTTCTTGGTGGCAGCAATATGATCCCGTGTGCAGAGATTGTTTATGTCCGCCCAGTCTGTTACAATCAGACCGTCCCAGTTGAGGTCTTCTTTCAGCCATTCGGTCAGTAATTCACGGTTGGCATGAAAAGGCAGGCCGTTGTCAACGCCAGAATTCACCATCACGCTCAATGCACCATGACGCACGGCAGCCAGGAAAGGAGCGAAGTGTTTTTCACGCATATCGCTGCGTGAGATGGAAGAAGGAGTACGGTCTTTCCCGGAAACGGGTACACCGTAACCCATATAATGCTTCATACAGGCAGCTACATGGTATGCTCCGATGCGGTTCGGGTCTTCTCCCTGAAATCCCTTTACGGCCGACACGCCCATTTCTGCATTTACATAACAATCTTCTCCATAGTTCTCCCACATACGTGCCCAGCGCGGGTCGCGACCTAAGTCGACTACTGGGGCGAACGTCCAGGGGATGCATCCTGCTTTGGTTTCATAGGCAGATATTTCGGCACTTTTCCTTGTCAGTTCCCGGTTGAAAGTGGCTCCCATGTTGATGCCTTGCGGAAACATCGTTCCGTCCAGCGTGTAGGTCGTTCCATGAATCTGGTCTACTCCATAGATGCACGGGATACCGATTTCTTTCATTGATTTCTCCTGTATCTGCTTGATGGCTTCCGCCCACTTCTCCTTCTTCTGTGCTACCCCTAAAGGAACATTCAACAGGGAGCCTACTTTATATTTGCCGATAACAGTGTTGAGCATTGCCTCGCTAAGACAGAACCCCTTTTTGCGACTGGTTTCAAGATCAGAAACCACATCAATGGTGATTTCACACATCTGACCGATCTTTTGTTCAAGAGTCATTTTCTGAAGCCATTCCCGGATGTTAGTTTCAATAGCCGGATCAGCTGGGATGGCAGGAGAGGTTGTCTGTGCGTAGGGCGCAAGACAAGTACCGGCAAAGGCTGATACTAATACCATTTTCTTAATGCTTTTCATGAGTTGATATTTTTAGAGTAAGACTTAAATTCTATTACAAATGTAGGAAGATTTGCAATCACCCGAAAGGGCGAAATGTAATTGAATACAAATCATGCCCCAATAAGATACATTCTGTGCGTATGGGTAAAACATTTGGCAGACCGGGTGTGAACGAAATACCGTATTTCTCTGGTGAAAAACATCTACTTTTGTACTGTCGGCTGACAGAAGATGTTTAACTTTTAAATTATATAATATGCGAAACGCTTTATTTCTTATTTCCATCTTACTTTGTTCCGTATGCGAGGTATCGGCACAGGGTTACAATAACCCTGTAATCTCCGGTTTCCATCCAGATCCGAGTGTTTGTAAGGCAGGGGATGATTATTACCTGGTCAACAGCAGTTTTCAATATTTTCCCGGAGTGCCTTTGTTTCACAGTAAAGACCTTGTGCATTGGGAGCAGATAGGAAACTGTCTGACCCGTCCGTCCCAACTCAATCTGGCTGATGCCAATTCGGGAAGCGGTATTTTTGCTCCTACCATCCGCTACAACGATGGAATATTCTACATGATTACTACCAATGTCTCCGGCAAGGGAAACTTTCTGGTGCATACCACCGATCCCCATGGCGAATGGTCCGAACCTGTTTGGTTGGAGCAAGGAGGCATCGATCCTTCGCTTTATTTTGAAGACGGCAAATGTTTTATGGTCAGCAATCCGGATGGGTACATCAACCTGTGTGAGATTGATCCCATGACAGGCAAACAGCTTTCTTCTTCCAAAAGAATATGGAACGGCACCGGAGGCAGATATGCCGAAGGTCCGCACATTTATAAGAAAGACGGCTGGTACTATCTGCTGATTTCGGAAGGCGGTACGGAATTGGGACATAAAGTAACCATTGCCCGCAGCCGTTACATAGATGGCCCTTATCAGGGAAATCCGGCAAATCCTATTCTGACTCATGCCAACGAGTCGGGACAATCCAGTCCGATTCAGGGAACCGGACATGCCGACCTGGTGGAAGGTACTGATGGTTCCTGGTGGATGGTTTGTCTGGCGTACAGAGTGATGCCGGGTATGCATCATACGTTAGGTCGTGAAACTTATCTGGCTCCGGTGCGGTGGGATAAGGACGCTTGGCCTGTAGTCAATGGTAACGGAACCATTTCTTTGAAGATGGACGTGCCTACCCTGCCTCAACAGGAAATGAAAGGCAGACCGGAACGAATAGACTTTAAAGAAGGACGACTTTCTCCCGAATGGATTCATCTGCAGAATCCCGAAGCAAAGAATTATACGTTTACCAAAGATGGAAAACTTCGTTTGATAGCGACTCCCGTTACGTTAAGTGACTGGAAAAGCCCTACCTTTGTCGCTTTGCGGCAAGAGCATTTTGATATGGAAGCATCCGTTCCGGTAGTCTTGCAGAAAGCCGGAGCGAATGATGAAGCGGGAATTTCCGTCTTTATGGAGTTTCATTCTCACTACGATTTATTTGTCCGCCAGGATAAAGATCGGAAACGTTCTGTTGGCTTGCGATATAAACTAGGAGAGATTACCCATTGTGCCAAAGAAGTTTCTCTGCCGGCGGATGGTGAAGTGGAATTAGTGGTGAAGTCGGATATCAATTACTATTATTTCGGTTATAAAGTGAATGGAATATATTATGATCTGGGTAAGATGAACACGCGTTATCTAAGTACTGAAACAGCAGGTGGATTTACCGGAGTCGTCTTGGGACTTTACGCTGTATCGGTTTCTAAGGAATCAAAGATGTATGCTGATTTTGAGTATTTTAAGTATAAAGGGAAATAGGGAGAAAACAAATGAATCCCTTTTATAAAACAAATTCACCCCATCGTTTCCAAAACGCTCCCTATATGAATAACATTACAGAGGTGAAGTTACATGCCGAATACATAATTTTGTGGTGTAGAAACAAAATATGTTTTAATGAGACGAGGTTAACGATTTTAAATTTAATCTAATAGTATATGAAGAATATGGAAAAACAGTCATTCAATGATGGATTATTTAGTCCATCGGGTATTAAACGAGTCATATTTATGCTGGGGTTATTGACTACCTCTTTTATATCATGTGTTTTAAATTAACTATTAAACAATATACCATGAGTAAACACTTTTCTTTAAAATGCACATTTGTGCATCTCTTTAGCTTTGCGGTAATCATTCTGTTATGTTTGCCGATAATGTCTGTGAAGGCTGTTCCTTCACAAACTTCAACTGTCAGTGGTGTAGTTATCTCGGGCACTGATGAGTTGCCTTTGGTGGGGGTTAGTGTCTTGGTGAAGGAGACAGCCAATGGAACAATCACCGATATGGATGGAAACTTCAAGCTGAATGTGGTGTCCGGACAGACTTTAGTCTTCTCTTATATAGGATACGTTACGCAGGAAATCGTTGTGACGGATCAGAAATCGCTCAATGTAATATTAAAGGAAGATACCGAAATTCTTGATGAAGTAGTGGTGGTGGGTTATGGTGTGCAGAAAAAGAAACTAGTGACCGGTGCAACGGTGCAGGTGAAGGGTGAGAGTCTTGCCAAGATGAATACCAATAGCCCTTTGCAGGGGATGCAAGGACAGACACCTGGGGTGAATATCTCTTCCACTTCCGGCCAGCCGGGCTCGGACATGAAAGTCAGTATTCGTGGCCTGGGTACTGTCGGAAATTCTAGTCCACTGTATCTTATTGATGGTGTGGGCGGTGATATTTCCACCTTGAATCCTGTCGATATAGAAAGTATCGATATATTAAAGGATGCAGCTTCGGCAGCTATTTATGGTGCTCAGGCTGCCAATGGTGTAGTGTTGATTACCACAAAATCGGGCAGGGAAGGAAAGGCGCAAATTTCCTTTGATGCCTATTACGGTGTGCAGACAGTGGCCCGGAAGATAAATATGCTGAACGCAAAAGAATACATGACCATTATGGACGAGCAGGCTGTTAATTCCGGAAATACACCTTATGATTGGAGTTCATTTCGGAGTATTTATGATGCTAATGGAAATGTACACGATACGGACTGGATAGACTCGATGTTTAAAGATAATGCCAGAACGCAGAGTTATACATTGGGTATCACCGGAGGTTCGCAGACTTCCACTTATGCCTTATCGTTGGGGTATATGAGTCAGGAAGGAGTAGTGGGCGGTAAGGACGTTTCGAACTATGAACGTTACAACTTCCGCATCAATTCCGAGCATAAGATATTCAAGGATTCGGATTTGCTGAAAGTGGGCGAGCAGGTCAGCTTCGTTTACAAAATGAACAATGGCATTTCAGTATCCGACCAATATAACAATACTTTGCGCGGTGCATTTGCCACTTCGCCGCTTGCTCCAATCTATAGCGATAATAATGCTTATGATTCTTCTTATAACGATACATCGAACTCCGATTGGTATAACGGTGACGGCAATCCTTACGGTTCAATGATGACCAACAGCAACAACGAGAACAAGACGGCCACATTCTCCGGCAATGTATATGCCGAACTGCAACCGGTCAGGAACTTGAAGTTGAGAAGCGTATTCGGAGCAGTGTACGGTTCTTCGGAATACCGTAGTTTCAATCCGCTTTATCAATTCTCAATTTATACTTATAATACGACCCGTACATCAGCCACCCAAAATATGAATCATTCTTTAGGAATGACCTGGACTAATACGGCTGCTTATGACTGGACATGCGGTAAACATGCATTCAATGCTTTAGTCGGAATGGAAGTATATCGCTATTCTGGTACTTATCTGCAGGCCAAAACCGGAGCATTGAGAGAAGGCTTTGACGATTGGGACCATGCCTATGTAGGTAATGGTACAGCTTCGAGCGCCGACGACGGAATGTCTGTCGATGGATATCCGCATGATGAAAGTCGCTCTGTTTCTTACTTTGGACGTTTCGGATGGAACTGGAAGGAAACCTATATGCTGAATGCTACCTTGCGTGCTGATGGCTCATCGAAGTTTGCACGTGGCAACCGTTACGGTGTATTTCCATCTATATCTGCGGGATGGACTCTCTCAAATGAAAAGTTCATGCAGAATACTCAAAATTGGCTTGATTATCTGAAGTTGCGTGCAAGTTGGGGACAGGTCGGCAATCAGAATATCGATAATTACCAGTATACGGCTCCTATCGCCTCTTCCAATACCCATTACATTTTCGGAACAGCCGATGGTGCCCCGGCACAGTCTGGTTACTGGGGTGCATATCCCAGCCGTTTGGCCAATGAGAGTGTAACTTGGGAGACTTCGGAACAGACTAATATAGGTATTGATGCACGTTTCTTAAAAAGCCGTTTGAGTTTGACCGCCGATTTCTATATCAAGACAACCAAAGATTGGCTGGTGGAAGCTCCTATTCT
This sequence comes from Bacteroides sp., assembly GCF_052357945.1. GTDB lineage: Bacteria > Bacteroidota > Bacteroidia > Bacteroidales > Bacteroidaceae > Bacteroides. The sequence goes on along the minus strand of NZ_DAWCXD010000054.1, from coordinate 22,505 downwards.
GGCTACGGCAGGAACGGGTGCCCCTTTTATCAACGGCGGAGATGTGAAGAATACAGGTGTTGAACTGGCTTTAACCTGGAATGACCGGGCAGGTAAGGACTTCAATTATAATATTGGTGTGAACGGTGCATATAACAAGAATAAGGTAGGGAATATTCCTACTGAAGATGGTATCATTCACGGCAAAATCAATATGTTGTATGATAATACACCGGAGTTCTACCGTGCACAAAACGGTCATGCAATCGGTTACTTTTGGGGATACGAAACTGCCGGTATCTTCCAGAACAAAGAACAGATTGCCAACTGGAATGCCGACGGAAAGCATGGCATCCTGCAGGCCGACGCACAAGCGGGTGACGTTATCTACGTAGACCAGAATCAGGATGGAATTATCGACGATAACGATAAGGTGGATTTAGGCAATGGCACTCCTGATTTTACTTACGGATTCAATGTCGGATTTAACTACAAGAACTTTGATTTCTCATTGGTAGCCTATGGAGCCGCTGGCAATCAGATTGTGCAATCGTACCGTAATCATGCTAATAGCAAGGCTAACTATACGACTGCCATTCTGAATCGCTGGACCGGAGAAGGAACTTCCAACCGGATGCCTCGTGTAACGGACACTAATATCAACTGGCAGTTCTCCGACCTCTACCTGCAAGACGGTGACTATCTGCGTATCAGCAACATCACCTTGGGTTACGATTTTGCCAAACTAATCAAACTCAAAGCTATCAGTCAGGCTCGTTTGTATGTTCAGGTACAGAATGCGTTTACTTTCACTAAATACGATGGTATGGATCCCGAAATTGGTTACGGAACCTCCGACTGGGTATCGGGTATCGACCTGGGGTATTATCCTCGTCCGCGTACATTCCTCGTTGGTGTCAATCTGAAGTTCTAATTTATAACCTTAAAAAAATCAGAGAATATGAATAATATGAAATTATATATAGTGGGGATGGTACTAGCTGTGATGTCACTTACGGCATGTACGGCAGGTTTTTTGGATGTAGAATCGAAGAAAGAATCTACTACCGGCAACTTCTACAGGACTGAGAGTGATGCGTGGCGAGCATTGATAGGTTGTTATGATGGCTGGCAGTGTACTACGTCCAGTCAGGCATGTGCCTTTTATTTTGCTTCGCAAGTCATGGCGGACGAGTGTTTTGCCGGTATGGGAAATACTGGCGCTCGTAACTATCAGGTGATAGATCGCTTCGATGCCACTCAGTCTCCTTCCGATATGAACTTGTTGGAAACGGAATGGACCAACTATTATGCGGCAGTGTATCGATGCAATGAACTTCTGGCTCATGAAGGTCAGATATCCTGGACAAGTGACCAGACGAGAAATACTTATATGGGTGAATGTCGTGCCTTACGTGCCTTGTGTTATTTCGATATGGTCCGCCTTTGGGAAAATATTCCCTTATTCACCGAACCTGTGAATGAGAACCGTGCACAGGCCAACCCGGAAGAGGTGTACAATCTTATCTTCAGCGATCTTAAATTTGCTGCGGATAATATTCCGGCAGGCGCATATCCTAAAAGTGCGGCTGCTTCGAACGACGGTCATATAACCAAGTTTGCTGCTGAAGCGCTGTTAGCTCGCGTTTACTTGTTTTATACAGGCTATTACGGCAAAGAACCTCAGGTAGAAGGTGTCACCAAAGCTTCGGTATTGCAGGGACTGGAAGATTTTATCTCTGTAGCAGAAACTGAAGGCTACGGGCTGGTTGGAGAATTCAAAAACTTGTGGCCGGCTGCTTCCACTTCATGGAGCCGAAATGCGGCGACAGGTGATTATACACAGACTACGACCTATGCCGGAAAAGGTAATATGGAGGTGGTATTGGCACAGAAATTTAATTATACGCAAGATTATGATGGAAATAATGATGGAAACCGCTGGCTGGTCTACATGGGGATACGTAGTTATCTGAATCATGCACCTTACGGAAGAGGATGGGGAGGATGCACGGTCAATCCTAAAATGTGGACTGTCTATGGTACGGGTGATGCACGTCGTGAAGCTTCTATCATCAATTTGGATAGTGAAGGTATCACCGATGATTCGGAATATGCAAAATCGTATGCTGATCAACGTGAATACACCGGATATACGGTAAAGAAATATACTCCGATGTCGAAATGGGTTAAAGATGAAAAGTCCGGTGCATGGTCGATTGCTGATGAAATTTCTGGTTTAGGCGAAGGCGATTTCCAGATTTCACAATATCAGGATTTCATTGTGATGCGCTATGCTGATGTGTTGTTAATGGCTGCTGAATTAGGAAGTCCGAACGCACAGGCATATTTCAATCAGGTACGCCAGCGTGCTTATACAGTGAATGATGGTGAGGGAAACTTGTCGGTTTCAGATGATTATCGGGAAGTTGCGGTCACAAAAGAAAATATAATAAAAGAGCGTATGCTGGAGTTTGCTTTTGAAGGACAGCGTTACTGGGATCTGCTGCGTCAGGGTGTGGATTATGCCGCTTCGCAGATTGCAGGCACTACGTCGGTTGTCAGCGGGGGAAATCCCGAGGATGTAAGCATTACAGCTTCGAATATTATCGGCAAGCGAGGTTTTTCTCAAATTCCGAATAATCAGATTATACTTTCGAATGGCGTTTTGAAACAGAATGTAGGTTGGTATTAAAAAATGGAAGTTATGAATAAGATTGTATCTAAATTATATATAGCATTGCTGGCAACGCTCGTCACATTGTTGTCGGCATGTACTCCCGAAACTTATGAATTGGGAAGTCAGGATATCGTTTCGGATGACCTGGCCGAAGGAATTGCTTTTTCGATCACACATGATGCGGTGAATCCGAATATTGTTTATCTGAAAAGTCTGATGCCTTCAAATTATCAGGTATGTTGGGAACATCCGCAAGGACGGAGTCAGAGTGCGGAAGTTAAGTTGCAGATACCGTTTGAGGGAGAGTATAGCGTGAAGTTCGGTGTACAGACACGAGCCGGAATAGTGTATGGTCCCGCTGCTAAGTTTACCATCGACAGCTTCTGTGCCGAATTTGTGAATGATGCCTTATGGACTTATTTGTCGGGAGGAGTCAACAATGAGAAGGTTTGGATTTTCGATAACGGTTCGTATGGCTTTGCTGCGGGTGAAGTGACTTATGCTGATCCAAGCACGACTGTAGAGTGGAACAACTGGAGTGCCAACTGGGATCCGGGCGTTGGTCATTCGGGAGATGATGCCATTTGGGAGAGTACGATGACTTTCGGTCTGACTGGCGGAGCGAACGTGACAGTTTATAATTCTTCTTCACAGAGCACAGCCGTAGGTACATTTATGCTCAATGTGGACGATCATACCATCACGTTTACTGATTGTGAACTGTTGCACACGCCCTCATGGTCGGACAGAAGTACGAATTGGAACCGGAATCTGAAGTTGCTCGAACTGGATGAGAATCACATGCGTATCGGGGTGATGCGTGACAATAGCGAAGGACCCTGGTGGCTGGTATGGAACTTTGTTTCGAAAGAATATGCCGACAATTATGTGCCTGAAGATAGGCCAGATCCGGAACCTGCATTGCCTGACGGATGGGAAGACATGGTATCGGAAGTCGTGACTACCGAAATCAAATGGACGATGTCGCCTGATGTTCCGTTCGACTGGGCAAACCTGGATGGTAGCTTAATGAATAACTTTACAGCCGGTAACTATCCCGAGTGGGCAACTCCGGTCAGCGGATTGGAAAAACTTGCGTTGACTTTGAATTCAAGTACAATGACCTATTCTCTTGTTCTGCCTGATGGTACTTCTTCGGACGGAACCTATAGTTTGGATAAAAAAGGCATTTACACCTTCAGTTCAGCTTTGCCTGCCTGTCACATCGGTGGCGGTGATATTATGTTTGGAGCAGATGCTAACAACCAGCTCCGCATCCTCCGTATCGAGAGTGCAGGAGGATCGGTGATAGGTATGTGGCTTGGTGCGCGCAGCTCTGAAAAAGATGAATATCAGGCTTATCACTTTGTGCCCAATGCCGGAGGAAGCTCCGAACCGGAGGCAACCACTATTACTGTTGACAACAATAAATTGGTGTGGGGACATCTGGAGAACGATAAGAATAATTTTCGTATCGAACTGTACAATCAATATGGTGAGACTGCATCTGCATCTCCGGTTGATCCGGCAAGCATTGTGTTCGACTATTCAATGGAGCTGACTTTTACTATTAGCGGATTGAGTGGCGATGCGGCCACCAAGGAATATAATGCAGGTCTGATGTGTACGGCAGGTGGTTGGTGGCCTAGTTATTCAGGCACGAGTGATGTAAAGGTGAAAGGCAACGGTACCTATACTATCAACATTAAACCGGAAGCGGCCTATAACGGTGTAATCGTATTCGTGATTGATATCATTGATATGTTCAGTGACATTGCAGAACCGGATAAAGTGAACGTTACTATAGATACTTTAAAAATCTTGTAATTGAATGAGTATGAATAAGATTTGTTGTCTTTGGACGTATTATGTTTTCTGTCTGGCAGGTATTTTGCTTATTTCCTGTACGGAAGATGAAGTAGCGGGAACTCCTTTCATTACAATCTCAAAGCAAGAATTGACTTTCGGTAAGAGCCAAAGCGAGACTTTACTCTATATACAATCAAACGTGTCTTATGAAGTAGTGTCGGATTCGCCGGAGTGGTGCAGTATCACCCGGCAGGAATCGGACTCGAAAAAGACTGGCAAGTATCTAGTCAGTGTAACTGCCAATCCTGATACGGAATCCCGTTCGACTACGATTAAGGTGACAGGAAGTGAAATGAATGAGGTGGTACAGGTGAATCAGCTCGCCAGTGACCTTTTAGTAGCGGAAACACACGAAGTGACTGTTGCCGGTGAAGGGGAAAACTTTTCTATTAAGATACAGGCATCCGGAGATTATGAGATAACGGTTGGTGCCGGATGGCTTCATCATAATTCTTCACGTGCTCTGACTGAAAAGGTGGAGACATTTACCGCCGATCCTAACGTTGGTAATGAAGCTCGTACAGCCGTTATCACATTCATGCTGAATGACATTATAGAATCGGTTACCGTGATTCAACAGGTTTCTTCGATACCAGAAGCAGATATGACAGGCATGGAGAAGAATGCGATGGAATTGATGAAGGAAATTGCGATTGGATGGAATCTGGGTAATTCGCTGGAAGCTGTCGGTGGAGAAACCGCTTGGGGAAATCCGGCTACTACCAAAGCCATGATTACCAAGATAAAGGAGCTTGGATTCAGTGCGGTACGTATTCCTTGTGCCTGGAATGATTATTTGGTAAGTGATGGTAGCTATGAAATACAGGCGTCATGGCTCAACCGTGTGAAGGAAGTGGTAGACTATTGTGTGGATAACGAACTGTATGCTATTCTTAATATTCATTGGGACGGAGGTTGGTTGGAGAATGATATTCCAAACGGATATAATAAAGCTGTAGACCAAAAACAACGAGCTTTGTGGCAACAGATTGCTACTTTCTTCAGAAACTATGATGAGCATCTGATTTTTGCTGGCTGCAACGAACCGAATGTTGAGGATGCCGATGATATGACAGTACTGCTACAGTATGAGCAGACATTTGTAGATGCCGTTCGTGCTACAGGAGGGAAAAATGTGTATCGTAATCTCATAGTACAGGGACCTGCTACGGATATTGACAAGACTATTCAATGGATGAACCGATTGCCCGAAGACCCGACGGACGGACGTATGATTGTTGAAGTGCATTATTACAGTTCGTGGCAGTTCTGCGGCATGGAGAAAGATGAGAGTTGGGGAAAGGCTTTCTATTTCTGGGGAGAAGAAAATCGCGGGTATGCTGTTGGCAATTACGAAGGTCGTTGGGACAATATTGGCGGAGAGGAATATATGAAAGCTCAATTTCAGAAACTGAAAACCCGGTTTGTAGAACAGAATATTCCGGTACTCATCGGTGAGTTTGCGGCTATCCGTCGTCAACTGTCGGATGAAGAAGCCCAAAGAGGACATGACTTGTCGCGTGCGGCGTTCGACAGATGTGTAGTACGCCAGGCGCGTGCTCATGGACTGGTTCCATTCTATTGGGATCGTGGGGACGGTATTTTGAATCGCAATACGTTGGACATTTATGACAATTTGGAGTATAACGGTCTGATAGAGGGACTCGCGACAGAATAGTCCGGATTAGAGTTGCTCTGTTGTTTCTATTGAGTATTAATAAAACATAAGGACGGTCTGGGCGGGAATCTCTGTTCAGACCGTTTGTTTTTTTATAGCCCCTTCACTTTTTTCTAAATTACCGATGAGTAAGGGCTTTCGCAGGCTCTTTTTCTTGGCTGTTTGGTAATATTTTATTTTCTTTGTACAAATCTGAAAAACATGATAAGAAAGAACCTTTTATTGTTTGTTTTACTTCTCTCTTCGTGGATGGTGGTTGCGCAATCCTATCAGTTTAAGCATCTGGAAGTATCGGATGGGCTGTCTAATAACTCTGTAAACACTATTTGTAAAGATCGTGATGGATTCATGTGGTTTGGTACGACTACCGGACTGAACCGCTATGATGGATATACTTTTAAGATTTACCAGCATGCCGAGAATGATCCGGGATCTTTACCGGATAATTATATCACTGATATTGTGGAAATGCCTGATGGACGGTTTTGGGTAAATACGGGCCGAGGCTATGTGTTGTTTGATAAAGAACAGGATTGTTTTATCACCGATGTTACCGGATTCATGAAGAATCTCGAGTCAGGAGGAGTTCCGGAACAGGTCTTTGTAGACCGGGAAGGGAATACATGCCTTAGTGTGGCAGGTGAAGGATGCTACCGTTATAAGGAAGGTGGGAAGAGACTTTTTTTTTCGTATGTGGAACATTCATTGCCGGAGCATGGAGTGACACAAATAGCGGAGTGTAGTGACGGACTTTTGTTGATTTATAATACAGGACTGCTTGTCTGTCTGGATCGTGCCACATTGGCAATAAAATGGAAGTCTGATGAAATAAAAAAATATATTCCGGCAGGAAAGACAATAGAGTTTTCGCTCTTTGTAGACAGAGACAATTGTATCTGGGCATACAGCCTTATGGGAATCTGGGCGTATGATTGTGGAACAAAAAGTTGGCGGACAGACTTGACCGCTATTTGGTCGTCACGTCCGGACGTAATTATTCATGCGGTGGCACAGGATATAGAAGGCAGGATTTGGGTTGGAAAAGATTATGACGGTATAGACGTGCTTGAGAAGGAAACGGGGAAAGTAACTTCTCTTGTTGCCCACGATGATAATGGACGGAGTTTACCTCATAATACCATTTATGACCTATATGCTGATAGGGATGGTATCATGTGGGTGGGCACTTATAAAAAAGGAGTATCTTATTATAGTGAAAGTATCTTTAAGTTCAATATGTATGAATGGGGAGATATAACTTGCATAGAGCAGGCGGATGAGAACAGGCTGTGGCTAGGAACAAATGACCATGGGATTCTTTTGTGGAATCGCTCTACAGGAAAGGCTGAACCTTTCTGGAGAGATGCCGAAGGACAGTTGCCGAATCCGGTTGTGTCTATGCTGAAGTCAAAAGATGGTAAATTATGGGTCGGGACATTTAATGGGGGATTGTATTGTATGGATGGTTCCCGGGTACGTTCTTATAAGGAGGCTGCCGGAAACGCTTTGGCGAGTAATAATGTCTGGGCATTGGTGGAGGATGATAAGGGAAGAATCTGGATTGCTTCCTTGGGAGGCGGTTTGCAATGTTTGGAACCGTTATCGGGTACTTTTGAGACTTATACCAGTAACAATTCGGCTCTGCTGGAGAATAATGTAACCTCTTTGTGTTGGGTAGATAATAATACATTGTTTTTCGGAACTGCCAATCAGGGAGTAGGCATGATGGATATGCATACTCGAGAAATAAAAAAGATTCAAGGCCAGAGCGGCAATGTCAAGTTGTCGAATGATGCGGTTAATCATGTATATAAGGATAGCCGGGGATTGGTATGGATTGCTACCCGTGAGGGATTGAATGTGTATGATACGAGGCGCCATGTATTTCTTGATCTGTCTCCTGTTGCAGAAGCCAAAGGAAATTTTATTGCAGCAATTACGGAAGATCAGGAGCGTAATATGTGGGTATCGACCAGCAGAAAGGTGATTCGGGTAACAGTGGCTTCCGATGGAAAAGGGAGTTATCTTTTTGATTCCAGGGCTTACAATAGTGAGGACGGATTGCAGAACTGTGATTTTAACCAGCGTTCTATCAAGACGTTGCACAATGGAATCATTGCGATTGGTGGTCTGTATGGAGTCAATGTTTTTGCTCCGGATCATATACGCTATAATAAAATGCTGCCTAATGTGATGTTTACAGGTCTTTCGCTGTTTGATGAGGCTGTGAAAGTGGGACAGTCGTATGGTGGAAGAGTGTTGATTGAAAAAGAGTTGAACGATGTAGAAAATGTAGAGTTCGATTATAAGCAGAACATTTTCAGTGTATCTTTTGCTTCGGATAACTATAATTTGCCGGAGAAAACTCAATATATGTATAAGTTGGAAGGGTTCAATAATGACTGGTTAACCCTGCCGGTAGGAGTACACAATGTGACTTTCACTAATCTTGCTCCGGGAAAGTACGTTTTGAGAGTGAAAGCGATCAATAGTGACGGTTATGTCGGCATAAAGGAAGCCACGCTGGGTATTGTAGTCAATCCTCCTTTCTGGATGTCATGGTGGGCTTATTTGTTGTATGCCGTCGGTTTGGTTATCGTGCTCTTCCTGGCGCGTTACCGGATGCTGAAACGTGAACGTGAGAAGTTTCATCTTCAGCAAATCGAAAATGAGGTGGCGAAGAATGAAGAAATAAATAATATGAAATTCCGTTTCTTCACGAACGTCAGCCATGAATTGCGTACACCGCTTACCTTGATTATTTCTCCTTTGGAGGGAATGTTGAAAGAAACGACCGATGAATTGCAGAGTACACGTTTGCAATTGATGTATCGTAATGCGCAACGGTTGTTACATCTGGTCAATCAACTGCTCGATTTCCGTAAAGGAGAGATGAGTACTCATCAGTTGTCTCTGTCGGAAGGAGATATCATTTCGTATGTGCATAGTGTTTGCAACTCTTTCCTGTTGATGGCGGATAAGAAACATATTCAATTCTCTTTCTTTTCGGGTATAGATACATTCTCGATGGCTTTTGATGCTGACAAGGTAGGGAAGATTGTGATGAATCTGCTTTCCAATGCTTTTAAGTTTACTCCTGAAGGAGGACGTGTGACGGTGATGATAGAGCATGTGACAGGAACTCCTGATACACTGGAAATCAAGATTGCCGATACCGGAATAGGAATTAGCGATGTGGACAAGGAACATATCTTCGACCGTTTCTATCAGGCGGATCATAAAGGAGTAGAGGAAACTACCGGAAATGGTATCGGATTGAGCCTGGTACGTGACTTTGTCACTTTGCATGAAGGAGAAGTGAAGGTATTCGATAATATAGGGACGGGGTCTGTTTTCGTTATTCAGTTCCCGGTAAAACATGTGGAGACACAAGTACAGTTACCGGAAGAAACGGGCATGTCGGTTGGGGATGAAGAAGATAGGGAAATGAAAGAGGAAGTCAGGGAAGAGACCGGACACAAGGATTTCCCTTTGCTGCTGGTGGTAGATGATAATGAAGACTTCCGTATCTTTATGCGTTATAGTCTGGAATTACAGTATCGTGTCAAACTGGCTGTGAATGGTAACGAAGCATGGGAGATGATGCAGGAAGAATTACCCGATCTGGTTATCAGTGATGTAATGATGCCCCAAATGGACGGCAATGAGTTGTGTCGCCTGATTAAGCAGGATAAGCGTACTGCGCATATCCCTGTGATTTTGCTGACAGCGCGGCAGAATACCGAAGCAAAGTTGGAGGGATTGCAGACAGGAGCGGACGACTATGTAACAAAGCCGTTCAATATGACTATCCTTGTGTTGCGTATCCGTAAACTGATAGAACTAAGCCGTTATCATCGTGTCACCCAGGGAATGATTGACCCTGCACCTAGTGAGATTGTGATTACTTCACTGGATGAAAAGTTGATAGAGAAAGCAATCAAATATGTGGAGGATAATATGTCACGTACTGAACTTTCGGTAGAGGAACTTAGCCGGGAACTGGGTATGAGCCGCGTGCATCTGTATAAGAAATTGCTTCAGATCACAGGAAAGACACCTATTGAGTTTATCCGCGTGATTCGCTTGAAACGGGCGGCGCAATTATTGCGTGAAAGCCAGCTTCATGTGTCCGAAGTAGCTTTCGAAGTAGGCTTCAATAATCCTAAATATTTCAGCCGTTATTTCAAGGATGAATTTGGTGTTTTACCCTCCGTTTACCAGGAAAAAGAAGGGAAATAACAAATGATACCTCTGAAAAAAACATATCGTCCGGTCACTGTTTAAAAGTTCCCCTTCTATAAAACATTAGAAGGGGAGCTTTTCATTTATAGTACTTACTTTTGCGATATGAGAAAATATATTGTTGAACCCTAAAGGTAGGTATGATTATGAATATGAAAAACATTTTCTATTGCCTGTTGCCGGGACTTCTTTTGGGAGCATGTTCCAATAAGGTCTACGAGAAGACAGGTGATAGTGTGATAGTCAAAGTACAACACAAAGAAACAGGAGGTCCCCGATTGGTTCGCCTTCAGGTGATGGGAGATAAGTTAATTCGCGTTTCTGCCACTGCCGACAGCAAGTTTGCCGATCCGCAAAGTCTGATTGTTGTTCCGCAGAAAAAACAAACATCTTTTGCCGTCGTGCAGAATGGCGATACGATTACAGTGTCTACTGAAGAAGTGAAAGCATCTGTACTGGCTAGTACCGGAGAGGTGTGGTTTACGGATAAAAACGGAGAGTTAATCCTGCAGGAAAATAAGGGAGGAGGGAAGACGTTTACTCCGATAGAAGTGGAAGGAACGAAAGGATATACGGTCTGTCAGGTTTTTGAATCTCCCGAAGATGAAGCGTTTTACGGATTAGGCCAGCATCAGGCGGATGAATTTAATTATAAGGGTAAGAACGAGGAACTGTTTCAGTACAATACGAAAGTTTCTGTTCCGTTTGTTGTTTCGAATAAAAACTATGGTATACTGCTGGATAGTTATTCCTTCTGTCGTTTCGGTAATCCGAATGATTACTCCCAGTTGAATCGTATCTTTAAACTTTATGACAAGACAGGTCAGGAAGGGGCGCTAACCGGTACTTATGTGCCGAAAAAAGGAGAAACTCTGGTCCGCCGGGAAGACTCCATCTATTTCGAGAATCTGAAAACGATTGAGAATCTTCCGAAGAAACTGCCATTAATGGGGGCTAAAGTCACTTATGAAGGAGAGATAGAACCTGCTCAAACGGGAGAGTTCAAGTTTATTCTTTATTATGCGGGATATGTTAAGGTCTATTTGAACAATGAGCCGGTAGTGCCGGAACGTTGGCGGACTGCATGGAATCCTAATAGTTATAAGTTTGCAGCTCATTTGGAAGCAGGAAAGCGTGTGCCGTTGAAAATCGAGTGGCAGCCTGATGGCGGACAGTCTTATTGCGGACTGCGTGCATTGACACCTGTTAATCCGGAAGAACAGGGGAAGCAGTCGTGGTGGAGTGAAATGACCAAGCAGCTCGATTATTATTTTATGGCTGGTGAGAATATGGACGACGTGATTAGCGGTTATCGTTCGCTGACCGGAAAGTCTCCCGTTATGCCGAAATGGGCAATGGGTTTCTGGCAAAGTCGTGAGAAGTATAATACACAGGAGGAAATGTTGGGAGCACTGAAAGGTTTCCGTGATCGTAAAATCCCATTGGATAATATCGTACTGGATTGGAATCATTGGCCGGAGAATGCCTGGGGAAGTCATGAGTTTGATAAAGCTCGTTTTCCGGACCCGAAAGCAATGGTTGATTCCATCCATGCTATGCATGCCCGTATGATGATCTCGGTATGGCCTAAGTTTTATGTTACTACCGAACATTTCAAGGAGTTCGACGAGAATGGGTGGATGTATCAGCAGTCTGTTAAAGATAGTTTGAAAGATTGGGTAGGTCCCGGTTACCATTATGGTTTTTATGATGCGTATGATCCCGATGCACGGAAACTGTTCTGGAAACAGATGTATGAGCACTATTATCCGTTGGGTATCGATGCCTGGTGGATGGATGCCAGCGAACCGAATGTACGTGACTGTACTGACTTGGAATATCGGAAAGCTTTGTGCGGACCAACAGCGTTGGGTTCCTCTACGGAATTTTTCAATGCGTATGCACTGATGAATGCAGAAGCCATTTATGACGGTCAGCGGGGAGTAGATAATAACAAACGGGTGTTCTTATTAACCCGTTCGGGATTTGCCGGATTACAGCGTTATTCCACGGCTACATGGAGTGGGGATATCGGTACACGTTGGGAGGACATGAAGGCACAGATTTCTGCCGGATTGAATTTTGCCATGAGTGGCATACCTTACTGGACAATGGATATTGGCGGTTTTTGTGTAGAGAATCGTTATGTGGCCGGACAGAAACAATGGAACGCTACAAAGACGGAAAATGCTGATTATAAAGAATGGCGTGAGCTGAATACCCGCTGGTATCAATTCGGTGCGTTTGTTCCTTTATATCGTGCACACGGACAATACCCTTTCCGTGAAATATGGGAGATTGCGCCGGAAGGGCATCCTGCTTATCAGTCGGTTGTATACTATACCAAGTTACGCTACAATATGATGCCGTATATTTATTCGCTGGCAGGTATGACTTGGTTTGATGATTATACAATCATGCGTCCCTTGGTAATGGATTTCACAGCGGATGCTGAAGTGAATGATATTGGTGACCAGTTTATGTTCGGTCCTTCGTTTATGGTTTCTCCGGTTTATCGCTATGGTGACCGCAGTCGTGAAATTTATTTCCCTCAAGCAGAGGGCTGGTATGATTTCTATTCCGGCAAATTCCAGACTGGAGGAGAGAGAAGAGTAATAGAAGCTCCTTATGAGCGTATTCCGTTGTATGTGCGTGCAGGCGCTATCATTCCGTTCGGAGATGATATTCAGTATACGGATGAAAAACCGGCGGAGCACATCCGTTTGTATATTTATCAGGGAGCGGATGGGGAGTTTACGTTATACGAAGATGAAGGTGTGAATTATAACTATGAACAAGGGATGTATGCCATGATACCGATGAAGTATGATGAGGCTACCAAGACTTTAGTGATTGGTGAGCGTCAGGGGGAATTCCCGGGTATGCTGAAGGAGCGTACTTTCACGGTAGTTACGGTGAATAAGGAGAAAGCCCAACCGTTTGATTTGAACGCGAAAGGGGTGACTGTGAAGTATAATGGCAGCAAACAGACATTGAAACTGTAAGCTGAATGATAATCCGTTGATGATGATTGGTAAACTAAAATATTTGATGCTGGGGGGCTGCCTTATACTGGGGAGCTACCTGGCATTGGGAGGCTGTCTGATGTTATTAGGAGCATGTAGCAGTTCTTCCCTTGTATCTCCGCGGGAGCGATCCGACTTTAATGCAGACTGGCGTTTTCATTTGGGAGACGGGCTGCAAGCGGCACAACCTGGTTTTGCCGACAATGACTGGCGTGTACTGGATTTGCCCCACGACTGGGCGATTGAAGGAGACTTCAGTCAGGAAAATCCTTCCGGTACAGGAGGAGGGGCACTTCCGGGAGGAGTCGGTTGGTATCGCAAAACTTTTAGTGTAGACAAAGCGGATGCAGGAAAGATATTTCGCATTGAGTTTGACGGAGTATATATGAACTCGGAGGTATTTATCAATGGTGTTTCATTGGGAGTACGTCCTTATGGATATATTAGTTTCAGCTATGACCTGACTCCTTATCTGAAATGGGATGAACCGAATGTGCTGGCTGTACGTGTGGATAATGCGGAGCAACCTAATTCACGGTGGTATTCAGGTTGTGGCATTTACCGGAATGTGTGGCTAAGCAAGACCGGCCCAATACATGTGGGTGGATGGGGAACGTATGTCACAACCTCGTCAGTTGACGAAAAACAGGCTGTACTGAATCTCGCTACTACCCTTGTGAATGAAAGTGATACGAACGAAAATGTTACTGTCTGTTCTTCCTTGCAGGATGCTGAAGGCAGAGAAGTTGCTGAAACCCGGTCGAGCGGGAAAGCGGAAGCCGGTAAGGAAGTTGTTTTTACCCAGCAACTGACTGTAAAGCAACCTCAACTGTGGGATATTGATACTCCTTATCTGTATACACTGGTTACCAAAGTGATGCGAAACGAAGAATGTATGGATAGGTATACTACTCCTGTTGGTATTCGCACATTTAGTTTTGATGCCCGGAAAGGATTCACGTTGAATGGCAGGCAGACAAAAATTAATGGTGTGTGTATGCATCATGACCTGGGCTGTTTGGGAGCGGCAGTCAACACACGTGCCATTGAACGGCAATTGCAAATTCTGAAAGAAATGGGGTGTAACGGCATACGTTGTTCCCATAATCCTCCCGCACCCGAACTGCTTGATCTTTGTGACCGTATGGGATTTATCGTGATGGATGAGGCTTTTGATATGTGGCGGAAGAAAAAAACGGCACATGATTATGCCCGTTACTTCAATGAATGGCACGAGCGCGATTTGAATGACTTTATTTTGCGTGACCGTAATCATCCTTCTGTCTTTATGTGGAGTATCGGTAATGAAGTCCTCGAACAATGGAGTGATGCCAAAGCGGATACGTTGAGTCTGGAAGAGGCCAATCTGATCTTAAATTTCGGACATTCTTCTGAAATGTTAGCCAAAGAAGGAGAGGAGAGTGTCAACTCTTTGCTGACGAAAAAACTGGTAAGCTTTGTAAAAGGGCTTGATCCTACCCGTCCTGTCACTGCCGGATGCAATGAACCGAATTCCGGCAATCATTTATTCCGTTCCGGCGTACTGGATGTGATTGGCTATAATTATCATAACAAGGATATTCCCAATGTTCCGGCTAATTTCCCGGACAAGCCGTTTATCATTACTGAAAGCAATTCAGCGTTGATGACTCGCGGATATTACCGGATGCCCAGCGACCGGATGTTTATCTGGCCCGAGCGTTGGGACAAATCCTTTACCGATTCCACATTTGCCTGTTCATCTTATGAAAACTGTCATGTGCCTTGGGGAAACACTCATGAGGAAAGCTTGAAATTAGTCAGGGACAACGACTTTATCAGCGGGCAATATGTATGGACGGGATTTGATTATATCGGGGAACCGACTCCTTACGGATGGCCTGCGCGTAGTTCGTACTTTGGTATTGTAGATCTGGCTGGTTTCCCGAAAGATGTCTACTATTTGTATCAGTCGGAATGGACGGATAAGCAGGTGTTGCACCTTTTCCCGCACTGGAACTGGACTCCGGGACAGGAGATTGATATGTGGTGCTACTATAATCAGGCTGATGAAGTGGAACTGTTTGTGAATGGAAAGTCGCAAGGAGTGAAGCGTAAAGACCTTGATAATCTGCATGTAGCTTGGCGTGTGAAGTTTGAACCGGGAACGGTGAAGGTCGTTGCACGCAGAAAGGATGAAGTGATAGCGGAAAAGGAAATTCGTACAGCCGGAAAGCCTGCAGAAATTCGCCTGACTCCTGATCGTTCAGTTCTGGCTGCTGATGGAAAAGATTTGTGTTTCGTCACTGTAGAGGTGCTGGATGAAGAAGGGAATCTTTGTCCGAATGCAGATAATTTGGTGAATTTCACAGTGAAAGGTAATGGTTTCATCGCAGGAGTGGACAATGGAAACCCGGTATCGTTGGAACGCTTTAAGGATAAAAAGAGGAAAGCATTTTATGGAAAATGCCTTGTTGTAATTCAGAATGATGGGAAACCGGGAAAAACGGAGCTGACAGCTACTTCGGAAGGGCTTCGGCAAGCCGTGGTAAAGGTCTCGGCAAAAGATTGTAAACTGTAAATGATTATTGGAATAATGAAGATATTTTTATTGACTATATGTTTCCTGTCTGTTCAGACAAGCATGGTGGCGATTGCTCAAGACAAGAAACAAACACCGGTGTATCTGGATGATACACAGCCGATAGAGGTTAGGGTACAGGATGCGCTGAACCGTATGACTGTGGAGGAGAAAACTCGTCTTAGTTATGCACAAGGGAAGTTTAGCTCCCCTGGCTGTCCCCGTTTGGGTATTCCTGAACTTTGGATGAGTGACGGACCTCACGGCGTGCGTGCCGAAATCAACTGGAATGATTGGGGATATGCCGGATGGACGAACGATAGTTGCACTGCTTTTCCTGCACTGACCTGTCTGGCAGCTAGCTGGAATCCGCTATTGGCAGAGAAATATGGATATGCCATCGGTGAAGAAGCCCGTTATCGTGAAAAGGATGTTTTGTTGGGACCGGGTGTGAATATCTATCGTACCCCGCTCAACGGACGTAACTTTGAATATATGGGGGAAGACCCTTATTTAGCCTCGGAGCTTTGTGTGCCTTATATTCAGGGAGTGCAGAAGAATGGAGTAGCCGCCTGTGTGAAACATTACGCACTGAACAATCAGGAATTATGGCGGGGACATATCGATGTGCAACTAAGTGACCGTGCATTGTATGAGATATATCTGCCTGCCTTTAAGGCTGCTGTGGAAAGAGGGAAGGCTTGGTCTATTATGGGAGCGTACAATAAGGTGCGCGGAACCCATGCTACTCATCATAAACTGCTGAATAATGATATATTGAAGGGAGAATGGAATTTCGACGGTTGTGTCATAACAGATTGGGGAGCTGCGCATGATACCTATGAAGCTGCCATGTATGGCTTGGATATTGAAATGGGATCTTATACGAATGGTTTGACTTCAGAATCGGAATTCGGTTATGACGATTATTACTTGGGTAAGTCTTATCTGAAAATGGTTCGGGAAGGTAAGATTCCGATGGAGGTAGTGAATGATAAGGCTGCCCGTGTGTTGCGTCTGATTTTCCGTACAGCCATGAATCGCAGGAAACCGTTCGGGGCACTGACTAGTGAAGAGCACTATCGTACGGCTTATGAGATTGCAACAGAGGGTATTGTCCTGTTGAAAAATGGAACCGGTAAGAAACAACCTGCCTTATTGCCTGTACCTCAAGGAAAATACAAACGTATTTTAGTGGTGGGAGATAATGCTACCCGTAATTTGATGTTAGGTGGTGGCTCTTCAGAGTTGAAAGTTCAGAGAGTGATTTCACCACTGGACGGTATAAAGGCCAAATTTGGTGACGGTGTGGTTTATGCACAAGGTTACACAAGCGGTCGCCCGATGTATGGACGGGCGGATGTCATTCCGCAGGTTACTGTGGATTCTTTGCGTAATGATGCGGTGGAAAAGGCGATGAATTCGGATTTGGTGATTTTTGTAGGCGGACTAAATAAGAATCATTTTCAGGACTGTGAGGGTGGAGACCGTTTATCATACGAACTTCCTTTTGCGCAGAATGAGTTGATAGAAGCCTTGTTGAAGGTAAATAAAAATCTGGTAGCAGTGATTGTCAGCGGAAATGCGGTGGAAATGCCTTGGGTAAAGGAGATTCCTTCTATTGTCCAGTCGTGGTATTTAGGCTCTGTTGGTGGGGAGGCGCTGGCTGATGTGTTGAGTGGAGAGGTGACTCCCAGTGGTAAACTTCCTTTCTCTTATCCGGTGAAACTGGAGGATTGTCCGGCTCATTTCTTTGGGGAAATCAGTTATCCGGGCGATAGCATCCGTCAGGAATATAAAGAAGATATTCTGGTTGGCTATCGTTGGTATGATACGAAGAAGGTGCAGCCACTTTTTCCTTTTGGTTATGGCATGAGTTATACTACCTTTGAGTATAGTAAACCTGTAATATCGGCTCAAACAATGAATACTGATGGCAGTATAGATGTTTCTGTAAAGGTTAAGAATACAGGAAAAGTAGCAGGGAAAGAGATTATCCAACTATACATTGGTGATGAGGAGTGTAGTGTCCTGCGTCCGGTTAAGGAATTGAAAGATTTTCGGAAGGTACAACTTCTTCCGAATGAAGAAAAAGAAGTGAAGTTTACAATCAAACCGGAAGCATTGCAATTCTTTGATGATAAACAGCGTACTTGGGTGGCAGAACCTGGAAAATTTAAGGCATACATTGCCGCCTCTTCTTCTGATATTCGCGATACGGTGACATTCGAATATATTCAATAATAAAGTTAACGGGTTGATACACAACGCTTAGTGGACATGTAGATACAGAGTAGTGGATATATATACTCACCATCGTGTATCTATATGTCCACTATGATGAGTATGTATGTCCACCAAACTGAAAGACGATGTTTTATGATTGTTTATTGAATACCCTATTTCAGTTTCTTCTGATATTCATCCGAATTCAATATTTCCAGTGCTTTTTGTATACTCTCATTCGTGGTATTCATTACCCGAAAATATTCGTTCATATCCCAAAGGTCACGGGCTATCAATGCTTTGAGCTGGGTTTTGATAAGAGGAAGCGATTTCTGATATTGCTCTTCATTGAACTTCACTCCTTCTTTCTCTCCGATTTCCTTTAAAGTGGCGAGCATATCATCATCGACTACGAACTTCTCATCAAACGATTCGAACTTCTTGTATTTGTTTGCCAATTCTTTACGGTGTCCTTCAATAAATTGCATGGTGAATTTAATCACAGCTCCTTTAGCTACCAGATTACGGTGATAATCCGTATAAAGAGTCGTGTCGATAGGCACGAAATAATCCGGCATGATGCCACCTCCACCATAAACAGTACGTCCGAGTTTCTTGGTTTGTACTTTCAGTGAATCCGGGAAGTGGATACTGTCGGCATTCATCAGTTCACCGTGGTTGAAACGCTCTATCAGGTCTTTATTGTAATCGACAGTGCTGTCGTATGGTTTCTGGATCGAGCGCCCTGATGGAGTATAATAACGGGCGATAGTTAAACGAATCATGGAACCATCCGGCAAATCGATAGGACGTTGCACTAAGCCTTTGCCGAAAGAACGGCGGCCTACAATAATTCCTCTGTCCCAATCCTGTACCGCACCGCTGACAATTTCGCTGGCGGAAGCTGTATACTCGTCTACCAATATGATGAGGCGGCCATTACGGAAGTCTCCGTTACCTTTGGCATAGAAATCACTACGTTTGGCAGTCCGGCCTTCGGTATATACGATTAGCTCCTTTTGTCCCAGGAATTCGTTAGCAAGGTCAATGGCTGCATTGAGATAACCACCTCCGTTTCCTTGCAGGTCAAGAATCATATCTTTCATACCTTGCTTCTGGAGATCCTTCATTGCTTTTTTGAACTCTTCAGCAGTTGTTGCTCCGAAACGGTTGATGCGGATATAACCCGTTTTAGGTTGAATCATATAAGAGGCGTCGAGGCTAAGGATAGGTATCTTATCTCTCTTTACTGTAAACAATAAGGGGTCCTTTACGCCGCGACGAACGATTGTCAGATTGACTTTCGAACCTTTCGGGCCACGAAGACGCTTCATAATATCTTCCGTACTCATTTTCACTCCGGCAATAGCGCTGTCGTTCACGGCAATGATACGGTCACCGGCAAGGATACCGACTTTCTCGGAAGGTCCGTTGCTGACAGGCTGTACCACCAACAGGGTGTCTTCTATCATCTGGAATTGCACTCCGATACCCTCGAAGTTACCTTGGAGCGGTTCGTTCATCTTCTTCACTTCTTCTGCATCCGAGTAAGTAGAGTGCGGATCAAGTTGTGCCAGCATCTTGATGATGGCTTCTTCTACCAACTTGTCTTCATCTACTTTGTCCACATAGAAATTGGAGATTGCAAACTCTGCCATTTGTAGCTTTCGCATGGCTTCGGAACCGAAGTTCTGGGCTTGTGCGGCAACTGCCCACAAGCAAACGGATAGTATAATCGTTAGTTTCTTCATCATCTTTTCTGACTCACCGCCTATTCCCTAACGAGTGTTATTCACTCATTTTCATTCCTTTGGGAATAAACTGGCTGATATCTTTATTATAGGTTAATAACTCGCGTACAATTGTAGAGCTGACGCAAGTCAGTTCCGGTTCTGTGAAGAGCAGGATGGTTTCAATCCCTGCCAGTTTGCGGTTAATGTCTGCAATGGTCTCTTCATACTCGAAATCCTTTACCGTACGGATACCGCGGACAATGAACTTGGCCCCTACTTCCTGCGCAAAATCAATGGTCAGACAGTCGTAGGACATCACCTGGATACGAGGTTCGTCTTTATAAAGTTCCCGAATCATTTCCTCTCTTTTCTCAATGGGAAAGTATGTATTCTTGTTCTCATTGATACCGATTCCTATCACGATTTCGTCCATAAAGGTGAGTGCACGTTCCACTACCGAGTAATGTCCGATGGTGAAGGGGTCGAAAGTACCTGGGAATATTGCTTTTCTCATGATGCCAAGTCTTCTTCTATAACCAGATTGTCTATAATAAAGTTCTGTCGTTCCATGGTATTTTTGCCCATGTAGAATTCGAGTAGTTCTTTCACTGCGTCCGTCTTTCGCAAAGAAACTTGCTCCAGACGCATGTCTTTACCGATGAAATGCTTGAACTCGTCCGGTGAAATCTCTCCTAAACCTTTAAATCGCGTGATCTCCGGATTCGGGCTTAGTTCGTTAATTGCATTGACACGCTCTTCTTCACTATAACAATAGATTGTTTTTTTCTTATTGCGTACACGGAACAAAGGCGTTTGCAGAATATATACGTGGCCTTTTTTTATAAGGTCAGGGAAGAATTGCAGGAAGAAAGTAATTAGCAGCAGTCGGATATGCATACCGTCCACATCGGCATCGGTTGCTACGATGACTTTGTTGTAGCGTAGTCCGTCCAAGCCATCTTCTATATTCAGGGCTGCCTGAAGCAGATTAAATTCTTCGTTCTCGTAGACCACTTTCTTGGTTAACCCGAAAGAATTCAGCGGTTTACCACGTAGACTGAACACTGCTTGCGTGTTCACATCACGGCTTTTGGTGATGGAACCACTTGCAGAGTCCCCCTCGGTGATAAAGATGCAGGAGTCTTCTTCCAGTCCTTTTCCTTTCGGGTCGTTGAGGTGAATACGGCAGTCACGTAATTTACGGTTGTGCAGGTTTGCCTTCTTTGCACGTTCACGGGCAAGTTTGGTTACACCTGCAATGGCTTTACGCTCTTTCTCGGATTCTTGTATCTTTTGCTGTATCGCTTCGGCTACATCCGCATTCTTGTGCAAGAAGTTGTCCACTTCCAGTTTGATAAAGTCGCCTACATATTTATTGACTGTCACTCCGCCGGGAACCATATTGGTAGAACCCAGCTTCGTTTTCGTCTGACTCTCAAAGATAGGCTCTTCCACATTGACGGCAATGGCAGCAACCAGTCCGTTGCGAATGTCGGTATAGTCCATGTTCTTGTTGAAGAACTCTTTGATGGTGCGGGCGATGTGTTCCTTGAAAGCACTCTGATGCGTACCTCCTTGGGTGGTATGCTGACCGTTGACGAAGGAGTAATATTCTTCTCCGTATTGTCCGGTATGTGTGAAGGCGATTTCGATGTCTTCCCCTTTCAGATGGATGATTGGGTAAAGTCCGGTTGCCGTCATGTTGTCGTTCAAAAGGTCTACCAGACCATTGCGCGACAGGATACGGTGTCCGTTATAGATAATGGCAAGCCCGGTATTGAGGTACGTGTAGTTACGTAGCATTGTCTCAATAAATTCAGGCTTGAAACTGTAATTCAGGAATAATGTATTATCCGGTTCGAAGAAGATGTAAGTTCCGTTTTCTTCTTCGGTATTCTGCGTTTCGTCGGTCAGCAGGTTTCCTTTTGAGAAAATAGCGGTACGTACTTTACCGTCACGGTAACTGCGTACCTCAAAACGGGAGCTCAAGGCGTTGACGGCTTTCACACCGACACCGTTTAGTCCGACACTTTTCTTAAATGCCTTGCTGTCGTACTTACCACCGGTGTTCAGCATGCTGACGGCTTCGATGAGTTTTCCCTGCGGGATGCCTCGTCCGTAGTCACGTACGCTGACACGGAGGTTTTCTTCAACGGTAATCTCGATTTTCTTACCGGCTTGCATTTTGAACTCGTCAATACTGTTGTCAATTACTTCTTTCAGGAGGACATAGATTCCGTCTTCGGCATGTGCACCGTCGCCCAGCCTTCCGATATACATACCGGGGCGTGTGCGTACATGTTCCATGTCACTTAGGTGACGGATGTTGTCGTCAGTGTACTCTACTGTATTGTTGTTGTCTACAGGTATCAATTCGTTCTCTTCCATAGCTGTTTTTATTTTATCTCTTTGATGAACGCACGGCGGCGCTTATGTTGTTGAGTCTCAAAGTAATCCCATTGTGCCTGAACTTTTCCGTTCAGTTCCAGTTCGGGGTTGCTTTCCGCAA
>NZ_DAWCXD010000053.1:0-32811 GCF_052357945.1 Bacteroides sp. | reverse complement strand
ATCCGGAATATCCGTATCTCTGTAACGTTTTGCGGGAGCTTACCGGACTGAAACAGTTTACGGATGATCTGAAAAAGCGGCAGCTAACTGTCAAAGTAATGAGCTTTGCTTATAAGAAAGGCATTCCTGATGACTCCACGGGTAACGGAGGAGGTTATGTATTCGACTGTCGCGCCGTAAATAATCCCGGTAAGTATGAGCGTTACAAACCTTTCACCGGACTGGATGAGCCTGTAATCACTTTTCTTGAAGAAGATGGCGAAATACTAGGTTTCCTCGATCATGTCTATGCTTTGGTAGATGCTTCCGTGAAACGTTATATGGAACGTGGATTCAGTAATTTGTCCGTCTGCTTCGGCTGTACCGGGGGACAGCATCGCTCTGTTTATTCGGCCCAGCATCTGGCAGAGCACCTGAATCAGAAATTTGGTGTGAAAGTCGAACTCGTACATCGGGAACAGAATATAGAACATACGTTTGAGGCAACAATCTAAGGAGATTAAAAATAAAGAAGAAAGTAACTGAAAGAATGAAAGCAATGATATTTGCAGCCGGTTTGGGTAGTCGGTTGAAGCCGCTCACCGATACCATGCCTAAGGCTTTGGTTCCCATAGCCGGACATCCGATGTTGGAACATGTGATCTTAAAACTGAAAGCTGCCGGATTCACAGAAATAGTGATTAATATCCATCATTTGGGTGAACAAATACTTGATTTCTTAAAAGCCAATGAGAATTTTGGGCTTATCATACATATTTCCGACGAACGTGACCTGTTACTCGATACCGGTGGGGGAATTAAGAAAGCCCGTTCTTTCTTTGAAAACTCCAATGAACCTTTCCTGATACACAATGTCGATATTCTTTCAGACGTAAATCTGAAGGAATTATATGACTATCATTTGCAAAGCGGTGCTGTTGCCACTTTGTTGGCCAGCCAACGTAAAACCTCCCGCTATCTTCTTTTTGATACAGACAAAAGACTTTGCGGATGGATAAACAAGGATACGGAACAAGTGAAACCGGAAGGGCTTCATTATGATTATTCCCTTTATCAGGAATATGCATTCAGTGGCATTCATGTTCTTTCGCCTGTTATTTTTCAATGGATGGCCTCTCCCTCTTGGGATGGAAAATTCTCTATTATGGATTTCTATCTTGCCACTTGCCGGCAAGTAAACTATGGTGGTTACTTGGCAGAAAAGTTGCATCTAATTGATATTGGTAAACCGGAAACATTAGCGAAAGCAGAAGATTTTTTATACCAGAATGCGAAATAAAGATACTGAAAGAGGCTTTTTAGCCTCTTTCTTTTTATGTAACAAAATCTTTAAGTAATTTTGCTTGGATAAACAATCAATATTGTAATACTATACAAATTTAGCTGCATGGAACAGACTTTGGTAAATGGGATAGCTGACAACTTATTGCACAAAATTTTTAATGACTTGTCTGTAGGGCTGGAGTTGTATGATAAGGATGGTCTCATGATAGATGTCAATTATTCGCGGTTGAGATCGATGGGGATAAGAGACAAAAAGGATATTCTGGGCTATAACCTATTCAATTATACTAGTTTCTCTGATGAAATCAAAGAACAGATTAGAAAAGGAGAAACTGTACGTTTCATGGCAAAATATGATTTTGATGCCTTGCGCCGTCTTTTCCCTACTTATTTGTCCGGTACCAAATTCTTCGAGATTACTGTTTCTTTTGTGCATAATGAAAAGTCTGAAATAACGAATTATATGGTGATAACCCAAGATGTCACCGAACGTGTTCTGTGGCAAAACAAATATGATAATCTTTACGAAGAGGCTGTACGCTCGAAAAAAGAACTCCTTGAGAGCGAACAAAGAATGATTCAATTGATTCGTCAGAATGAATTGGTATTGAACAATATTAATTCGGGGTTGGCATATATTGCGAACAATTATATTGTACAATGGGAAAATATCTCACTTTGTGGTAAAAGTCTTTCTTATGAGGCTTACAAAAAGGGAGAACCTTGTTATCTGACAGCACATAATCGCACCACTCCTTGTGAGAATTGTGTGATGCAACGTGCCCGGCGGTCCGGTCAGGTAGAGTCTATTTTGTTTAATCTGGATAACAAGCATGTCATAGAAGTTTTTGCTACTCCTATCTTTAATGAACAGGGGGATGTTGACGGTGTTGTAATTCGCGTAGATGATGTTACCGAGCGCCAGCACATGATTGGTGAACTTGAAAAGGCAAGGAACCGGGCTGAACAATCTGATAAGCTGAAATCTGCCTTTCTGGCAAATATGAGTCATGAAATCCGTACTCCGTTAAATGCTATCGTAGGTTTTTCTGACTTGCTGATGGTGACGGAAGATCAAGAAGAAAAAGAAGAATTTATTCAGATTATTAATGCCAACAATGAATTGCTTCTAAAATTGATTAATGACATACTGGATCTTTCGAAAATAGAAGCCGGCTCGGTAGAATTGAAATATGAAGATTTTGATCTGGCTGTTTATTTCAACGAATTGGCTGCTTCGATGCATCGGCGTGTAGTAAACCCGCAGGTTCGTTTGGTTCCCATGAATCCTTATGAGACTTGTACCGTTCGCTTGGATAAAAACCGGTTAGCGCAGATTCTCACTAATTTTGTGACTAATGCCATCAAATATACCTCCGAAGGAATGATTGAAATGGGGTATGAAAAGGTAGGCGGAAGTATTCGCCTGTACGTTCGCGATACAGGTATCGGCATACCGGAGGATAAAAAAGATAAAGTATTTCATCGTTTTGAGAAACTGGATGAATTCGCACAGGGAACCGGATTGGGATTGTCCATTTGTAAAGCCATTGTTGAGGCTTGCAGAGGAGAGATAGGCTTTGAGTCAGAATTTGATAAAGGGTCTTTATTTTGGGCGGTTTTGCCATGCCAGTTCGAATCGGTTAACAGCGAACCGACTTCTTCCCGTCGGAATAATGAGAAAGATGCGAATGGAGATAAAGAAAATATTCCTAACTCCGAAGTTGCAAAGAAAGCACCTAAACGGGTGCTAGTCGTAGAAGATATTCAAAGTAACTTCTTTTTAGTATCTTCCATCTTGAAAAACAAATGTCAGTTGTTACATGCACCGAATGGACTGGAGGCAGTTGAGATTGTCCGAACCCAACCAGTGGATCTGGTACTGATGGATATGAAGATGCCTGTTATGGATGGACGCGTTGCAACTTCCGAGATCCGGAAGTTCAATACAGAAATACCAATTATCGCTTTGACTGCTCATGCTTTTGATGCCGACCGGGTGGCTGCATTGAAGGCTGGTTGCGATGATTATCTAGTGAAGCCGATCAATGGAGCGAAGTTGATGCAGACTCTGAAAGAGTACGGTTGTTGAAAGGATGGGATTAAAAATGTGCTGATCTGAAAAAAGGTATATTCTATTCTTTCTGTTTTTAATATATCAGTCACTTGTTTGTGATGAGGGAAAAAACACTCTGCAATTTAAATAAAAGAATTTTGATCTGTTTGCAATATTAGATAATCCCTGCCTAAAGAATAAATAATTATCTAATTTAGTGTTTGTATGCTTCTTATTTGACTGTATATAGTTCACCTTGTCATTCACTTTTTGTTTGTGTATAATGATGAGTTAGTATGTAAGTAGTCATTTTTGAAGGCTTTTATGGTTTGCTCGGTGACTATGAAGAGCTTTCTCGGTGAGTAATGGGGGCTTCCTCGGTGAGGAACACTTCCTTTCTCACCGAGGAAAGTCGCTTACTTCTTTAAAGGGAACGCATATTTTTAGAAAACATATACTGTATTGTGTCGATAATGTGCATATATATATGATAATATGGATGTTTTTAATTCTAGGTTACTTTTTTTAGTAGTCTTGTTTTTTTCTTTAATCTGAAAAATAGGACATCGCTCTTATTTGTTTTGAGTATTTGAAGAGACTTTGTTTACTATGAAAGACTATAAATCCGTAAAGATTAGGATTGTCCCTCATATTTATGGATTTAAATAGTTATCTTTGCTATAAAAATAGAATATCATGTCCAGATACGTCAATCCTTTTACTGATATAGGATTTAAAATTATTTTTGGTCAACCGGCCAGTAAGGATTTGCTCATCACTTTGTTGAACGAACTGCTTGCTGGCGAACATCATATTACGGAACTTACTTTTCTTGATAAGGAAGATCATGCGGATAATGTGAATGACAAAGGCATCATTTATGATCTTTATTGTCGTACAGCAAGTGGTGAGTATATAATTGTGGAGATGCAAAACCGTTGGCATAGTAACTTTTTAGATCGTACACTTTATTATGTTTGTCGCGCTGTGAGTCGGCAAATAGAATCTCCTTCTTCAAAAGAAGTCCCTGTTCCGGAAGATTCGATGACGGCAAGAGAGCCACTTGTCGCTTATGGAAAGCAATATAGACTACCTACTATATATGGAATCTTTCTTATGAACTTCAAAGAAGATAATTTAGAGGAGAAATTCCGTACAGATACAGTGCTTTCCGACCGTGATACAGGGAAGATTGTCAATCCGCATCTCCGGCAGATTTATTTGCAATTTCCTTATTTCACTAAGGACCTGTCTGACTGTAGTACATTATATGATAAATTAATTTATGCACTGAAGAATATGAGCAATTGGAATAGAATGCCGGATGCTTTGAAAGAACAAGTGTTTGAACATCTGGCGAGATTGGCGGCAGTTGCCGATCTTTCGGAAGAAAATCGTATCGCTTATGATAAGGCATTGGATCGATATAGGGTCAATC
Source organism: Bacteroides sp. (assembly GCF_052357945.1). Classification (GTDB taxonomy): domain Bacteria; phylum Bacteroidota; class Bacteroidia; order Bacteroidales; family Bacteroidaceae; genus Bacteroides. The sequence continues at coordinate 28,033 of NZ_DAWCXD010000053.1, read as the reverse complement.
AAATCGTAGAGGAGGATGAACGGCGTAAAAACGAAGAGATGCGGAGAAAAGCGGCTGAAGAAGGAATGAAAGAAGGACTGGAGAAGGGAATGAAGAAAGGAATAGAGAAAGGAGAGCAAAAGAAGCGAATTGAAATTGCTCGAAAGATGAGAGAGGACGGAATATCTATTGATATGATTACCAAATACACAGGTATTCAATCTTCTGATATAGAAAATTTATAATGTATCTTCATAAAAAATGTTGTAGTTGCATTAGTCTAAAATATGATAAAGGCGGGAATATTCAGGAATGAATACTCCCGCTTTCTTTTTTTGATTCGAAAGATGTTCAAAGATGTCTGTGATACTATAATTAATCGATGAAATGGATGATTTTAGACAAATTTGGAAGAATCGTAGCTAAAATAGAACATTCATTACCTTTGATATAAACTACATTTGTAGCGGTGATTGTCAAAAAAGGCAGTACAATAATTAAATAAAGGTAATCTTAATTATTAAATTTATGAGAAACAAAATTCTATTCCTTTGTCTCTTCCTTTTTGGAACGTTGACAGCTTGTAAAGATACAAAATGGATGGATGTTCCGACTGGTACCCCTCCTGATGGTGCAGTTACAGGAAAGCCGGGTGAAGATGAACCGGATGATCCGGACGACCCAACTGAAATGGGGCTGATTAATTGCTCTTATATTCGTGGTGACTTTTATGATTCAGGTCGGATTTCTGGCAAAAGCATGGCTACTTGCAATGATTTAATTTTTTTGGTATGTCGTCCTTATGCTGATGGTAGTTTGGCATTTGAATTGCCGGATGCTCAATTAACAGGAAATGCTACCTATACTGCTGAAAAAGATGGCAAAAGTGGTGTACTATACTTTAATGGCAGTGCGACAATGAATGCAGGTGACGGTTTACTTCATTCTCCGGATGGTCCTAGTAAGCAGTTTACTTTTGGTACTTACATATATATAGATGAATGGGTAGCTAATGCTTATTTATTTAAAAAGACTACAAGTTCAAAAACGATTGCAGCTTTACAACTGGGTGATGTAGCAGGAAAGGTGAAACTTACAATAGGTAGCTTAAGTACCGAAATTACCAATGATGAATTAACTGTGGGAGGATGGCATTACATTGCTTTATCTTATAAAGCATCGGCAGATCCTGAAATAAAACTTGATGTAGATAGCAAGTCTACAAAATTAACACCGCTAAACGACAATACATTCCCCGAAGTACCCAACGACAAGGTTGATTTTATTATTGGTGATAAATTCAAGGGCTATATGGAAGAAACTACTGTATGGAGCATATCTGCTGGAACATTAGGAAAAGACCCTATCACTTATCCTTCCGTTTGGAATAAAACTAAAGTGCTCGCATATTGGAAATATGATGATTCGGGCAATCCGGGGAAAGATTCCCATACATGGCTGACTCGTATGGAAGACATGCGTAAAGCTTTAGGCACTTCGACAGGTACATTAAGATTCCGTTTGGGATGTGCCGGTGGTCAATGGAAAGATATGGTTAAGAATGAAGGGGCTTATACTAATTTCGCTCATAATATATGCAAAGTTTTATCGACTCATAATTTAGATGGAGTAGACTTGGACTTTGAATGGCCGGAAGGGGGAGCTGAAGGGGCTGCTTATAGTAAGGCTATCGTTGGAATGAGTAAGATATTCAAGCAAAATGCCAAAAAGATATTCTTTACAGTGTCTATTCATCCGTATTGTATGACTTATCTCACGGATGAAGCCTATAAAGCAACAAACTTTGTCTCTTTGCAATGTTATGGTCCTACTACAGAATATTATCCTTATGAAAGATTTGTTGCAGAGGCAGAAAAGGCAGTAACAGAGGCTAAGATTCCTAAGAATAAACTAGTATTGGGTGTACCTTTCCAAGGAGCTACAGAAACAGGTAAAAAGACAGCAGGATATTTTGATTTTGCGGATGGTGTTACTTCAGATCAAACTACTGTGGAATATAAAGGAGATACATATACATTCGATGGAGTAGAGGCCATTTATAGGAAAACGCAGTATGCTTGTGAAAATGGTTATGCCGGTATCATGAGTTGGGATTTGGCAATTGATGTAGATGTCACAAACGAAAAATCTTTGTTGAAAGCGGTTCAAAAAGCTATTGAAGACTACATCTTTTCGTCAGGAAATGAGGCTACAGAATAATACGGAATCTTAATTATTAAATATAATATTATGGAAAAAAAGAAGTTAATGAGAGAACAGAGACGTTTTGTTCTTCTTCTGATGCTCTTGTTATCGTTTCCTTTGGGTGTTTTAGCTCAGCAGAAAATGATAAAGGGACAGGTGGTGGATGATAGGGGAGATGCTATTATCGGTGCTACTGTCATGGTGAAAGGTGGGAATGGAGGAACGATTACCGATATAGATGGTAATTTCTCTATTGCAGGAAAAGTTGGCAAACCCTTTTCCATTACGTATGTTGGTTATGCTCCACTGCAAGTGAAAATAACGAAACAGGAAGGTAACCGTTTTGTGATGAAGGAAGATGCAAAGGCACTTGACGAAGTGGTGGTGGTAGGTATGGATACCCAGAAAAGAAATACGATTACTGCTGCCGTTGCCACATTGAAAGATGATGCTATTGTCAATCGTCCTGTAACGGATGTAACCAGTGCTTTGCAAGGTAATATTGCCGGATTGAATTTTGCTTCAGATGCCGTAGCAGGCGGTGTCGGTGGTGAGCTGGGAGCTGATATCCAATTCAATATTCGTGGTGTCGGTTCTATTAATGGTGGTGAGCCTTATGTATTGGTAGATGGCGTTGAACAGAGTATGCAGAATGTGAATCCTGCCGATATTGCCAGTATTAGTGTGCTGAAGGATGCCTCCGCCTCTGCCGTTTATGGTGCGCGTGCTGCTTATGGTGTTGTTATCGTGACTACTAAGAGTGGAAAGAAAGAGAAGGCAAGAGTGAGTTATCGTGGAACGGTTGGTTTTAGTTCGCCAATCAATATGCCGGAGATGATGAATTCATTAGAATTTGCAGGTTATATCAATGAGCGTGCAGATAATATGGGAGTAGCTCATATCGTCTCTGATAAAACAATTGGTAAAATGCAGGGATTTATGCAAAATCCCTATTCTGCAGAATTTCCGGGAGTAGACGTTAACGCCAATGGTGATGATTGGGCAGGTACTTATTATAATCAATATGCAAATACAGATTGGTTCCAATATTATTTTAAAGATAAATCCATTCGTCATTCTCATAATCTGAGTGTGCAAGGAGGTTCTGATAAGATGAACTACTATATTGGTATGGGGTATATTTATCAGGAAGGTTTGATGGATAAAGTACAGGATGATTTGAGTAAGTATAACTTAAATACGAAATTTCAGATAAATGCAAACAAATGGCTTCGTTTTAATTTGAATAATAATATAACGTTGCAGATGATTAAGCGTCCGATGGGGAATCAAATGATTTTCTATAATAATGTATCCAATCAATATCCGAATCAAGCGACCGAATTACCCGTTAATTCAGAATATAACATCCCTAGTTGGAGTGAATTGATGTATTTAAAGAACTCCAACTACAGTCAGAATCGTCTGTCGGATGCTTTGACACTTTCAGCTACAATCACACCTTTGGAAGGTTGGAATATTGTTGGTGAAATGAAAATGCGTTTGGATGTGGAACATAATGATATGAAGTTGATTCAGCCTTATTATGAGACTCCACAAGGAAAGTACAAAATTGGCGCTACTCAAAAACAAGGATATGCTTATCCGGGCATGAGTTGGAAAAATACTTATTTCGATTCTTATTCTCGTGGAAGTGTTTTTAATTACTACTTGTCTCCGAACGTTTCTTCTTCATATACTCATCAATGGGGAGGTCATTTCTTCAAAGCAATGGCAGGATTCCAGATGGAATTGAAAGAAGATTCGCAAGAAGCCATGTATAAAGATGGAGTAATGGATGACCAGATCTATTCCTTTGAAAATGCCAGTGGGAATATAATGGCAACGGAAGCCCGTACACATTGGTCTACAATGGGTATGTATGCCCGTTTGAACTGGAACTACAATAATATTTACTTCTTGGAAGTCAGCGGACGTTACGATGGTTCTTCCCGTTTTGCTAAAGGAAACCGTTGGGGATTTTTCCCTTCTTTTTCAGCTGGTTATGATATAGCCCGTACCGATTATTTCAAAGCGCTGGATTTACCAGTATCGCAATTGAAAGTACGTGTCTCTTATGGACGTTTGGGTAATCAGAATGGTGCCGGACTCTATGATTATCGTTCTTTTATTGAGTTGGATGCTTCTTCACAGAATGCATGGATTTTACCGGGAGTTTCTGATACTCCTTCCAGAGGTACTATTGTAAAGACTCCTAAGCTGATTAGTCCGTATATTACCTGGGAAAAGGTGGATAATGCTAATCTCGGTATTGATTTGATGTTGCTGAAGAACCGTTTATCTATTACTGCTGATATTTATCAACGTACTACCCGTGATATGATTGGCCCAGCTGAAGCTTTACCGGGTATTAGCGGAGTATTGCCTACTGACCGTGCAAAGGTGAATAATGCAACTTTACGAAACAGAGGATGGGAACTTTCGGTCAATTGGAATGATAAATTGAAATGTGGATTTAGTTATGGTATTGGTTTCAATGTATTCAATTACAAGGCTGTAGTGACAAAGTATAACAATCCAAGTGGAACTATTTATAACAATCACACAGGATATGCAGCCAATAAGGGATATTATGAAGGAATGGACGTAGGTGAAATTTGGGGATATCAGGCTGATGATTTATTCTTGTCTAACCGCGAAATTGATGAATATCTCAAACATACGGACTTGTCTGCTTTTAAAGCGGCGGACCAATGGCGTCGGGGTGATTTGAAATATTTGGATATTAATGGTGACGGTAAAGTGAATGCCGGTGACGGTACGTTGGCTAACCGTGGAGACTTAAAAGTTATTGGAAATACTACTCCTAAATATTCATTTGGTATTAATCTGAATCTTGGTTATAAGGGATTTGAAGTCTCAACTTTGTTGCAAGGAGTCGCTAAAAGAGATTTTCCAATTTCCGGTAGTACCTATATGTTTGGTGGACAGAACTTCTTCAAAGAGCACTTGGATCATTTCACAACCCAGAATCCGAATGGATATTTGCCTCGCCTGACTGACTGGAAAGATAATACGGATTATGTGGTGAATACAGGTTATAATACCACCCGTTATTTGCTGAACGCAGCTTATATGCGTATGAAGAACTTAACAGTATCATATAATTTCAGTCGTAAACTGCTGAAAAACATCGGACTGGAAAATCTGAAAGTATATTTCACTTGCGATAACTTGTTTACTATTACAAAATTACCGGGGCAGTTTGATCCCGAAACATTGAATCAGGTGAATATGATGGCCGGTGGTAGTAATGAACAGTCTCCGGGGCTGACTTCTCCATTGAAACAGAATGGTAACGGAAAAGTATATCCGATGAACAGGAACTTCGTTTTTGGACTTGATTTCACATTTTAATAAGGGATAAGCAATGAAAAAACTATATATATTATTTATTCTTGCGGGTGCTTTCTTGTCTGCATGCTCGGATTTTCTGGAAAAAGCACCTATTACTTCACCGGAGAGTGGAGGCTATCTGGCCAGTGAAGAACATTTGACTAGCTATGTAAACTTCTTATATACAGGACTTCCTACATTGGAGACTTATGGTATGGGTGTTTTTGGTGAAGAGAAAAACAGTGATAACATCCTTGCACAGAACTATGAAAGACGCTTGAATGGAGAATTGCAGGAAAGCAATGGTGGTTCTAAAGAATGGGAAAAAGGTTATAAGGGGTTGCGTGACGCCAATTATTGTCTTCATAACTATGCGGTTCCCGAAATGGATGAGACAGACAAAATATTGTCTTTGAAGGGAGAGGTTTATTTCTTCCGTGCTTATTGGCATTTCTATTTGTTGACTCGTTTTGGCAATATTCCTATTATGGACGATCTTTGGGATGAACATGCTACTGCTCAAGGTTTGCAAGTTCCGGCTACAGATCGCGGAGAAGTGGCAAAATTTATCCTAAAGGATTTAGATACGGCAAAAGGATTGCTTTATCCACGCAGTAAGTACAAAGGATTGAGGGTAAGTCAGGAAGCAGCTATTATTTTGGCGATGAGAGTGGCTTTGTATGAAGGCTCTTGGGAAAAATATCATGCCGGTACTGATTTCGCCTCAGCTACAAACGCATCTACTGAATTTTTTCAGAATGTAATAACTTTGGGAGATGAATTGTTTACTATGGGATTGAAGTTAAACACGAAAGAGAGTGATCCTTTCAAGGCAAAAGACGGTGGTGAAGCGTTTGCACATTTGTTCAACCAATATGATTTATCTGATATATCGGAAGCTGTCTTTTGGAAGAAGTATTCTATATCAGGCGGTTTGACACATGGGTTATCTGCCTTACTATCTCAAGGTACCGTAGATAATTCTGGTCCTGCCGGCTTATCACAATCATTGGTTGATAACTATTTGTATGATACGGGTCTTCCCATTGATCCGACAGAAGATAAGTTTAAGGATTTCAATCGTACCTTTGAAGGACGTGACCCTCGTTTGATACAAACTGTGATGCATAGTGATTGCCGGTTCAAGGCCGATAGTGACTCAAAACCAATGAAGGTTGAGATTCGTACGGATGAAAATAAAGACGAGGTTGTGCCGCCCTATCTTTTGGCAGGTGATAATCAGCGCAGTATTACCGGTTACCATATTCGTTTGGGATTGGACCCATTATTTAATAAAGACAAAAAAGGTGGTGAGACTGCATTGCCAATTATTCGTTATGCGGAAGCGCTGTTGGCTTACGCTGAAGCTGCTGCAGAGTTGGGCAACGGAACTTGTGATGCATCCATATTAGAGAAAACTTTGCAACCCTTGCGTGAACGGGCAGGAGTGACTTATGTTGAACCTACTGTGGTAGATCCTAATTACCCCGCATTCAGCGATCAATATACCTTGACTCCTATATTACAGGAAATTCGTCGTGAAAGACGTACGGAATTGGCATTACAAGGTTTCCGACTTGATGATTTGATGCGTTGGAGAGCTGGTAAACTGATTCAAAATCAGCGTGGTAAGGGTGCTTATCTAGGTAAGGAAGGTGTATTGTATCGTGCATTTAGTGCAGAACAGGCCGATGAGTTGGATAAGATAACGCTGACTGCTGACAAATGGATGGATCCTTTGGCAGAGTGGCTTCCGGCAGGATATCAATTCAGACCGGACCGTGACTATCTGTTGCCGATTCCTCTGAATGAAATCAATCTGAATGAGCTGTTGCATCAGAATCCGGGATGGCGCGATAACAAATAATAGAATCCGTTTTAATGATGATTAATTTAGAAAGAATATGAAAAGACTATTATATAAGATACTTCCGGCTTGTTTGCTGGCTATCGGTTTGCAAGGTTGTGACGATGAGACTCGTTATAATCCGTTGCCGGAGGCAGTGCCTTTGACGATGACTGTCAATGGTCAGGCATTTGCAATGGGTGAACATCTGCGAGTGGATATTGAGGTAAATAAGGATGCGGAAGGGAATGAAGTAACACCTAACGAAGATTTTGATGTTTACTTTACTGCTAAATCCGGTAGTGAAGATGCTTCCGACTTGTTTGACCCTTTTAGCAATATTGTAACTTTCCCAAAAGGAGAGAAAAAGATACAAGTGGATTTCCCAGTAAAAAAGGAAGGGTTGAAAGGGTATAAAAATTTGAATTTTGTAGCTTTTGCACGTGGATATAAAATGGCACATTCTAGTGCGGTTATCAAAGTGTCTGACTATTATCGTATTACGATGTCATTGGAGAATAATATGGATAATACGGTGTTGGATGGAGGAAAGTGTGTATTAGTAGCTCAGATAGATAAGCCAAGATCTATTCCTATTAGGGTTACAATTGAGCCTAAAGAAGGTGAAGAATTATATTTTGAAGGTTTACCTTCCAGCCTGATTATTCCGGCAGGAGCATCAAGTGTGAAGAGTGATGAAATCACCCTTAGTCTGAATGGGGCTGCAATTAAAAGTAAAGAACTGACATTGAGTTTTGAAAGTTCATCAAAAGATAATCCAATGACAGAGGAGACTATGGCGATTACATTGAAAGGGATTGATGATCCTAATCTGTATGATCCGACAAAAGTATATGCCAATCCGGAGTTAATGTTTGTATCATCAACAAATAAAAATGCCGTTACGACTTGGGGTAAGATAGGTTCTTGTGTTGATATGAAAGCTGATGATGTACATCCGACAGCAGAACTGACTACCTGGAAATTTATTAATGCAATAGAGTTTCACAAGATTGGTAATTCTTATTGGGGAGGGGCTATTAATGAAGCTAAAACTCCTTGGTCATTAGCTGATACAAATGATGGAGCATCGCAGTTATATCAATCTGTTGATAATGTTAAGTTTTCTAAGATAACAGATGAAGGAATACTGAAAATGTGGGCTGAAGCAGGTGACTTTGCTAAAACTGGTGGTATAACAGGTCGTAATCCCTATGGAGCAGCAGGATTTTATAGCTGTAATTTTGATAAAAATGCAGGTACTGCCCCCCAGTTTGTCCGAATCTATCCGGGTATAAGGATTGAATTTAAGGTACGTCTTAGAGGAACAAGAGATGGATTTATTCCATGGATTACTTTGAAAGACCCTAAAGAAGCATATAGAAATATGAATAAAAAGGAAATTGATATTGTTAGAAATGAAAAGGGAAATATCATAACGCAATGTGTATATACTACTCAATTGGAATCTTCTAAAAAAGTTTCTTTACCTACTGCCGGTGATTGGAATATTTACTGGGCAGAATTGGAAGATTCAGAAATTAGGATAGGTATTAATGGAAGTACAACTGTAACGTTGAAGAAAGAAGATGCTTCTTCCTGGCCTTTTGATAAAACAACTTTCTCACAAAAGGATAACATACCTATGGGATTGGATATTGTGATGCGTTTATCTCCTTCAGCAGAACGTGATGCCGGTACTCCTATCGAAGGTTGGGATACTGTATTGAAGAGTATTACTGATTATCAAAATGACGATAGAACTCCACGTATGGAAATTGACTGGGTTCGTTTCTATAAGAAAGAAGGGGTTTATAAGTGGGATAAAAACACCGAACCTGTTTCGGGCAAGGTCTTTTATTAGAAACCATTTTCTATACGAGAAATGACATTATGATCCAAAGTTGTTTTTTCTAAATATGAAGTTTCTCTAAATTGGAGGAAAGGAACTAAGATAGTTAGCTTTCTTTCCTCTGTTTAGAGTTCCTTTTTTCAAGGAACTATGCAGATATGGGAATTATTGGAAACTAATTGGTGATTTGTGGAAGTAAATTTAACCGTTCATCCCCTATCTTTGCTGTTACTCTCTAATATTAAAATTGCTTTTATGGAAAAACTGCAACCAAACTTATTCTTTCCTTTGGTAGGAGTAGCTGCCGTAGCTTCTCTTGCTTCCTGTTCAAGCAAACAGAAACCTGCGGAACAGAGGCCTTTGAATATCGTCTATATCATGACAGACGATCACACAGCTCAGATGATGAGCTGTTATGACACACGCTACATGGAAACACCCAATCTCGATCGTATTGCTGCCGATGGTGTACGCTTTACTCAAAGTTTTGTAGCCAATTCATTAAGCGGTCCCAGTCGTGCCTGCATGATAACGGGTAAACATAGTTGTGCCAATAAATTCTATGATAATACCACTTGCGTATTCGACAGTTCGCAACAGACTTTTCCGAAGCTGTTGCAGAAAATCGGTTATCAGACAGTACTGGTAGGTAAATGGCATCTTGAAAGTTTGCCTTCCGGTTTTGATTACTGGCAGATTGTCCCCGGACAAGGCGACTACTACAATCCGGATTTCATCACACAGAACAATGACACTATCCAAAAACATGGATATATCACGAACCTTATCACTGACGATGCCATTGACTGGATAGAAAACAAACGCAATCCAGAGAAACCTTTCTGTCTTTTGATTCACCATAAGGCTATTCACCGTAATTGGTTGGCGGATACTTGCAACCTGGCTTTGTACGAAGATAAAACCTTCCCGCTACCGGACAATTTCTTTGACAATTACGAAGGACGCCCTGCCGCTGCCGCACAAGAGATGAGTATTATGAAAGACATGGACATGATTTATGACCTCAAAATGCTTCGTCCCGACAAAAATACCCGTCTGAAATCCTTATATGAGAAATATATTGGCCGTATGGATGAAGCACAACGTGCTGCATGGGACAAATTCTACACCCCAATAATAGACGACTTCTATAAACAGAACCTGCAAGGCAAGGAACTAGCCAACTGGAAATTCCAGCGTTATATGCGCGATTATATGAAGACGGTGAAGTCGCTGGACGACAATGTTGGTCGTGTACTCGACTACCTGAAAGAGAAGGGATTACTGGATAACACACTTGTTGTCTATACTTCCGACCAAGGATTCTACATGGGCGAACACGGTTGGTTCGACAAACGTTTCATGTACGAAGAATCCATGCGTACACCACTCATCATGCGTCTGCCGAAAGGATTCGACCGTAGGGGCGACATCACCGAAATGGTTCAGAACATCGATTATGCACCTACCTTCCTCGAATTGGCAGGAGCAGAGATTCCTTCAGACATACAAGGTGTATCCCTCGTCCCCTTGCTGAAAGGCGAACATCCGAAAGATTGGCGGAAGGCTCTCTACTATCATTTCTACGAATATCCCGCTGAACACATGGTGAAACGTCATTATGGTGTACGTACGGAACGTTATAAACTGGTTCATTTCTATAATGACATTAACTGGTGGGAACTCTACGACCTGCAGGCAGACCCGTCGGAAATGCACAACCTCTACGGACAACCTGAATATGAACCGGTAGTGAAAGAACTAAAAGAAGAAATGCTGAAACTTCAGGAGCAATACAATGATCCTGTCCGCTTCTCACCGGAGAGAGACAAGGAATAATACCAATGTACATACGCCATGAAAAAATACATCTTAATCATTCTCATACTGCTTTCGCCACTGACAGCGTTTTTGCAGGCTGATAACTTAACATCCCCTTTAATTTCAATAGTACCACGCCCGACACAGATTGTGCCGGGCCGTGGCAACTTCACCTTTTCAGCCCAAACGGTGTTTGCGGTAGAAAGTCAGGAACAAGCCGTGATTGCTCGCAATTTTATTGACTTGTTTACTCGTGCTGCCGGAATAACTCCTGCTTTGAATGTCGGGCGTGAAGAGGGACAAGTCCGTTTTGTGACGGATTCTTCTTTAAAAAGTGAAGCCTACTTACTGGAGATTACGCCGGAACAGATACTCATTAAAGCTTCGGATACAAAAGGCTTTTTCTATGCCCTGCAATCTATCCGCCAACTTCTGCCGGCTGCCATAGAATCGGAACAACCGGTCCGGAATGTCGATTGGAGAGTTCCGGCAATGACGGTTCAGGATGAACCCCGTTTCGGTTTCCGCGGATTACTGTTGGATCCGGTACGTTGTTTTATCCCTAAAAAGAATGTACTGCGAATCATTGACTGTATGGCGATGCTGAAAATAAACAAACTTCATTTTCATCTAACAGACGATAACGGCTGGCGGATTGAAATAAAGAAATACCCCCGTTTGACGGAAATAGGAGCGTGGAGAGTAGACCGTACAGATGTGCCTTTCCACTCACGTCGCAACCCGGAACGGGGAGAACCTACTCCGATAGGCGGTTTCTACACGCAGGAGGACATCCGGGAAATTGTAGCTTATGCAGCCGACAGACAGATAGAAGTCATTCCCGAAATAGATGTACCGGCGCACAGTAACTCTGCTCTGGCTGCTTATCCCCAGCTTGCCTGTCCGGCTGTGAAAGACTTTGTCGGTGTACTTCCCGGACTGGGAGGACGAAATTCCGAGATTATCTACTGTGCGGGAAATGATAGTGTATTTATATTCTTGCAAGATGTTTTTGACGAAATTCTAGAGCTTTTCCCTTCTCGCTATATTCATGTTGGTGGAGATGAGGCGCGAAAGACAAACTGGGAGAAATGCCCGCTTTGCCAAAAACGGATGAAAAAACAGCGTTTGGCTAATGAAGAGGATTTGCAGGGTTACTTCATGAAACGTATCAGTGATTATCTGCGTAAGAAAGGTCGTGAAGTGATTGGCTGGGATGAGTTGACAAACAGCTCTTTTCTTCCTGAAGAATCTATTATCCTAGGCTGGCAGGGAATGGGAACGGCTGCCCTGAAAGCTGCCGAAAAGGGACATCGTTTTATCATGACTCCGGCGCGTGTCTTATACTTGATTCGTTATCAGGGACCGCAATGGTTTGAACCGGTAACCTATTTTGGCAACAATACCCTGAAAGATGTTTTCGATTACGAACCTGTACAGAAGGATTGGAAACCGGAATATGAGTCTTTGTTAATGGGAGTACAGGCTTGTATGTGGACAGAGTTCTGTAATAAACCCGAAGATGTGGATTATCTTTTGTTTCCCCGCCTGGCCGCTTTAGCAGAAGTGGCATGGACGCCCGCAGGAACGAAGGACTGGTCTGGATTCTTGAAGCGGATGGACGCATACAACGCGCATATTGCGGAAAAAGGAATTGTCTATGCCCGTTCAATGTATAACATACAACAGACGGTGACATCAGTGGACGGACATTTGGAAGTGAATTTGGAATGTATCCGCCCGGATGTAGAGATTCATTATACACTGAACGGAAGTAATCCGTCTATGTCTTCTCATCGTTACGACGGACCTATCCGTGTGACGAAGACACAAATGGTGAAAGCCACTACCTTTATGAACGGCAAGCAAATGGGAGAAACTTTAGAGTTGCAACTCACATGGAACAAAGCTACGGCAAAACCTTTGCTTGGCAATAAGAAGAACGAAATGTTATTAGTTAACGGATTGCGGGGAAGCCTGAAATATACTGATTTTGAATGGTGTAACTGGAATCAAAATGATTCTATATCTTTCACGATAGATTTGCAGGGGCGGGAGATTTTGAATAAATTTGCCATCGGTTGCATTACGAATTATGGAATGGGAGCACATAAACCGAAGATGATTCGCGTAGAAGTTTCCGATGACAATCGAACCTACCATACTATGGGAGAATTGAACTTCTCTCCGGAAGAAATCTATCTGGAAGGAACTTTTAGAAATGACTATTCGATAGATATGGGCGGAGTATCTGCCCGTTATGTCCGAGTGACGGCGGAAGGTGCGGGGATATGTCCCGACGAGCATGTCCGTCCCGGTCAGGAAGCGAGAGTCTATTTTGATGAAGTGATTATAGAATAGTAATCAAATAGTTAAAAACAGCAATTAAGTGCTCTTGCAGAATAATCTTATATTATTAGAGACGGATTACACGAATTTCACGGTTTTTAGAATGATGAGTATATAAAATAATAGCGTCAATCAGCTTAATCTGTGCCTAATTTATTATATAAACCAATTATGATGACATGCTTATGAATATTAGCTTAAAGAAACGAACTCTTTTAGTTCTATTGTCAGGACTGACTGCTACTTTCACTTTAGCGCAGCAACAACCGTTGCCCGAATGGCAAAGCCAGTATGCGGTGGGACTGAACAAACTCGCTCCTCACACATACGTATGGCCTTACGCCAACGCTTCCGACATTGAAAAGCCGGGAGGGTATGAACAGTCTCCTTTTTATATGAGTCTCAATGGAAAGTGGAAATTCCATTGGGTGAAGAATCCCGATAATCGTCCGAAGGACTTTTACCAACCTTCTTATTATACAGGAGGATGGGCGGATATCAATGTGCCCGGTAACTGGGAACGCCAGGGGTATGGCACGGCTATCTATGTCAACGAAACGTATGAGTTTGATGATAAAATGTTCAACTTCAAGAAGAATCCGCCGCTGGTGCCTTATGCAGAGAATGAAGTCGGCTCCTACCGACGTACCTTCAAAGTGCCTGCCGACTGGAAAGGACGCAGGGTAGTACTGTGTTGTGAAGGAGTCATTTCTTTCTATTATGTATGGGTGAATGGAAAATTACTTGGCTATAATCAGGGATCAAAGACGGCTGCCGAATGGGATATTACAGATGTCCTCAATGAAGGCGAAAATGTGGTTGCTTTGGAAGTGTATCGCTGGAGTTCGGGTGCTTATCTGGAATGTCAGGATATGTGGCGTTTGAGTGGTATCGAACGTGACGTGTATCTTTACAGTACTCCCAAACAGTACATTGCGGATTATAAACTGAATGCCTCTTTAGAAAAAGAGAAATACAAAGATGGTATTTTCGGACTTGAAGTGACCGTAGAGGGACATTCTGCTATATCTGGAGCTACTTCTATTGCTTATACCCTGAAAGACGCCGATGGTAAAGCTGTCCTGCAGGATGCTATCCGGATAAAATCCCGCGGATTGAGCAATTTTATCACGTTTGATGAAAAGAATATTCCCGATGTAAAGGCTTGGAGTGCAGAGCATCCTCATCTTTACACATTAATACTCGAACTGAAGGATGAACAAGGCAAGGTAACCGAACTGACTGGTTGTGAAGTCGGCTTCCGTACCTCGGAAATCAAAGACGGACGTTTCTGTATCAACGGCGTTCCGGTATTGGTGAAGGGAACCAACCGACACGAGCATTCTCAACTGGGACGTACCGTGAGCAAGGAGCTGATGGAACTGGACATCAAACTGATGAAGCAGCACAATATCAACATGGTGCGTAACTCGCATTATCCTACACATCCTTACTGGTATCAACTTTGCGACCGTTACGGTTTGTACATGATTGATGAGGCAAACATCGAATCTCACGGAATGGGATATGGTCCTGCTTCCCTAGCCAAGGATAGTACCTGGCTGACTGCACACATGGATCGCACTCACCGGATGTATGAACGTTCTAAGAATCACCCGGCTATCGTTATCTGGTCATTGGGAAATGAAGCAGGAAACGGAATTAACTTCGAACGTACTTATGACTGGCTGAAATCGGTAGAGAAAACTCGCCCTGTACAGTATGAACGTGCCGAATTGAACTATAATACGGATATTTACTGTCGTATGTACCACAGTGTAGACGATATCAAA
The DNA here is from genome assembly GCF_052357945.1 of Bacteroides sp. Classification (GTDB taxonomy): domain Bacteria; phylum Bacteroidota; class Bacteroidia; order Bacteroidales; family Bacteroidaceae; genus Bacteroides. The sequence goes on along the minus strand of NZ_DAWCXD010000053.1, from coordinate 12,831 downwards.
GCATACGTAAAAGAGAAAGACATCTACCGCCCTTTCATTCTTTGTGAATATCTTCATGCGATGGGAAACAGTTGCGGCGGACTGAAAGAATACTGGGACGTATTTGAAAACAATCCGATGGCACAAGGTGGCTGCGTTTGGGACTGGGTGGATCAGTCATTCCGCGAAATAGACAAGAACGGTAAATGGTACTGGACGTATGGCGGTGATTACGGACCGGAAGGAATTCCAAGTTTCGGAAACTTCTGCTGTAACGGTTTGGTGGGCGCCAACCGTGAACCGCACCCGCATTTGCTCGAAGTAAAGAAAGTATATCAGAACATAAAAGTAACGCTGGCGAATCAGAAAAATCTGACTATTCGTGTCAAGAACTGGTATGATTTCTCTAACTTGAATGAGTATGTACTGAATTGGAATGTGACGGCAGATAATGGCAAGATTTTGGCGGAAGGTACAAAAACGGTTGATTGTGCACCGCACGCTACTGTTGATGTTACTTTGGGTGCTGTAAAACTTCCGAATACAGTCCGTGAGGCTTATTTGAATATCAGCTGGACCCGTCGTGAAGCTTCTTCAATGATAGATAAGGATTGGGAGGTGGCATACGACCAGTTTGTATTTGCCGGTAATAAGAACTACACAGGCTACCGTCCGCAAAAAGCAGGTGAAACGACTTTCACCGTTGATAAGCAAACAGGCGCGCTGACTTCATTGAACCTGAACGGCAAAGAATTATTGGCTACTCCGCTGACATTGAGCCTTTACCGCCCGGCAACGGATAATGACAACCGGGATAAGAACGGCGCACGCTTGTGGCGTGATGCGGGATTGGATTGTCTGACCCAGAAAGTAGTGTCATTGAAGGAAAGTAAGACTTCGACCACTGCCCGTGTAGAAATTCTAAATGCAAAAACGCAAAGGGTAGGAATTGCTGACTTTGTTTATTCACTGGATAGAAACGGTGCACTGAAAGTACATACAACTTTCCAACCCGACACGACCATCGTGAAATCAATGGCACGCTTGGGATTGACGTTCCGTGTGTCGAACGCCTACGATCAGGTTTCTTACTTGGGACGTGGAGATAATGAAACCTATATTGACCGCAATCAGTCCGGTAAAATCGGTGTATATCAGACCACACCGGAACGGATGTTCCACTATTATGTTGCTCCGCAATCTACAGGCAACCGCACCGATGTACGTTGGGTGAAGTTGGCAGATACTTCTGGCGAAGGTATCTTTGTTGAGTCGGATCGTGCTTTCCAGTTTAGTATCATTCCTTTCTCGGATGTATTATTAGAGAAGGTCCGCCATATCAATGAACTGGAACGCGATGGATTGCTGACAGTGCATCTGGATGCTGAACAGGCAGGTGTGGGAACGGCTACTTGTGGTCCCGGAGTATTACCGCAATACTTGGTTCCATTAAAGAAACAGAGTTTTGAATTTACCCTTTATCCGGTGAAATAGATACTAAATCAATAGGTTATTTAGATTATATATAAAGGTGGGGGTTACACTGATTGGATGGAATGTCGTAAGAAAATATTCCATGAGAATCGTGAAATCTGCACCTTTATTTTATCTTTGTACGATTGCAATAATTAATAGACCATGAATAAACTACTAACCTCTCTTTTATTGTCTGTTACTCTCATGAGTGGAGCGCAGGCGCAGAAAAAAGAAAATTACTATGTGAAGCATGTTGAATTTCCTCAAAGTGCAACTATCGAACAGAAGGTTGATATGGCAGCGCGTCTGGTACCTACTCCACAGCAATACGCTTGGCAACAAATGGAATTAACAGCTTTCCTTCATTTTGGTATCAACACCTTTACCGGACGTGAATGGGGGGACGGGAAAGAAGATCCCGCGCTCTTTAATCCTTCGGAACTGGATGCTGAACAATGGGTACGTACCCTCAAGGAAGCCGGCTTTAAAATGGTGCTTCTGACTGCAAAACATCACGACGGTTTCTGCCTTTGGCCAACGGCTACTACCAAACATTCCGTGGCCTCTTCTCCCTGGAAAAACGGACAAGGCGATGTAGTGAAAGAACTTCGTGCTGCCTGTGACAAATATGATATGAAGTTTGGAGTATATCTTTCTCCCTGGGACCGGAATGCGGAATGTTATGGAGACTCTCCCCGTTACAATGATTTTTTTATTCGGCAATTGACGGAATTGCTCACCAATTATGGTGAAGTACATGAAGTCTGGTTCGACGGGGCGAATGGAGAAGGTCCGAACGGAAAGAAGCAAGTGTATGACTGGGACGCTTTTTACCAAACCATCCAACGCCTCCAACCCAAAGCTGTGATGGCAATTATGGGGGATGATGTCCGCTGGGTCGGAAACGAGAAAGGAGTAGGCCGTGAAACGGAATGGAACGCAACTGTGTTGACTCCCGGTATATATGCCCGTTCACAAGAGAACAACAAACGTTTGGGCGTTTTCAGTAAAGCAGAGGATTTGGGAAGTCGTAAGATATTGGAGAAAGCTACGGAATTATTCTGGTATCCTTCGGAAGTCGACGTATCTATCCGTCCGGGATGGTTCTATCATGCGGAGGAAGATGGTAAAGTGAAATCTTTGAAGCATTTATCAGATATTTATTTCCAGTCGGTAGGATATAATTCAGTGCTCCTGTTGAATATTCCACCTGACCGGAGGGGACTGATTTATGAAGCTGATATCAAGCGGTTGAAAGAGTTTGCAGATTATCGGCAACAAACGTTTGCTGACAACCGGGTGAAAAACGGAAGAAAATACTGGAGCACTACTTCGGGCGGTGAGGCTGTCTATGCCTTGAAGCCCAAATCGGAAATCAATCTGGTCATGTTGCAGGAAGATATAACGAAAGGGCAGAGGGTAGAGGCTTTTACTGTGGAAGCCTTGACGGATAATGGCTGGAAAGAAGTAGGAAAAGGTACGACGATAGGATATAAACGTATGTTGCGCTTTCCGGCAGTTAATGCCAATAAGCTCCGGGTGAGAATAGACGAGTGCCGGTTGACTGCTTACGTTAGTCAGGTTGCCGCTTATTATGCAGAACCTTTGCAGGAAGAAACAACGAAAGAAGACTGGAATAATTTGCCGCGTTCCGGATGGAAACAGGTTGCTGCTTCTCCATTAACGATTGATTTGGGGAAGACGGTAACATTGAGCAGTTTCACATACGCGCCTTCAAAAGCGGAGGCAAAGCCGACGATGGCATTCCGTTATCAATTCTTTGTAAGCATGGATGGTAAGAGCTGGAAAGAAGTGCCTGCCAGTGGAGAGTTCAGCAATATTATGCATAATCCGTTGCCACAGACGGTTGCTTTCAGTCAGAAAGTACAGGCACGTTTCATTAAACTGGAGGCCACTACACCTGATGCTACCGTTGCTAAAGTAAATATGAATGAAATAGGGGTGATGGTGACTCCCTGATGGAGCCCTCATCGAAAAATGATATGCTTAGAGAGTAGCAGTGGAGACCGGTGTCTTGATTCTTGATAAATCGGATACTAGTCTCTTTTTTTTCTAAACCAAATGAATATTTTACTGTTATTTATAAAAAAAGACAGAAGTTATGTTAGTAGTAGATTTAGGAAAATGGATGAATAAAACCCTCATTAATTGGGGAATAGATCCGGCAGTTGCCGATCGTTTTGATGAGACTATTATGGCTTTACTGATGATAGTGGTTGCTATCGTTTTGAATTATCTTTGCCAGGCAATTCTTATTGGAGGTATGAAACAGTATACGAGACGTAAACCTCATCAATGGAATACATTGTTGATGAAGCGTAGGGTATTTCATAATTTGATTCATACCATCCCGGCTTTTCTGGTTTATTCGTTGTTGCCGATGGCTTTTATCCGTGGAAAAGAGCTGTTGCTGATTTCCCAGAAGGCGTGCGTCATTTATATTATTTTCTCTTTACTATTGGCTATAAATGGGATTCTGTTGATGATAATGGATATCTATGACGGAAGAGAGTCGATGAAAGACCGCCCGATGAAAGGTTTTATCCAAGTGTTGCAGGTGCTTCTTTTCTTTGTTGGCGGGATTGTAATCATTGCTATTATCGTGAATAAGTCTCCGGCTACTTTGTTTGCGGGCTTGGGCGCTTCAGCGGCTATTTTAATGTTAGTATTCAAAGATTCCATATTAGGTTTTGTGGCGGGTATCCAGCTTTCTGCCAACGATATGGTTCGTCCGGGGGACTGGGTGACGCTTCCTTCCGGTGACGCAAATGGCATTGTACAGGAAATAACGCTGAATACAGTCAAGATCCAGAATTTTGATAATACCATTTCCACTATTCCTCCTTATACATTAGTGAGCAGTCCTTTTCAGAATTGGCGGGGAATGACACAGTCGGGAGGACGACGGGTGATGAAGAGTATAACTTTGGATTTGACTACACTTCAATTCTGTACTCCGGAAATGCTGGACCGTTACCGGAAAGAAATTCCATTAATGGCGGATTATCAGCCGGAAGAAGGAGTCGTTCCTACCAATTCTCAAGTGTATAGGGTATATATTGAACGCTATTTGTGTAGTCTGCCTGTGGTCAATCAGGAGTTGGATTTGATTATCAGCCAGAAAGAAGCTACGATGTACGGAGTACCTATTCAGGTTTATTTCTTCTCCCGCAATAAGGTCTGGAAAGAATACGAGCGTATTCAGTCGGATATCTTCGACCATTTGCTGGCAATGGTTCCGAAGTTCGATTTGAAGGTTTATCAGTATTCGGACTAATTCATCATTTGCATCATAGAGGACATGGAGAAATAGAAGTTCGGAACTCTTGTTTGATAATTTAATTTATGAAGCTATGATGAGGCGTTATATTTCTCAAGTATTCTCACTACGATGAGAAAAGATTCTCATTATGATGAGAAATTTTTCTCATGGCGATGAGTATTTTTTCTCATCGTAGTGAGAATAGTCTCTTGTCAGAGTATGCTGTAGCGGCGTTTGTACTTCTCTGATAATGGTTGACTATCTTTATTTGTAATAACCTGATAATTATGGCTACTATCGTTTGCCATAATTAATATACAATCAATTCAAAGTCTGTGTAGATAGGAAGATGGTCACTGATGCCTCCTTGATATTTCATTCCCTTATAAGTGCGGAAAGGTTCTTTGTCACCATATTTTTCGTCGTCTTTCAGTAAAAAAGGGAGAAGGCATACATTTGCTTTTTCTTCGCTGGTGAAAAAGTGACTTAATTGATTTAATAGCGTGCCTGATACAATCAAGTGGTCGAGTAATCCCCATTCACCACGAAATTTGTAAGAACCGAAGTTTTTTGATTTTGCTTTTCGGGCAAGTAGATGATATAGTTTTAGTGAGGAGGGGGTAACTGTTGAGGCGTTGGCGGAGTCGGTTGTTGAAGCTAGGTCATTGGTTTTAACAGGAGGCGCTTCGGCTTTCAGTATTTTCAGAATGGACTGATTCGTCGGGTAATCGTTGAAATCCCCCATGATAATGGCTTGCGGATGAGAACGAATATTCATAATGCTATCGACTTCCGTACGCAGTATGTGAGCTACATATAAACGATAAGGTTCCGATTCTTTGGCTCCACCCGAACGGCTGGGGAAGTGGCAGACAAATACGTCGAGTGTATCTCCCGCCAGTAGAAGCCCGCTGACGTGTAGCAAATCTCTTGTCGGACGGTGCTGCTTAAACGGAGGAATGGAGATGGAACGGGAAGATAATAGTTTGAATAGATCCCGTTGATAAAGCAAGGCTACGTCAATTCCTCTTAAATCAGGGGAGTTGGTCATTACATAACGATAGCTGAGCTCTTTTAAAGGAGAACGACGGGTAAGGTCACGAAGCACTGTATCATTTTCTACTTCACATAATCCAACTAATGCGGGAGGATTCCATTCGCCAATAGCAGTAATTACACGGGCAACATCAGCCAGTTTTTTCTTATATCTGCTATAATTCCAATGACGTATCGCATCGGGAAGATATTCATGATCGTTCTTCAGACTGTCGTGGTGTGTGTCGAACAGGTTTTCTATGTTCCAACTTACAACACGGAAAGAGATTCTTTCTTGTTGAGAGGAGGCTTGTCTGCCGTGAACCTCTTGTGCAATGATATCGGAAGGAGCGAGGAAGCTTACACCTGATAAAATCATAGTAAAAAAGAGTACGATAACAGCTATTCTTTTTTGACTGTTACCATACTCTTCTTTATGTTGACTTATTTGCCCGCTACTTCTTGGCAGGTACATGTGCCAGGATGTCCAACAGGTGTTTCCAGAACTTTTCTACAGTAGGAATAAGCATTCGTTCGTCAGGAGAATGAACACCTGTCAGTGTCGGTCCGAAAGAGATCATATCCAGCGTTGGATATTTATCAAGGAACAGACCACATTCCAATCCTGCATGGATGGCTTTAACTTTCGCATCTACACCAAATAGACGCTTGTAAGATTCAACTGCCACTTCGAGGATAGCCGAGTGCGGATTCGGTTTCCATCCCGGATAACCTTCACCGAACGTAACATTGGCTCCTGCCAGTTGGAATACGGCCCTAACCGTGTTCGCCATATCGTTACGTGCGGATAGTATCGAGCTTCGCTGACTGGTTTCAATGCGGATGACATGATTCGGTTTCATCTTGACAGATGCCAGATTGGTAGACGTTTCCACCAGTCCGGGAATATCCTGGCTCATAGCATATACACCGTGAGGAGCTGCATACAGAGCTTTTAATAAGCGGGTAGTGGTATCCTGGTCGATAGCTATCTTACGGGGAGCTTCCGATTCGAGAACCAACTTTAAGTCAGGTTCTACAACAGATAATTCGTCTTCCATTTCGCTGGTGAAAATATTCAGTTCGGTGCGGACATCATGCTTGGCATCTTCGGGAACTGCACAAATTGCATAAGCCTCGCGGGGAATAGCGTTACGCAGATTACCTCCGTTGATTTCACAAAGGTACAGATCATGTCTGCCAGCCATGCGTGAAAGAAAACGGTTCAGTATTTTGTTGGCATTGCCACGTCCCAGGTGAATATCGCCACCGGAGTGACCGCCTTTCAGCCCTTTCACTTCCACCTTGAAGAAGAAATATCCGGTGGGAACTTCCACTTCCTTATAAGTAAATTCTGCAACGGAGTCAATACCTCCGGCACATCCGATAAAGATTTCCCCTTCATCTTCCGAATCGAGGTTCAGAAGGATGTCACCGCTCATAAAACCTTCTTGTAGGGCAAAAGCTCCGGTAAGCCCCGTTTCTTCGTCTACAGTAAACAGACATTCCAACGGACCATGTTCAATGCTGTCGTCAGCCAGGATAGCCAGCTCGGTAGCTACACCGATACCGTTGTCGGCTCCGAGGGTTGTGCCTTTGGCTTTCAGCCATTCACCGTCAATTTCAGTTTCGATGGGATCGGTGAGGAAGTCATGTTGAACATCGTTATTCTTTTCGCACACCATGTCGATATGCGATTGCAGAACGACGGTTTGAAGATTTTCTTTTCCCGGAGTAGCGGGCTTTTTAATCAATACATTACCGGCTTCGTCCACCTTGGTTTCGAGATTATGTTTTGCTCCGAATGCCTTCAGGTAGGCAATCATTTTCTCTTCCTTCTTCGAAGGGCGTGGCACTTGGCAGATTTCTTCGAAATACTTGAATACGCCAGCCGGCTTTAAGTCTTTTTTTTCCATGCTGTTTCTATTTTATAATAGGAATAGAAGGGTTGTTTTCGCTTCTTCTATTGCTAAATATGGTTAATTTGATTGACTTATCTGAACTCATATCTCATTAAAGCCTATCTTTGCACTCACAAAATTAATAGAAATGGTTGAGACTATACTGATAACTTTGTTAATAGTTGCTATTTCCCTGGTATTATTAGGGGTGAAAGTATTCTTTACGAAGGGTGGGAAGTTCCCGAATGGTCACGTGAGTGGGAATAAAGCGTTGCGTCAGAAAGGAATCGGATGCGCACAGTCGCAAGATCGCGAAGCACAAAAGAAGCCGCGTTTTTCTATTAACGAGTTGGAAAAAGCCTTGAACGATAGTATGAATTAAATTTATTAAAAACAATACTTATTAATTATGAATAGAATGAACTACCTCATGAACGGTTTGGCTGCTCTTGCGTTTATCGTTTTATTTTCACAATGTGCTGGCAAAACTGACAATCAAACTACCAATGCTCCGGCTCAGGCTAATGCCGAACTGTCAGGAATGAAAATTGCCTATGTTGAAATAGATACGCTGCTTGCCAAATACAATTTCTGTATTGACTTGAATGAGGCGATGGTAAAGAAGAGCGAAAACGTTCGTATGACATTGAATCAGAAGGCTACCTCTTTGAACAAGGAAAAGCAAGATTTTCAGAAGAAAGTTGAAAACAATGCTTTCCTGTCACAAGATAGAGCGCAGCAAGAGTACAACCGTCTGGTGAAGTTGGAACAAGATTTGCAAGAGTTGAGCAACAAACTTCAGAATGGTTTGATGGAAGAGAACAACAAGAATAGCTTGCAGTTCCGCGATTCTATCAACGCTTTCCTGAAAGAATATAATAAGACTCACGGATATAGCTTGATCTTCAGCAACACTGGTTTCGATAACCTGCTTTATGCTGACAGCACTTTCAATATTACAAAAGAAATTGTTGACGGGTTGAATGCAAGATATTCACCTGTGAAGAAATAAATGATATAAAACTGTTCCGTTCTTTATAAAAGGACGGAACATTATCGAATTAAAAAAAGTGATGCCTGTTCAAGACTGAAAAGCTATGAACGGGCTTTTTTTATAACCTTTCTTTTTCTTCTTCCTGTGGAATACGGAAAGCGGTGTAAAGTTCGAGGATGGCAGCAACTGTGAGGCAGGCAATCCATTCATTGCCTCGTGTGGTAAACATAAAGGCTCCGGTCAGGATAAGTGCCAGTGCGCCGAATATCTGCTGAACACGCAGGCGTTTCAATGTTTTGCTCTTTCCTTTGACGGGTGTGTTCACTTGTGCCAATGCGATACATCCGGCTCCAACAGTATATATGTAAGGAGCGTATATCCATCCGGTAATAAACACAGCTGCTCCGGTGAGAGCCATTATGGCGCCTGCGGTGAAAAGGGCGGGTACTAATTGTTTCATTCTTTAATCTTCAAAAACGTAAATATCTTCGTTGGGTTTCTTCATCAGATACTTTTCACGGGCGATCTGTTCGATGGCGTCCGGATTGGTACTTATTTCGTTGAGACGTTTGGTGTTCTCTTCGTAATCTGCCCGGTACTTTTCTATCTCTTCTTTCAACTGGCTGATTTCCCGTTCATATCCGAAACGACGAACCAGGCTGTTCTCGTCCAGAAAGCCAATGATAACAGCAAATGCAACGACCGTAATGAGGTACTTGCGTCTGCATATGAAACTCCAGATACTGATTAGTTTACCCATAATTTCTCCTTTTAATATCTGCAAAGATAAAACTAATAACTTAAAAACTTATCGCTTCGGCTTCAAAACTTCTCTCTTTATCCCTTATTACTTATCACTTTTTTTGTGTACATTTGCAGAATAAGCGAAATTTCAAAAACAGAGAGAATCCCGGATATGGAAAACTATATTGTTTCAGCCCGTAAATATCGTCCGTCCACGTTCGAATCGGTGGTGGGACAGCGGGCGTTGACTACTACGCTGAAAAATGCAATTGCTACCCAAAAACTGGCTCATGCTTATTTGTTTTGCGGACCGCGCGGGGTAGGAAAAACGACTTGCGCGCGTATCTTTGCCAAAACCATTAATTGTATGACGCCTACCGCTGACGGAGAGGCTTGCAATCAGTGTGAGTCATGTGTAGCTTTCAACGAACAGCGGTCATATAATATTCACGAACTCGATGCTGCTTCTAATAACTCGGTGGATGACATTCGCCAGTTGGTGGAGCAAGTGCGTATCCCGCCACAGATTGGTAAGTATAAGGTATATATCATCGACGAGGTGCACATGCTCTCGGCATCTGCTTTCAATGCGTTCCTGAAAACGCTGGAAGAACCTCCCCGTCATGCGATTTTTATTCTGGCTACGACGGAGAAGCATAAGATTCTTCCTACCATTCTTTCACGTTGTCAGATTTATGACTTTAACCGGATAAGCGTGGAAGATACGGTGAATCATCTGTCGTATGTTGCTTCGAAAGAAGGAATCACGGCAGAGCCGGAAGCGCTGAACGTGATAGCCATGAAGGCGGACGGTGGTATGCGTGATGCATTGTCTATCTTCGATCAGGTGGTTAGTTTCACCGGAGGAAATATCACCTATAAGAGTGTGATTGATAATCTGAACGTACTTGATTATGAATATTATTTCCGTCTGACGGATTGCTTCCTCGAAAACAAGGTGAGCGACGCATTGTTGCTTTTCAATGATATATTGAATAAAGGTTTTGACGGAAGTCACTTTATTACCGGATTGTCGTCTCATTTCCGTGACTTGTTGGTCGGGAAAGACCCGGTGACATTGCCTTTGCTGGAAGTGGGAGCGAGCATACGCCAACGTTATCAGGAACAGGCGCAGAAATGTCCGTTACCTTTCTTGTACCGGGCTATGAAGCTGTGTAATGAGTGCGATTTGAATTACCGCATCAGCAAAAATAAGCGTTTGCTGGTAGAACTGACCTTGATACAGGTTGCACAGCTTACCACCGAGGGGGATGACGTGAGTGGTGGGCGTGGCCCTAAGAAGACTATAAAACCCGTATTCACTCAGCCTGCCGCAGCACAGCAGCCGCAGGTAGCTTCTGCCACTCAGGTTCAGCAGGCTCCAGTTCATTCGTCTCCGTCTTCAGTTACAACACAGGCTGCTAATGGCATTACTGTCCAGCATCCGCAGGCTTCTGCGGCTGTGCAACCGGGAGCACCGGCTTCTCCTGGTGCGGCTTCGTCTGCTCCGTCACAAGGAGCGGGAGTTGCTCAGACTGCCAAGGAAGAACGAAAAATTCCCGTGATGAAGATGTCCAGCTTGGGGGTATCTATCAAGAATCCGCAGCGTGACCAAGTATCGCAGAATGCGACTACAACTTATGTTCCTAAGGTGCAACAACCGGAAGAGGATTTTATGTTCAATGACCGGGATTTGAATTATTATTGGCAGGAGTATGCCGGCCAGTTGCCGAAAGAACAGGATGCTCTTGCAAAACGTATGCAAATGCTCCGTCCGGCGTTGCTTAACAACTCAACTACTTTTGAAGTGGTGGTTGATAATGAGTTTGCTGCAAAGGATTTTACAGCTTTGATTCCCGAATTGCAGGATTATCTTCGCGGCAGACTGAAGAACAGTAAAGTGATGATGACAGTGCGGGTAAGTGAGGCAACAGAAACAGTACGTCCTGTGGGACGTGTCGAGAAATTCCAGATGATGGCTCAAAAGAATCAGGCATTGATGCAACTGAAAGATGAGTTCGGGCTGGAATTATATTAATGTACTTACTTCTATCAGATTACCATCCGGATCTCTGAAATAAATACTCCGGATGGCACCCTGCACACCTCGACGCTGGACTATACCGACTTCTATTTCTATTCCTTTGGATTCTACTTCGACTTTTATTTCCTCTATGTTTCCTTCTGTCAGTAGACAGATGTCCGCACTTCCGAAAGCAGGATGCTTGGCAGCAGGAAGGAACTGTGCTTTTCCTACGTGAAGATTGATTTTCTGATTACCGAACTTGACGGCAAAGCGTTGGTTGCTTGTATCGGCTTCCATTCCCAGGACTTCTGTGTAGAAATGTAGGCTTTTATCTATATCGGACACCGGTATGACGATATGGTCGATATTCTTGATTTTCATATCAATGTAGGCGTTGATTCATGCGGTCTTCATATTCGTCTGAAGGTTTTCTTCCCGGCATGACAATCCACAAGATAATATATATAATCACTCCGGCGAAAGCAGTGAAGAATGTAGCCAATATATATACTATTCTCAATAAAGTAGCATCCCATCCGAAATATTCGGCTATTCCGGCACATACACCTGCAATCATTCGATTGGAAGAGCAGGTTAATTTCTTTTCATTTTCCATGATATACTATGTTCTTTTAATGCAAATGCTACACAAATATAGAGAATATATTTCGTTTATGGGTTAAACGGAAAGATTTATGTATTATTTGTTAGCATTTTAACTTACTTAATTGGGGGTCAACAATAGACCAACAACAAGGAATATTAGGTAGGATTTAGCATGATTTGCTCTCTAAGATGCCTATTTCCTGAAAGCAGAAAACCCTTATAAGTATTTAACTTACAAGGGTTTTTGTTGGGTGGAAGACCGGACTCGAACCGGCGACATTCAGAACCACAATCTGACGCTCTAACCAACTGAACACCCTTATTTCCTGTAAATTAATTCTCGTACTGTAGACTAATTAGGAAACTATTAGGAAACCATTAGTCTACATTACAAATGTACAAATATATTCTGAATATCTATATGTGATTTGTTAAATTTGAACTCAACCTTTCATAAATAGTGGTATTATATAAATATATTCTGCAATAAAAGGTAGTATTGATAATGTTATGATAGTTCTCGACATTCAATAATAGCTTAATCACTAATTCCTTGTTTACAGCCTTACAAACTTTGAAATAGTGGTATTTGAATATGCCTGTCCTGCAATCTTTAAGACTTCGCTCTATGTATTATGTTCTTCCCCTGCTTCTTAGTACCTTTACTGTCAGATGATTCAATTACCAACCTATTTATTGCTACACAAATATGCAAGTAATACCAAAGAGGAATAACACAATTCACTATTTACCACAAGAGATTAGAGAGACTAGATTAACAGAGGTC
>NZ_DAWCXD010000052.1:0-33392 GCF_052357945.1 Bacteroides sp. | reverse complement strand
AAGCATTTGCTTTCCTAAGTATCTTCATCATATTGTTCTATAATTGTTCGCTCCCTGCTAATGACGAAGAAAAAGGAGATTCAGAAGGAGAGGATACAGTTACCTCCGAACTTCCCTGGGAAGGAGAGATGGACAAATTCACCATCAATTCTAAAGAAGGAATCCATCTGAATGATCCATACGAAGACGCCGGAACAGCTTATGTCACCATTCCTTCCACCTCTGTAAAAAATACCCGTTGGGAATTTGGAGTTCACCTCACCTTTAATCCTTCCGCTAACAATTATGCACGATTTTATCTGACTTCTTCCTCAAACATTCTTTCCGGTAATTTAAACGGTTATTATATTCAGATAGGAGGAGCCAAAGATAATGTAACTCTTTATCGTCAAAACGGAGACCAATCTAAACTACTGGCTTCGGGAAGAGAGTTGATGAAAGGAGACTCTTCACCGAAACTATATATAAAAGTAGAACGTGACAATAATGGTTACTGGACTTTTTGGACACGACGTGAATCCGAGAATGAATACGTAAAAGAAAAACAAATAAAAGATACCGATATACAAACTTCCCGCTACTGCGGTATATACTGCATTTACACCAAAACCCGCTGTAAAGGATTTACATTTCATCACATACAGCTATCTAATAACGTAGAAACGGACACTACACCTGATGAAACACCCGATCATCCCGGAACAGACATTCCAGATAATCCGAACACCCCCGAATTACCGAAAGATGTGAGAGGTATGCTTCTTTTCAATGAAATCATGTATAATAATGCCACTGATGGTGCAGAATATATAGAAATCTACAATCCGACTGAACAGGCTATCATCTTACCGGTACTTTATCTATATAAGATGTATAAAGACGGGGCAATATACAATACTACCATCCTTCAAAATGAAAGTCCTTCTACTCCCCTAACCATTCCTGCCAAAGCATATCTTTGCTTCACGAAATACTTCAACAGAGTCGTTCAGAAACATAAAGTCGGTGGAGAAAATATAATAATTATACCGAACTTCCCGGCACTGAACAATAATGGCGGGTATCTGGCACTTTCAAGTAGTAAAGAGACTGCACCAGGACATACTTTTGACACTTGTTGTTTTAGAGATGAAATGCACACCATTGATAAAATAACCGGCGTTTCGCTTGAAAAGAAATCTCCGGAGTTGTCCTCGCTCAACAAAAACTGGCGTTCCTCCAAACATGCCACCGGAGGCACACCCGGAATAAAAAATATGTAAGAGTATGTATATCTATGATAAATTCCCTACATTTGTAGGCAAAGTAAACAAGTTCCGGATATTCATCCTCAAACGAATTTAAACAGCAGATATGAGTCCAGCCGTTATATCTATTACTACTGTGGCATACTTTATCATCCTGTTCACTATCTCTTATATAGCAGGACGCAAAGCCGACAATGAAGGATTCTTTGTAGGAAACCGTAAATCAGTCTGGTATATCGTTTCCTTTGCCATGATCGGTTCCACCATTTCCGGAGTCACTTTCGTTTCCGTTCCGGGCATGGTACAGGCAAGCAGCTTTTCTTACCTGCAGATGGTGCTGGGATTTATAGTAGGACAAATTATCATCGCGTTTGTACTCGTTCCTCTCTTTTATCGGATGAACCTGGTTTCCATTTATGAATATCTGGAGAACAGGTTCGGAAGCTCATCCTACCAGACGGGGGCATGGTTCTTTTTCATTTCAAAGATGTTAGGGGCAGCCGTCCGACTCTTTCTCGTATGCCTGACATTGCAGTTTCTTATCTTCGAACCTTTCCATCTTCCATTCCTGTTGAATGTGATCCTTACGGTATTTATCGTATGGCTTTACACTTTCCGTGGTGGAGTGAAATCATTGATATGGACGGATGTTCTAAAAACATTCTGCCTCGTAGTATCGGTTATACTTTGCATCTATTATATTGCTTCCAGTCTGCATCTGAATTTCAGTGGTCTGGTTAGTACGATTTCAGATAGTGACTTTTCCAAGACATTCTTTTTTGACGATGTCAATGACAAACGATATTTCTTCAAGCAATTCCTGGCAGGTGTATTCACCGTTATTGCCATGAACGGACTCGACCAGGATATGATGCAGCGCAACCTTAGCTGCAAAAACTTCCGGGACTCGCAAAAGAATATGATTACCAGTGGAATCTCACAGTTCTTTGTCATTCTGCTTTTTCTGATGCTGGGAGTACTGCTATATACATTTACAGCACAGCAAGGCATCGAGAATCCGGGAAAAAGCGATGAGTTATTTCCAATGATCGCTACCGGAAATTATTTCCCCGGCATAGTCGGAATATTATTCATTATCGGACTGATAGCCTCCGCTTATTCTGCAGCGGGTTCTGCCTTGACGGCACTGACCACTTCTTTCACCGTAGATATTTTACATGCACAGAGAAAAGGAGATGCGGCACTTAGCAAGATACGCAAACATGTACATATCGGTATGGCAATTGTGATGGGGGCAGTCATTTTCGTATTCAATTTGCTGAACAACACCAGTGTGATTGATGCGATTTACACATTGGCCAGTTATACGTATGGTCCTATCTTAGGACTGTTCGCTTTCGGCATCTTCACCAAGAAACAAGTTTATGATAAATATATTCCGTTGGTAGCTATCGCTTCTCCCATTCTTTGCTATATCCTGCAAAGAAATGCGGAAGCATGGTTCAACGGTTACCAAATTAGTTACGAGCTGCTATTATTTAACGCTGCATTTACTTTCATCGGACTTTGCTTCCTCATTCGAAAGAAATCAACTATGGACAATACGACAGTTCTTTAATATTAAAATCAAGATGAAGAAGAAAATTAACTGCTTCATACCTTTCGGTACCCCGGAAGATACCATGCAGACAGTGAAAGAACTACAAGCGTCAGAGCTAGTTAATAAAATCTATTTATTAGGTTCGGTGCCCGGTAAGAAAGCTCTTCCGGGGTGTGAATATCTCTCTGTTAAAGGGTTCTGTTCCACAGACACAATGAAAACAATTTCAGCCAATGCCAATTCGGAATATACTCTGTTCTACTTGAAACAAACTCCATTAAAACTGGGACTGTATGCCTTGGAACGCATGGTGCAAATCATGGAGAACGATCAAAAGAATGGAATAGTTTATGCCGACCACTATCAGCTGATTAACGGAGAACTTAAACAAGCACCTGTCATTGACTACCAATTAGGAAGTGTCCGGGATGATTTCGATTTCGGCTCTATGCTTCTATTCAGTTCTTCTGCCTTCACTAAAATAGCAAATGCTTTGCGTGAAGAGTACGAATACGCAGGACTATATGCTATGCGTCTATTCATCTCTTACAAATATTCAATTGTGCACATCAATGAATATCTATACACCGAAATTGAAACAGATACCAGGAAAAGCGGAGAGAAACAATTCGACTATGTAAACCCCAAAAATCGGGAAGTGCAAATTGAAATGGAAGCTGCCTGCACCGAATACCTGAAATGTATTGATGCTTATTTCATGCCTACTTCTTCACGGCCTGTAAATCTTCACAGCGAAAACTTTGAATTCGAGGCATCTGTCATCATCCCTGTGCGCAATCGTGCTCATACCATCCGTGATGCTGTCAACTCGGCTTTAAACCAGCGGACCACTTTTCCTTTTAACATTATTGTTATCGACAATCATTCCACCGATGGAACGACGGAAATACTCCAGGAACTAAGTACCGATAAGAAATTAATCCATATCATCCCCCAAGAGAATGATTTAGGCATAGGAGGTTGTTGGAACAAAGGTGTACATCACGAAAAATGTGGAAAGTTCGCCATACAGTTAGACAGTGACGATTTATACAAAGACGAATCCACTTTACAGAAAGTCGTAGATACTTTTTATAAGGAAAGCTGCGCAATGGTCATAGGCACTTATCTAATGACCGACTTCCAACTAAACGAGATAGCCCCCGGTATTATTGATCACAAAGAGTGGACACCCGAAAATGGAAAGAACAACGCTCTACGTATCAATGGTTTGGGTGCTCCACGAGCTTTCTACACTCCTATTCTTCGTGATATCAAATTGCCGAATACCAGCTATGGAGAAGATTATGCCATAGGATTACAAATCTCACGGGAATATAAGATAGGACGTATCTATGATGTAATATACCTCTGTCGCCGTTGGGAAGGTAACTCCGACGCCGCATTAAGCACAGAAAAAGTCAATCGGAACAACTTCTACAAAGACCGAATCCGCACATGGGAAATTAAGAGCAGAATCCAGATGCATACTATTGATCAAGAGTTTCAGGAACTTGTAGAAGAAATGATAGAAAACCAAAAAGAAAACTGGGAACTTGCGAAAAGGAACTATAAAGCGTTGGAAGAAAATCTGGAAAAGAAAAAAGTATTGAAGCTGAAGGAAGAAGATAGAGAGATGAAAGTTAGAATTTTCCCGAATCCTCAACGCATCCTCTCGACCACGGCAAAAACAGATAGTCATTCTATCCAAGAAAGGCCTTGTTTCTTATGCGGGAAAAACCGCCCTGCAGAGCAAACCTATCTACCATTCGGACATTATGAGGTATGCCTCAATCCTTACCCCATTTTTCAGCGTCACTTGACAATCATCGATAAGGAACATACTCCACAAAGCATGAAAGGACGTTTTGAAGATATGCTTCACTTAGCTGAAAACTTGGACGAGTTCTATATACTCTATAACGGACCGGAGTGCGGTGCTTCCGCCCCTGACCACATGCATTTCCAGGCAGCAGGAAAAGAAGAAGAACTGACTAATCCTTTTGAGATGAATTTCTTGACGGATATATTAGAAAATGGAAATAGCGTAACAACTTATGTAGACGATGTATTTACAACTTGCATAGGTATTACATCAGGCCTGAAAGTTGAATTAATGCAACAATTTGAAAAGGTCTACAAAAATCTTTCCGCCATTTATTCGGATAAAGAACCTTTAATCAACATGATAACCTGGTATGGTCTCGATAAAATAAGCCATTTCGGAGGTGACGAAATAGAAGTATGGAATTGCATCATTTTCCTACGCTCAAAACATCGTCCCGATTGCTATTATACCGCAAATGAAAAAGGGCTATTAATAAGTCCGGCTGTTGCAGAAATGGGTGGCATATTCCCGATTGTCAGAGAAGAAGACATGGATAAATTAAACGCCAAAAAACTCACAGAGATTTACAAGGAGATAAGTTTATCTCCCCAACAATTAAATACTCTATGCGATCAATTATTCAAAAAGAAATAGTAATAAAGTAGTATGCGAGTCCCCCTAATAAGTGTTGGTATTCTTTCCGGGAAAGAGATTGAATTTTCTTTCCCTATAAAATTTATCTCTTCCGACGGAACGGAAAGCTCCGGTATGCAAAAGGCTATTTACCGGGAGGGGAAGATTCATTGGCAAGGGAAAGAATATAATGAATTATCTTTCACTCCCCAACAAGGTGCACCTGCTTTCTTTGAACTGAAAGATGTGATCATTGGAATCAACTTCCATTGGGAACGCAAAGAAGTCCAGAAATTCAAAGGGGAGTTAAAGATCATCATCGAAGGGGAACAACTTACTGCTATCAATATTATTTCCATCGAAGAATATCTCATCAGTGTGATTTCATCAGAAATGAGTGCTACTGCTTCTTTAGAACTACTAAAGGCACATGCTGTTATTTCCCGAAGTTGGCTGTTGAATAAGTGTAAGACAGAGAGTAGAAAACAGGAAATGAAGAACGAGAAAACAGGAAAGTCTATACAGAAGGATAGCGCAACCTGTTCTCCATCTTTCGTTTCGGATTCTCAATTTATCAAATGGTATGACCACGAAGCGCACAAAAACTTTGACGTATGCGCAGACGATCACTGCCAACGGTATCAAGGAATCACACGTGCCTCAACACCACAAGCTATCGAAGCAGTCACTGCTACTCGGGGCGAAGTATTGATGTATGCAGGAACGATTTGTGATGCCCGTTTCTCTAAATGTTGCGGCGGGGCTTTTGAAGAGTTCCAGAATTGTTGGGAAAACGTAAAGCACCCCTATCTCATCGGTCAACGGGACTGTAAGATCGAAGACCAACTACCCGATTTGACAATAGAGACGGAGGCTGATAAATGGATTCGTACTTCTCCTGTCGCATTCTGCCACACGCAGGACAAAAAGATTCTAAGCCAGGTTTTAAACAACTATGACCAGGAAACGACAGACTTCTATCGTTGGAAAGTCTGCTACTCCCAACAAGAACTTTCAACCCTGATTCATCAACGTTCGGGGATTGATTTCGGGCAAATTCTGGACTTAATTCCTATAGAACGGGGAACGTCGGGACGCCTTGTCCGATTGAAGATTGTAGGAACCTTGCGGACACTTATTATCGGAAAAGAGCTGGAAATACGTCGTACCCTATCTACTTCCCATCTTTATAGTTCCGCCTTCGTAATAGACAAGGAATATGAAGAAAAGGGAGATAAAAAAGATAAAATTCCTTCACGATTCATCCTTACCGGAGCCGGATGGGGACATGGAGTAGGACTTTGTCAGATTGGTGCTGCCGTAATGGGAGAGCAAGGTTATAAGTATGAAGAAATACTGTCTCACTATTACCCCGGCAGTACGCTCGAAAAACAATATCAATGAAAAAAAGAACAATGCCATGACAACACCCACTATAAAAAGAAATCCCTGGAGCTGGATACCAACCCTCTACTTCGCAGAAGGGCTGCCCTATGTAGCGGTAATGACGATTGCTGTTATCATGTACAAGCGTTTGGGATTATCCAATACGGAAATAGCCTTATACACTTCCTGGCTCTATCTTCCCTGGACTATCAAACCTCTATGGAGTCCATTCGTCGATCTGGTGAAAACAAAACGGGCTTGGATTATCGCCATGCAAGGGTTCATCGCTGCCGGATTTGCAGGGATAGCCTTCTTTATCCCAACTGCACATTATGTACAGTTGACTCTTGCTTTTTTCTGGTTGCTAGCCTTCAGCTCCGCTACACATGACATCGCTGCAGATGGTTTCTATATGCTCGGACTCAATAATAAGGAACAATCTTTCTTTGTCGGTATCCGGAATACCTTCTATCGGCTTGCCAACATTTTCGGGCAGGGAATTCTTGTCATGCTGGCAGGATGGTTGGAAACATCACAAAACAATATTCCCTTGGCATGGAGTATTACATTCTACCTTCTTGCAGGATTGTTTCTTGCTCTTACTATCTATCATCGTCTGATTCTCCCCCATCCTGATTCGGACATTAAACGTCCCGGACTCACACCGGGTAAATTGTTGGGAGATTTTCTTCTGACCTTTGTCACCTTCTTCAAGAAAAAGAACCTGGGTCTCATGTTCTTTTTCCTTCTCACTTACCGGTTGGGAGAATCACAGTTAGCCAAAATAGCTTCTCCTTTCCTGCTCGATGCTACCGATAAAGGTGGGCTAGCTTTATCTACCGCAACTGTCGGAATGATCTATGGAACTATAGGCGTCATAGCTTTATTAGTTGGCGGAATCATCAGTGGTTTCCTCGTTTCCCGCGACGGATTCAGAAAATGGATATTACCTATGGCGTTAGCTATCAACCTTCCTGATCTATTATATGTATGGATGGCTGCCGCCACTCCGGATAATCCTATATTTATAGCCATTTGCGTAGCTATCGAACAACTGGGCTATGGTTTCGGCTTTACCGCTTATATGCTATATCTGATTTATATTGCGGAAGGCGAACACAAAACGGCGCACTATGCTATCGGAACCGGCTTTATGGCACTTGGTATGATGCTTCCGGGGATGCCTGCAGGATGGATACAGGAGCATCTCGGATACACCAACTTCTTTATTTGGGTTTGTATTTGTACCCTACCCGGTATCGTCGCCTCATTAATGATCCGCAACCGACTGGAAGATTCTTTCGGAAAGAAACAATAAACTTACTTATTAACTTAACACATTAAAAAGTGACAGTCATGAATACAACAAGTAACAAACGCCTTTTGGCACTCGATGTAATGCGAGGCATTACTATCGCAGGAATGATTCTGGTTAATAATCCGGGCTCTTGGGGACATGCATACGCTCCCCTAAAACATGCCCAATGGAACGGTCTTACCCCCACAGACCTGGTTTTCCCTTTCTTCATGTTTATCATGGGAATCTCCACCTACATCTCACTTAAAAAGTATAACTTTACATTCAGTACTCCGGCTGCCCTGAAAATAATCAAAAGAACCATTGTTATTTTCCTTATCGGAATAGCCCTCAACTGGTTTGCCTTACTGTGTTACACCCACAATCCTCTCCCATTTGAGCAAATTCGCATCTTGGGAGTCATGCAGCGTCTTGCGCTCTGCTATGGTGCTTCAGCACTTATTGCCTTGCTATTGAAACACAAGTATATACCTTATCTGATTGTGGTATTATTAGTAGGTTATTTCATTATTCTCATTACCGGTAATGGTTTTGCCTACAACGAAACGAATATTCTTTCCATCGTCGACCGCAGCATCTTGGGAGACGCTCATATGTATCAAGACAACCACATCGACCCGGAAGGACTTCTTAGCACTATTCCTTCTATCGCACACGTATTGATCGGATTTTGCGTCGGCAAACTACTCATGGAAGTAAAAGATATACATGAAAAATTGGAACGGCTTTTCCTTATCGGTACTATCCTGACTTTTGCAGGTTTCCTATTTAGCTATGGTTGCCCATTCAACAAAAAGATATGGTCGCCCACCTTTGTGCTGGTCACTTGCGGATTAGGCTCCAGCCTATTAGCTTTACTCGTCTGGATTATCGATATCAAAGGATGTAAAAAATGGAGCCGTTTCTTTGAATCTTTCGGAGTGAATCCTCTCTTTATTTATGTAATGGCAGGTGTCATCGCCGTTTTGGTAGGCGCTATCACCGTCACTTATCAGGGAGAAAGTGTCTCCATCCAACAAGTCGTCAACAGATGTGCCCTCCAACCTGTTTTCGGGGATGAAGGAGGTTCTCTTGCCTATGCTATCCTCTTTGTCTTACTTAACTGGTCAATAGGCTATATATTATACAAAAAGAAAATATACATTAAGATATGATACTCATTGCAGATAGTGGTTCTACCAAAACCGACTGGTGCATCGTTTTCAACGACACCCCAATCAAACGAATTGGAACGAAAGGAATCAATCCCTTCTTCCAATCAGAAGAAGAGATTCAACAAGAGCTGACACATTCCCTTTTGCCACAACTACCGGAAGGAACGATCAACTCCGTCTTTTTTTATGGTGCAGGATGCACTCCCGAAAGAGCTCCCGTTCTCCGACGGGCCATTGCAGACAGTCTGCCCGTCATTGGAAACATCAAAGCCAATTCGGATATGCTTGCTGCTGCCCGCGGACTATGCGGACATGAAGCTGGGATTGCCTGCATCCTCGGCACAGGTTCCAATTCTTGTTTCTACAACGGTGAAGAGATTGTCAACAACATCTCCCCTTTAGGCTTTATCTTGGGCGACGAGGGAAGTGGAGCTGTCCTTGGCAAATTACTGGTAGGAGACATCCTGAAAAACCAGCTTCCACCCACCATCAAGGAAGCTTTCTTAAAACAGTTCGACTTGACAGCTCCCGAAATCATCGACCGGGTTTATCGTCAACCTTTCCCGAACCGTTTTCTGGCTAGTCTCTCCCCCTTTATAGCGCAACATCTGGAAGAGCCGGGGATACGACAATTAGTGCTTGATAGTTTTATTGCTTTCTTCCGAAGAAACGTAATGCAATATGATTACACGCAGTACCCTGTACATTTTATCGGATCAGTGGCTCACTGCTACAGGGAGATATTACAAGAAGCTGCACAAGAGACAGGAATCAGAATCGGAAAGATTCTGCAAAGTCCGATGGAGGGGCTAATTTTATATCATACCGCTTCATCTCAATCCTTGTAATTTGTATTTTTAGTCAATTGCCATTATCAATATGCAGATAACTGAACAACCGTCGCTCTACGACAATCTGGAAAAGAAGTCCGTACGAGAAATATTAGAAGACATTAACCGGGAAGACCAAAAGGTAGCGTTAGCCGTACAAAAAGCCATTCCACAAATCGAACAGCTCGTCAACCAAATTGTACCCCGCATGAAACAGGGTGGACGTATCTTTTACATGGGTGCAGGTACCAGTGGGCGCTTGGGAGTGCTGGACGCTTCCGAAATTCCTCCTACTTTCGGAATGCCCCCAACCTGGATTATCGGATTGATAGCCGGGGGGGATACAGCCCTGCGCAATCCGGTAGAAGGTGCCGAGGACGATATGAGCCGAGGATGGGAAGAACTTACGGAATATCATATCAATCAAAAAGATACAGTGATTGGCATTGCCGCTTCGGGCACTACTCCTTATGTAATCGGTGCCTTACGGGAGGCCCGCAAGCATGGCATCCTGACAGGTTGCATCACCAGCAATCCGAATTCTCCGATGGCGGCAGAAGCAGATGTCGCCATCGAAATGATTGTCGGTCCGGAATATGTCACAGGAAGTTCGAGAATGAAATCAGGCACCGGACAGAAAATGATTCTGAACATGATTAGCACGTCGGTGATGATTCAACTCGGACGGGTAAAAGGAAATAAGATGGTAAACATGCAACTTAGTAATCATAAACTGGTAGAAAGAGGAACCAGGATGATTATGGAGGAACTAGGATTGGATCATGATCATGCACAAAAATTATTGCTGTTACACGGTTCTGTAAAAAAAGCGATTGACGCTTACCGATATTCTCAAGATCATTAAAATCTCTACTTACTCTTGTTTAATCAAGAGTATATTATACGCATCACATACCAATCTTATTAATACGGAATATGACACATTAACCATTATTATTCATCCGACAGTCTCATAGATACAATACAAAAAGATTTTGAAACAAAATCAAAAAGATTTATTGAACAAACCGGTTTGTTCACACTTCTTCATTTTATCCCCAAAGAAAAAAACTTCAAGAAATAGTAGATTGGTATCAACAGAATAAATAATTGAAACATACCCAAAGCCCGTTCTTATCAATACCAACTATCTTTGCATCGTGTCACAGTACAGACGAAAAATAAACCATTCTTGGAATTTAAGACACAAAGAAGATAATCTCGCTAAATATAATATTTATGAAGAAGAACATTTGCATCATTTTGAGCCTGCTGTTATATACAATAGGAATGCAGGCAGAAGTAAGACTTCCCGGAATCTTTTCCGACAAGATGGTTTTACAACGTGACACCCCTATCCCATTATGGGGTTTTGCAGATCCTAAAGAAACTGTTGTTATTGAATTCAACGGAAAGCAATACAAAACCCGGGCTTCCCAAACAGGAGAATGGGCGGTCAACCTGCAGAAGCACAAGGCCGGAGGTCCCTACGAATTGAGAGTCAACCAGAAAATAATACAAGATGTATACGTAGGCGACGTGTATCTATGCAGCGGACAATCGAATATGGAACTTACCGTAAAGCGTGTTATGGATAAATACAGGGATGAAATCATGTCGTATGAAAACAATCTGATCCGTTATACCAAAACGTCGTACGCTTACAACTTTATCGAGCCTCAACAAGATAGCAATAATGAATGGAAAATCTGTACCCGGGAGAATACGTTGGACTTCGCAGCCCTATGTTATTTCTTTGCAAAAGAAATGCAGGCAGAAAAAGGAGTTGCAATTGGTATTATCAATAGTAGCTGGGGAGGGACAAACATAGCATCATGGTCTACCCGCCAGTCACTCGAGAAATATGCCAGATTCCGGGAAAAGCTCCAATCCCCACAGTACTTCCATCCTGATTATCCGGATTCTGTGAAGAACGCCCAAAATGAACAAGTGAATCAATGGCATCGACAACAATCGGCAAATGACCTTGGGAACAAAGAAAAATGGACAAGTGACGGTTTCGACGCTTCAGATTGGGAGAAAGTGGATGTATTCAACTCCAATTGGGGAGGTAGTTGGAACACTCCTCTCAATGGAGTCCATTACTTCCGCCAACGAATTAACATACCCGAATCATTAGCCGGACAACAAGCTGTTTTACGCGTGGGAACACTAAAAGACTCGGATGCTACCTATATAAACGGTATCTGTGTAGGAAGAACAAGTTATCAATATCCTCCGCGTATTTACCAAGTCCCGACAGACTTACTCCGTGCCGGTGAAAACGAGATTGTCATCCGCCTTGTCAGCAGTGCCGGACGTCCGGAATTTGTAAAAGGGAAGCCTTACCAATTGGAAATAGCCGGTCAGACAATTCCGCTGACCGCTATGTGGCAGCATAAAATAGGCTGTACAATGAAGCGTATTCCTTCCACTATCGGATTCCAAAATGAACCCACCGGACTATATAATAGTATGATTCATCCGCTACGTAACTACGGAATACGAGGCATAATCTGGTATCAGGGAGAGTCGGATACGGGTCCTGAAGGTAGCAAACATTATGAAAGACATCTGATTGATCTTGTAAACGACTGGCGTACCCAATGGAACAATAAAAACCTGCCTTTCGTCATTGTGCAACTTGCGAATTACCAACAAAGAAGCAAGGTGCCTGTAGAAAGCGGCAACGCACAAGTACGTGAAGCACAACGCAAGGCAAGTCTCCAGTTAAAGAATGTCGGACTGGCCACGGCCATTGATTTAGGTGAAAGTAATGATATTCATCCACTCAACAAAAAAGACTTGGCACACCGTTGTGTGCTTCAAATGAACAAACTTTCTTTCGGTGAGAAGAATATCGTAGCGGAAGGGCCTATGGCTGAAGCTGCCGAATTAAAAGAAAACGGTCGGATCGTTATCTCTTTCAGGCAAGGAACAGGCTCTTTAAAGCAAGCTAAATCATTAGAAGGCATTGCCATTGCTGCCAATGATGGAAAATATAAATTTGTAGAGGGCTATACCGAAGGGGATAAAGTAATTGCTTTATGGAACGGAAAAGGAATACCGGCAAGCATCCGCTATGCATGGGAAAACAATCCACCCTCTTCCATCTATAATACAGAAGGACTTCCTGCATCCAGTTTCCAATTACCAATTATCAACAAATAGAATATCCGGTTACAGTGAAACATAAGATCAATGATTAACAACAAATTACTAAATATTGAAACCATGAAAAAGTTATTTCTATTCTTCTACCTCTCTGTTGTGAGTATAGCGGCATTTGCCGCTGAACAATTTGTAATATTCACACCGGCCGGTAATCATTTTCCGTTGGTTGCCAACGGAGTTCCTTGTCCGATATACATAGATTCTTCCGAAGACAAAGGGGTAATGATTGCTGCCGGCAATCTTCAACAAGACATACTGCAAGTATGCGGAAAAAAGCCCGAACTCTTAACAAGCACAAGTTCGAAACGGTGTATCATTGCAGGTACTTATGGCACTCCTTTTATAAAGAAGCTGATGTCAGCAGGCAAAATAGACAAAAAGGAATTGGATAGAAAAAATGAAAAATACATCCTGCAAGTCATCGCCAATCCTTGTGAGGGAATAGATGAAGCGGTAGTTATCATCGGCAGCGACAGACGCGGCACTATTTATGGTATCTACGAGCTTTCTGAACAGATGGGAGTATCTCCCTGGTATTGGTGGGCAGATGTTCCCGTCATGAAACAAGCAAATGTATATATTAAACCCGGACAATACTCGGACGGAGAGCCGGCCGTAACCTATCGCGGTATCTTTCTGAATGATGAAGCGCCGTGTCTTACCCGATGGGTAAAACACACATACGGTACCAACTATGGCGACCATCGTTTTTATGCACGGGTGTGTGAACTGATACTACGCCTGAAAGGTAATTTCCTTTGGCCGGCCATGTGGAGCTGGGCTTTCTATGCTGACGACCCGCAGAATAGTAAAACAGCAAGTGAAATGGGAGTCATTATCGGCACGTCCCACCACGAACCGATGGCACGCAACCATCAGGAATGGTCACGCAAGCGCAAAGAATATGGTGCATGGGATTATACAACTAACCAAAAAGTGATCGATCAGTTTTTCCGTGAAGGCATCGAACGGATGCAGGGTACAGAAGATATCGTAACCATCGGTATGCGCGGAGACGGTGACGCAGCCATGAGTAAAAGCACCAATGTGAAACTTCTGGAGAATGTAGTCAAGAATCAGCGCAAGATTATTGAAGAAGTCACCAAACGTCCGGCCAAAGAGACTCCGCAAGTATGGGCGTTGTATAAAGAAGTATTGGATTATTACGATAAAGGTATGCGTGTGCCCGATGATGTTATCATGCTATTGTGTGATGATAATTGGGGCAATGTATGCCGCCTGCCAAATGCCAAAGAACGCAAGCATCCGGGCGGTTGGGGCATGTATTACCATGTAGACTACGTAGGTGCTCCGAGAAACTCTAAATGGCTGAACGTAACCCCTATACAAAATATGTGGGAGCAACTTCAACTCACATACGATTACGGAGTAGAAAAGCTGTGGATATTGAATGTAGGCGATTTAAAGCCAATGGAATATCCGATCACGCTCTTCATGGATATGGCATGGAATCCCAAGCAATTCAACGTCTCCAACTTGCTGGAGCATCCCCGTCGTTTCTGCGCACAGCAGTTTGGCGAAGACCAGGCGGATGAAGCCATGCGAATCTTAAACCTGTACAGCAAATACAACGGCCGCGTGACGGGAGAAATGCTCGACCGGAATACTTATAACCTGGAGACCGGCGAATGGAAACAAGTATCTGATGAATATCTGAAACTGGAAGCGGAAGCTTTGAGACAATACATATCACTGAAACCGGAATATAAAGATGCCTACAAGCAATTAATCCTCTTCCCCGTTCAAGCCATGGCAAACCTGTACGAAATGTATTATGCACAAGCCATGAACCATAAATTGTATAAAGAAAACAATCCGCAAGCTAACGAATGGGCAGATAAAGTGGAACAGGCTTTTGCACGGGATAAAGCGTTGAGTGACGATTATAACAACATTATGTCCGGTGGCAAATGGAAGAATATGATGATTCAGAAACATATCGGCTATACCTCATGGAATGATAACTTCCCCGCTGATACACTGCCTAAAATCTACCGAATCGAAAATCCGGAAAAGGCTGTCGGCGGATACGTCTTCACCGGACAAGACGGATATATAGCCATAGAAGCCGAACATTACTACAGCGCTAAAGCAGCGCCTGGTACGGAATGGACAGTGATTCCCTATATGGGGCGTACCCTTAGTGGCATGGCTCTGATGCCTTACACACAACCAACTGACGGAGCTTCTATCTCCTACAAGATAAAGTTGCCTAAAGGAATTGACGAGGTGACTGTCCATGTGATAGTCAAATCAACTCTTGCTTTCCACGATCGCAAAGGCCATGAGTATAGTATCGGATTTGAAGGAGGAAAGGATCAGACGATCAATTTCAATCATAACTTAAACGAGCTTCCTGAAAATGTATACAGCATATACTATCCGACAGTCGCACGACGCATCGTTGAGAAAAAAGCAAAACTGAATGTACCGAATACATCAGACGGCATGCAGACACTAATTTTCAAACCTCTTGATCCGGGCATCGTGCTGGAAAAGTTGGTTGTAGACTACGGAGGCTACAAGAAATCTTATCTGTTTATGAATGAATCGAAAAGCAAGAGAAATAATAGATAAAAAGATCAATGTAGAGACAAGTCAATTACTACACACTGATTGTATTTACATATAAATTTTGCAGTTCTTATTGTCAGCCGTCATTCCTATTCATTAGACAAATGATTTCCAACACATTAGACGCTGACAATAAGCCCTGACAATAGGCTGACAATAACATTTTATAGGTTTTATTGTCAGCCTATTATTTTATAATTTTGCTCTCCCATATCTCCTATCCATCCAGCTTTACTTACCTTTCAAGAAAAGCCTCCATTAAACATCCGTCATACAACCGGCATACTTATATCATTCAATAACTATTGTTCGATCAGGATACCGGTATCCCAACGCAACTATACCAGCTTCCCTTCTCATACCTCCCTACTTAATCAGCTTGCAAACAAGCTACTTGACAAGAAGGAAGGACTGATAATAAATCAAAAAGAAACCAGCAGTTATTATTTTATCCTATGGAACATACACCATATATATTAGTAACATAAATATGGAAAGAAGTTACTTCCAAGGTAGATTTCAGAAACAGTTTTTTGCCTTTTGTATTGGAAAATGAGCTACCTTTGCTACAAATCCATATAATATGAACAGAAACACTTTTTTTGTATTATTCCTATTAATAAGCAACCTTGTTTCAGGACAGGACCTGAAACTGTGGTATAGTCAACCTGCACAAAATTGGTCGGAAGCTCTCCCTATTGGTAACTCCCGTCTTGGAGCCATGGTATATGGCGGAATCGAACGCGAAGAATTACAACTCAACGAAGAAACATTTTGGGCAGGTTCTCCATACAATAATAATAACCCGAATGCCGTACATGTGCTACCGGTTGTACGCAAACAGATTTTTGAAGGGAGAAACAAGGAAGCGCAAAGCCTCATTGACGCCAACTTCTTAACCCAGCAACACGGAATGAGCTATCTGACATTAGGTAGTCTTTACCTGGAATTTCCGGAACACCAAAACGCATCCGGCTTTTACCGCGATCTGAATCTGGAGAATGCAACGACAAC
Organism: Bacteroides sp.; assembly: GCF_052357945.1. GTDB lineage: Bacteria > Bacteroidota > Bacteroidia > Bacteroidales > Bacteroidaceae > Bacteroides. Next base: position 16,652 of record NZ_DAWCXD010000052.1, on the reverse strand, counting down.
TACCCGTTATCAAGTAGATGACGTCACTTATACCCGCACCACTTTTGCTTCATTTACTGATAATGTCATTATTATGCATATCAAAGCAAGTAAAGCAAACGCACTGAACTTTACTATTGCATATAACTGCCCTCTAGTACATAAGGTGAATGTTCAGAATGTTCAGAATGATCAGCTGACCGTCACCTGTCAAGGGAAAGAGCAGGAAGGTTTGAAAGCTGCACTACGGGCAGAATGTCAAATCCAGGTAAAAACGAATGGCACTCTCCGCCCGGCAGGAAATACTCTCCAAATAAATGAAGGAACAGAAGCCACCCTTTATATATCGGCAGCAACCAACTACGTAAACTACCAGGATGTCAGCGCCGATGAATCCCACCGAACCAGCGAATATCTGAAAAGAGCAATGCAAATACCTTACGAAAAAGCTCTCAAAAACCATATCGCTTATTATAAAAAACAATTTGACCGTGTACGCCTTACATTACCGGCAGGCAAAGCTTCCCAACTGGAGACTCCCAAACGAATTGAAAACTTCGGAAATGGGGAAGACATGGCAATGGCAGCTCTACTTTTCCATTATGGACGTTATCTGCTGATTTCTTCTTCGCAACCGGGTGGGCAACCGGCTAATCTGCAAGGTATATGGAATAACAGTACTCATGCACCCTGGGATAGCAAATACACCATCAATATCAATACAGAAATGAACTATTGGCCGGCAGAAGTCACTAATTTAAGTGAAACACATAGTCCGTTATTCTCTATGTTGAAAGATTTATCCGTCACAGGGGCCAAAACCGCCCGAAGCATGTATAACTCACGCGGATGGGTGGCACATCATAACACCGACTTATGGAGAATCTGTGGTGTAGTCGATTTTGCAGCAGCCGGCATGTGGCCTAGCGGCGGTGCATGGTTGGCCCAACATATCTGGCAACATTATCTTTTCACCGGAGATCAAGAATTTCTAAAAGAATATTATCCGATATTGAAAGGAACCGCACAATTCTATATGGACTTTCTGGTAGAACATCCTACCTATAAATGGCTGGTGGTAGCTCCCTCCGTATCGCCTGAACATGGTCCGGTCACTGCCGGTTGCACCATGGATAACCAGATTGCCTTTGATGCACTGCATAATACCTTATTGGCTTCATACATCGCAGGTGAAGCCCCCTCTTTCCAAGACTCCCTCAAACAAACACTAGAGAAGTTACCACCTATGCAAATAGGAAAACATAACCAACTACAAGAATGGCTTGAAGATATTGACAATCCCAAGGACGAGCACCGTCATATTTCACATTTGTACGGACTATATCCGAGTAATCAAATTTCTCCATACTCAAATCCCGAGTTATTCCAGGCAGCAAGAAACACATTGCTTCAACGCGGTGATAAGGCTACCGGTTGGAGTATCGGCTGGAAAGTCAACTTCTGGGCACGTATGCTGGATGGAAACCATGCCTTCCAAATCATCAAAAATATGATTCAACTATTGCCCAACGATCACTTGGCTAAAGAATATCCGAACGGACGTACCTATCCCAATATGCTGGATGCCCATCCGCCTTTCCAGATTGACGGTAATTTCGGTTATACAGCCGGAGTAGCGGAAATGTTGCTCCAAAGTCATGACGGTGCCGTACATTTATTGCCGGCATTGCCTGATGCATGGGAAGAAGGAAGTGTGAAGGGGCTGGTGGCACGTGGAAACTTTACTGTTGATATGGACTGGAAAAACAATGTGTTAAATAAAGCGATCATCCGGTCGAATATAGGCGGTACGCTCCGCATCCGGTCTTATGTCCCACTAAAAGGGAAAGGCTTAAAACAAGCAAACGGGAAAGAGTGCTCAAATAGATTATTCGCCACCACTCCTATCAAGCAACCTCTTGTAGCCAAAGGAGTAAGTGCGCAGTCTCCCAAACTGCAGAAGGTTTACGAATATGACATCGAAACAAAAGCCGGTAAAAGCTATATTGTAAATACAATGAAAGGAAAACAATAATACATAAGGAGAGGTTAATCTTTTCTCATGTTACATTTTTCACAAACGATGTTACAACATCTGATTGTACTCCCGGAGCCTAATGAAAATATTCATCTTTTATTAGGTTATATTTAGGTTTTTATTTTTCTTTGTACAACAAACAACGATCTATAACTATGAAAAATGTATTCACTTTTCTATTATTATTGTTTTCTTTGTTATGCAACGGGCAATCTCCTAAGTTATTCACTACTGACAAAGAACTCTCCAGTAGTCTGATTAATCATATGTATCAGGATCGGAACGGCTTTATCTGGATTGCGACAGAAGACGGGCTGAACCGTTATGACGGTGCAAAATTCACTATTTACAAACATGAACCCGCCAATGAACATTCATTGGCCCATAGTTTTGTCCGTACCGTATTTGAAGACAGTAAAGGTCATCTGCTTATCGGTACATATATGGGAGTCCAAATGTATGACCCCGCCACTGATAACTTTACCCCACTCGCGAAATGGGAAGACAATGGAGAAATATTTGAAAGCAACATCGTTTCCATAATCGAAAGAAGAAATGGGGAAATATGGATATCAGGCAATGTATTGTGTAGACTGAATATCAAAAACAACCAATTGACAGTTCAACAGATTAATGCTTCCATAACCTCACCGGGGTATATGATTGAAGACAGAAAGCTGAATATCTGGATGTCCAAAGGAGAAGAAGGGTTATATCGTCTCGATCCCGACAACCGGCTTTCCCTATATTTATCTAAAGACAACGGATACATCAACAGTATTTGTGAGGATCCACAGGGAAATATTTATGTAGGGAGCATGAGAAAAGGATTATTCGCCTATGAGAAGAAATCCGATACTTTCGTTCCCGTTGACTTCAAAGAAAAAAAAGAACTTCCTGTCAGCTTCCTTTATTCCGCAAGCCCGAATGAGTTATATATCGGAACTGATGGAAAAGGTATGAATATCTATAACAACAAGACTCATGAGATTTCTGAATATCGGTTCGATAACAGTTACTTTGACTCCAATAAATCGAAAATACATTCTATTCTGAAAGATAACTCCGGTAACTTATGGCTGGCTGTTTATCAGAAAGGGATCATACAAATACCTGCCCGAACCAACAGTTTCAAGTATATAGGCCATAAGTCCATGGACAAGAATATTATCGGTTCCAGTTGCATTACTTCATTTTGCAAGGACAACAACGGCATATTATGGGTAGGAACGGATAATGACGGAATTTATGCTCTTACAGAAAAGTTAGAACCGGCAAAACACTTCTCACATACCAATCATCCCAATTCAGTACCTTCAACCGTTATAAAGCTATATGAAGATTCTGAAAATAACATCTGGGTGGGGTCATTTATCAACGGTATGGGGAAGTTGGATAAACAAACAGGACAGTGTAGCTACCAGTACAAGCTAATGGACAAGAACAACAACTATATACAACGTGTATATGACTTTGCAGAAGATAAAAACAAACGTTTATGGGTTGCAACAATGGGATTCGGGCTGTTTTATTATGATCTTAAAACCAAGGAGTTTACTTCTGTGCAATCCAATTCTTCATTGATAAATGAATGGATAGGTTGCCTGCACTACTCCAATGATAACAAGCTATATGTAGGAACTTACGACGGAATGAACTGCATTGACCTTGACACCTCTGATTTTCAGAGCTATAAGATACTACCCCAACACGTGATTTATTCAATTTATGAAGACAACCATGGAATTATATGGCTTGGAAGTTCCGAAGGGCTGTCAAGTTGGAATAAGGAGACCAAAGAAATAACGACCTATACCACCGCGGATGGATTGCCCAGCAATACAATATATGCAATACAAGGAGACGAGAATGATTTCCTATGGATAAGTAGCAACGCAGGAGTATCCCAATTTCAAAAGAAAAATAACAAATTCATCAATTATTATGTAGGTGACGGATTACAAGGGAATGAGTTCTATAAAAATGCCTCATTCAAAGATGAGCAAGGCACCATCTGGTTTGGCGGCATGAATGGCATCACCTATTTCAGCCCCCAAGATATTATCAATCCGGCAAAAATATGGAACATACGGATTACCGACTTTTTCCTGCATAACAATCCCGTCAGAAAAGGAATGAAATCCGGCATTCATAATATTATCAACTGCCCTGTATTTAATGCAAAAGAGTTTTATTTATCCCATAAAGACAATGTGTTCAGTATTGAGTTTTCCACTCTGGAGCTAAATGCCCCCGAACATATCAACTACCTTTATTCCATCAACGACGAAAAATGGATTAGTTTACCCAAAGGTGTAAACCGTATCTCATTCAGCAATCTGAAACCCGGTACCTATAACTTTAAAATCAGAGCAAAAGACAACACTGTGTATTCAAATATAAAAGGAATTACCATCTTTATATCTCCTGCATGGTATGCTTCATGGTGGGCCAAAGTTATCTATTCCTTATTATTACTGACCATTATATTTATCATTATTCTTCAGATCAGACATCGGTACAGAATGCATCAGGAAATGCTGCAACATATCCATGCCGAACAAATCAATGAAGCAAAATTGCAGTTCTTTATCAACATCTCTCATGAGATACGCACTCCGATGTCTCTAATCATCAGCCCTCTACAGAAACTGATTAAGAATGAGGAGAACAATGAACGCCTGAAAATATATCATATTATCTACAGAAATGCAGAACGTATTCTGAATCTTGTCAATCAACTAATGGATATTCGGAAAATTGATAAAGGACAAATGTTCCTGATGTTCCGGGAGACCAATATTATTCCTTTTATAGAGGATTTATGTACAACTTTCGGCCAACAGGCAAATACTAAAAATATCCAACTACAACTTCATAGTACACTCCGGGAACTGAATGTATGGGTAGACACAAATAATTTTGATAAAATTATCCTGAATATTCTTTCCAACGCCTTCAAGTTTACTCCGGAAAAAGGAAACATAGATATCACGCTCCGTACAGGAGAAGATAATACCCAACCTGACCCCTTGAAACAATATGCCGAAATAATTATCTCGGATACCGGAACCGGTATCGACGAGAAAGAAAAGGAACATATCTTCGAACGTTTCTATCAGATCCGCAACAGCCAACACAATCCGAAAGGCGGCACGGGGATAGGATTACATCTTACCCGCTCGCTAGTGGAATTGCATCACGGAATCATATTTGTAGAAAATAATAAAGAACAACCGGGCTGCCGCTTTATTATCCGGCTGCCACTGGGAAACAAGCATCTGCGTCCGGAAGAAGTGGATAACAATGAAAAAGGGGCAATAATAGCCGCACCAGCAACTCCCGTCATTTCTCCTGCCATAGATCAGGAGGAAGAAAAGAAAAGCAGGGTGAAAACGAAATATCATGTATTAATTGTTGAGGATGATGAAGAAATCCGGAATTATATAGCGAAAGAGTTCGGAGACAAATTCCATATAATGGAATGCTGTAATGGCAAAGAAGCACTGGAACTGATATTTAAAAAGGCTCCGGATTTGGTCGTCAGTGACATCATGATGCCCGAAATGGACGGACTTACCTTATGCAGGAAAATCAAGCAGAATGTAAACCTCAACCATATTCCGGTCATTCTGCTTACCGCAAAAACAAGAGAAGAAGATAATCTGGAAGGTCTAAATACAGGAGCCGACGCTTATATCATGAAGCCATTCAATATCGAAATCCTGCAAAAGACAGCGGAAAACCTGATTAATACACGCCAACAGCTGCGTAAGGTATTTACAGGTCAACAGGATCAGGAGAACAAGGTTCAGAAACTGGAAGTGAAATCACCCGATGAAAAATTGATGGAACGCGTCATGAAAGTTATTAACGAAAATATCAGCAATCCTAACTTAACGATAGAGACAATCACTACCGAAGTAGGTATCAGCCGCGTACATCTTCACAGGAAACTAAAGGAACTCACCAATCAGACAACCCGTGACTTTATACGTAATATACGTTTAAAAGAAGCCGCTCGTCTATTGTCCGAAAAACAGCATACCATATCCGAGATAGCCATGTTAACAGGATTCACTGATCCTAATAATTTCTCGACGACATTCAAAGAGTTATACGGAATGCCGCCTTCAATGTATATGAAAGAACAGTTGGGGAAGAAAGAAGAGTAACCCAACTGCTCTCTAGCATGTTTATCTGTTAAACTTGTACCAATCAAAGTTAAACAGTTTGCAGCCTTTACGTCCTTTGAATACAAAATAAATGTCTTTTATTCCGGTGACCGGTTTTACAATATCAGTCTGCAATGTTTTCCAGCATTCCCAACCTCCCGTTGAAGGAATAGTCAGTTCCGCAATTAATACTCCGCTTATACTGTCTGTACGTACTTCAAGTGTCCCGCCACGAAGGGCACTGGCAACGGCAGCAGTGAACCGTTTGGGGGATTTATTGCCGAAATCCACTTCACGTACCTTTATATAATCTCCATTATGAATTTCAGATATATATATACCGGTTTTCACATTTGGTTCGGACTTCACACCTTCAGAAAAAGCGATTGTTTCAGCTTCTACCCTTTCGTAAGGATTGAGCGTACCTACCGGTGACACCCCTTCCCGGGTAGCATTAATAATCGGGAAAGTGCCGTCAGCGTTATACTTAAATTGCTCCACCGCCGCACTTCGCCCGAAACCTCCACCACCCGGCAACTTACCCGTATGATAGAAGAAATAAGAATTGCCTTTATAGTCTATCACTCCACAATGGTTAGTAAACGAGCCCGTATCTTGTAAAGGCATGATTTCTCCCATATACTTCCACGGACCAAGAGGTCCGTCACTCATGGAATAGGCAATATGTTCGGGTACACCTCCGGCAGCATAAAGAAGATAGTATTTTCCTTCCCGTTTATGAAGCCATGGACCTTCTGTATAAGTATCTTTATACTTAACACCTTTGACACGCTTTTCCGGATTGGGTGCACCAAAGCTCTCAACAGTCTGTTCCAGTTTGCCCACTTCACCTTTCAAGGAAATCATGTCGTCATTCAGTTCTGCATAATAGATATTCGGATTTCCCCAATACAGATAAGCACGACCGTCATCATCAATGAAGACCGTAGGATCAATATAGTCCCAGCTTCCGTCATGAAGCGGTTTGCCGATGGCATCTTTAAAAGGACCGACAGGCGAATCGCCTACCGCCACACCGATTGCCATCGTATTGGAAAGTTTGGAATGCAGGCAGACATACCAATAAAACTTACCATTACGCTCTACACATTGTGCTGCCCAAGCACGGTCGTCCGCCCAGTCGAATGATTCGATGGCAAGAGGAGAGCCGTGATCGGTCCAATTCACCATATCTTTGGTAGAATACACGCGCCATTCCTGCATCCAGAAAAAATCCGCTTTGTCTTCATCGTGTCCCGTATACACATACAAGGTGCCGTCGTGCACCATAGGAGCTGGGTCTGTAGTAAAGCAAGTTTGCACAATCGGGTTTTGTGCTGACAGTCCTCCTTCGGTCATAACCGAAACGAGCAACAATGTAGCTGCGATAAATATAGATTTCATTTTCATGCTATTTTCAGTGTTTAAATAAATGTGGTACAAATTCTTTCAGGCAACGTCTCCACGTGAGCCATTCATGCGCTGTGCCTTGCGATTCGTAATAATCAACCTCGATACCCAGTTTCCGGAGTGAATCCACCATCTTCTTTGTTCCCATTTGTTCCTCCGTGCCACAGCCGAGAAAGAAATAATTCACTTTCTTATTGAACTTGTCCGCATCCGCAAACACTCCGTTAAAACAAGTCTTCATATCCAGACCGAAAATCGCCCCGCTGAAACTTCCGATATAAGAAAACTTATCGAGATGAGGCAGAACCGTATTGAAAGTCTGATGTCCTCCCCACGAGAGTCCTGCCATAGCACGGTGTTCGCGGTCGGTTTTCGTACGGAATGTCCGGTCTATCATAGGAATCAGGTCTTTCAGAATAACGTCATAAAAGGTGGCGCCATACAAAGCCCGCTCCTCGTTCACATCTTTTCCCGGACGCGGCCGGAACGGAGCTTCCACATCACCGCTATCCATCACCACGAGCATCGGCACACACTGACCGGATGCAATCAGGTTGTCCATAATATGATTCATCTTTCCCTGCGTGCTCCAGCCGGTTTCATCTTCACCCATGCCATGTTGTAGATACAATACCGGATAGCGCTTCTTCGGATGAGTTTCATACTCTGCCGGCGTATATACCATACACCGACGGAACTCTTTCTGCGTTTCGGAGTAATACGTACAGGAACGAACCTGCCCGTGAGGTACCTGTTGAGGACGATAATAATCCCCCTCCTCACCTTCAGGGATTTCGATGCCACTTGCCATACGGCAACAACCGAAGAACGTATAACTGGAAGGATCTGTTACCGACACCCCGTCTGCAATCAGGAAATAATAATGGAATCCTACAGGCAGAGGGTTGGTCGTTACCATCCAGAGTCCTCCGGTATCTTTCCACATATCATACTTCTTTCCGCAACAATCCACTTGTAGCCTGTTAGCCTGCGGAGCATAGAAACGAAAATGAGCACGCCCCTCTTTATCCACCCGGGGATAGTCATATCCCGGAATATTAGTGGATGCCGGTTCGGTAGTAATTCCGGAGTTTGGTTCTTTCTCCAACAAAAGGAGTCGTTTCTCGGCATATCGCACCCCCAATTTTCTGTATCCTTCTGCCGTGAAATGCAAATTATCTTCTGCGGCAGGACAGCCCGAAGAAGGAATCACGTATGCGGTCGGAATCACTTGCGGCAGCGTATTGATTATCTCATTCATGCTTGCACATCTGCCATTCTGGTCGGCATGCACCACTTCTCCCGCCAGTAAGGGAACATCCTTTGCCTGAAGATTCAAATCCCTCAACAGATTCTCATAGACTCTCTTTACTTTTTGAGGCCACTCTTTATCACCGGTATTAGACTCGCCCTGATGCAAGAGGATACCTTTAATCACACCGGCTTTTTGAGCTTCTACAGCCAATTCTTTTAGTCTGCGGTAAGGATTATTACCATACGCTTTCGCGGTATTTTTCAGCCATTCCGGTTGAGAGGCAATATGCTCTTCGCAATTCTCCTCATCAAACAGTTCAATCTTGCAACCACCTACAGCTACATTGATGACACCTACCTTAATATTTTCAGGCAGCCTTTCCACTAACGTACGTCCGAAATAATCGGCCGGTGTTAACCCTGTATGGCAACGTACCAACGGAGGAATAGCCTTATACCACTGTCCTTTGACGCGTCCCAAAGACGGACAATCAACAGCCGCCATCATCAGAAAACATTCATTGACATTGCACGTATCCTGCGCTTCAATCTTTGCATTCCCTTCCATATTGGATTGTCCAAGACAAAGATAAATATGGAAATTAGGGTCTTGTGCAAAGGCAAATGTGCCTGCACACAATAGACAACTTAATAAAATAATCTTTTTCATCTAACAATTAATATATATCTTGTTATTCAACTAAAGAAATCCGCTCTATCACCAATGGCTTACCTCCTACCGTCCAAAAACCAATAATATATAGATGAGAAGGATCCAGTTTCTCTTGATTGTTATTAAGCATATTGTTCAAGTCCACCATAATGCGACGTGAGTTACCAAAATCATATACTGCAGGATTCGACCAGTAATTATTCACATCAAACAAACGGAACGATGCACTACAATCGTTGTCATTTCCGATTTCTACAACCAATTGTCTATATCCCGACAAGTCCAGACCATTACTGTATTGCCAACCACCGAAGCCATAATTACCCGTCACAAGTGTTTTCGTACTTTCATCAAATGTACCTGTTTCCCAAATAGAAGCGTCAAACCCCTTCTCAGTCAGTGGGAATGTCGTAGTATGAACTTCCAAACTAATTGCTCTACTACCTTGTTGTGAAGTGTAGTTAACAGTCACAGTAGATGTGCCATCTTTCAATGCAACTATTCTTCCATTAGCCTCCACTTTTACTATTGATGGATTAGTACTGTTGTAGGTTACCTCATTTGTCACCATACGTTGGTGACCATCCGCATAAAGGGCCTTTACGACCAAAAATCTGTCACTTCCTGTCAAAATATCGACATACCCTTTTACACCAACAATCTCAAGTTCTGTTATTTCGCTTTCAGTCACCTCTTCACTTGCATATTCTTTAAACCAATGATACACAGGCCAAGGACAGGCTTCCGGATCATTCAGAAAAGTATATGCTCCCGGAACTCCTTCTTCATCTTTAAATTGTGCCAGTAAACTACAATCCGTAAAAACCAACCAACTCACATTGCCTGTATTATCGGCAATATACTTAAAATTGGCTCCAAATCCTGCCTCACCTACAGTTCCCGTTATACTTTTTCCCCAAGAAGAATCATATTTGGCAGGTGCCCAATCCATCTCCGTGACCATCACCGGAGCAATATCAGCTATCGGTTGAACTTGCGCATTCCAACCACGCTGAAAGCTTTCATATCCACCACCCGTCACTCCACCAAGCTCTGCACTAGGTTCTTCTGCATCACTACCATACCAACCCGGATACGCATGTACTGCATAACCAATATTATCACCCTCCACAGGATTAGTTGCATACCCACTGAAAGAAGACTGATAAGATAATCCCGGAATCCATATGATATTTGTTGCATTCACCCGTATTTTATCAACAATGGTCTGAAAGAACTTTTTTGCGTTATCAAAATATACTTGTCCATTACTGCCATAAGTACCATCAGTACCAAGGATGTTTATCGGTTCGTTAGCTAATTCAAACATTATACCAGAATTAGCCTTAATCTTAGGATGTTTCGACACTATGCTCCACACTTTTTCAAGATACTGGTTATAATCATCTCCTACAGCTATTTTTTCCGGACATACTCCAGGCGGACGCATTACAACATACAAACCCTTGCGAATGGCATATTCTGCCATGGGTATAAACACTTCACTCAGATATTTTTCAAAACGTACTTGAGAGAATCGTTCATGTCCTTCGTAACGTACAGACTCCTGAGTAGGATCGTCACTCCAATAGGGATCCATATGCAAACGAATAAAATTCATTTTCCAACCCTTATCAAGCATCTTGTCTATCAGCCCCTGATTATAACGCAAACAACCTAACACATCATAATTATTCCATGAGTTTTGATTAAAGAAAGGACTGTAGGTCTGGGCGAATCCATGTAAATTGACAGTCTCTCCCCTTTCGTTTTTCAAATAGCGCCCTACAACATGCAGACGAGGCAGCCCCGATACATCCGGTTCTTCCGTTTCCGGCTTTCCCGGAATCTCAGGAACCTCTTCCGGCACTTTCACAGCATCGTCCGAACAGGCATACATCATGCTCATAAAGATTATGAGCATCAATAAATTCAACTTGTTTCTCATAATTTTCTATTTAATGAAATAACAAGCGGGGTTCATCACACTACCGGATGTTCCCCGCTATCAGTTATCCTACATACGAGTTTACCTTAAAATACTACTCCTCTTCGGTAACATCATTTTTTCCAGCCAATCCATCGGCAAAACCAGCATAAGCAGGCTTGCGACTATATTCAAGATTCCAAAGACCGATAGGAGAATCAGCACGCCAACCGGAACCAGCAGGACTGTCGGTCGGACTCCAATGTGTAATACCGTATTGCTGTGCAACCGGGATGATCTCAAAGTACTTCCGCACAATAAAGTTATAGTATTTAGCCATAGCCTGTTCCTGTTCAAAAGTGATATCTTCTGTTTTTACATCGATACCGTCCGCACCTACTACTCCCATATCCAATTCTGATATTTTTATCAATTTCCCGCTTGATGCCATCAGTTCAAACATCTTCACAACATGGTCTTCTTTACTTTTCTGCGTCATAGGATCCATATAGCATGACACATGCATTTGAGTGCCTATACCGTCAATCTTGGTTATACCATCTTCTTCCCAACGTTCAATCCATTTAAGCATACTCTTCATCTTTCCATTATCATCCCAATCAGATTCCAGATTATAATCATTAATAAAGAGTTTCAAATCTGATGGATTCCCTCCGGCTTCTTCAAAATATTTGCGGGCAAGTCTGACTACTATACGAACATAATCTACATCACCCAAATAATCTTGCCAATAGAAATTATTTTTTGCATCTTCTGCAGATACAGTTCCGCGAGTTGCAGACTGCAAATCGTAAACTCCGTCTCCATTATTGTCTCCTCCAGAGAGAGCTTCGTTCACAGCATCCCAAGTCGTCACATAACCTCCACATGCCTGCATCATACCTTGAATCCAATTTTCCATAGCCTCTGTCAGTTTAGCTTTCTTTTCCTCAGCCGGCATTTCTTCTACTTGCTCACCGGTAGAATATCCTTCGCCATTGGCCGATAAAGATTCATAGCCGTCCCAACTAGACCATCCTTCAATATTGGCTGCCTCAAAATCACTATTGGAAATCAAGTTCTCATCAGAACCTGATTCAACAAGTTTCACATTATCAAGCAAGATCGTTCCAGCAAAATCTCCAAAATTCAAAGTTAATTTATCAAAGTAATCCTCTTTACCCGGAGTAATTGATATACTACATTTATTCCATGAAGTCCCAACAGCCAAACTTGGGAAATAGCCTTGTTCACCTCCGACAGTAGATTGAAGGAATACCGCCACATCATATGCTCCTGTCGCTTTTGCCATGCAAGTAAAAGTATATTCAACTCCTGATTTCAGAAACGTTTCTAATTTATACCAAGCTTGAGAACTATAATTATTAGGCTTCGCTATTTCGTTTGTCAGTTTAAGACAATAACCTGCATTACCACTGGTTTCTGTATCAGTAGCAATAACATAAGTTACAGCATGCCAACTATACTTCTCCCAATTAAATAAATTTTCCTCTTCAAAATCACCATTCTTAATTAAATTCTCATCAGAACTAGCAGCAGTTAGTTTAACATTATCAACACAAAAATCACCCTCCAATTCTCCCACTACAAACTTTATAGTATTTGCATCTGTTGCCGAAACGCTAAATGAAAAAGAATAATCACTCCATTCCGTTCCTATTTGTGTCCCTCCATTAATAGTAGTGTCTACAGAGGACATAGTCATCAACCACAATTGAAAATTAAACGGAGTTGATGCCTTAGCTCTAAAAGCCAAAGTATATTCAGTATCTTGTGACAAAACAGCCCCACTTGGTAATGTATAATATACCTGTCCATCCCACGGATTAGCTTTAGTATCCTGATGCATTGATAAATAATGATTTGCAGTAGATGGATCAACAGGAATCACTTTATCAGCAATCAAACCATTAAGATATTTATTATTTTGCTGTGCATGCCATGCCAATGTATGTCCATAAATTGTAATACCTGCCTCTTTTGCTGTCTGAACGAAATCACTTACAGTATTAAAATTCATAGTTCCTTCATCTGATACACAAGACGCATACTTCATTGCATTTCCTGCTGTCATCTCATCAAAATTGGTAGTCACTAACTCATAGGCAATCCCTTTTTTATTGAAATCGCTTGCAGTTATTCCTGTCCCCAATTTGAAATTGGGGTACTTAGAACGATCTATATAAGATTTCAGAACATCGTATGCATTCAAGTACTCATACTGGGCAATGCTTTCCGGTTTCTGCACTTCGTACGGTAATACAGCATCGTCCACACACGATCCTATAGACAGCCCTAAAGCAATCATCGAAAGTAGTTTCATATATCGTTTCATCTTTTCCATGTTTTAAGTTATTCTTTTACAACTTTGAACCATTCAGCTTTCACCTGACGGTCACGCATTACTAAAGTATCCTTGGTAGCATAAGTTGTAGTTCCCAAATCAACCGTATAATCCAAATATAATACGTCACGATCTTTATTATTAAAAGAATTTTTCTCTCCTTTTTCCACATATTTCCCACTGCCGGAGACATTGCATCCGGGAGTATCGGAAGAAAGAGTACATTCATTATTTTCATTGAAAGTCAGAATCAAATTACACTCCTGGTCATTTGTACCCCAAGTCCATCCTGCCTTATTCAAAGAAATAGTTGAAAACTCGCATACTTCATCATTCTCTACATATTGCTGATGACGAGCTACGGTCGTTGTAACACCACCTACAGTGACAATATCTACTCCCCGTCGCAGATAAATCCCGTCCCACGGATTTACATATTTCACAGCATACAAAATATAATCCTTCGGAAGTACACTCCAATCACTACCTACACAGCGGTTCGGTTCATCGACATTGGGCGTACCTGTTAAAATAGCATCAGCATTCTGTACATTCGACATGACTAAAGGAATTACATAAGTTGTTTCAATTGATTTCGGATCGGCAAAAAAGGCATCTGTAAGCTGCACTTCCACTCCTCCACTTATCTCTCCTTTCGGAATGATAATCTTATCGGAAGATAATTTATAATATTCAGAAGGCATTGGAAGCACGCTTCCACCACCCTCAAATTTCAAATTATCACATAGCGAATTAACAACACTAATGTCTACTGTAGGATTTGTACTATTCTCGTATACACCTCCCATCGTTGCTTTAATTATACATTTATGTTGATTATCAACCGTGTTGTCAAATGTCTCATCATTGCCGAGCACAATTGTTCTAATGGGATATTGATAAGAGAAGTAAACTGTCGTTTTTCCATAATCCGGAAAAGACCAATCTTGATTCTCACAAGCAGAAAAGAACATCAACGAAATTACTGAGAATATATAATATAACTTTTTCATTTTCTTATATCTTTAAGTTTTAAAATTTAATTACCAACCCTGGTTTTGTTTCAGTTCGTCGAACTTCAACACTTCAGTATAAGGTATCGGGCCATAATTCATATAATCTGCATAATTACGATTCTCAACCGTGAATTCCGTATAATTGCCTTGACTGATACGTATTCCCTTAGCCGGTTCAGTCAAACTGACTTTCCAACGGCGTAAGTCCCAAAAACGGAATCCTTCGAAACACAATTCCAAACGACGTTCATTGCGAATCAATTCACGCATTTTATCCTTGTCATTTTTAATACTCTCTAAATATGCATCACCGTTATCAGCACCCACTCCGGCCCTTTTACGGATAGCTTTCACCACGTCATAGGCTGAATATCCATGTCCTCCTGTTCCTGTTGGTCCCCACGCTTCATTTGCAGCTTCTGCATAATTGAGGAAAATTTCAGTATAACGAATACGGGGGCTATAATGCGGTTGACCGTTTTGGCTAGTAGAACTAAGATATACATCCTCACGTAAATGCTTTCGAAGGTAATATCCGGTACGGGTAGAATGATTATTCTCCTTGTTCAGCCCGTCATTATCAGTCGTATTATCTACACTGGTATCTATCACTTTCTCATCGATCCCAACCTTACTTCCATTTACAACAACATAAAGATTCAAACGTGGGTCACGATCCTCATAAGGATTGTTCTCGTTATAATTAGCTTCGTCCATTGTGATAGGATATCCATTCGCCATAGGAAAGGCATTTACCAGGTTTTGTGTCGGGTTTATTTGCCCGCTACCATATAAACTAGGTGGGAACTGCGCTTGTTCCAGCTCATAAGCCGTAGCATCTTTGCTGTTCCTCCAAAGCATCTCATTGGGATTCGCTCCTGCTCCAAGATTAGCTATTTCATCTGCATTTTTATACCAGGTATTACCATTTGAAGCAAGTCCGGAAACTCCCCCGATTAGATCGAGTAACTCACCATTATAATCTGCGGCCTCTTTCCATGTCACCGTAGTCCCATCAGCAAACGCCGGACTAGCTCCCAACAAAGCAGCTTTAGCACGAAAAGCCATTGCTATACGAGCACTCATGCGCATACGGAAAATCTCACCGAACACAAGATTATATTGGCTGACTGACGTTCCTTTCAAACGGTACTTCTCCGGCACCTGAGCATCCGAAGCTATATTTTCATAATCCAACGGTAATAAATCTGTTGCCATTTGAACATCGTCATAAATCTGACGAATACATTCATCAAAACTATTACGAGCATAATTGAAATTATCACTTACATTTTCCGCCTTATTAACGATAGGAACACCTAACAGTTTTCCGTCTGCCGTCCAACCGCCATGAGCCTGCAACAAGTAAAACATAAACATAGCACGTAATCCGTATGCCTCTCCTTTTAAACGATCGCAAAATAAGGAATTAACCAATGGATCGTCTACCCACGAAACTTCGTCGACTTCTTCCAAAAACAAATTAATATATTGAATTGCTGCTTTACATGAGGACCACTGTTCCATAGGATTATTATTGGAGGTCCACGAACCAGTAGCCATTTTCAGATAGCTATTATCTGTTTGATTTGTTACCGCATCATCAGTTGCCACATCATTAAATGACTGCGAATTATATGGATTTCGCGTATAAGCATTTGCTAAAATGCCTTCTGCGAAAAGAGGATCGTTCTTTCCGTCGCTCACTTGCTTATTATTTTCTATTGCCGGTGAAAATAAATCATCACACCCAACCAACAGGAAAGCCGCAATTATAATAGTTATTATCTCTTTCATAAGATTATTCTTTTATGT
>NZ_DAWCXD010000051.1:0-34443 GCF_052357945.1 Bacteroides sp. | reverse complement strand
ACAAAGGTAAGAAAACACAAAAATAAAGGCAAGACGGCATCGCGGAGACGCTTACGCCCTCACGTAAGCGCTTCCACTAATCTGCACCTACAACAAACTGTTATCATCTGATATACTGAACATTAATTATTTCCGCAAGAAGTATTAACAGCTATCACCTCAAGTATTAACACTGTAGACTTCAGCCATTAATAGTTGAAAAATCAGGTATTAACACATGGGAAATGGAGTGATAATACCTGATCAATGGTTTAATATCATCTGAAACAACAGGTGAAACGAGCGTATAGATACAGATGAAAGCATCATACCATAATAAGATTGCAAATGGCTTATCCATTAGGAAAGTTCCAGTTTCCAATAGGGCGAATGACAGTTTCATATAATGATACTAACGTTTCCCGGTGAGAGACTATAGTTTCCCCGTAAGGAAACTACATTTTCCCCATAGGGAAACCATTGTTCCCCCATAGGGGAAACTTTAGTTTCAAGCCTGCGAACAGATTGTTTCAAGCCTCTAAACAAATTATCTGAAGCTATGAAACAAATTTAAGCTGCTGCTGACCGGAAATTAGCCAACCAGTAATCACAGGAAAAACACAACTTACCCGACAACTGAAATCAGGATGATCCACACACAGCGTATGCGACTAGAAAGACGTATTCTTACTACTCTATGAGAACAAATCATTCAACGCTTCGCTCATGCTGGGATGAGTAAAGATGAAATCACGCAGGAAAGTATAATTCTGACCTGTTTTCATTGCCATGGCAACTATATTGATGACTTCGCCGGCATCAGGCGCAAACAGCATACAACCTACTATTTTTCCCGTATTCTTATCAATGACAGCTTTCAACAGACCGTCCGTCTCTCCCAATGTCTTTGCTCTCGGTATCGCCATAACAGGCAATTTCTTGATAATCACATCCAAATCCTGCTTACGAGCCTCATCCTCATTCAATCCGATACGCGCCATTGGAGGATCAATAAATACGGAGTAAGCAACCGGATTACGGTCACTTGTTTTCCGCTCCTTATCTCCAAACAAATCTTCACGGATAATCCGATAATCATCCAATGAAATATAAGTAAACTGCAAACCACCTTTCACATCACCCACGGCGCGTATATTCGGATTAGTTGTTTTCAGATATTCATCCACAATGATCGCTCCACGCACGTCCGTCTCCACTCCGGCAACTTCCAGATTCAGATCTTTCGTATTGGGTTTGCGCCCCGTAGCCAACAAGACAGCATCAGCTTCAAGTCCGAACGCTTCACCTGTTTGTGAGTCAGAAAAAACAACGACAGCCCTATTTTCAACATACTTCACAGATTGTACCTTCGCGTTCATCCGAAAAACAATACCTTTTTTCTCCAATGCTTCCTTCACACTTGCAGCAATGTCACGATCTTCACGAGCAATCAGTTCCGGATAACTCTCAAGCACCGTCACCTGCGAACCGAACGAAGCATACATAGACGCAAACTCTAAACCAATATAACCGCCGCCAACAATAACCAGCCGACGGGGAAGATCGGTTAATTCCATGATTGAAGTACTGGTATAAACCAAAGAATTGTCCGCAACTCCTTCGATAGGCGGAATAATTGTTTCCGCTCCGGTGTTGATAATTATTTGCTTTGATGTCAACCATATTTCTTCAGTAGATGTACGGACGGAAACCACATCGGCAGATACAAAAGAACCTACACCTGTATAAACTGTTACATTAGGATGATCTGCCAGATTATGGTAATTCTTATCTCTCAACGCACTTGTCACAGACTCCTTCACAGCAATAGCATTGCGATAAAACTCTCTTCTTTCTTCAAACGTCGAATTCTTCATGCCGGAAGCAATTTTAGCCTGATGAACCAGCGTCTTTGTCGGAATACATCCGATATTGATACACGTCCCTCCATACATTTTATCAGAACGTTCAACAATAGCAACTTTCCGCCCACGTTTTGCAAACTCTGCCGCAAGGGTCTTTCCTCCCTTACCGAAACCGATAATAATAACATCAAATGCATTCATATCTATATAACTTTTAATGGGTTCAAGACTTGCTTATTAGGTTAACAACGAATGATATTGCAAAGTTCGTCGCTTTCGAAGTAATAAACAATAACCATTTCGCCGGATAAATTAGCAATTATTCCCGTATAAGGTCAAAGTAATAAATAATCAAAAATCGCCGGAACAGATCAATGATCTGCCCGGCGATATCTCATCTTAAACCAATCTCCACTTACTATATATCAATCAACGATTCGGGTGAATGTCCAACTTCACCGGTTTAATCATATTTTCCGGTTTTAAGATAGTATCCAGGTCTTCCTTGGAAAGAATGTTATGTTCCAAAACAAGTTCATAAACTCCCTTCCCTGTTTCCAATGCTTCTTTGGCTATTTTAGTAGAGTTCTTATATCCAATCACCGGATTCAAGGCTGTCACTACTCCAATGCTGTTATGCACATCTCTCCGGCATTTTTCTTCATTAGCCGTAATGCCGTCGATGCATAAGGTGCGCAAAGTGTCAAAACCATTCATTAGTAAATCGGCAGACTCGAAACAGCATTGTGCCATCACCGGCTCCATTGCATTCAGTTCCATTTGAGCTGCTTCACCGCTCATGGCCACACAAAGGTCATTTCCTATTACCTTGTAGGCCACCTGGTTCATCACTTCAGGAATCACCGGATTCACTTTTCCGGGCATGATGGATGAGCCCGGCTGCATTGCCGGCAGATTGATTTCTCCCAATCCACAACGCGGACCGGAAGCCAGCAACCGCAAGTCGTTACATATCTTATTCATTTTAACAGCAATACGCCTCATCACTCCCGAATAACCTACCATGCAGGAAGTGTCCGAAGTAGCTCCCACCAAATCGTCTGCTAGTTTGATATCCAATCCCGTAATCTTGCGCAAAGCGGCAATGCACTTCTCCGCATATTCCGGTTCGGCAGTGATTCCTGTTCCAATGGCTGTTGCTCCCATATTGACTGCCAGAAAATCTTGTGCAGCAAAATCAAGGTTCTTTACTTCATGTGACAAAATACTTGCAAAGCCATTAAAGGTTTGCCCAAGAGTCATCGGTACGGCATCTTCCAATTGGGTACGCCCCATTTTGATGACATGTGCAAACTCATTCGCTTTCTTCCGGAAAGACTCGATCAGAACCTCCAAATGCTTAACCAATTTCAAATGAGTATAATACAGTCCAATGTGAATGGCTGTAGGATAAGCATCGTTGGTAGATTGCGAACGGTTGACGTGATCGTTAGGCGAACAGAATTGATACTCTCCCCGCTGATGCCCCATCAGTTCCAATGCCCGGTTGGCAATCACTTCATTGGCATTCATGTTGGTGGTCGTACCGGCTCCTCCCTGAATCATATCTACCGGGAACTGCTCGTGATGCTTTCCTTCGAGTATTTCTTTACAGGCTCTCAAGATAGCATCCGCTTGTTCTTCAGTTAATAAGTCCAGTTCACGGTTGGCAACGGTGGCTCCCATCTTCGTAATAGCCAATGCCTGAATGAACAAAGGATATTCATTCAAATGAAACTTGCTGATGCGAAAGTTTTCAATGCCACGGAGTGTCTGTACTCCATAGAGTGCACTTTCCGGCACTTCACGACTACCTATCAGGTCACTCTCTGTACGAGTTTTTTTTGATAAATTTTGTTCCATATCGGTTGTTTTATAGTAATAACGTTTTCGTTAGTTCTTATAATAACCAACCAACGATGTTATTGTTTTAATAAATATGCAAAAACTATTCAAAGACTTTTTTGTTGTAAATAGAAGAAAAAGAAAATACAAAGAGAAGAATCGCTTATCTTTGTTTTTGAATTTAAAACAGCAATCTATGATATTACAATTAGCATTTGTTCTGACAGCCATTATTATTGGCGCACGCCTGGGAGGTATCGGACTTGGCGTAATGGGAGGCGTAGGGTTGGCAATACTCACGTTCGTTTTTGGTTTACAACCCACTGCACCTCCCATCGACGTTATGTTAATGATTGCCGCCGTAATCTCTGCCGCTTCCTGTATGCAGGCGGCCGGAGGTTTGGACTATATGGTGAAACTGGCAGAACATTTGCTTCGTAAAAATCCTTCACACGTCACTCTGCTTAGTCCGCTGGTGACTTACCTCTTTACTTTTGTAGCCGGAACCGGACACGTGGCTTATTCCGTACTGCCGGTAATTGCAGAGGTTGCCACCGAAACAAAAATCCGTCCGGAACGTCCGTTGGGTATTGCCGTCATCGCTTCCCAGCAGGCCATTACGGCAAGTCCGATCTCTGCCGCTACCGTGGCACTTCTCGGACTTTTAGCCGGATTCGACATTACCCTGTTCGACATTCTCAAAATTACGATTCCCGCCACCATCATCGGAGTGTTGGTAGGCGCCTTGTTTTCCATGAGAATCGGTAAGGAACTGGCGGAAGATCCCGAGTATCAGAAAAGATTGAAAGAAGGTTTATTCAACAATAAAAAGGTGGAGATTAAAAGTGTCAAGAACAAACGTTCGGCAATGATTTCCGTTATCATCTTTATATTGGCAACTGCTTTTATCGTGCTTTTCGGTTCTTTTGAAGGAATGCGCCCCAGTTTCCTGATTGATGGGGAAATTGTCACTTTGGGAATGTCTTCTATCATCGAAATCGTGATGTTGTCGGCTGCCGCAATTATCCTGTTAATAACGAAGACAGACGGGATCAAAGCAACGCAAGGTTCTGTATTTCCGGCAGGTATGCAGGCGGTGATTGCCATCTTCGGTATTGCCTGGATGGGAGATACCTTTCTTCAGGGAAATATGGGACAGCTGACTCTCTCTATCCAGGGAATTGTGCAACAAATGCCGTGGTTGTTCGGTGTCGCCCTGTTTGTGATGTCTATCCTGCTATATAGCCAGGCTGCCACTGTACGGGCACTCGTCCCTCTGGGCATTGCGTTGGGGATTTCTCCTTATATGCTGATCGCTTTATTCCCAGCCGTGAACGGATATTTCTTTATTCCGAATTATCCTACCGTGGTGGCTGCGATTAATTTCGACCGTACCGGGACAACAAAAATCGGCAAATATGTGTTGAATCACTCGTTCATGATGCCCGGTCTGGTATCGACCGTTGTGGCTATTGCACTAGGTTTGCTTTTTATACAAATATTCTAATAGATTCATTTTATTAACCTAAACATCATTCAGTTATGAAACAATTCAAAAGCTTTGGACTGGTAGTAGTCACACTACTATTTTCCGTAACTATGGCATTCGCCGCAAAACCGAATATTCATATTCTTGCTACGGGAGGAACCATCGCGGGTACGGGAAGCTCGGCTACCGGAACCAGTTATACGGCAGGACAAGTTGCCATCGGTGCACTGCTCGACGCTGTGCCTGAAATTAAAGACATCGCCAACGTAACCGGAGAACAGATTGTCAAAATAGGTTCACAGGACATGAACGACCAGGTTTGGTTGACGCTTGCCAAGAAAATCAATGAACTACTGAAACGCCCGGACATTGACGGCATCGTGATTACTCACGGAACAGACACCATGGAGGAAACAGCTTACTTCCTGAATCTGACTGTCAAGAGTGACAAACCGGTGGTATTAGTAGGCGCCATGCGTCCGTCTACCGCTCTAAGTGCCGACGGCCCGTTGAACCTTTACAATGCCGTTGTTACCGCAGCCGCAAAAGAATCGAAAGACAAAGGGGTATTGGTTGTCATGAACGGCCTTATCCTCGGAGCGCAGAGCACGGTTAAAATGAATACGGTCGATGTACAAACTTTCCAGGCTCCCAACTCCGGCGCACTGGGTTATGTACTGAACGGAAAAGTGTTCTACAACCAAGTAACGCTAAAGAAACATACTACCCAGTCCGTTTTTGATGTCACTCATCTGAACGCACTTCCCAAAGTAGGTATCGTGTACAGCTATTCTAACATTGAGGCCGATATGGTAACTCCGATGCTTAGCAACGGATACAAAGGTATCATCCACGCAGGAGTAGGAAACGGAAATATTCACCAAAATATCTTCCCGGTACTGACGGATGCCCGCCAAAAAGGTATTCTTGTCGTTCGTTCTTCCCGTGTCCCGACCGGACCTACCACACTGGATGCAGAGGTGGACGATGCCAAATATCAGTTTGTAGCTTCGCAGGAACTGAACCCGCAGAAATCTCGTGTTTTGTTAATGCTTGCACTAACAAAAACTACAGACTGGAAACAGATTCAGCAATATTTCAACGAATACTAAAAACCTGACTTACTTATGAAAAAATGGATATTCATGCTGCTCCTCGCGGGTAGCATACAGGGAATATATGCTCAAAAAACAGAGAAAAAGGAGAAATTCAATCCGAACACTCCCCTGTTTGAAGAGCTGACAGACGTGAAAAAGAAAACAGATAAATTCAATCTTTATCTGAATATGCAAGGGAGCTTTGACGCTCATTTCCAGAATGGTTTTCAGGAGGGTGACTTTAATATGCACCAGCTTCGTATCGAAGCCAAAGGAAATATCAACAACTGGCTGTCTTACCGCTATCGTCAGCGCCTCAACCGCTCGAACGATGCAAACGGCATGATTGATAATCTCCCGACTTCTATCGACTATGCCGGAATCGGTATCAAACTGAATGACCAGTTTAGTCTTTTTGCAGGAAAGCAATGTGCCGCATACGGTGGTATCGAGTTCGATCTGAATCCGATCGACATCTATCAATACAGTGATATGATTGATTACATGAGTAATTTCATGACCGGATTGAATGTTGGTTATAACATTACTCCCGAACAGCAGCTTAATCTGCAGATATTGAACAGCCGTAACAGTTCTTTCGATAATACTTACGGAATCACAGAAGATGCCGAAGGTAATCTCCCCGATCTGAAATCGGGCAAAATGCCACTGGTTTATACATTAAACTGGAACGGTAATTTCAATAATGTATTTAAAACCCGTTGGTCGGCTTCTGTTATGAACGAGGCCAAAAGTCACAATATGTATTATTATGCTTTAGGTAACGAGTTGAATCTTGGGAAATGGAATGCTTTTGTCGATTTCATGTATTCAAAAGAGGATATTGACCGCAAGGGAATCATTACCAGTATCGTAGGTCGTCCGGGCGGGCATAATGCTTTTGATGCGAACTATCTTTCGGTTGTTGCCAAGTGTAATTACCGCTTTCTTCCGAAATGGAATGTTTTTGTGAAGGGTATGTACGAGACGGCTTCCGTAGGCAAGGCGTCCGAAGGTATAGAAAAGGGAAATTACCGTACCTCCTGGGGATATCTGGGCGGTATCGAATATTACCCGATGGAAACCAATCTGCACTTCTTTGTTACCTATATAGGACGTTCGTATGATTTCACTTCCCGCGCCAAGGTGCTGGGACAGGAGAATTACAGTACTAACCGTATTTCTGTAGGATTTATCTGGCAGATGCCTGTATTCTAACTCTAAAGCAAGAAACCGAGATGACAATAAAAAATACCCGATAGCTTCTTACAACAGTTATCGGGTATTCTTATATGTTCGGTCTTTTTAAATCAATACTCTTCCTCGTTAAAGAAATTTATCCATATTGATTATCAACACATTATGTCGTAATTACTGAAATTTGCGCAAACAAACTGCACCATCTGAAACGGGCTGGGGCGATGGGAGGAAAATTTGGACAAACAAACTAAAAATCTATTTCATTGTTCTCTTGCTGCTCAGGCTCATCCTCCTTTGGACAAGCAATGGTTTCTATCTCTTTTAACACTTCTTCTATTTGAACTTTTTCGTCCTCTGTAATACTCTCATGAAAGTCGCTGTCTAATGACTCTCCTGCTATTAGACATTTTATCATCTCGATATAGGAAAATGGGATTCCCATAGTTCCTTTGAACATAGTTACTTCCACATCATCCTTTTCATTCTTTTTGAATATTAGCTTCATGTTGTTTAATTAAACTTTTTCAAATTATACTTTTTTACTCTTTTCTTAATCGATGCCTTGCCACCGTCGGTCTGGTCTGCAATCAGGTCTAGCACCTTCTCTTTCCCAATCCGACCTTCTAGCGAGGCAGAACGGATTGTGATTTTCTTCCCGTCGTTCTTGCAGAGCACAATGGTCTGCGCATCAGCCATCATTGGAATGGTGGCGTTGTGGCTCACTAGTATCACTTGTTTCCTGTACTTCACCTTTTTGATGGTTTGAACCAGCGCCTCGTTGATATACTTCACTGCCAGATTGTCTTCTGGCTGATCAATAATGATAGGCGAATTGCCACCATCATAGCCTAGTATCAAGTCTAGCAGAATGGCCGACTTCCAGCCGGGGCTCATTTCGTAAAAATTCCTGCCGTCAGAAGACACAATTTTATACGACGTATGGTCATTTTTCCGTAGGTATTCATAGATAAAGTCGCCCAATTCCTTATATGAGTTCACCCTCGGACGTTGTTTGAACTTCGTCTGGTACATATTCTCCGGCATCACATCGTTCATATTCCTGAAGTGGTGATTCAGATACTTGTTCAGCACCTCCATCAGCACTTCTTCGTTAAACTTGAATGTGTTTTCAATGTACAGCGTGTGTCCAGTGGCATTCACCTCCTTGGTGGTAAACGACCTGTTCATCTCAGTTAGTTTCACTTTCTGTTCAGCAAAACTGCGGCTGTATTTCACGTACTCATGGAGGTGCTGCATCAGTTTCCTGCGGTTTTGCAAGTTACTCTGGTTCTGTCCCTGCCTCGTTTGCAGTTCTTCGTCCTTCTCATCCTTGCGCGTCGCTATCAGTGCTGCCACATTTTCAAATAGCACAGCGCCCCTTCTAGCTTTAGCGAGTTCCTTCAGTATAACCTCTACCTCCTTACTGATATTGCTTGTAAACGGATTCTCGTTTACAAACTTTTCCAACTCCATCATATCTTCAACATCGGCATTGTACTCCTCCTCTGGATAGGCGCATCTCTCCTCTTCATCATTTTTGGGCATCAGTGGCTGGAAAATGTTTCCCTCAACTTTACCCTTCGTAATCAGTTTGCCTGGATGTGGAATGTCCTTCAGCCAACGCTCTATCTTCTCAATGTTTTCCACGCAGAGTAGCATCTCGTCCACTATGCGTTTCAAGTCTGCCAGCGTTTTGCTGATTTGTCGCTTCACGTTGTCATCGCTCGGAAATGCTTTCTTTAAGATGGGAATCTCGTCTATCGAGGCCTCATCATTCCTGTTCACCAAATCTGCTATAAAGTTTTGGTGAATGTAGTACGGATGAATTTCCGATGGGTTCGTTACCTCTATGTTATCCACCTTGAACTTAGCATATTCCGAATGTTGTAAATCCTGTTCAAAGAACTTGTTCAGCGAGTCCACAAACAGCGTTTTGCCAGATGACGAGCCTCCTATCACCACATTAAGTCCTTCTGTTAGTTCCACGTCAATATCTATCAACTCGTTTGACAACTTTACCTTACTTATGTGGTCGCATTGTATCTGCGGCTTCTCCTTCTGGTAGAACAGTCTCGAACTCTCCGAGAGTGACAATCTCACGCCGTCGTATGTCGGTTCGGCTATCATCCACGTAGGCACAAAAGGCGAAGCCTCGCTTGATTTAGGCTCAGGATAGCGGCTAGGAACATAGTTGTCCGAGCAGGTCAGCAGGTTCACAAACTCCGCTATGCCCAGTTTGGCAAAATACTCTCGTGTAGCTTCCAGTCCCTTGTCCTCACGTGCGGTAAAGCCGTCAAACTGGTTGTAGTAAATACTGCGGCTGATGGCGTTATCCACCTGTTCACCCTCATGCAGCGAGTAATTAAACTGTCCGTGCCTCTGCCCTGCATGTGGCAGTAGCATAAATTCAAATGGATCGAAAGCATTGATTACTTTTTGTATATCGGGTATTGACTGCTCGGTTTTGCATGGCAGTTTGTTTGTGTACAGTTTATCCAAGATGTCGTTCAGCGCCTTAATATTCTCCTCTGTTACATCCAGATTAAAATAAATGTGGCAGTGGAACGCCTCTACATCATCGTGGTTCTTGATGTGTAGTTCTGCACCCAGCAGCAGGTTCACCCCGACTGCCTTGGCAGCCAGGTACGCTTCCTTGTTGATGGTGTTGTGATCGGTGAAGCTTATCAGGAACGGTTCATCTCCATTATATTCTTTAATTTTTCTCACTAAAGTAGCAACATCATATCCTGGTGTAGGATGAGCTGCATCGGGGTAAGTATGAATATGTAAATCTATATATATCGGTTGCATATTAATTAAAAGTATTCATCTATTATAATCAAAACTGCAAATGAGGTTTAGTTGACAAAATAACAATCACACAAACTCAAAATAAGGGTGTTCTGAGTAATCATAGTCATCTTCATTGAGCATAGGATTATTCACGAAGAACGACTTTTTATAAAGTTCACGAGCAAAAGGCGTTACAATCTCAATGTCATTCTTTGTATATACACCTATTTGAGGACGATTAAGCAAACCAGCTTCAATGAACATAGGCATGATACAATAAATTCCGTTAGGTAAGGAACGGTTGCTGGCATATATTGAGGACATTCTGTTCAATAGTAAGGGAGTTGATACTTCCTCCTGTACATGAAAAAAATTGCCTAGTATTGTCAGTGAATCATATCCGAAAGTATAGGCGGCATTAATGAGAGCCGTAAAAATGATAGCCCGGTCTCCTTTATATTTGGTAGCTGCCATATATTCCTGCCTATTTGCTTCAATATATGGAAACAAAGGATTACGCAGTGTTAATTTACCAATAATGCTACGAGCTTTATTAATGCGATTTTCCCCTTGGAATTCTCCTGAAGCGAGAGCTGCAGCATATTCTGGTGTAAAGCAACCATCAAGTGCAGCCTTCATAGCCATCTCAATAACACTGATACTTATACGTTGATTGATCCCCACTCTCTTTTCCATATTTATTTCTTTTCAATTTTAACAAAAGGGATTACCACCTCCAAGAAGTGAGCACCGCCATGAGTTATACTATCTTTATTATTGAAACTCTTTGTATTGCGCCAAACCGCCCAATTATCATGGACAAATAATTGACTGTTAATTTCCTGATTTGACTGCAAAAAATCATGTAAGTGCTCTATATTATTATAGATAAGATGCCGCTTACCACGACTTTCTTTTTCATACAAGTACGTTCTTTCTTGCGAATTAAGTAAACGCCAAGGATTAGCTAGCACATTACCATGATCTGTTGTGATATATATTTGATAACCTTGTTCGTGCAAAGCTTTTATATCATTAGCAAATTCTTCCGTCCAATTCTTCGTCAAAACAAACAAGTCTTTATTATTATCCAGAGAATGCATTTTCTCATCAAGACTGACATCCACAAAAGCCAAACGACTTAAGTTGTCATTTCCTACACTCAAACCTCCATGAGTATATTCAACTTCATAGTCTTGCATACGTTTGGAAACTTGTCTTTGAGATGATGTCCAATAATCCACCCAAAGTCGACTCTCATCAGTAGGAGATTGCCTATAATCCATTCTTGGTGCTTCTCCACGAAAGATAGCCTGTCTTGATAGTTTTGTAATTGACGGCAACCAAGCAAAAGTAATATCTTTTTGCGTTTTAATTCCTTCCTCATTAAGAGCTTTATCCAATATCAGATACTGCCAATAGGTCATACCATCAACTACAAGTAATGCGACCTTGTCTGTCCTTTGATGTACATGAGTCAGATGCGGTAAAATTTTATGTACCATCTTAGGCTTCTTTATGGAAGACGAGTTGATAAAAGAGAAATACTTACTATTGATGAATATTTGAAAATCATCATTCAATTCCTCAATAATCGATTCGATTTCCTTATATGCACCTTTCTCTATAGCTCTCATCAAAATTGTGCATATGCTTTCCATCGTTTCATTCTTCTCCCACTGTAATGGTATAGCCTTCAAGGTTGAAATTATCTCTTGAGGATCTATTCCATACAATTCCTCTGACTCTAGCAATAAATAACGAGTTTCTTCCTTTGTAAGGTTTCGCGTTAGCTTTTTATTGAAGATATATGAGGCCATACCAAACGTTAGTTTGGCATGAAGAAGCTCGGTCTCATTACATGCAGGCATTAGTTTAGCTATAGTAAATGTGGGTGCAATATATAAATGAGACTTTATATCCGGTAAGATCTCATCAGTATTATCTACAATATAGCATACATGATTCTCTGAATGTTTATCTTCGAGTTCATATCGTACACGAAGTTCAATACCAGATGCGATGGGTAATAACAACAAACCACTTTCATCCAACACTTTTTGCTGCGTATCAGCTGCGCACAAAAATCCATCAGGATTCTTGACCACACTAAGACGCATAGCTTCTGTTGTCAGACATTTAACTATTCTATGTACAAATTCATCCATCGACTCTCACTGTTAAAATTAGTTTTACATCTGGAACTACGCTTCGTCCTTGAGCAAAGGCATTGTTCCATTCCTCTTTTTCCTTCAAAAGTCGGCTCATTTTAGCCCTTTTAATATTTTCAATGCCAATCCTTGATATACGTTGCTCTGCAAATTTCAGAGCGCGTAATTTCTTCTCTGCGATAATTTGTAGATTCGATTGAATCTCGCTTTCCATCCGATGAAAGACTCCATGCAGATTGTTATTCAACTGCTGATTATTTTCCAAATCAATTGAACATTCTCTTTCGTTCAAATATCCGAAACAATTCTTCTCCTGTACCAACCTGTTCCATACATCATTTCCATAAGGAGCAAAAACCTTCCCGGTGTCTGCCATAAATTGTGCAGAGTAGGTTGTTTTGGTTTCATTGGTGTTTTTTGCAGATATTTTCCATATCGTAAGATAACCTGGTGTGTCACCTCCATCATGCGATGCTATAACAGGAACCATTGTTTGAGAATTGCCGTCAATTCCATCCAAAAGTCTCTTTATCATCGGATGTTGCAGAGTAAAATGTTCTGCTTCGGGATTATCACCATTCTTATTTGAATCGAAAAAGGCTGTTATTTTTTCATTTTTAACAGTATAGGTCGTTACACTATCCAGGCACTTGTCAATAGTGCCATTAACACTCTTGGTATATAAATCCATTAGCCCTTCAAGCCATACAGGTAATGGGCTGAATTTTATCTCCTCTGCATTCTCAATGTTAATATCTTCTTCGTTGAATACCGGTAACGCCCCTTCTGTAGATTTATATTCCTTCAATTTGCCCCGAATCTCATATAACCAACTATCACTGGCAAAATCAAATCTTTTAGGATCCAATAATGATTGCATGTACAAATGATTGACTCGTTTCATATCTATGGTTGAGTCCAATACGTCACTTGTCTTGTCAATACCTAATTCCTGCAAAATTGCATCTAATTTTTCTACAATAATTTGATATACGCGTGTATCTACTGTATTATCTGTAAGCATATTGAATGCTATTACTGGGCTCTTTTGCCCGATACGGTCTACACGTCCAATTCGTTGTTCAATCGCCATCGGATTCCATGGCAAATCGTAATTGAATACGATATGGCAAAATTGCATATTCAACGATTCCCCGGCTGCATCTGTAGCAATCATGACATTGGACTCATTTTTAAACTTTGCAAGAGCGCGCTGGCGTTCTTGCAAATCCATACTTCCATTGATGCAGATAGTTGTTAATCCGGCTTGCTCAATCTGCTTTGTTAAATATTCTTGCGTCTTTCGGAACTCCGTAAACACAAGTATTTTTAATTGAGAATCTCCATACTCTTCTCTCAGGTGATTAATTTTTCGAATAAGGGCTGTTGCCTTAGCATCTTGCTCATTAGCCAAGCAATACTGAGCTTCCGTAATTAGTTCCTTTAATTTATCTTCTTCATTAATGAAACCGTTTTGAATATCAACAGAATACTCATTCATTAAGAGTTCATCAAAATCCAGTGCTCCCTCCTCGTCATAATCACTGATATCATCAGCCATTTCTTCATTTTGCAGTCTCCATAAACGAGTTTCCATGGCAGCCATGATAGCAGCTGTACTACTACTTGCCAATTTCTGCATCATAACCATAACTAGTCCTGTTGCATTACGGCCACCTCTCTTTGCGCGTCCAAAACAATAACGGACATAGTCTGTAACGTGCTCATAAAGCATTTTCTGTAAATGATGAAAGCTATCGTCCAATGGGACATCCAAGCGGATGGTTTCACGTTTTTGGAACAGTCTCTTCCCATTATAGTCCACGGCATAACGTTTTTCAGAACGCATTACGTATGGTGAGATCTCATCAATACTCGGCATACCTTCTCCGGAAAAGGCATCAGCATCCATCAATTGAAGCACCCGACGAAAATGGTCACTCTTTCCTCTATGTGGAGTCGCAGAAAGTAGCAAAACATTCGGCACAGCATTACAAAGCGTTTCTGCAAGTTGATATCTAGACACTTGCGCTGTACTTCCTCCCATTCGATGGGCTTCATCAATGATAATCATATCAAAGTCAGCATTTACTACCGATTCAATACGATACTTATTATATTCATTAATCTTGTCTTGGCTCCATCCCTGACGCTGTGTAACCGGTTTTATGGCATCTAATGATACAATAATTTGGTTATGTTGTTTCCAAAAGTTCAACTCCTCTTCCGCATCAAAACTTGCAAATGTTTTTGCCATTCCAGTAATGAAATCACTGTCGTAGATAAAGAAGTTCTCATTGAAATGTTCTTTCAACTCCTGTTGCCATTGTATCATGGCTGATTTGGGAACAATCAATAGTGTACGCTTGATTTCTCCCCGTAATTTTTTCTCCTTTAGAATCAATCCGGCCTCGATGGTTTTACCCATACCGACTTCATCTGCTAGCATAAAACGGGTCTGCACACCTTGCATCACTTTTTCCAATACCAAAATTTGGTGTGGAAGAGGAATAAGGCTACTTTCATAGGGGGCTAACAAACGCTTTTGCGCCATTTCCTCTTTGATACGGGCAGCAATAGCAATGTACCTCACGTATGACATTCCGTCCCGTGAATTCTCTTGCGTGTCGTCCTCCAAATCAGAGCGCAATACTTGTGCAAAGGAATCATCTTCTAGAATATGAATCCAAAGTGTTTCCTTGCCAAACAGCATTTTGCTGCCAATTACCTCTATGTTTTTGCCTTTATACTTCATTACTCATTATTGTGTTCACTCGATGACGGACTCTGTCTCCAATTTATTTTTTTGCAAACAAACCTGCAAACAAACCTGCAAACAAACCTGCAAACAAACCTGCAAACAAACCTGCAAAATTATCTTCGTATTCGCTTGTATTTCACGTTATTAGGTACACTATCTTCTGTTTGCATAATCTCATTTTCTTCTATCAATTCTGAAAACAAACGAGAGACTTTTGATCGATCTTTTTCTTCCAACTTCAGTAGTATACGTGCTTCAGTATTGTTTATCGTACCAACGGAGTCCAAATAACGCAATATGGCTTCTTTCTGCCTAGCTTTCTCCTGTTTCTTCGTATTCACATACTCTATCTTGTCTCCCATACTTGAACGTTTGCTAATATGGAGTATATACGCCCTTCCAGAAGTCTTGCCAGTCGGCTCAATAAATTCCATACTGTGAAGCTTGTCAAGTATTGCTTGTAACCTATACGAGCTAATGTTTGGAGACATAGCAAGATCCGCTACCTTAACTTGTTTGTGATTGATAATCTCGGAAAGAATCAATAATTCATCCAGTTTCATTGGCCTTCCTTCCTGGCTTTCGTATTGTAAAGAAAGTTCTATAAGTTTCTCAGATACGACATCTGCCTTTATGCGGAAGATGACAGATGATTCTGTCTCTTCGGGTTCAGGTAGAGATTTTCCTTTTTTTAGCAGGTCAGTAAATACTTTATCGAAACCACTTCCGGCTTTCTCTGCCATTCCTATCTCACGCAAAATATCCATAATATTCGGATTACGTGGATTGGTCTTGCGTAAATAGTTTTCAGTGGTGACGCCCTCCGGGAAAGGTCCAGGACTTTCTATTTCCAAATAACCGCCATCATCGAACTTACGGATTTCAATAATTTGTTGTCTGCTCAAACTCCTATGAGCAAGCGCATTAATAAGCAATTCTCGAAGTACTATTTCAGAATAGTCTTCAACATATTCTCGGAATAATCCGAAAATATACTCTTTCTGACGGATTTCAGCCTTCAGCTGTGCAAAGCAGTTCTTTGCCACCTCTATGATGTTGCCTTTGTATTCATATGGCTTATACGTCCCATCAGCAAAATAATGAATGTATTTTACCTCATAAAATGGCAATTCTTTCAAAGCATTCTGATTGCCGACGAAGAGTATGCCTGTTGTTGTCGGCAGGACCTCATTGCCTTCCTCTTTGGTCATGCCAAGCGAGTCGAGAAAATCTTCCCGAGTTTTATCCAAATAAGGACTATTGGGATCCCTTGCTTCAATTAGTCCAAGAAGATTCTGCAAACGATTCTCATCAATCCAGTCTCCATATATTCTCCATCCCTTTTGATCATACACAATAAGGCCTTTTTCCGACATGATAGTTGCCATCTCATAAGGTTCAATAGGACGATTACCATCATTGCTGCGGATTAGAAACTCTCCACGACTTGTACGATGGAGTTGTGAGGAAAAAGGAACTTCCAGAACGAGCAAATCTTTTCCTTCTACCTTGATTTTATGTGGAGTTAACGTGATTGTTGGTTCTGTGCGGTCTTGTACTTGATGTATGAGTTCAAATACTTTCTCATTGTCATAAATGAAATCATTGTTAATTTCCTTTGTTCCATCTACAATGCCGATAAACAGAAATCCGCCCTTGTTGTTCGCAAAGGCAACTACGTCTCTAGCGGTCTCATCGTATTTCGGAGCGAAGTTTTTCAATGATTTACCGAATAACATCTTATCCTCCAACTGTTCTTTGAAGTCCATGATGTCACATTCGCCGCGTTCCAATAGGCTATAAAACCACTGTACACTCAGTTTTGTATATTTCTTCATACTTAATAATCTTATCGTTTACAAATATAGCCTACACTCTGGTTGAAGCGATGTCGTAGTACTGCAACAGCACTTCGTCTTCTTGCAGGAGCGATTCCTGAATATGATCTCCCACAGTGATGATCGCCTGATAATCTTTCTGCTTGTAGCACTCTTTGAAACCATAACGAAGTACTTCCAGACGAGTGTCTTTCATGCGTTTTGCCTTTGGTTTCTGAGCCTGTTCCAAGTAGAGATTGAATTCTTTCATCATCTTCTTACCGCGGATAAGTTCAAGATCGGCAGCCTTTTCAGGGTCAGGATTACGCCATTTACCATCGGAATCTTTAATAAAGTTCTCTTCAAGAATAACAATAAGTTCCGGCAAAACATCACCCTTCTTTGGTGCCACCATATTAGAAATCCACGTAGGGTAGATCTCTTGGTATGTTTTGGGGTTAACCAACTCGCGCTTTAACCATTCTATGCCATCTGCTTCACATCCAATAAAGAGTGCCATTGGTACCACACCTGTAGCTCTTTCTTTCATATTATTATATTCAGCCGCCTGATATGCCGTAAAAAACATACCGTCAATTTCCATATATCGTTCTCTCAAACCTTTTTGAAAATCTTGTGAACTAATAGGAATATTATAGCCTCTTAAAACAAAGAATGAAATTAAACGATCATATAAGATTCTTGCAGTCCTTTCAGCAATAGGAAGGAGTTTGTCTCCATCCATTATACAATATTTTAAAGATTTAGAGGATAGTCTATCATGTATAAAGTCCCAAACTTGATTCTCTGCATTACTATTAAACATTTTATTAATTAACGCCTCAGTTGGTTTATAACATGATATTGCTAAATCCTGTTTTACAGCAGTTGGTCCTAGCATGGAATGTAGTCCGCCTCGTTCTTTATTTAAATCTGTTACTGCAGATATGATAAAGCCGGCAGACTGAATAGAATATTGTAAACTATTCCAAAAAGAAGCAGACGTATTAGAGAACTCAACAGTCATCCAATGTCCAGGCTTTAGGACTCTATAGTATTCTTTTAGACAAGAAATCATGATTGACTGATATTCTGCAATACCCTTATGCTGTGTCTTATTTGAGATTGCCTCCTCTTTATTATTTGTTTTTACCTTTAACCACGACTCGGCAATAGTATTAAGTTCAGAATACATAATATTTGCACCGAATGGCGGATCGGTAAAAATATAGTCAATAGAATTATCAGGCAATGAAGATCTGGATGCTGAACAAACTTGTACAGCATTACCTTCATTGCATTGTTCAAGTGCCTTTATAACTTTGTTTGCCTGATATTCAAATTGATCTATAGGATTATTTTCAACATATTGAGGAGGTATGTACAATGTATTAGCCATTGGACCAACCAATGCACGACTACCATGTTGTGGCATATACCTATTCATCTTTGTTAACTTAGGTAACATCGATGTAAATATAAACATCAGTTCTTTTTTATACTCTTTGTAATCATCATGTATTAGTTTATAAAGGTAACCTAATACATATTTTGTTCTTTGTGGATATACTTGAGAAATCGTGTGACACCCTACTCTATAAGGGTCGCCAAATTTATCTCCTTCTCCAAAAGTATTATTTGGTACAAAGCCTTCAAAATTCGGAAGTTGAGTGTTAGGAATATCATTCGAAAAATAACGACCTTGTGCAGAATAATTTATTAAACAAGGGACATATTTTAGCTCCTTATAATTGCAATGATTTAAGTCATCATGCACATATTCAAATATGCTTTCAGCCTCCGTCCTTTTCTGTTCGGTACCACAATATGGACATTTAAGTTTATCGTACAAGATTTTAGTTTTATAATTATACGATAAATCGTGTACATTCAACTCTTTTCCGCAGTTATTACATGCCACGACTTCAGACCACACAATATAATTAATGTGACCAACACCTCCATACGGAGGCTTTATTTCATAAAAATGTGAAAATCTTTTATTCAAGGCCACCAATATAGCATCTACAACAAGCCTAAGTTTCTTGGAATTTACTTTATGATTGTAATTCGATGAAATATGAAAGCATAAAGGGCTTAAATCGCCACAAACCGCATGTCGAGCTCCCCAATTTGGTGTCATATATCCTGCATTCTCGTAATCTTTTTCAATGCTATTTTTTGACTCTGAATCAGGGTTACCACATGCTGTAGCAGCCACTCCTGTCATACCAGTCCCCATAAACCCATCAAGAATAATATCACCTGGCTGAGTATAATGAAGAATGTACCTCATTATTATTTGATGGGGAACTTTAGTATGATAACTATGAGCATTATAAATAGCGCTATTTTTACCGACTTTTATTCCATCTGTATATGGACCATCTACTTCAAATTCCGCACTACGCTTTCCTTGTCTTTCCAACTCCACTTTATCTTGTTCCCATTCTGCGATGAAATCATTAAGCCATGGATTTGGACAGGCTGTATAATAAGGAGGCTCGGAAAGGTTGATAATATCATCATCCTCTCCGATAGGAAATCCTTCAATTTTGCGTAGTTCAGGCAATTTCTTTCGCAATTCATCACGGAAGTATGCACGACGTGCATCGTCGCTTTCGAATTCCAAACCAAGACATATAACTTTCTCAGGAGTCAATTTCACTTCTTCCAACTCCTCATCTCTAAACAGATTCATATCAGTATTGCCCATATCTATATTTCTACATTATATTTTACTCTAAATTCTTCACTCACAATGGCCTTAACTTCCTCAATTAAAGACACAAAATCTTTATGGTAAGAGGTAAGGTTAGATACAACATCCTCAATGTTAACGGATGATTCCGTGCTTGAAGAATTGTAGTTCTTTAATAAAAACAGTATCGAATTTGGATCTTTAAATTCTTTATACCTCAATCCATTTCGATGCTTTAAACTATTTGCCTTATTCTTTACAAATTCACGAGAATCCCTTTTTGAGAATTCTGTAATACAGCTGTCTAAAACAAATATCTTTTTACATCCAATCAAAACCATATCAGTATTCTGAATTACATCCTCTTTTACCAATGTTGTATTATTTACCTTTTTCCCGATATAATACTGTTTGGCAATCCATAATGTTTGCAACAGAATATCGAAACACGAGTTATACCAAATAATTGCATTATTCAGGTATGCGGTTCGAATCCAATACTGTCCAAATGCACCACTATCCCATGGTATTGAACTATAAAGATGAAGTTTTCTGAATCCTTCATGCAAAGAGAATCTGGCTAATGCAAATGTATTATAGACATCTTGAAACAGTCTAGAAACTTCGATACAAATGGCAAGGTCTTCCTCTGATATATTTCCACTAAAAGACACTTGTGCTAATTGCAATTGATGCTTCTTTTCTAAGCCATTAATACTATTAGGCAGTTGCAGATCCTTACTCAATTGTTTATTCTCATCTACAAATTCTTTTAAAGAGAGAACCTGATTCTTATAGTGAAGTTTAATAGGATAGCCATCCCATTCATTTTCCGACAAATGGAATAAAGGGGCAAAACTATATTTGAGATTCAATCGCTCTATTAGAGTATTGAACTCACTTATAGTTTCATCTGAGGCTTTTCCGACTTCATTAAGAGGAATAAGCCGATCCTTATATTCAAAACACAATGTCGGTTTATCTTGCATAAGTTACTACTTTATGATTATACGAATATCTTCCGGACGGTGACCGGTGCTCTTCTGTTCAATGTACTCAGTCAAAGCATCAATGGCTTGTTGCTTAGTCATAGGGCGCGAGAAGATACGGAGCATGTCGTCATGAGAAATTTCTATTTTTGTGAAATTTCGCTGCAATTTGTTGATTATCTCAATTAATGGACGCGCAAATTGACGATTAAGTTTTATCTGCTCGCTTTCAAATTGTTCAATCAAGGATTTTTCATCAGCATTAAGTAGTTCTCGATTACGGTGAGTAGTCGGATCCTCCAAAGCCTCCGAAAATTCGTTAACATAATTCTCATAGATATCATTCAGTTCTTCTTTCAACTCTCCTACATCAGGAAGCTGGCTTCGTTGAACGGTCGGGTTGAAACTATCTATAGAGGTAGGCATTGATAAAATTGCCTGTTTGGTTACCTGCGGATTAGCCAGTTTCAGCATGGCAAGATTCTGCTTCCAAAGTTCATATCGTGAAGGATTGATAAATGAAGCCTCGGATACAATTTCGCAAATAGCATAGTTTTCACTTGCTTTTAATGCTTCTACTTTTTGATAATCCATTTCACATACATGAGCTTTTACATATTCGCCCATATACCAGTCAGCATAGCGATTCTTCAGAGCATCTAATTCTGCTTTATAAGCATTTCTTTCTGCTTCATCTTTTCCTACCACATCTTTCAGTTTGTCTATCGCATCACAAATATCCTTACGTAAGTTTGGTTCGTTGATATTTGAAAGAGCAGTGCGGAGATATGAAATGTAAGAGTCAAATTCTCTCAACTCTTTTAGCATTCGCTCTATTTTCTCAAGCTTCTGACGTGTTTCCTGCATTGTCGTGCGCACTAAATCCAAAGACCATTCGATATTGCGCATCTTTGCTTTTGAATTATAACGCTGAATTTGATTGGCCATCCCTTTTAGCCTGTCAAACTCATTATTAAGACTACGAGCCTCATCAGCGCTGATGATTTCTACACCTGCTGCAGAATAACCATTATGGATTCGATGCTGTAGTGTAACTACACGATCTTCTACATTCTTCGCTTTACTGCTTAGGTCGGCAAACACGCTGCTGTTCGGAACATCCAATTCTGCCGTACGATCTATACCCAAGAAACCTATCATCAGTTCACGTATCAAAGGAATATTAATTCCCTTAGGAGGACAGATATTAGAGAATGAGTAATTGTCTTGAGGCGCTATATTGTTGATACATGCAATATTACTTGCATTCAGACGATTACCTCCATTGAGTACAATCTCGATTTCTCCCAAAGCAGCCATTGTGCCCATAACAAGCATCTGAAGATCAGATTCAATGTGAAAATCCGATGAAAGATACTCATGTGTATCTGCAAAAAACAATTCAAGAATCTCATCGCGATTAACGACTTGTCCACCTTTGGATTCTAATTTTTGTTTTAGACTGCGAGCATATTGTGAATGTTCAGTAGAAAGGTGTCCGTCTTCCCACAATCCCAATCCCATCAGAATGGCCTCTCCATTACGGTTCATTGCCATAGGGTTGGCTATTTTAGAGCGTGCAGAGCGCAACATATTCTCTCTGTTTTCTTTAGTGAGAGGTTGAAGTAGCGCAGTAAACTTCGGATAACATGGATTTTCCGTTTCAAACTGTTGTTCCATGATAAATGAAGTTACATTACTTACGATATCAATTTTGGAATCGCCTTGCGCCCCTTGCATAACTTGTAGAGGATGTTGCTCTCCAACATATTCCACTTGTGTGTTTGTCAATAATTGCTCGTTGAATAAGTTACGGGCTTCCTTGAAGTATTTTTCGCGAAGAAGTTTATATTTTGGCTTTTCATCACTGCTGGCGCTACCTTCTTGAGAAAGAGCTGAACCATAAAGTGTCACTTTTTGTTTGAACTCTTCACTCAAGCCATCCATGATGAAATATACACTATCTATTTCCGAACCACGAGATTTTGCGGCATTATTAAAAATAGGCATAAAATAGATGTAGAAGTGCTGTTGCGGATGGGTAGTAGAGCGACTACTAGGATTACCCATAAAAATATAGCCTGCACGATTACATTTATGAGATTGCCATTCAATAGCGTGAGGCCAAATATTAAAGCCAGTACGATAGGTGTCACCTTCTACAGGAAGGACTTCTGCCAAGAACTTGAAGAAATATTCATCTTTCTGCTCCGGGCTCATCTGCAGCGTATAGTCTTTTACTTTTTGTTCATAATTGACACCACCTTCTATACGCAAATGATATTCATTGCTTTCACCTTTTTCAAAGTATTGTCCAATCGTAGCGGATACGATGGAATCAAGCACACGAGTAAATGCCAAATCAACAAGCTCGTCATAATTCTCACAAGTGCTATCAATATGGCAAAGATCATTTGCCAAAGAATCTGCGGTAACGCCATTAGCGTGAGACAAATCAGCCTGCAACATCTTGATGGATGCTGCTGATACAATACGGTGGGCCAACTTCTTCTTTGGAGCTAAACCTCTGGTGAAATTATCTTCTATCTTTTGGTCAATCAATGCGGCAATATCACTAACTTTACTTACATCTGGATCAGCCTTCAAGTCCACATTACTCAACATATCTTGCCAATAAGAATCATAGCAGATAAGTCCTGGTTCCGAATTCGGAACGTCATCTTCCATAATGCTCGCAAATTTACGAGAGAGTGTTTTCAACACTTCACGCTGACTTTTGCCGATACGGATAAGAGAGAAATTCTCAAAGTAGCTTGGGTGAACAGGGAAAAGATTAACGTATGTATCCAAGTTATTGTTCATATGAGGGAACATCACCGTAAATTGTGACAGATGCTGACGTATCTGTGCCTTTTGATGTTCGTTCTTCTGCAACAATCGCTGCTGGACAATGAATTGTACATCTTCTTTTTGGATGGTCAAATCGATATAGCGTTCATTGACATGACTCAGCATTTCCTTGGCAAACTGAAATTCAGGAGAACGATAAATTAACTCCTGCACGCCAAAAACCATACGGAAATGAGTACGGTCACTCATTTGTCCCAATGCTTGAAGCACAGCCAAATCTCTATTCAGTTTTGATGGCTCACTACGACCTTTCAAATAAGAAAGCATCTCGTCGATAACCAACATGAAACCTTTACCTTCGTGAACCTCCTCGAATGCAGCCATCATCAACTGTAGCTTTTCAGAATAGGTCGCAGGCGTAGTATCTTCAGAGATGGAATAATCAACTCCCCAAGCAGCCAATGCTTTATCAATCTGATAGCATACAATATCCCATAATTCCTGATTGTTACCCAATTCAAAACGATAAACCATGTATTTTCCTGCAATGGTTTTTAACCATTCCTTTGCTTTTTGGCTTTGCAGTAAAGGCAAATAATCCGCATTCTCAGCTATGATAGAGAATAACGACATCAAGTGTGATTTACCTGTACCATAGTTACCAACAATCTGAATACCTTTAGTTTCAGTCGTAGCATTCAAATCTAGTTTAGCACATATCTGAGGAATGATATGTGTTTCGTACAAGTTAGAACAAACAAAGTTCTTGACTAGTTTTGCACGATAGTCTTCATTATCAAGTTGGCCGAACTTGATAATCTCATCTATTGGATCAAATTGGATTAAATCTTTATATTTCATCGTAATGGATATTATGGGAAATGTCTGATAAATTAATAGAGTAATGTTGACCTATAGCTCCTGCCAAATAGAAACAACCGTTCTGAATGATTCCTTCTAAACATTCAACAATCAAAGTATATGATTTTGACCATGCACTAAATTTTGCATGCAAATCAAGATGAAGTGCGGGCTCAAATAGAATACCGATATTTCGGATAGCAATGTAGTCGCCAATTTCAAGGTCATGCTTGACATTCTCACTGACAATCTTTTCTATGGCTTCATCTGCTATCATAGGCAGGTGTCTATCAAGAAGTGATGATTCAATAGCATTAGCCAATAATACTCCCACATCCGTAAATACCATTCCTTCGGGATAATGCGAAGTGAACAGTAATTTATGGCGAGAGTCTATCGGTATGTATTGTTTCAACGTCTTCATCTTCAAACTAATCTTCAATTTTAGTTGAATTCAACAGTTCTTTTATGTCAACATCCAGCACACGAGCAATATCTCGTAGGGTCGCAATATCTGGTTGAGAGGTGTTAGTACACCATTTAGAAATAGTCGCAGGGTTTTTACCTAAAATTTCTGCAAGCCATTTACTTGTTCTCTTTTTCTCGACAAGAACTACTTTTATTCTATTCATATCGTCCATGCTGTAAATTTTATTGCTTTGAACGCAAATATAATTAAAATTCAATTACAACTATGCGATTTATAGCATAATTTTGTAGATTATCTATACTTTTCTTGTAGGTCTGTATCTTTTTTGCTGCACAACCACCCCTATCGCAAACATCAAGCACCTTCTCCGATAGGCTTCTTCCTCTTCGTCTGGTCTGCGGCCGTCCCAGGGGAGATCAGAAGTGGAACCTCCACCGCCACCGGAGGAGATGGCGACAGGGGTTCCGCCAATAAGAGCATCTGCAATGGTAAATATCTTTGTGCGGAGTGATGGATTTGCGAGTTGGTCAAGGATTGTTTCTAATGTGGATTTCAAGATATCGTTGTTTTCAGTGAGAGATTTGACATCATTTCGCAACTGGAAGAGTTCTCCGAAGTCCGCCAGGATATTTTGTTGAGCTGCTGCGACCTGCTTTGCGGCTTCATTCCTGTATAGCGATTCTATTTTGCGGACAATATCGGTGAAAGACTTCTCTATATGCTGATTTTGGCGTTCTACCCATTTGTCAGTACCGAACACAGGTACTTTCTCTGTAATTCTTGGTGGAGTGAAATCCACGTTGTGATTTCGGAACGGCTGAACAACAGAGCGAGCCTTTGCTGCATCTTTTGTAAGTTGTTCCAATTCCAGTTCT
The DNA here is from genome assembly GCF_052357945.1 of Bacteroides sp. Classification (GTDB taxonomy): domain Bacteria; phylum Bacteroidota; class Bacteroidia; order Bacteroidales; family Bacteroidaceae; genus Bacteroides. The sequence continues at coordinate 8,759 of NZ_DAWCXD010000051.1, read as the reverse complement.
TTTGCGTGGAGCTTGCCGGCCTTGTCGTCAAGTTTGGTCTGATATTCGGCAAGGAGTTTCTGTATATCGGTTTTCTGTGCTTCATATTTATCGAGAGTTATCTTACCGGAAGCCAGTTCCTGTTCCGCCTTTTCAAGTTGTTGGTTATAACTGAAAATCTTTGATTCTAAATGTCGCATCATGGATTGAAGTCCCTTGACTGCTTTCTCCGCTTGCTTCGCATCTTTGGTAAGTTTGCGGATATAGTCTCGCTTGTGCAAATGCTGAACATTGCGCCCAACAATGCTATCACCACGCTCCAACCCATACTTGCTACCAACCTCATCATAGAGTGAGGTGTGCATTTCCCGAAGAATCTGTCCGTATTCGTAGCGGCTCTTGCCAAACTTAGCCGACCACATGACGCATTCACGTCCGCTTTTGGCTCGTTGTCCGACAGGAACGATCAAGGCATGGATATGCGGGCTGCTCTCATCAAGATGAACCTGAAAGCCGATTATGTTTTCCTGTCCGTACCGTTTGGCGCACCAGTCATAGACATCTTTTGCCCATTGTTCAATTTCTGGACATCGCTGGAGATGGCTGTTGTCTGCACCCTTGTCCAGATTTACGGTTTGGGTTCCAAATGCCATCTCAAGTGTACGGTCATGATTGCCTCCGAAGATAAATTTCGCACAACAGTTTGGTTGAATTTTGCTGTCCAGCTTGAAGGGTTTCCAGCCCAGTTCAGTCAACCGTTCCTGCAAACGTACTTCAAGCGATTTCTCTTGATAGCCTAACGGATGAACTTTCCCATCGGGCCCAATCTCGAAATTCAGTTTCATTCGGGTCTTGTCATAGTGATTGGTCGGATCCTGATTCTTTCTGTCAATCTTGTCGTCATTCCAATGCCTTTCGTTTTCATTCGCCTCTGCTGTGCCGAATGACTTCCCGGCTTCGACATGCATGGCCTGTTTAATATCTGTGTTCATATAGGATATTCTTTTGATAAATGATTAATATTTGAGCTTGCTCTTGTGCCAGTCCGCTCTGCGGGACAATGACCGGATTTTATTGCCGCCAGGCAAAAAGTCCTTATTGTGTTAAGGACTTTCTATAAATCCTCGGAACAAGTTCCTTTACTATTCAATAAGTTCCAGATCCAGTTCATCAATGAGCAACTGCAATGCTGGATTACGTTGTATCATCTGATGGAGTATCTGTCTCTTTGATGGTGAATACAGAAAGAAGTCTGCAATGTCCAATCCTTGGCTGCGTTGCTCTTCATCGGATGTACATTCCAAAACATTGGACACAACAACCCGTTTGCATATTCCAGACAACAAAGCAGACTTTTCTTTCCATTGTTCGGTCGCTCCTAAATCAGGGATGAGAGTAACCTCCCTGCCTTTGAGAACCTGCATAGCTTCACTATTGAAACAACCGTTCTTTCCACCTGTTGCCAACCATATATAATCGGGGATAAAATGGCTCATTACAACAGCGGTCTTTTCGCTTTCCACCAGCATTACCGGAGATGATGAATTTTTCAGAAGATGTTCCCCATACAGGCACTGCTTTAAATGGAAATCCTGCAATTTTAATTCAGAGTGCGCCCAACTGACAAAAGCCTGAGGCTCTTTAACCCGATGTCCTGTCTCCGCATTATAGCACATTACCTTACCAGTTCTTACCTGTCCATTTATATCTATCTGCCAGAAAACCGTTGCGCCTCCCCATTTTGAAGACGTCCCTATGCGATACATTTCAAACAATCTGCTTGTCTCATTTTCACCAAATACATGACAGAAATACTGATATAAGGGGTTGATTGAATAATGTGACAAACTCCTTAACACATAAGATGATGAAATATACGAAGGAATAATACAAGCCGGAATATTATATGCCGGCTTATAAGGGGCAGAAAGGAGTGACTTACCAGATTTCTCATTCATTTCCAACACATCAGGATTATCCTTGAAGTATTCCTTAGGTGTGTAATGATAGCCGCAACTGTTCTCGTGATCACACTTGCCGACATTATCGGGAAAGCTAATGACGCCCTGTTCATCAATATACTTGACAAAACATCGGCTTTTACCACAGTTCGGACAAGTAGTCTTACTTCCGTGCAGGTATTTCTGTAAATGGAATCTGTATTCACTCATGGTCCTCTGATTTTAGTGTGGTTGCACTCTGCACTTTTGCACTTTGAGAAGATTGCACGGTATCTTGACAAGATGAAAGTGCAATAGTGCAAGGTGCATCAGTGTTTTCTGTCATAAGTTTGCGATAGACTCCATGCTGAAGCTTTTCTATAAGAGGGTGTTTAAGCCGGCATAATTGGTCAAGCGCATAATAGACGGTACGCCGGGACATATCAACTTTTCTACCGGCAATGACAGCATCCCCGGAAGTAAATCTCTCTCCTAGCAGGGAGAGCCACGCTTCCTTCATTTCGCCGATACTGTTTATGACAATGGCTTCCTGAATCCTCCGGTATGTTTCCTCATAATAATCAATCATACGGATTGCCGATTCTACGGAATCCCACTCAATATATTGCATATCTCCACTGTCAGTAGCCCATTTCATTACCTGAAATAACAGGGCAAGACGTGCTACATGGCCGTTGAGTTTCATCTTGCGGCTTTCAACATCCGCATCATCCTCAATGGCATTTACAGCATCGATAATTTCATTGTACCATTCATAAAAGTATTCTTCCGCATCGTCAGACATTGTAAGGATACGGGGATTGACCGTTGTACCCTTGTCATCAAGAATACAGGGGATGCTTAAGATTCTGTTGATTATTGTCCTCCATTGATTCATGATGTCAGGACGGGCTGTATTCCGTTCTTCCCGTCTCCATCCGGATATCTTCCTGTTTTTTGGATAAGCAAATAGAAAGCGGTCAAGCAATCCGTTGGCAAGGAACTCTGCACGGAAGACTTCCTGCAGCATATTCGTCTGTACTGAACCGATGACATTTATACATGGATTCTTGATTAGAACAGGACGTGATTCTGATTTGCGGATAATCTTTAACGGCTGTCCGCTATAAGCTGTCAGCAGATCTTCAATGAGGTTGTTTTTGCTGTTGTACCTTTTGACGGAATTGAACAAAGCCAGGATTTCATCGACGACCAATGTTATCCCACGCTGATTATGCTGATGAATATTCATCATCGCCTCCGGGGTAGAGTCATAAATGACCGTCGTTACAAAATTCGGTTTCTTGAGCAGTTGTTCTTCCCCGTCACTTCCGCGCTTGCCTGTTGACATGGCTCTTTCATATTCGTCATATTCCTCGTTATATTTCTCATGCAGCCGATCATCATACTCATTAATCGGCTTATAGATAAAACCGAGGGGAGGAGTCTTTCCAAGTCCGGGACGACCTACCAACATCATATAAAGGGATGGGCAAGTTTTCCACTCGCCCTTTATACGGATATGACAAGAATTTCCTATTGCAGTAGCAACAGCGGAAAGAATAATAGACGCAGTATATTCCACATTGAAATTTTCGTATCTGGCAAGATTGAGGATAATCTCCTGTATCCTGTCCGGGAAGGCATCTAACGGAAGACCTGTTTCCGGAATGTCTTCTACTTCCGAACGAAGCATGTTGGTCAAATGAATGGTGTCAAACATAGCCACCTCCTTCCTGTTTGGGAAGTTCATCACCAATAGCGAAAGCTTCATAATGGAAACGGCGCAGAAAACGATCCACATCCTCCTGCGTGTACCAGTATTTATCACCTTCACGCGAGTAGCCGAGATAACCGTTGTCTCGCAACTTTTTCAGATACTTATCTTTAATGTTCAACATCTCCATCAAAGACTTGTTATCATAAAGACGATGCCCACTTTCATGAGCCAGAGGCGGCAGTTTCTCCTGTTTCTCTACTATGCTGAGAATCTTTTCAAGCAGTTCCCGGTCGCATAGTTTCTTTTCTCCATTTAATTTTTGAGCCATAGTTTATCGTATTATGGCTTAACCTTCCTTATGCACACTCGGACTGTAAGCCGGGTTTACGTGCTATGATACGACTGTGCACATCGTACCAAAAGCACGATGCAAAGGTTCAAACTCCTTAGGAATCTTGGTGTTAGAATGAATTAGATACTATGTTAGAGATCGTGTTAGAGTTGTATATAACACGGAGGTGATGAGCTTATAACCTGCTGCTTGTCAAACAAAAAAAGAGTAGCACATTGGCTACTCAAATAACTTGTCAATTTTCTCAAATCCTGTAGGCGCAGCTTTGTTTTTTCGAGTATGCCTTGATTGGGTCAAATCTTTCATGTTAAATAACTTATCTAATTCAGTACCCGGAAATAATTCCACTCTGCCAGGCATCCAGTACATCTTCTCATCATATATTGTTTTTTCAGGATAATCTTCGCAATAGATACGTCCGCACATATATGCAAGAAGGACTTTGTTCAAAGTCCATTCATAATGGTCATCGTTGATAATGATATATTCTTCTTCAATGGCTTTATCAAAGATCTTTCTTGCCAATTCAGTATCAAGCCGAGACGGTAAAGTCACTTTATGGCGATCTGGAACCATATCTTCTTGCACAGATTCAGTTTCTGTGATTTTCTTTCCCTTAATTCGCTTCTTTTGATGCAAGTCCTCTGCTGCATATATCAGCGTTATTGCACATCCGATAGCGGTACTGATTCCCACAATGACAGCCGTGCCGGTTTCTGTTCCCCAAGATGGACGAAGCACCCCTAATCCAAGAAGGATGAGGATACCGATAATGGCAGTGAGCCCTACACCCCAGAATACCTTACGGCTGTTTAACTTGTATATATAGGTTACAGCCAGTACAATAAGGAATCCTGCTATCAGGATACATGCAACTCGAAATGGCAATGATATCATGTTTCTTTATCTTTTCACAGTGATTATATAGTCAAGTTGATTAATTCTCCGCTTAGTTTTGCCACCTCCGCCGACAGCGTCTCCGGCAGGAAACGGGCATAAACCTTCTCTGTAATATCCGTGCTGCTATGTCCGAGCAGACGGCTGACTACCGACATGGATAATCCCTTGTTCAGCGCAAAAACCGCAAACGAGTGACGGGCAGCGTGCATCGAGAGACTGAACGGAAGGCCGATCTGCTCACCGACAACGGCCAGTGACTGATTAATGCATTTAGTGGCATTGTTACGGGCTTTGTACAGTGCCTCCGCATCATCCAAATCCAAAGTCTCTTTTACAAGGTTGAACACATACCGGCATCCCTCACGTTTTTCCCGCCATTGCTGTAAGATATGTAATGCAGGTTCAGTAAGCGGTATGACATGTCGTTTGTTTGTCTTTATCATAATCTTCCGCAACTCTTTCCTTGCGAAGTCGATATGTTTCCATTGCAGGGTCATCACATCCACTACACGGAGACCGCAGGCGTGGAACGCAAAGAAGAACATTTCCAGAAATTCTTTTCTGCGCGGTTCTGTACAGGTCTTGTAATATTCAAGCAATGCCGCCATCTGTTCCTTACTGAGACTTTTGCCGTCAAACTCTGCTTCTTCTTCAGAAAGCGATACCTTAGTTACAATGCGCATATCCTGAATCCTTGCATTGACGGCAGGTTCCATCATCCCCATTTCACAGGCGTATGCACACGCTTTTAGAATCGGAGTCAAAGAGTGGTTGATAGTGGCATCACTGTTCTGCTTGATTTCCCTGCGCCATGATATATAGCTGTCTAACAGCTCCGGAGTCATATCGCCTACATAAATACTGTCAGAACGATAGGTTCCCTGTCGGGTAGCCCTCAGAAATGTCTGGAATATATTCATGCAGCTCTTTCCGTTTTCATACCGGCTCCTTCCGATTCTGTTTCTTGCATAGTCTGAAGAAAGACGTTCCAATGTAAACTCTACGAAGTCCTTCCCTTGATCACGACGCGCAAGAGGTTTGTCCGCAAGAAAGCCGGATACGACATCAACGGTTATCTGATTAGGATGTTTTTCGTTATATTCGGCAAGTAGCGAATCTATACGTTCAACACGTGCCAGCAATAACTGGTTAAGTCGTTTGGATTCACCGCCATGACTTGCACGTATTTCACCTCGTCCCTGATTACCGTTCTGGTTCCAGTCCGCAACCTTGACAAAGACATTCGTTGTCTTACGGATTACCTGCCTGTTCCAAGTGTATTCCAACTCGACAGGATAGGCTTTTTCCTTGTCAACCACTTTCGGCGTGCGAAGGCGATATTTGCCCAATGGATATAGTCTTTTCGGTCTTCCCATATGCTTTTCCTCCCAATTCAATATTCCTGAGGAGAAGCAAAGGTAATGTATTTTAGACAAACAAACCCAGTTTTTGAGAAGAAAAACCGCAATTTAGACAAACAAACCGCACCATATAACACCATAAAACATCAGCGCGACAAACAAATTTTCATTGTTTATCGCGCTGTAATTTAATAATTTAGCTTACTTATAAGCCGTCAATATTCTTCCTCGTTAAAGAAGAAATCCTCCTTACTAGGATAATCCGGCCAAATATCTTCGATACTCTCATAGATTTCGCCCTCATCTTCCATCTCTTGGAGATTCTCAATAACTTCAAGAGGAGCACCCGAACGCATGGCATAATCAATCAATTCGTCCTTGGTTGCCGGCCAGGGAGCATCTTCAAGTTTTGATGCTAGTTCCAATGTCCAATACATAATCTTGAGTATTTAAAATGAATACTAAATTTGTCTCGTTTTCTATTTTTCGGCAAAAGTATAATAAAATCTATCATTTCCAACTATTATCCCAAAATATTTCATTATTTTGCTCATCAAAATTAATTTTTCGGGATAATACAAACAAATAATCTGATAATCTGTTGACAAATGCTAATACTTCGGGAGAAATTGTACAAGTTTCGGATAAAGCCAGAATACGTCTCTCGGCTCTCCTGCAAATAGTACGGCAAACATGACAAACGGCTGCTCCACGACTCCCGCCGGGAATGATGAAAGCGCAAAGTTCGGGCAGTTGTTCGTCCAGCTTATCAATCTCCCGCTCAATATTCTCCACGTTTTCGGGAGTTATGATGCTGGCAGCCTTCAGTTGCGTTTTTTCCTGGTCGGTGGCCAGATGTGAACCGATGGCAAATAGCTTATGCTGAATACTCAAAATGAAATCACGGTCTGATTCATCCTGCAGATAGGTATTCAACCATCCTAGATGAGAATTTAGTTCATCCACAGTTCCGTAAGCTTCCAGACGGATATGGGTCTTTGGAACGCGACTTCCGCCGACAAGACTGGTAGTTCCTTTATCTCCGGTCTTTGTATATACAAGGCTCTTTTTCATAATCTTCTTTTTTACTTATTATAAGGTAAACGTACAAAGGTTCTTAGAAGTTGACAATATACTGCTGTTTTATCTTCGTTTTATCAAAAAATAATAAACCGACGTCGTAGAGGTCGAAGGTGATGCCTACTCTTTCATCAGCCTGCAGCTTTTTCCAAAGTGCTTTCATCTCTTTGGAATAGCAGATGCCATGGACTACAAATACACTTTTAGGAGTGGTGCGATGTGCACAGACCCGGAAGGCTTCTTCCAGTAAATCGGGATTCCGGTAGTCATTCAGATACAGAAAGTCAACTGAAGTGTCTGCATCCAGAAACAGTTCCGACAAGTCGGAAGCAAAGAGGTAGGAAGCCGATGGTTTAGCGGATTGTAAGTAGAGGGTTGTGGAGGAAGGACGCCCAACTTCTATAATCGTATCAGGCTGCACTTTATTCACCAACCGGAACAGGAAACAGTTTACCTTTTGAGAACCTTTAGTCCACCCACGCTCTCTTATCATCTTTTTTTGTTCTTTTTTCAAAGAAGAATAGGCATAGTAAGGCATCTTCTCATAAATCACATCGGTAATCAGGCTAAAAGCAAAAGGGGAATGTACGCCATATCCGCAACGATAACGAAAGCGGGAAAGCCAGATAAAAGGTCTTTTTATACAGAGTAGAAGATTCATAAAACAATCATTCGTATTTTTATTCTCCCGACAAAGATATATTTTTTTATTGAAAAAGGGTCGGTTCCCATAAAGAACCGACCCTCATACTCATTTATTCCAAGTTACTACTGTAGTCTGAATGATACCGGTACAGTAAATTTCACTCGAACTTTCTTACCATTTTGCACTCCGGGAGTCCATTTCGGCATAGAACTTATCACGCGGATAGCTTCTTTATCCAAATAAGGATCAACCCCTCGCACAACTTCAGGATTGGAAATCGTTCCGTCTTTGTCTACAACAAACTGAACAATGACTTTTCCTTGTGAACCAGTTTCCTGCGAAATCGTTGGATATTTGATATTACTACTTAAATATTTCATTAAAGCAGCTGTACCTCCAATAAACTCCGGCATGACTTCAACACTTACGTGAATAACGTCTTCAACTACCGTTTCTGTTTCTACCACTGGGGGTATCCAAATAACATCATGAACTGCATTCATATCCTCTGACACTGTAGAAACGTTATCCGTCACCTCTATATTATTTTCCACTATTTCGAACAATTCTGTTACCTTAGTTTCGGGAGGAGGAGGCGGTTCCAGTTTCTCGTCTGGGAATGTGATTGGAACTAGCTCTGTTACAAAGATGGATTCATCATCTGGTGATAGTGCTGCAACTCTGACATCATGTTGTGTCCATTCGAACGAAACGAACATGAAGGCTAGCGCAACAACCAAACCCATCAACAACCAAGAACCCCGTTGATTCTCAATTGCAG
>NZ_DAWCXD010000050.1:23696-34692 GCF_052357945.1 Bacteroides sp. | reverse complement strand
AGAGAAGCATCTGATTTTAAATCAGCAAAGGCCTTCTTGTCAAAATAGGCGGCTACCTTGTCAAATGACCGGATTGCACCTTCGGGAAGCAAAGCTCCTTTTTCTCCAAAACTATACATAGCAGATTCCGGTTCAATGGTAACTTTGCTTTCGTCCAGCATCTTTTTGTCCAACTTGAACACGTCTGCGAAGAAATCATAAACAGCATTCCGTTTGTTCGGACCAAAGTCATGTTTCTCCTTGGGGAGATGTACATTCGTTACTTTGTCTTTCGCGTTATAGAATCCATAAATTCGTTGCAAATAAGGAAATTCAAGAGTAGGAACACTAGCCGTCCAGTCGCCACCATCAGATACCACGAGTTGTGGACGAGGGGCAAAAGTAGCAGCTAGCTCCGCATTACAGGTTCCTCCTGCAGAAAGTTGAATGGGCATTCCGCTTTCACACGGACAGCCACCGTCAAAGTGAGAAGCAAGGCTCACCACGGGAGCAGAAGCAGTAAAACGATCATCTAATACACTCAACAAAACAGTATGAGTGCCCCCTCCTGAACCACCATTTGTACCGATACGACTGGTATCAATATCCTTACGGGAAGCAAGCATAGACTCAAGAATCAACAAGCCATTCATTGCCTGAATAGTGTGCGCCGCACTACTACGATGTGCCGCACTGCCAACTTGTAAAGCCGACTCTCCCCATCCGAACAAATCATAATCCACACAAATAGCTCCCATACGTGCTAAAGTGCCCATACGTTGTTGCTGGTCCTCACGATAACGTCCGCCACCAAAATGTCCGTTAGGACAAATAATCAACGCATGTTTTCCTTTTGATTGAGGTGTGTAGATAGAACCGCAAACATATAAGCCGGGAAGTGTTTCAAGTGCAAAATTCTGCACTGTATAGCCATCAAACTTACGTATCTTCGAAAGAATAGGTTTGGATTTAACACATTGAGCTAGTAAAGTGTCGATACCCAAACGTTGACGCACTTCTTTTTTCAAAGAATCAACGCGAAGTTCAAAAGCCTGTCGATCTGCATAAAGAGTATTCAAATAAGCCAGCATCTTTTCTCCGTCTGCATCCGTACGACGTGGATATTCATACGCTTTTAGCTTATACATATTTCCTTTCTGTTTGACAAATTTATAATCGAAAGGTGCCAATACATTCGTCAGGGATTCTTCTACAGAATAAGGACGAATACGAAAGTCGGCATAAGGCAACACTTTTCCCACTGTATCAATATCATATTTCAGGCGGACTCCGAAACGGTTTTGAATATCCGTCAGTACTTCATTCAAGGGACGGGCAAATTCCGTCTCGTATGTTTGTGTCTGCGCTTCAGCCGAAAGAGATGCGGCAAGAAGCATGGTAAAAAGGATTCGTTTCATTTTTAATTATTTGATTCTAAGTAAGTCATCATAAAGACATCAGATGCAGAGCAGGATTACATTTTAATCTCTTCACCATTGACGATCACATCATCCATCGTGATACGCTCACAATTTTCAAAGATACATTTCTGTTTTCCTCCCTGAATATGAATATCACGCAAAACAATGTCAGATATCGGCGCTTCTTCCAAACCCACTATTTTGATTGGAGTCTTTACATCTGTCACAGTCATTCCACTGATATGTACGTTACGGAAGATCGGAGTGCGTTCACTCTTTGGTTCCGCAGGCATTTTACTATATTTCAAATTCAGCACGACTGCTTCCTGTTTAATATTACTCATAACAACGTTGCTAACGCGAATGTCTTCAACGACTCCTCCCCTTCCACGGGTTGACTTGATGCGGATTCCACGATCCGTTCCGTCAAATACGCAATTGGAAATAGTCACTTTACGCACACTTCCACTCATCTCACTGCCGATAACAACGCCTCCATGGCCGGAAAGCATGGTACAGTTGGTTATGGTGATATTTTCGCAAGGTACTCCCAAACGACGGGCCTGCGCATCTCTTCCGGACTTGATTGTTATGCAATCGTCCCCCACTGATATATGGCAGTCACTGATATGCACATTGCGGCAGGATTCCGGATTAACCCCGTCTGTATTTGGTGAAGGGGCATTATCAATAGTTATCCCCTTTATTATTACATTATCGCAAAATTCAGGATTCACCGTCCAGAAAGGAGAATTGATAATTTTCACTCCTTCAATCTTTACTTTCTTACAACGAACGGGCTGGATAAACAGAGGACGGAAAAAGCGACGCTGCAACGTAGTTACATAATCCTTATTCGTTTCAGCATAAATCGCTGTCGTATCGTTTGCTGCATCCCACATCGGCTGATATTTATTTATATCACGCATGCCGTTATCTTTCAAATCAATCATGACACGAAAGAACTCCATCCACCATCTCTTTCCCTGTCCGTCCAAAGTTCCTTCTCCTTTGATGGTAATATTCTCGGCATCTACCGCATAGATCAAAGGCTGGAAACTTTTCATCATCACTCCTTCGTGACGAACCTCGACAAAAGGAAGATAGTCATCGAAGTTGTCAGAAAAGAGCAAAGTAGCTCCGGCTTCCAACTCCAGTGTAATGTTGCTTTTCAGATGAATACTTCCTGTCAGGTAAGTCCCGGCAGGAAAGAAAAGAGTACCTCCGCCGCCACGGTTCAAACGATCAATCGTTGAATTGATTAGCTTTGTATTAAGAGCCTTACCATTTGCTTTTGCACCGGTCTTCAACATATCCACACGCTCGGCACGGAGAATTGTGGTTGCACAGAAGCAAAGAAAGACGAGAAAAGTTGTCCGTAAATTCATAATCGATATTATTAAATTATATTTCATCATTGTCTTCTAAAAAATCATGCTAATAGAATCTTTTTTTCTTCCCAATGTTTGAATACAATCATTAAAATGTTTTTTTCAAACATGCTATATGATTAAAATAAAGATGCTGCGTGGCTTTTTCTATGAATACATTGTTTTTTTAATTCTACAAATATATGCAAAAGGTTCTTTCATCTTGCACAAACCAATTGATATGTTCCACTCTGTATCTCTTTGGGTTCTTTTTCTCCCGGAAGATAAACGACAGCCGTAGTATTCACCGGAACAGATATGTTTAAAGTGAAAATTCCGTTCTGGCTAGTCCAATCTACAACAATAGTACCGTATAAAGTTTCATACGATGCTTTGACATATTTCAAATCTCCTACAGGCTGGGGAGCGATGATAAACTTTTGATAGGTAGTAGATGGGCGGATACCGACCAGCGAATTAAAGAACCATTCATCAATCTGTCCCATCATAAAGTGATTCCAGGAAGAACCTTGGCGGGGATCCCATTGCTCGGTTAAGGTGGTAGCACCGAATTTCAACTGGAAGCCATATCCTGGAGCTTCTTCGTGATTGAACATCTTATAAATAAGTTCGTGCTGACCATTACGCGCCAACGTCTGAATCAGATAGCGGTTACCCACATCACCGGTCGTTAAGCGATTGCCATGTGCTTCCACATCTTTAATCAGATTCATAAGTACTTTCTCATCCAACTTTGCATCCGGTTGATAACTGCCTTGTTCATCTGAATCCTGCGTCATCTGGAGGAATAACGGAAGTGCATTACTACATTGGCTCCCTGTACCATACTGTGCTGTCTCTTTATTGAGAAAACATTTATTAAATGAGGCAAGTATTTCATGTGCCAAAGAAGTATAATAATGAATGTCAAAGTCATTGCCAACCATTTTCGCAGCTTTTATTAAAAACATTACTGTCATATAATAATGCGCGGTAGCCACCAGGGGAACCGGTGTATTCCTAGAGAATCCGGCACGAAAATCTCCGTAATCATACCAATCTCCCAAGCCGAAAGAAAGAATACCCATCTCTGCACGAGTCTTCAGATAATCCACATAACGGCGCATATTCGGATAATATTTCTTAATCAACGAGTCATCTCCATACGTCTCATAGTACATAAATGGGAAAATAACCAGAGAACCACCCCATTCCGGAGATTCGGCAAATGCATCCATGCCCGGACCTTCAAAAACCACGTATTCCGGAGCAGTTGTCGGCATGGCACCGTTGGCATGTTGCGCATCTGCCATATTCTGCATAATCTGCGGAGCATAAGCTGTCAAATCATAGTTGTATAATAGCCCAGGACCATTCAGATGCACCTGTTCCAGCCAGCCTAGTTTTTCACGATGCGGACAATCTGTAAACACAGACTGCATATTGCTACGCACTGCTTTTTCGATCAATCGATGGGCAGCATTAAATATTCGGTTGGATGATTCGAAAGTGGAAACTTTCTTAGCTGAATTAAAGACGAAACTGGATTGAATATTCTTCAACACAGGCAATCTCTGCGGATTCTTTTGACCTTTTAAGACAGCCCCCTCGACTTGAATATATCTAAAACCGTAATAAGAGAAACGAGGATGCCAGGTTTCGTCACCTTCACCTTTCAGTGTATATTCATAATAGTGTTGACGTCCCGTTTGTCGCTGATTACAGGCACCTTCATCTGTCAATGCTTCGGCTACGAGCAGAGTTACTTTCTGTCCACGTTTACCACGTACTGTTATTTCCGGAAAGCCAGCCAGATTTTGCCCCATATCCAACACGAAAGCAGAAGGATCGACAGTTCTTTTAGTCGATTTAGAAGCTGAAGCAATCTGTTCTGCATTTAGTTTGGTTACCTTTTGAATATCATATCGTTCCATGATTTTCACCGGAGGCGCCATCTGTGGACGTAGTATTCCTTTAGGAGCTTCCTGTATAACTACCGGACGCCAATGACTATCATCAAAGCCAACCTGATTCCATCCTTTTTGCTCACGACGAGCATCGTAATCCTCACCTCCATATATGCAATTGAAAGTTACCGGACTAAAATCATATTTCCAGTCATTGTCAGAACGAAGTGTTGTAGATGTTCCATCTTCGTAATTAATAACCAGTTCAAATAAAAGTGTAGGAGGACCAAAACTTATCTGTAATTTGCGATAACGTCCTCCTTGCACATTATAGAATCCATTCCCCAATAAGATTCCCACGGCATTCTCACCATGCCGCAATTGTTCCGTTACATCATACGTGTTATAGTAAACAGTTTTATCATAATCACTCCACAGCGGAGCAAATTCACTGTTGCCTACTTTCTTGCCATTCAAAGAGAATTCATAGAATCCCAAACCACAAACGTATGCAGTTGCTTCTACTATTTTCTTGCCCGATTGGCGGTTTGTATTCCCTTCTGTCCTATCTCCCACCTGGAATGTTCTTCGCAAACAAATACTTTTCTTTGCTAAAGTGTCCACTGCTTCCCAAGCTGCCTTTACCTCCGGTTTCTTCAACTCTCCACCATGAAACTTGCGTCCTTCCGGTAAATGAGCATTCTGACGAGTGATAGCTCCAATCCATTTTCCTTCGGAAAGTCTTGAAGAAGCAGAGCGAAACTTTGCTTCACGACTCCATTCAGAGGGTGCATCTGTCTCATCCCAAACACGAACCCGCCAACTATAATTAAATTGATTATCAGGCCGTATATCTGCCCCCTCTATAGAAACCAGCTGGCTCTGTGTAGAATAGACTTTTCCACTATTCCAAACGGAACGTCCTGTAAAAGCTTCCCGGATGTCAATCTCATAAGCTGATTGTCGCGTTCCATTTTCCGGCGATTCCATCACCCATCCCAAGCGAGGTGAACCTTCGACCACTACCAGACCTTCCTGCATTTCACAGGTAAGGCGGCTGATTGTTATAGTCTTTGCCTGCATAAAACATGGCAGGCAAAGAAAAAGAAGGAGATATTTCTTTATATTCATTGTTCAGACTATCCTATCTATATTATCAGATAAATGATTATTTGAGTACATCCTTGCAAACGATTCTTGTCAATGTATCTGCATAACCGACTTCTTTACCATCCACAAAAATGCGTAAGCCTTTTCCACAATGATAACGATCGCCGTTCTTATCCCAAAGAATCGTCAGATTATGACCGTGATATAGCACATTATCCAAGCAGAACCAATCCCAGTTGTCGACAGGGATCAATGGATTTACTTCAATTGTATTATCCAGACGCGGACGAAGTCCAATCAGTCCTGTAATCATCAAATCGTTGAAAGTAGAATGATTATAGTAGCGGCTGCGCTCCTGATCCCCTTTCAACCAATAACCGGTCACTTCATCCAGATATTCGCCAATGTAAGGACGACCACGATGGTACTGTGACTCCACATACAATTCCATCTGACGGAAATATACACTGTCAGACAATACGGTCTGCGGATAATTATTCATAAAGTTAGCCATTGCTGTCAATGTCTGTGCAGAAGCAAACGGCCAGATAGCTCCATCCCACTCACACTTACCCACTCCACGTGTACGGAATTCCGGATGACGACGTTCTGCAGTAGTTAATCCATAAGGAGCAGAGAAACCTTTTTCATCCAGAATCTCTTTCCAGGCAACTTCATATTTCTTTGTCGTATCCGGCAGGTTGAAATACCAGGGAATATATCCGATTGCTTCACGGACATTTGCTGAAGAATCCGTACGCATCGTCTCAAAAAACTGGTGACGGGTATTCCACAACTCATTCTCTACCAGATTTCTCAATGTGTCTGCTCTCATACCATATTTCATAGCCATTCCTTCATCACCGGAAAGAATTCCCATACATGAAAGTGCTTTGGCATTGCCATACATATAACTATTGATTGTCGGGCGGGCATATTTTTTCTTCCGTCCACCACTGATAGATTCTTCCATTCCATCCTGTACATCCCCCTGCCAGTACAATCCATTCTTCAAACGGTTCGTACGTTCCCAACGTTGATATTCAGTTTCCAGATCTTTTTTCATATCCAGCATAAAATCTTTATCCCCATCTACCATATAACGGGCCAATACAGCATCCGCATTCCATGAGCTGAACTTATCCATTTTCTTCATCGGACCGCCGTCATTGCCACGATACCATGTATGAATAATCTGATCCAGATATTTAGGGTCACGTAACCAACGGCTCTCATAAATATGATGTCCGATCGCACAAGCGATCAGGTTATATTTATCAGAATAGGAACGCTGAACGAGGAACTCCGTCATACCATATCCTACAGGAGTTTCTTTGATATGCTTACGCAATGACCACCAACGATAATAATACATCTCTTCAAAGTTATGTTGCGGACACTCGAACAAAGGAATATTTTCCTCCATCCATTCCGAGGCTTTTGCATTAGGAATTGCCTGAACGATGTTCTCATCTTCCATGTGGTTGAAATAGTCTGCATAATGACTGAAATCAGCATACTTTAAAAAAGCAGAAGATGCATCTTTATCCGTAGAAGATGTTTTCACATTGGCAATACCATATCCTGCCAATGAATCTTGTGCACCTGCATTTGGCAGATCATAAGTCTGATCGGCAGAAGTATCTACAGTCGGGAATGTACGAGGTACACCGGTACGGAATACGATCCGTTCAACAGCAGCCACAGGTGCGTAGAACATACGCAGTCCGACTCTTTTACCATCTACATATACTTGAATATTACGATCGGCAGTTGAAAGAACTGCTTCCACGTGATAAACCTTTCCTGCTTCATATTTCATCATATTTGCAAACCGAGAGCCACCTTTCATTCGGAAAATTCCATCATCAGTAAGTTCCATACGGGAACATGCTATTCCATTCTCATCCAGGAATTCAATCTGAAGGGTACCTTTATCATTTTGCCCGGCTTTCAAATCGAATGATACTTTCAACTCTTTAGAAGCCGGTATTTTTCGTTCCACTTTTGCATAATCAAACGGGTCTTTATCTTGCAGTTTCAGCCATTGACCTTCCAGAGAAACCGGAGCCCAAACCGGAGAATAAATATTCCAGTCAGTCAGTTCTGCAATTGATTTATTGTTTGAGAAATCATCGTCCGCATGTGCTGAAGCATTTATCTCTACCGGAACAGGAATGCGGGAAATCCACATATCTTCCTTATTCACGCTGTAAGAAACCCATAAATCACCATCTGCAGGTATTCCATTACCTTCCTGAATACCACGTGGATATTGGGGACCGTATGATTTATAATTTCCTCCATAGCGCATTGGAGTGATTTCACCATGCACTAAATTTAATGTCGTATATTCCAATCCATCTTTACTCAAAGAGATAGCTAGCGGCCAACGAAATTCCGATGGATTATATACTGTAGCATACGTTCCGTCACTTAGACGTTGTCCCCAGATTTTTGCATTGCTATTTACGAAGCCTTTTGCACGAAGCACCGGTTCTGCCCAGGTATGTCCGCCATCCTCACTGATAGAAGTAAGTGCATGTTTCCAAAGACTGGCAATACGTCCATCCGGCAATGTATAACAATTGAATGCTTTATATCCTTTCTTCAGCGGGATGATAGGATCTTCACGGTCGGCTTCTTCCACCCACTGCATCATATACAGCGGATTGTCGAGTATTTCCTGGCAAGCTTTCACAAACTCACGATCCTTGCTTTTTTTAAAATACGGATAATCGGTATTCTTTTCATTAAATCCATGATTATAATAAATAAAATAGATCGGTCCGTAAGAGCCGTCTTTCTTTATTTCACGAACCACCCGGCCAATACCGTTTCCATCATTGGGATCATCCTTTTTGTCCAAAGCAACTCCGTAATTTCCCATTGTAATCAGCTTGCCGGATTTAGAGACATAGAATCCGACACGCTGGTGCATTATGGCAATCAGATCTTTGGCCTGTACACCTGGACGAGATTCTTTGGTGTATCCATCGGGAACTTTATAAGGAGGAAACACGATTTCCGGATTTGTCCAGCAATATCCATCCTTCGAAGTCATCAGAAAAGTCTGTGAAGGTGGTACGTGTTCATCAGAAGGGTCTGCGAGGTACTGATAGAAAAACTGTCCATTCCAATAAGCCAGCATCGGCTGATGATTATAAGTCCATCCATTGCCGTTCGAAGCATCGGGATATTCACGATTGGCACGTACCAACTGAATATTATGTACTCCGACTACCGGAGACAGTTGTCCGTCGTGACAAGCAGGGTTTGATAATTCTGTTCCTGTATAATGGATTCTATCTTGTGCAAAGGCTGTAGTAGTCAGCCAACCGGCAACCAGTACAAAAAGAATTTTAATAGAGTTATTCATGATTTATTTCTGATTTAAAATTATTTCCGGATTTATCTCTTTTCTTCCAACAATGCCTTTACGACTGACTCCGGAGCCTTAAATATAGTCCCATGCTTATGCCCCACAGGTATACTGACCTCTTCTGTTACGTCTGTAAAGTTCCGGAAATCCTTCGTACGCATAGCACCATATATTTTTTTCTTATATACATCAAAGTAGATTAGATAATCATCTCCCACTTTCTCTACAGACGGTCCTTCTACAAAGGATTCAGTGAAAGGTTGGGATGCAGGCGAATAAGGTCCGGTCATAGAATCGGAAAAAGCGATTTTCAGATTACGTTCCGGGCGGGTATTATCCTTGAGTACCATTACATAGTCATTCTTTGCCCGTTTCACAATAACAGCATCAATGGTGCTGAATCCCGGGTCGTATAAAAGTTTAGCTTTCGAAACGGTTTTAAAATCTTTTGTAGTGATATAGTATAAACGATGATTATTGTTCTCTTCTTCTATCCCCTTTTCAAAACGTCCGGGGACACAGGAAGCCCATACTACCATAAACAGATCATTCTCATCATCATAGAAAATCTCCGGAGCCCATACGTTAATGGTAGTCGGTTCGTCTGCCATTACAGGAATCATCTGTTGTTCCGACCAATGGATCAAATCTTTGGAATATGCATAGCCAAATCCTAAATCACCTTTCCAACTTGTAGTCCAGACCAAATGATAGGTTCCATCCGGGGTACGTACCATCGAGGGGTCACGCATGAGCTGGTGCTGTCCCAATTCCGGCTTTAACCAAATGCCCGGAATACTGTCCCAATGTATTCCATCCTCACTATATAAGTATCTCAAGCCCTCATCAGCCGGTTCATGAAATGAAGTGAACATATAGTAGTCTTTGCTCCCTCCACAAGAAGCCAGAAACAGAAGGCTTATTGCGGCTAATGTATTTCTTAACTTTTTCATTTGTATATTCTATATTTGTATCTTTTATACAGAGGAGACGATAGAAAACGTCATTTGTACTCAAATAGATTAGAAGAATCGCGAGATTCAAAACATATAGACGATAAAAGGGCGACTCTCCGAGCCACCCTTTCCACCATCAAACAAACTAACCATTTACAATGGGAAAGAATTTCACTTCTTTTTATAGTATCTTATTTTTTAATTATAGAGAACCTCCACGGGCTTTTACACGCTTATACCATTCCTCACGTTCTTTCTTCAGATCATATCCGCGTTTAGCCAGATAGTTATTGATACGTCCTTTGTATTTTCCGAAAGCAGCGTGTTTCTTATTCGAATTTTCTGCATCCAACGCAAATTCACGGGCCTCTATCAACCATGCATAGATTTGAGCCTTTTCTTCTTCTTTCAAAGTCGGAATCATGTCCAGATGTGAGTCATAAGTTACTTTCACCACTCCATAAGTCATGCCATCCTTTACAGCTTCTATTTGCTTTTCATCAAGAAAGAGAGATAAATTGGCAGGAAAAGCGAAATGTGAACGATATAGCGCTGCATCTTTTTCATTCTCCGCGGCTTTCAAGGCTTCATTTTTAGCCTCACCAGTCAATCCGGATTCTTTTATCTTTTTGATTTTAGCATCCCGCACTTCATAAATATCATTTAATTCGAAATAACGATTAGCTATGACATTGCGAACATCTTCGGCTATTTTCGCATCTGTAAGTCCGAGTTTATCGACAATCTTTTGTGATCGGCTGACAATAGACTTTACATATTCAGGATCACGATTCTCTTTATTTAAGTCGACCGCCTGTGCAGACATCCAACTGGAAATAAAAAGCAATGATAGTATCAGTATCTTTTTCAT
>NZ_DAWCXD010000050.1:13017-23596 GCF_052357945.1 Bacteroides sp. | reverse complement strand
GTGCAGACATCCAACTGGAAATAAAAAGCAATGATAGTATCAGTATCTTTTTCATTGATATTGTTTTTTAGGTAAGGTGCCGAAAGGAAAATCAATTCCGGCGCCTTACCATCGATTACATTAATTTTCCTTTTTCAGCCAATGTATCGTAGTTGTTCTTCATATCTCTCCAATCTACTTTATGCTTTGTGCTGATACCGTTGATATATTTTTCAATATTAGTATATCCGTCACCAGTACAATCCTTATTGGCATCACTCGGATCATTCGGATTCAAGCCATTGGCAATTTCCCATTCATCCGGCATACCATCACCGTCTGTATCTACATAAGGAGTACCTTTATATTCAGGGAATCCACCCATCTGACGAATATCAGTAATAATACCCTGCTTATAAGAATCTTTCGGCAAACGACGATATTTAAACTGTCCGTCCTCACCCATTGATTTAGGAGACAAACCGGTCAGATCGCCATAAGTATCTTTCGGAAGTTTCTTTTCATAATAAGGAATGCCTGTTTTCACTTCTTCAATTACACGTTCATCTACAATATCACGACAAGGGATAGTTGCACCTGCATGTTTCAATACATAATCATAGGCATCTTTAGCCCCCATAATATTGATATACGGCATCTCGAACGGTTGATAGCTTCGTATATTTTCAGTATATCCGTCAGTATTTGGTTGATCTTCAATCTGGATACCACCTTTCCAGTTGTCTGCTGTAATAGCAGGATAGCCTTCCATGACATTTCCATCGGCATATACACGTCCATATACCTTATAGTTCAATTTACTACGTCCGGCTTCCGGCTTCAAAATACGATGTCCTACATTAGAGTCTTTCGGCGTAGCAGGTCCCGGTTTGTAGTAGTTATTAATCATATTGAACATTGCGGTATAATCACCACCGTCAGAAGAACGATGAACCCAGTTGAACACTACATTATTGACAAAGTTGAATATTCCATTCCAACCGATAGAAGGGTTACGTCCTGCATTACTAGCCCATAGGTTACGGGCAAATGCACAGTTTTCACCTCCCAAAGTGCTACCAAATGCATGGTTGTATGTATCCAATGCTTTTGCAGAGATTGTATTCTGAATAGTCACATTTACAGTAGGAAGTTTCAAATCTTTGCTTTCATATTGACCTTCACTAGAATCATACATATGACGATAGAAAGAAATATTCTCATCCAATCCCCATGAGCAAGAACAATGGTCTATCATGATATTACCGATCGGATTACCTCCAAAGGAGTCATCACGATGCCAAACCTTTGTTTCTCCACGACGGAAACGCATATGACGCACAACAACATCATGTGTATCTACCCAAAATGATTCGCCGGCAATACAAACGCCATCCCCGGGAGCCGTTTGTCCTGCAATAGTAACATAAGGAGCACGAACTATAATCGGAGACTCCAAACGGATAATACCTGCCACATTGAACACGATAATACGAGCGCCCCCTGTTTCACAAGCTTCACGGAAAGATCCAGGTCCACGATCATTCAAATTAGTCACAGTAATCACTTTACCGCCGCGACCACCGAAGCTATACATACCGCCACCTTCTGCTCCAGGAAATGCCGGAATATTCGCTTGTGGCAAATCACATGGACGGCTAGCCCAAGGAATATAAGGACGTCCCTCCTTTGCTTCTTTCTGCACTATTGGCAGTGCCTTCGCCCATGCTTCGTCAGAGCGCTTCCGCTCTTCAGTCATCATCTTTTTATAGTTTTCTTTGGCTTCGTCGGTTATTTGTGGGTATTGCGCCCATGCAACAGTCGGAGTCAACATTGCAGCAGCCAAAGCTGCTAATAATACATGTTTCTTCTTCATTTTTATTTGGTTTAGTGAAGTTGTTAATTCAAAAATACAATAATAAGACGAAAGAGAAAAAGATTTGTAATCAGTAGAGCAAAAATTATTATTCAAAATGTGTGTTTTCTACATAACTCAAATCTTTATAATATAATAACGTCTCTAATCCTCTTATTCAAGAGGTATTAGAAACGTTATTATATAGACAAATTGAAGATTATGAACTTATTCTGCTAATGGATCGAAAGTACCATTAGCACCACCATTGTTATAATCTGCCCAACCAATAGTTTGTGGTAATGTTTGATTAGCTTTTTGAGCTCCTTCTGCAAAACCCAGGAAATAATACCGAGGAAGGAAATTCATATATTTCGGTGTATGATCAGTAGTATATGCATCTCCCTTCTTCATTTTACGTGTTAGATAAGTATTATAAAACTCAACTAACTTATTCTGTTGACTTGAAATATCCGCCTGTCTCAAATCTAATGCATCCGGACGTGTTACATCTTTTAATGGATCTGGATTTACCCCATTTATTTCCCACGATGTACCACCAAGTCCTTTACTCTCATGAGCGCTACTTACACGGAATTCAAGATTATCGCGACGCTGTCCATTTAGTTGTTTAAAACCTAAATAAGTACAAGTATTTCCATTCCAACCAGATGGGAGCCATGTGTCAGGTGCTCCTTCTGCTCTTTCCGCACCACCATCAAACAACATCCAACGACGTAAGTCATCAAAACGTTTACCTTCATAAGCCAATTCAATTTGACGTTCATACAAAATAGCAGCAAAACATGCAGACTGGTCACTTGACAAATTGGTTTGCAACCCAAAATTATTTGTTGACGTATATCCCACACGAGCACGTATCTTCTTCAACTGTTCAACAGCTACTCCCATTTCACCGGCGCCACATGCCGCTTCCGCATAATTCAACAACACTTCAGCATAACGAATCTCCAAATATGGACTACCACTAAATTTAAAGCCGTTTGCCTGGCTATATTCATACCTAGCACTTGAATTTATATCTAAATCGTCCGAACGCTTACGTATATAAAATCCCTTGGCATTTGTCAGCAAATTATCAGAACCATATGTATTAGAACTACTAGCTTCCTCATTATCTCTATCCGTCTCATTCGCATACCAGACATAGTTCCACAAGTTATACTTCTCACCTGTATATGGATTATTATTACTTGCATTTCTAGGATCACCATCAAAAGCCCAACGCACTCCGGGAAAAGCAAATGTTCTATAAAAACGCGGGTCACGATTTGCAAATGGCACATTCTTATCATATGCGATAGACGATTGATCCAATGTGGTATAGGTATCACATGTAGAAGGTCTCTTTCCATCTGCCATAGGAAACATATCAACCATCATAGAAGAAGGAGTTTTGCCACCACCTCCCATTGTATTTGATGGTCGTATACCATGCTCCCATGAATTATTCTTACTGAAATCAGGAACCCCACCTGTCGTTTTATTGTTATATAATGTTACAAATACTGCCTCTGTGTTGCCATCAACCATCGAAAAAACACTTGCCCAACCTGAAGCATTAGTTCCAACGTTACTCTCATTAATTAAACCATACCCACAAGCATTTATTCTAGGCAAATCTGTAGTAATTTCATTATAAGCCTTCTTCCAGCGTTCTACATCATTCTGACGATTAAACAATGGACTTGCATAGAGCAATAAAGTGCGTCCTTTCAAAGCTAGTGCTGTACCTGAAGTGACACGTCCAAAATCACTTGAAGGCCATCCACCATTTTCTGTAAACGGAGCTAGTAATTGTGCGGAGAGTTCCAAATCCTCACAGATAAAATCAACACACGCTTTCGTTGTCGAACGTGGAACGACAGACTCTGCCACCGGTTCTTGTACTTCCGTTATAATAGGTACTCCACCATACCACTTTACTAAATTATAATAACACCATGCACGGAAAAAATAGACCTGTCCCAATAACTCATTCTTTTCTTCATCAGAAAGAGTACTATTCTCTATACCATAAATAACATCATTACAATTACGGATACGTCCCCAAACACTTGCCTGGATATTATTACCGCTATTATGAAAATAATCAGGAACCGTATTATTACCACTCTGACTAGTCATTGGAGCATCAGGATCTACAAATGATCCAAATCCACTGTATTCCTCTGTGGATTTAGACTGGAGGTCTGCTGCCCCCGTACTATTATATTTCCAACTAGGGTCAGAACTTGTATTAGGCAGGCACCATGCATATATATCATCTACACGTGCCTTTGCACCACTGAACGTGTTATATGTACTCGCATCTACATAGTCATAATTCTTCTTGTCTTGCAAAAATTCATCACTACATGAAGTGAAAGCACCTATAGCCATTAAAGCAACACTGAAAGCTATTATATTTTTTCTTTTCATTATTATTTCTTTTTAGAATGTCACATTCACACCAATAGTAAACTTACGCAAAGTAGGATAACTGCCATAAGAGGTCATTGGATCTATAAAATTATCAGGATAAGGATTATAGAAACTAAATAAATTCTGTCCTGTCACATTGAAACGACAACTTTCAATACCTATCAATCTTGTAAACTTTGATGGTATAGTGTATGCAAGTGTTAAGCGGTTCATACTAACACGAGTTCCACTCACTCTCCAATATGTAGAATTCACACTATTAACACTGCTCCATCTTAAGTTCGGATATATAGCATTGCGATTAGCTTTTACAACCACATTTCCTGATGCATCAACCACATCATTATAAACAAACATATTATCCGTATTCCAGAAAGATGGCATATTGGTATATTCCAAATCGGTATAAGACCCTGATCCTGAACCAACCATATTACCTATCTTAAGTGCTGACGTTGGGATAAAACTATATCCTCCCCAACTTGCGCTTATCTGTGCAGATAAAGAAATGCCTTTCCATTCTGCACTCAAATTTGTAGTGAAACCATAAGGGTTATTGCGATTTGACAAACGAACTTGATCATTCTCATAGCTCACAACTCCATCCGGGCCGGCATAAGTTCCATCAGCCTGTTCTGCTCCACGAATATCTTTATAAATTAACATACCAGGCTTGACATTCTCTTTGGTCATACCCATATACGATGTTATATTATATTTAGTAAAATATTCATCTATGTCCTGATAACTACGAAACATACCCAAACACTGCATACCCCATGTTCCCATATCTGTACGACTTCCTTCATGAATTTTCATATAGCGCTGATTGGTTTCCCAGTCCATCATAAGCACCTTATTATCTGTATATCCGGTATTTACAGATACTTTATACTTAAAGTCTTTCCCTATCCGATCTCTCCAAGTTACAGACAATTCCATTCCATAAGTATCCAACTCACCATAATTGAAATTTGCAGACTGTGTTCCTACCGTTCCCGGGATTGAAGCTGAGTATGGAAGTAACATTTCACGATTCCATTCATAATAACCATCAATATTGAATGACAAACGATTATTCAATACATTGAAGTCCAGACCAAAGTTTGCTTTGTATGACTTATCCCAATGCGCATCACGGTTTACAGCTGAAATATCCTTATTAATTGTAATATGGTTACCTGCATTCGTTGATGTTCCAACGCCAAATATCGGCCCCTTATCTTTATCAACCGCATAATTTTGCATCCATTGCCATGCCTTGGTATTATCGCGTCCTGTCAAACCAAATGAACCACGTATTTTCAAATAATCAACCCACTTCACATTATTCTTAAACCAATCCTCCTGCGATATAATCCAACCTGCAGAAACAGAAGGAAAGAATCCCCAATAATTTTCAGGAGCAAATTTTGTTGATGCATCCGAACGAAGCAGGAACTCAAATAGATACTTATCAGCATAGGCATAATTCACACGGCCAATATATGATAATGTTCCAGATTCTGCACGCTTAAATTCTGTTGTAGATTCACTATTATACTGAACAAGATTCGACTGTCCATTTGTAAATTCATAAGGATTAGTAACCTGTCCTACTAAATATTCACTTTCTGCTTCCGATTTCTCGATAGAAAATAAAGCACCAACATGATGACTCCCAAAATCACGATCATAGGATGCGGTAAAGTTCATCTGATAATTATCAGCACGACTCATTGTACGAGATAAATAAGGATCCCCACTAGCATTATTTATAGCAGAACCATTATTGGCAAGTAAGAAATTATTTTCTCCCAATAATTCTTCATATAGAGATTCCTGTCCTTGAATAGGTGTATATAGATGGTTCCCACTTCCTGCACGTTTGGACATATAATAAAGTTCGTATGAGGAACCATATTGATTGTTTTTCGTTGAGTTGATACTCTTCGAATATGAGAATTTTAATTTTAATCCTTTCAACCATTTATTCCATCCAAAATCATATTCCAAACCAGCATTAATATTCATATTCGATGTTTCTGTCCGGTTATAATCTCCTGCATTTTGTAACAAAGAGAATGAATAATTTTGTGAAGAACTTACCTGTGAATTGCTAATGCCATAAGGCACAATTGGAATACCATTTACTTCTTCAGGAATATAATACGGACGAACTAATAAAAGATTATAGTCTTTTTCGTCATTACTACCTCCGACCTTCACATTCGGCTTGTTTTTCTTACCATAATCACCAGAAACCTGAAGACTCGCTTTTAACCATTTACTAATCTTTACATCCACACCAGCACGATAGTTCCAACGGTTATAATCCAAATTGCCTAGATTACCATCTTGGTCAAAATAAGATATTCCTCCAAAATAATTAGCTCTTTCTGAACCACCAG
The DNA here is from genome assembly GCF_052357945.1 of Bacteroides sp. GTDB lineage: Bacteria > Bacteroidota > Bacteroidia > Bacteroidales > Bacteroidaceae > Bacteroides. Next base: position 16,927 of record NZ_DAWCXD010000050.1, on the reverse strand, counting down.
TCATATTGATACTATGTTTTTGTGTCAATGCTGCTTTCCAATATTTATCCAACAGGTCGTAATTTAGCCCTTTCATTGCATTCAACTCATCTGCCTGAAATAGATCATTCTGTAGATTGATAGATACATCAGTTGGATCAGCCGCACGTACAGCATTCCAAAGTTGGCCATATTGATAAGCATTCAACATTTTAGCACGAGAAACCTCATCCACAACACCAAAAGTTCCACTATATGAGATTTTAGGTGCACCTTGTTTCCCTCTCTTTGTAGTTACCAATATAACACCATTGGCAGCACGGGCACCGTATACAGCAGCTGCAGCATCTTTCAAAACAGAAATGCTTTCAATTACAGACGGATCTAAATTATTAAATGCCGTTGCTCCCAAGTTTTCTGTCACATCACCTATCTTCACTTCTACTGGATAAATATACCCGTCAATAACGTATAATGGTTCTGAAGCAGTTCCTCCGATATCTGATAATACATCGTTCTGACGAATATTAATCCGTGCATTTTCACCAGGTCGTGCATCTCCACCATTAACACTAAGTCCATTTACCATACCACTCAATGTACTTGCCAAGTTACCAGAAGCAAGGTCCTGAATATCATCCATTGGTACAGTAGCAATGGCTCCTGTTAAATGCGCTTTTTTCTGTGTACCATAACCGACTACCACGACCTCATCTAACTGTTGAGTGTCTTCTTTTAATTCAATCTTAGTCTGCTTAAAATCTGATAATACCTGTGTTATATATCCTATATAAGATATTTCAACCTGTTTCCCGGATGGAACAACTACCATAAATTTACCATCCAAATCAGTTATTGTTCCAGTAGTTGTACCTACTACCTTCACAGAAGCCCCAATTATAGGTTCTCCCGTCGTATCTACGACTACCCCCTTGAATGTCACGCTTTTCTGGGCAAGAGCAGGTAAGGCCATTGTCAAAGCCAGAAATACGCCAAGACACAATTTGATTATATTATTTTTATGTTTCATCTTTATTGTATTATATATTAGCTTTTATATTACTTATACCAACGGGGGTCACCGGCCTTATTTCCTACAGCCACGCTACCATTAGGTTTGAAATTAACTCCACCTTTAGGTTGTGCTAAATCAAAGCTAAGATCAATAGGTCCTTCAAAATTAGGGTCTTCAAGCGTAGCATAGGGCTTGCCATTTGAATCCGTTCTTCCACCAGTGTCATTACCTTCAGAAGCCTTTGTTATTCCCCAAATAGTATTACCATCTGTATATCTTTTAGCTTGTGATTGTATAGCCTGATATAAGCGCCAACAATCATAGAAAATATTATATTGTACAGTAGTAGTTAAAGTATTTGTGTTAGGCAATTGATTCGCAAAATCCTTATTTGCCATTGTTTTACAGAATGTATTATAAGTAATTGTTATACTACCAGTATTATCCGTATTTCCCCATGTTTTTTTAGGTTGAGCATTACTTGAACTACTATAGCGCACAAAATAGCCACTACATGTAGTATTCAAATTATAAAATGTACTATTTTCAACTCGCAGGTCTTTAATCCACCCACCACCATTAAAGTCAATAACAGAGTATGAGCCTTCATTATTCAATTGTACAATGCAATTTGTTATACGGAAGTCCTTTATACCATAGTTTTTCTTGTTACCATAAATTAGACTATTAGGTATATTTCTAAAGTTACATTCTTGAAATATAATAGGACTATTAATCACATAGAATCCCGAATTAGCCCCATCATTTGTATACCCTAAAGCATCAGTCGTAATAGAAGCATCCGGATTCTCACTTAAACAAAGAACCCCCTTTTGTGAGGACATATCCGTACACTCAAAATTAATATACTTGATTTTCAAGCCTCCCTGTGTAACAAGTCCGCCATTAGCACTAACCTTTATAGTCGGCTGATTATCTTTATCTCCACGGAATGTTACTGTGTTCAGTTTAAAGTCAGCTATGTCATCTAAGGTATAAACCCCTCCTGGTTCCAATACAAAACATTGTTCCTGATCCTGACTATAATCTTGAATATGAGCATTGACATAAGCTGCTATCTCATCGCTTTCATGTATAGTTGCAACTGCTGCAAATGCTTTATAATCTTGAGTAGTGGCTGTTTGAGCATCCTTATTATTCAATTTTTCATTACCCATTGTTTGCACAGTAACCCGATAATTTGTGTCTTCCAGTTTTGGAAATACCATTGAACTTCCATCTACGATACTATCTGCCACTACTGCAACTGGATTAACCGGATCATTCATATTGTAAACATTCACTTTAAAACCACCAGCTCCCATAACTACAGGCCATGTAAGTTTCAAACTTTCTGATCCATCAGCATTAGTTAAGGTAGAGAAACTTATATTCTCTGGAGATTCTAACTGTGTATTTGTCACACCTCCAGAAAAGGTTTCGTTATCGTCAAAACCTTTAGCACAAGAAACGAATAAAAGAATTGCTGATAAGCCCCATAACTTCCCGGCAATCTTCATTTTAATCTTCATCTTACTCTTCATAGATTAAATTTTAATTTAAACAAAAATAATATATTATATCTTCAAAATCTAAAAGTTCTTTTAAGGAAAGACGTACAATCAAAAAAAATGTAATCACTTAAAAGGATAAAAAATAGATTTTGTGCTTTTTCTCTCTCTTTATAATATTAACTATATCATAATCACCCTCCTATCTTTACTGAAACACTTCTTTCAAATACTTAATATTCGTGCCATAATTCTTCTTCACGTTTCGCACATCATCCTTATCACGTGAACGTTCTACTACTAGCCATCCACTCCATCCCATCTTGTCCAAAGTCTTTTTCACCTTATTCATGTCCAATCGTTCATTAAAAGGCAGAGTCACTCCATCTGTATCCGTACAGTGAATCTGGCAAATATTCTTTTCCCCCAAAATCTTCAATTCCTTACATAAATCCCTTCCATTCTCCAATGCATTTTGAAATTTAAAATAGATCTTGATTCCCGGAGAATTTATTTCTTTCAGCAGTTTCACATCTCCTTTAGCATCCAGTTGAGTTTCAATGCCGATAACTACTCCTTCAGAAGCAGCCATATCTCCCACCTCCTTCAAACGTTTTACAACTTCTGTTCGAAGTGCTGAATTCTTTTCCCATCCAGTTTCGATTCCCCCCAAAGGAAGAAAAGCTACTTTAGTATTCATTACTTGCATTGCATGAAGGCAGTCTTGAACCAACTCTTTATAATTAGCACGTTCCAGAAAAGACTGTCCGTAGAAACCGGACATAGCAATAGAAGAAACCTCTAATTGATATTTTTGAGCAGTTTCACGAAATAGCTGCTGGAAATGAGGTTCCCGCAATTTATTATCAAACATTTCTCTCTTGCCAAGGCCACCCATATCTAGTTCGACGCCGTCACCATTCAATTCATGTACCAATTGGAATGAACCGATTTTTTGACGTTTCAGAATCATCCAGTCACATACGGCTATTTTATAACGTTGTTCCTTTTGCTGCGATCCGGCAATCGCTAATAGAGGGAAACACTCTGCAAGTATTAATATCCAAAGGATATGTTTGAATAAATTTCTTCTTGTTTTCATCTTATTGCCTACAATTTACATAGTAGACGTATGAAAGAGATTTTTGTAATCACCTATAAAACAGAGAATAACTATAAATGTGGCAGAGTATAGTCTAATGAAAATAAGATAATGACGGTATCCGGGAGAAATAGTGACGCTATTTTAGCCGGATACCGTCACTATCCCGAGCATATAGTGTCGCTATTTTCCGAGAAGTAACAATAAAAGTAAATGTAAAAAAATGGGCTGCCGGACCATAAGAAGTCCGACAGCCCTGTCAACCCAAAAACGATACCTATGAAACACTGTGTGTTATTTCAA
>NZ_DAWCXD010000050.1:0-12917 GCF_052357945.1 Bacteroides sp. | reverse complement strand
ATCATATTGAAAATAGCCCAGGAAGACATCGTTCCCGTATCATCGTTTCCTGGAATACCATCAGGTTTGGTAGTAAAGTACTTGTCTATTAAACGTTGCGTCTCTTTCTGTGTGCGCCATTCTTCACCTTTAAAATATGAGAATAAATGGGCATAAGCAATATCCGGTTCATTTGCCGGGTCATAAAGCCCTTCGTCAAAAACCATTTGTAGCTTATCAATAAAAGGTTTCTTTCCACCCATTAGTTTTGCCAAGCCATATACATCATGTGGCACATAGAATGTATAATTCCAGGAATTACCTTCATGGAAACCGGGATTCGGTTCAAAGTTCTCTCCTTGTCTCGGATTAAACGGACTGTAAAAAGTTCCATCTGGAAGAATCGGACGGAAAGTACCAAATTCTTTGCTATAATAATGTTTGTATCCCAGAGAACGCTTGTAGAACATCTCTGCATCTTTCTTTTTACCCAAAGCCTCTGCAAAGCGAGATAACGCAAAATCAGCAATATAATATTCCAATGCATGAGATACGGAATTGTCATACTGTTCGCGAAGAGGCACATATCCCTTGGACATATAATCATCATTATCAGGACGCATCAAGTTTTCCGCTCCGGGTAATGTAGCAGATTTGTACATTGCTTCATAAGCCAAATCAACATCAAAATCACGCAAACCTTTCATCCAGGTATCTACAATTACCGGAATACTCGGATCACCTTCCATTGTCAATGTTTCCCTGCCATATAATTCCCATTTAGGCAACCATCCATGTTCGCGATACATATCGAGCATTGTACGTACCATTTCCATCTGACGTTCCGGATAAACCAAAGTCAACAATTGATGAACATTGCGGTAAGTATCCCAAAGAGAAAAGACAGTATAGCGATCTCCTTTTGTTGTCAAAATCTTATCACTTTCCATTGCCGGATATTCTCCGTTTACATCCTGCAAAATATTAGGATGAATCAGCAAATGGTAAAGTGCTGTGTAAAATACAGTTTTTTGAGCATCCGTACCACCTTCTACAGTTATACGTGATAAGTCATCATTCCATTTGGAGCGTGCTTCAGCATGAATCTGCTCGAAATTCTTTCCAGCCTGTTCACGATCCAGATTCAACCGGGCATTTTCTATACTTACAAAAGAAACTCCCATTTGTACTTCTACCTGCTCACCTTCTTCTGTGTCGAAGGAGAAATAAGTACCGATGTCATCTCCTGCTATTTCTTTTCCGTAGCGAGTATAAAGTTTATACTTTCCCTGGTCCGGATCCCATTCAGCCTCAACACCCGTCATCGCACGTTGTTTCTTCCAATACCCTGTTGCAGAAGGGTTCTTTTTAACCCGTAATACAAAGTAAATAGGAAACACAGCTTGAGGGTTATAACAGAATGTACCAAGCAATTTGACTCCTTCCACCTCACAATCGCTTACACGACGAAGCATGGCACCGCTCTCATTCGTTAATCCTTCACCTAAATTCAACAATATATGACTTTTTCCTTTTGGAAAAGTAAAACGGGCAATACCGGTACGAGGAGTAGCCGAGACTTCTGTTTTTACGTTGTATTTAGTCAGATAATTAGAATAATAACCCGGTGAAGCCTGTTCATCCTTATACTTACTACCATATTCCTTATAATCCACATTCAGTTCTCCGGTAGTAGGCATCAGCAATAAAGAACCTAATTCCGGACAACCGACTCCACTCAAATTTACATGAGCATATCCGGTAAAGAAACAGTTTGTATATTCATAAGGCGTAGACCACCACCGTGCGTCTTTATCATAGGTATTTTCAGAAGATCCCATCACATTGAAAGGAACCACAGACATCATACCATTTGGACAAATCGCTCCGGGATTGGTAGTCCCGAAATTAGTAGTTCCGATAAAAGGATCTACATAATCTATCAAAAGACTTTTATCCGTATTTTTAAGGGGAGGGCTTCCCCCTTCCCCCGCATAAGCGGAAAGAAGGGAAAAAGCAAGTGTGTAAGTTAATATAATACGTTTCATATCTTTATTAAATGATACTCGTTCGTTTCGTGAAATCGATAATCTCTTTTATATATCCGAAGGCCATACCTACCACAGTATCTGCCGCACCATAATAAACAGCAACACGTTCACCATCTTGCAAAGCAGCACAGGGGAATACTACATTAGGAACGTCACCCTGAAGTTCGTAAGGAGCAGCCGGACCAAGCAGATATTCACGTGTACGGTAGAGGACTTTTTCCGGATGATCTTTATCCAATATGGCAGATCCCATAGCGTAACGGAAACCATTACAAGTAGTGATTACACCGTGATAGAACAGCAACCAGCCTTCATCTGTAAGGAAAGGAACTGAACCTGCACCAATCTTCGTACACTGCCAAGCGCTTTCCGGGAAAGGAGTCACTTTCATTACACAGCGGTGTTCACCCCAATATTTCATATCCGGGCTATAGCTGATGTATATGTCGCCAAACGGAGTATGTCCATTATCACTGGGACGACTCAACATCGCATACTTGCCATCGATCTTCTGCGGGAAAAGTACACCATTACGATTGAAAGGCAAGAAAGCATTTTCGCACTGGAAAAACTCCTTAAAGTCAAAAGTATAGGCAATACCAATCGTAGGGCCATGATAACCATTACACCAAGTCACCCAATAACGGTCTTCAATCCATGTAACACGAGGGTCGTATTTATATTCCGACTCAATCATTTCCGTGTTACCTGCTTTAAACTGAATAGGTTCATGATTGATATCCCAATGAATTCCGTCCTTACTAAAACCTGCAAAGATATTCATCTGTACAGCTTTGTTATCACAACGGAATACGCCTGCAAAACCATCCTCAAAAGGAACAACAGCACTATTGAAAATACTATTAGATGAAGGAATATGATAACGTCCGATAACTGGATTTTGTGAGTAACGCCACATAACGTCCGTACATCCGACAGGACGATCTTCCCAAGGAATTTGAATTTTATTCATAATCGTTGATTTTATATTATTTATTTTTTGAGTCATCATACGTGAAAGGTATGAAATAAGTAATCAGAAAAGCTGGAATAGTTGCGATTAACACATAGATAAAGAAATTACGATATCCTAATAAGTCACTAAGATAACCACTAACCATTCCCGGAAGCATCACTCCCAGATTCATGATTCCTGAAGCAAATGCGTAATGTGACATTTGATGTTTGCCTGGAGCAATCTGTTGCATCATAAACAACGTCAGTCCGACAAAACCAAAGCCATAACCAAAATATTCCATTGTTATACAAGTTCCGATCAGATATACATTAGTAGGCTGTGCAACTGCCAAAAAGGTATAGGCTACAAACGGAAGATTAAAAATACAGCAGAGAGTAAATAGTGTCTTTTTCAATCCGAACTTAGAGACATAAATACCTGCCAACAATGAGCCTAAAACGAAAGCAGCGGAACCAAAGATACCATTTAGCGTACCGATCTCTGTTAACGACAGTCCTAAGCCGCCTACATCTCTTGACGCACGTAAAAACAGCGGAGCTATTTTCATGATAAAGCCTTCTGCCAAACGATATAAAATAATAAAACAGATGTAATAAAGAATATGCTTTTTAGTAAAGAAGTTAGCAATGACTGCTACCAATTCGTGCCCAACCTCCGATGCAGTTTTCTTTGTTGTTGACGGAACCTGTGTAGAAGGTAACATTTTTATATGATAAATACCGATCAGTACCATTATTGCCGCAATTACGCCGAAAATAATCATCCATGCAGATGAATACGCTCCTTTGTTAGCATCTATCGAAGCACCTTCTATTGCTCCAAAGTGCTCTGCCAATGCTCCTGCCATAGCAACTAATCCTCCATTAGCAACCAATTTGGCTACATTATAAAAAGCACCCTGCACTCCGATATATTTTGCCTGATCTTCCTTGTTCAATTCAGCCATATATACACCATCACAAGCAATATCGTGCGTTGCTCCACTAAAGGCAATCACTGCCATTGTAGAGATACTTATGGCGAAAAAGTAATCGAAAAACAAAGAAAAGGCTACTACTCCAAACAATACACCACTCAATAATTCTGTAATCAATACGAAGAATTTTTTCGTACGATACATTTCAAGAAAAGGGCTCCACAAAAATTTCAGTGTCCAAGGCATCATAATCAGAGAAGTCCAGAATGCAATTTGCGTATCCGAAATTCCAAGATCCTTAAACATGAAAACAGAAACCAGATTAATAGCAATAAAGGGAAGTCCCATTGCAAAATAAGCAGTAGGTACCCAGCAAGCCGGGTTAATAGTTTTTCGTTGAGAAGCAGTTTTATTCTGTTGCATAAATCATAGTATATAGATGAAAAAAAACATTTTTCTGACCCATCTATATATAATACAACTAAAAGGGGGAAACTACTAACGTCTCCCCCCTACTTTTTTTATTTTATTATCACTTCGTCTATAAAGAACCACGAAGGATGACCTACACCATAATGCCAAGTCGGACATTCTTTTGTTCCGGTGACTTCTACTTTCACATAACGAGTTTTTATCGGTTCGGCTGATTCAGCCTTGACTCCACGGAATTTTACTTCACCGGTACGTTCTTCCAGTAAATCAATCGTTTTCCAATGTGTATAATGCTCACCGTCTTCAGCGTATGAATAAACCACCTTTAGAGGAAAAAGAATCCAGGCCCCTATTTGATGAAGAAAATCTGTTTCCACACTATGTATCTCTTTCGCTTCGCCCAAATCTATAACGAATGCACCATCGGTTCCTTCCCAACCAATCCAGCTATCAACAAAGGTTGCTCCACCAAACAAACCGTCAATCAGTGCGTTCTTTCCTAATGCCGCATATTTTCCGGTAGGAGGTATTAGATAAGTAACCTTTGCACCCAATGCCAAACTTTTCTCTTTTTGTGGCATGTAACGTTCCCTGTACAATTTACAATAGTCTACCGGTGAATTGGAACGCTCATTCAATGTCGGAACTTGAAACTCTTTCACGCGTTCCTCAAAAAGGTCTAACTTTTTATTGATATCTACCAAGTCTTTTTCTGTCTCCGTTCGTGCTATTTCCAGTTCTGAATACTGAATTGGCAGACGTGCCCGTTGAACTCGTTTCAAGAAACCAGGTTCTGCTTCAACAGCTTTTTCAGCCAAATCAAACAAATGATTATAACGACGCATCAAAGCAGGCTTTAGCATGCCATATTTATGTGATACGGGTGAATCATATATCCACAACCTCTGTCCACTACCAATTAATGCTCCTTCCATTATCTTTATGTACTGATAAAGATATGGCGCTGCTTCACCATAATATCCATGCAAAAAATGTTGCATCAATGAGTCTACATTAACTTCGGGATTCCACATTAACTTTGACACTAAATAAGCGCGAAGTTCTGCAAAATCTCCTCCCCTGCTCCCTGCTATTTGAGAGAAATGCATGGTGGCATGATTCTTTTTGAAAAGACGGATATTGTCCTGTAAAATATGGAAATTAGGAAATGGAGCCAGATAATTATCAAAGTTAATACCGTAATCCCACACGAAAATATTATTGGTAATCTTAGACCATCCTTCCATGGCTTTCACAAACTCTTTTCCCGAAGCATTCTCCGTCAAAGTTACTTCACGGTCACAGTCAATATCACACAACATAATATTCACATTCGGCAAAGGTTTCACATGTTTCGGAGGATTCATAGTATATAGATAAGCCAATGTGGAAAATTCTTTATCCGGGAAACGGGCAGCCAACTTATTCAGAAAAGTGATGATACTTCCTGATAATGCTCCTTCATAATCATCAATTGCCTTACAAGCATCACACGTACAATTTGTATAATTACCATCATTCTGACTTACAGATATGATATGTTTATTTGGATTTGCTTTGAAAATAGAATCAACACGTTGAGCAACAATCTCAAAAACCTCCGGATTACTCAAACACCACTGGCTGGCCTTTCCCGGGTGGCGTTTTCCTTTGAAGTAAGAATAATATTCCGGATGTTCTTTCCCATAAATGGATGAAGGCAGAAGCTTATCAAAAGTATGCACCCAATAACCGGCAGCAAACACTTCATTCGGTTCCTCTAAACGATTCCACCACTTATAAATAGAGTCTGTATGGATAGCATAACATTGTGTCTGACGGTAACGAAAGCCCGGATTCTCGACTTTATTAATGAAGGGTAAGTTCACCGTTTTTGAAGGGGTAAGAGAATATTCATTCTCTCCCCAATAATCGATACCCAAATATTGCTCCAATAAAGTAACAACCCCATATACAACACCGTTTTCTTTACCAGATATTTTTAGAATACCATCTTGAGTAGAAATAGAGAATCCATCCTCTGTTACTTCCGCCGAAGATTGACCACCAATGAGAATATCTCCTTTTCGAGGAGTTTTATCATTTTCAATAGGAAGTGCAACTCCCGAAATTTCAGTAAGAAAACGTTGTAAGAATTGCGCTGACGTCTTACTATTTGGCATCTTGTCCTGCACAATGATGCGAGCACTACTTTTGCCATCTTTTACGAGTGTTATTTGTGCTGAAACAGTACCACATACCACCAGCAAAACAGATAATAACCAATGTTTCATGTTTGTTAGAATTTAAGTTTATATGAGCATTTACTAGAAGTACAATTCAGGAGAATAAAGTTCTAATAAATTATGGATACTTTAACATATAAAAAAGAGGATATGCCTCTGCGACATATCCTCCTCTTTGCAATGATTTATTAGCCTAGAACATTTTATTTATCAAATCGGATATTATGTTCCCACCTTTGAAGAGCACCATTAGATGTTGCATTGTGTCCGTTTCCTGTAGCATCTCTAAAGGAAGTGCCATCTCCTTCATCCATTGGCCAAAGGGCAATCAAATTAGGATTCTTAGGATTAACTTCAAAATACATATTGTTTGCGATCTCCGATTCTGTACGAGCTACTTTCCATAGGCGAACCTGACTCATAGCACAATTATTACGGAAATAGCTACCACTATCCACTATTTTCATAAAATCAAAGCGTACGCTTCCACCTTTCGGTGCAGGAGGATCAAAGAAGGTATCTTGTTTTCCATTTCTATAAATAGTAAGTGTTGTTCCATTATAAACGAAAGCCCAATGATACCAAGTGTTTGCTTCCAAGTCACTGGCTGTTTGTTTTTGACCTCCCAAAGACTTTATCTGTAGATAATTGTAAGGCCTATTGGCATCTCCAAAACGGATATAGATTTCATGATCATTACTTCCGGAAGTGAAAATAGCCTGATTATTTATACTATAACCATCCATACGTACCCATGCTTCCAATGTCCATGCATCTACTGTAATTCCCCAATCCGTTTCAGGAAGTGTTGTTACATTTCCGGCATTACCACGCAATACAGGCACAGAAACATTCAAAGGCTTAGCTAATACATAAATAAATTTACTTTGAGCTTTTGATTTTACAATATTACCTTTTATAACATTACCTAATGTAAGAGGAATGGCATAAGTAATACCATTAGTCACAAAATCATCCACATGAAGTCGATAATTGGCACTAATTTCACCTGCCGGAATTGTCACTGTCGCATTCTTTGGAAGCATATCGGCTGGCAAGACTTCATATTCCGTACCGCTAGTTGCATTGTATTCAGCCAGTAATTCAGGAGAGAACTGGATTTCCACTTCCACATCTTCCATAACTTTTTGAGCTAAACGCACAACAACGTTAATGTCTGCACCATCATCCATGGTAACAGTAGTAGCATTGTTTGTACCAGCCGCATCTGTTATGTAAAGGCTGTTTGACTGTGCCTTGTATTCTGCATTCTCACATCCTATAAGAAATGCTGACAATGCAATCATAAGACTTGATAAATAGATATATTTCATAATTTTCATTCTTATAAAATTCGTTTAATCATTATTCTTCGTTGGCAGCATTCATGCGATCATAGAAATTCCTATATATGTTTGTAATTCCCTGACGCAAGAAATAATATTCCGGTGAACCATCATAATCGCCCTTACCTTGTGCATAGTCAAAGCCTACACGATAAAGACCACATCCACCAATTAACTGGTCTATTTCATAAGGTTTTCCATTAACAGTATAAGTATTTTTATATACGTAGTTTGACATACCCAGGAATCCTCCTCCAGTATTAGCATACGATTCAAAATTCTCGGTAGCTATGGTTCTGCGGACAATTTCATCCGGAGTAATAATCCCCTGTTGTATCCAATCATCCATATCACGCAACACGCCTGTCATTCTATAATCTCCCATTCCACCATAAGCTTGCAATACAAAATAGTCTACATAGTATGAAAGCCATTCTTTATCCATACCTGTTCGGATTCCAACCTCACCGTCAATCAAGAAAAGAAGGCGTTTCTCTGGCATAGGGCGATCTCCACGATCGCGGTTAGGATCCATAGCACCATGTCCAAACCAGTAGGAAAGTTCCTCGACAAAAATAGTTCTCTGTACTTTATTTGACCAAAGCGGACCAACTCCCATTCCACCACCAGGCTCATAATCCCAGTCATAACCATCATATCCACATTCAAGACAAGCTTTATAAATATCCTCTGCATAGGCTTTAATTGCAGGTCTCACCTTTTCCGGATCACTACTGGTTCCAGCTTCATGATAAATTTCTTTATCTGGAAGGTCGTCGCCTATATTTTGAGAAAATAAGGTAACAACAACCTTTGTGCCTTTCACTTTTTGTACATATTCCATATCAGCCTTTCGCTCCGAAGTTAATTCAAATTTCGGATGCCCACCCCAGTTGGAAGCAATGGTTACAGAATCAGGCAGACCTCTCAAGCTATTTTCACCGGTAGGAGAAGTTCCTGTCCAATTGTCGAACCAAACGAACACTTGTGGAAGTCCCGGTGTTTCTTTCCACTTGCGCAAAGCAGCATAATATTCATCAGTTTTAATTGTTTGATTCAAATCAACATCATTAATAGATTCCACATCCGTACATCCAACGAAGAATATAGCGGCAAATGCAAATCCGAATGCATTTTTTATATGCTTTATATTCATATTCTATATTTTATCAGGTTAAAAATTAATTCTTTTTCGCCCACCACAAATCTGTAGCTCCGGTGTCCGGACCACCTAACATAGTTGCAATAGCTGCTTCTACATTGGCTGAGTTACTAGATTTTTCCGTTGTAGGATATGGTAAACGACGTACCATACGTTTACTATCAATATCACCGATATAACTAACAGAGCTTAGATTATCTCGCGCCGTAAACAATTCAGGATAACCAGTTCGGCGATAATCACACCACGCTTCGATTCCCAATGGATAGTTGGCAATCCATTTTTGAGTAATAATCTTCTGAAGTTTATTACTTCCGTTTTCCCATGCAACAGTAGGAACATCAGTAAATGAAATATTATTTTGAGAGTTCCATCGATCTGTATACCCTTGAGGAACAACTGTACTTGAAAGATAATCACCAATCTCTACACCATATTGATTCATTGAAATTTGAATACCTTGTTCATAGTAACTCTTAGCTGCTGCTGTTCCGCCTGCAATCCATCCTTGTAAAGCCGCTTCAGCTTTTAAGAAATAAGTTTCTGCCGCATAAAAAACTGGCATAGGAGAAGCATCTGTTACAGCTGGTTTAGAGTACCTTGCAGCACTACCTTCAACGCTTTTACTTGTATCTTTAATACCCATACGTACACCACGATACTCTCTATAAGAAGTCGAAGTATTCATATATTTGCTGATACGTGGATCATTATATCCATTCATGTATGCAGAAAGTGTTGCATTGATAGCTAAATCACCCCAATCTGAAGCAATCCAAAATGGGTTATATGGCATAGATGGAAAAAAGGCATTATCATCATTAGATTCTATCACTCCGCCATCAATCGCTTCCGCCATCATTTGTTTGGCATATTCTGTATCTTCAGTATTAGAAGCGATACGTACGGCCATACGAAGTTTTAAAGAGTTAGCGTATTTGATCCATTTGCTAAAATCACCATTATATATGATATCATATTCGGCAACAGGTACTTCTTTTCCTTCATTTTCCTGAACAAATGCCGAAAGTACATTGATACTACGTGTCAAATCATCAAACATATTATGATAGAGTGTTTTCACATCGTCATATGCCACTTGGAATTCTCCTTTTCCCATTTCAGAGTAAGGGATAGGCCCATAAATATCAGCTACACGAAGCATAACACCGACCCTCAGAATAGATGCCCACGCATAAATATATCCGGTACCTCCTGTAGATTCTTTTATTGTCTGGAAATTCGGATAAAACTCTGTAAACATATCTTTATAAGGAACATCTACCCAGTCAGCACTAGGATTGAATGTTCCAAAATTAGTACCATTCCAAGGAGCAGTTGTTGCAAAATACCCGCCATACTGCCCTACCATTTGTTCAGTGTGTTGACTGTTATTTTCCTGACAGGCATTTAATAAGCGAGTCATAGCCACAAACAACGTACCGACCCGTTCCGTCGGAGTCATATCTTCGGGATACACGTCTGTTGGATGTGTGTTTAATTCGTCAAAGTTTCCCGTACATGAAGCGAATAGCAGAGTAGTAGTGAAAGCTGCCACGCTTACAGTCTTAATTATATTGAATCTTTTCATCATTCGTTGCTTTATTAGAATTGTACTTTTATACTAAATCCCATGTTTCTCAAGCTAGGTTGCATGAAATAATCCACACCAGTATAGAATGTACTGGTAGATGACGCAACCAATTCAGGATCGAACGGTGCCTTGCAATATATCATAGCAAGATTATTTCCGATTAAACCTAATGTTACATCAGCAATGTTATACAACCACTTTTTAGGGAGTGTATATTCAAGACTAACCTCCTGCAAACGAATATTGGTTGCTTCATATACATAGTGGTCACCTTCACCAGTACCAGCCGCTACTATGCCGAGATAATCCTTAGCGGATACATTTCTGTTATTGATGGTTACTCCTCCAGCCTGACGAAGTTGTGCGCTATATTCGGAAACACCACAACGATCAAGGAAAGCTTGTGTATTAGATACAACCAAACCACCAAAACGTCCGCTTAACAATACATTCAGACGTAAACCTTTATAAGTAAATGAGTTTCTCCATCCTAAATTAACCTTTGGAAGCAATGAACCGATTTTCTTATATTCGGTTTCCACCATACTTGGCAAACCAGTCTTGGCATCCAAATAGATATAACCATTATTATCGCGTTTAAAGTCACGGTTGATATACAGGTCTCCCATAGAACCACCTTCTGTCAGGCGTACTACCGGCGAAGTAGAGCCTCCTAATCTTGCTTTGTCTACATAAGGCATTTCAATCGGTTCCCCCGTAATTCTGTTTGTAACACCATCAGCCAATCTTTTAATTTTATTCTTATTATAAGTAAAAGTAAAATTACTGGACCAACCGAAATCACGCCACTCATTTTTGTATCCTAAGGCCATCTCTATACCTTGGTTCTGTACACTACCTGCTTGGATGTTAACAGCCGTATACCCAGAACTTGCCGGAAGAGGTGCGGCGAATGTTTGGTTACGTGTATCAGAGTTGTAATAAGTAATATCAAAATTCAATGTATTCTTGAAGAAACGCATATTCAATCCCGCCTCATAAGATTTAGTAATTTCTGGTTTCAAATCAGAGTTTGGATACAAGGATTCTGCTTTATATTGGTCAAGCTGATCATCATAAACATAACGTACCTTTGTCAAATATGGATCATAGGCATTACCCACCGAAGTGAAAGAAAAACGTGCTTTTAAGAATGAGAACCATTCAGGCAAATCAATAACTTCACTCAAAATGCTTGAAAGACCAATAGAAGGATAGAAAAACGGTTTATTTCCTCTTTCTGAAAGAGCCAGAGAAGAATCCCAGTCAGCACGTCCGGTGAGACTTAAGTAGAGAAAACTTCTCCAGCCTATTTCCGCATTAGCAAAAACTGATTGTGTCTGCCGCTTTAAACCATCAGCATTTACTTTATAATAACCACTGCGTGTAAGGTTTTCGATGGTAAAATGATTAGTTACATTGTTCAAGTCTCCATGCAAAGAAGTCAACTCCATACGAAGATCCTTAATAGAAGCACCCAAATTGGCCGTTACATTAAATTCATTGAACGTTTTATTGAAGTTCGCCAATACATCAGCATACACTTGTCTATCTAGACGGTTTTCTTCTTTATATCGCCCTTTTGGACCGGCAAAATTACCGACCGTACCTGCGTGGAATTTTTCGGTGTATTTACTTTCGGTGTTATCGATGCTCACACGTCCTTGTACATTTAGCCCTTCAATGATGTTATATTGTAGACTAGCAGCCAATTTATAACGTCTTCTATCGTTCTCACGATTCATACGATTCATAATCCAATAAGGATTTTGAGACGAAACACCGCCTAAATCACCATATGGCCAATACTGAGTATTTACACCCGACAAATCATCATAACGTTCGTATACAGCTACATCAGAAAAATCTTCGCCACGTGGGAACAAGTACAAAGAAGTAAGCGGGTTAAAATACTGCCCTTGCGATACCATATTCTTATCGTTTTGAATAATATAGTTAGCACTTGTATCCAAAATAAACTTATTATTCAAGAAATTGGTAGTATTACGGAATGAAAAATTATATCTATCATAGTCATTATTGGGCATAATGCCTGTTGCATTAGTTGTGGCTACAGAGATATAGCTTTGACTCTTATCATTACCTGTAGAGAGAGAAAGTGCATTGGAAACATTGCTTCCTGTATTAAAAAAATTTGCAGGAACCGATCTCTTATCAGTGTCTAATCCCCAGCGCAGCATTTGCCCTGTCAAATTACCATAAGTATATTGAA
>NZ_DAWCXD010000049.1:0-34840 GCF_052357945.1 Bacteroides sp. | reverse complement strand
TTTTCAGCCTCATTGCGTGCGCAGAGAATCACGGAAAGTGGAGGCAGTTCTCGTGTGAAATGCGCCTCTTCTTTGCCTACAGCCTTATTGTGGACATGTATTCGATTGTACAGGCCGAAATAATAAATGAGCTGAATGATAAAAAGAATACCTGCCGCCGATAAAAGAATCAGTTCGACAGTATTGAATGTAAATGTTTCCATCAAATTTTAGTGTCGTTTTTACAGCCGCAAAAGTACACAATTTTTCGGTAGTTCCGTCATCTCGATGGGAGGTTATTTCGCAAGTCGAGATATTCTTTCTTGAACATATCCACAAAAAGAAAGAATAATGAAAGCAGCAACGGACCGAAGATGACTCCCATAAACCCGAATATCGGCAGGCCGATGACTACTCCGAAAATAGTGATAAGCGGATGTGTATCCGCCATCTTCTTTTGAAGGATGAACCGGATAAGGTTGTCCGATTGCGATACGACGATAGCTCCATAGCCAAAAAGCCCGATGGCGTTGAACCAGTCTCCGCTGATGGCAAGATAAGCGGCTACAGGAAACCATACCAATGCCGTACCTACCATCGGAATGATGGTTGCAAAGCAGGTCAGGAATCCTAGCATCAGTATGTTGGGTGCTCCGAAAAGCAGATAGCCTATCATAGCCACGCCTCCCTGAATGATAGCCAGTAAGGGAATACCGATAGCATTGGAACGGACAATCATATTGATTTCGTGAATGACTTCCTGCGTATTGGTTTCATTAAATGGCAGAATGTCATTGACATAAGCTTCCATCTTTTTTCCTCCAATCAGCATGAAATAAAGCACAAAGATCATGACGAACAGGTTGATGGCAAGGCTGCTGATGCTTTCCATTATAATTTGTCCGATACGGGGAAGTATGGACATGATGAATGACAGCGTATCTTTTCCCAATACATCGTATCCTGTTTTCTCTTTGATGAATTCTGCTACCTGTTGAATAGGTGCAATATAGGTCTGTGGATCCAGATTGATATCCTGTAACTTGTTTGCCACCATCCAGACAGTCAATCCCAAGGGGATAAGAAAGACGAAAATCGTTTCTGCGGTAATCAACAGTGCGCTGATGCTTCGTTTCAGCTTTCGTTTTTCTACCAGATGATTCATCTGTCCGCGTACAAGAATGTAGATGGTGAGTGCTCCCAGCAATCCCCCCAGGAAAGGAGTGATTTGGCGAAAGATGATGACTCCCATAAACAGGATGATGACAATGAGGGAATATTTCCAGTATTGTTCTTTGGTGCTCATATCGTGTAAAAT
The DNA here is from genome assembly GCF_052357945.1 of Bacteroides sp. GTDB lineage: Bacteria > Bacteroidota > Bacteroidia > Bacteroidales > Bacteroidaceae > Bacteroides. Next base: position 33,543 of record NZ_DAWCXD010000049.1, on the reverse strand, counting down.
TCGTTTATATGATAATAAACACTCGAAGGCCGTGAAAGGTTTGTTTTACAGTGAAATGTCGATATGAAAAATTGTTTTACCGGGACGGCTTTCCAAAATAGACAAATGACCGTTGTGGTTACGGATGATTTGTCGGCAGAGACTTAACCCGATACCGATTCCTTCGGATTTGGTGGTGAAGAACGGAATGAATACTTTTTCTTGCAGTTCATCGGGGATACCGGGACCATTGTCTGTGATGTCGATAGATATATGCTCGTCCCGATATGCATAAATTTCGATTGCTCCGTCCGTTCTTCCGTCTAACGCCTGCATGGAGTTTCTAAGGAGATTGAGCAGGACTTGGGATAGCTGGTTCTCGTCTCCATCCATGTCGATGAATTCCGGCTGACAAGTAAGTGTGAAATGAATCTGATTTTCCTGAAAATCGGTAGACAGGAGTTCTTGCAGATTTTGCAGGAGGGCTGTTAGTGAAAACCGTTTCCTTTCCGGTTGGGGCAGATAGGAAAGACGACGGAAAGATTCGGTAAATTCCAGCAGGCGTTCACTTTGTGCTTGGATGATATGAAGTCCGCGAAGTGTTTTTTCGCTGTTGTCCGGATATGCGGATAATGTTTGCGACAGGGAGATGATGGGAGCAATGGTGTTCATGATTTCGTGGGTAAGCACGTGGCTTAGTTTGTTCCATGATTCACTCTCTTTATCATTCAGTTCATTACTGATATCTTTGATAGATAAGATGGTAATAGTTTCGTTCTGTAATTTCATCTGGTTTTGAGACAGACTAAGTCGTTCTTTCTTCTCTTTTTCCTGCAGGATAGGTTTCAGTTGGTCGTATTGGGCTAGTTGCTGGCATCCCAATAAAGTCAGTGCGGCACTGTTGGCCATCATTATTTTTCCGGAAGAATCCCATGCCAACACACCGCTAGGGACTTCTTCCAATAGCGAACGGTAGAAATGTTCCTGCTTTGAATATTCAGCTTGAGTTCGGATGAGCAGGGTATTGATACGGTTGAGTGAACGATTCAGCATTTCCTGTTCCCGGCTGACATTGTTTTCAGGGAAATAGAGCATATTGTCTTTGTCTTCTATCGCATCGAAGAAAAGGCGTAATTTTTGGTTGAAAGAGTTTAGCTTATTCACTAATCTTCCAATCTGAAACAAGGAGCAGATAACCAGTAATATCCCTATTACCACTCCTTGTTGGGAAATAATGAGCCATAGACCTGTTCCTGCGGTAGCAAGAATAAATAGGATATGTCCTAATATGGTCCAATATATATATATCGGCTGAATAGCATACGGCTTAGGGCTTAAATCGTTTCAGTTTATTGTAGAGCGTCTGTCGGCTGATACCAAGTTGTTCGGCCGCAGCAGTCAGGTTTCCATTATTTTGCAAGATGGCCGTCTCGATGGCTTGCCGTTCCACTTCTTCCAGATTGGGCACCGCTTGGACTGTCTGTGGTTTCCAAGTCTGTTTCACCAGAATATCTTTAGGACGTATCACGTTGCTTTCGCATAAAATAACCGCTTTTTCGATGGTGTGTTGCAGTTCCCGGATATTGCCCGGCCAATGATAGGAGCGTAGCTTTTCAATCGTTTGCTCATGCATTCGCATTTCCGGTCGTTGATATTTGGAAGCGAAGCGATGAAGAAAAGCATCGATGAATAATAATAGATCATCTCCCCGTTCTCTCAAAGGGGGAATTTCCAGATGGATGGTATTGATGCGATAGAATAAGTCTTCGCGGAACAAACCTTCTTTAATCATCTCCGGTATGTCTTTGTTGGTGGCGGAGATGAGTCGGATATCAACGGGAATCACTTTGTTGCTTCCGATTCGGGTGATATTTCGGTTTTGTAGTACAGTCAGTAGTTTGGCCTGCAATGCAAGAGGGAGATTTCCGATTTCATCCATAAAAAGCGAACCACCATTGGCGGCTTCGAATTTACCCGGACGGCTTTCATAAGCATCAGTAAACGCTCCACGTTCGTGTCCGAAGAGTTCACTCTCAAAGAGCGATTCGCTGATAGCCCCCATATCGACACTAAGTAACTGACGGGTGTTTCGTGAAGATAAGCGATGTATTTCCCTGGCTAACATCTCTTTTCCTGTTCCATTTTCTCCGGTTATCAGGATATTGGCATCGGTTTTGGCGACTTTAGTAACTACTTTAATTAGCTGTAGCATTGCAGGGGAATGACCGATCAACATTTCTGACTTATTCAGATTTTCATCACCGGATGCTTTCTGGGTTGATTTGGGAGAGTTTTTATGATGGGTTGGACGATTGTTTTGATAGGCTTCCTTTATTTTCTGTATCAGTATGTGGTTATCCCATGGTTTTAGTAGAAAATCTGTTGCACCATTCTTCAGTGCTTTAACGGCTAATTCTACATCACCGTAGGCGGTTAGCATAATAACGGGCAGTGAAGGGCGGATTTCATGGATATGTTTCAGCCAGTACAGTCCCTCGTTACCATTGTTGATTCCTGCTGAAAAGTTCATATCCAGAATCACAATATCAATCGGAGTGGTAGATAAGATGGTCGTGATTTGATTAGGATTGGCAGCTGTGCGGACTGTGCTGAACACATTCTCGAGTAATAACTCCAGTGAGGCTAATACACTCTTATTGTCGTCTACAATTAAAATCGTTCCTGTTTCCATACGCAAGATTGGGGGCTCTGTCCGTTGAATGTTCCTTTTAAGTTTCCGGGTAAAGGTATCTGTTTTTGATTTTCTTTGCAAGTGAGTGTCCAATAATTAGACGTTTTCATACAAAGTTTATGCTGGAATGAGTCAGAACGAGTTAGAACGGGGTAGAATAGGGGGATTCTCTTGGTAATGTCCAATTATTGGACGTTAGGGCGTTTAATTTTTGGACGGTGGAAGAATTATGTAATTTCTATTTGTTTTATAATCAATTATTTATGATTTGTGGCATTGCATTTGCTTTTATCATCCTGCTATCACACAATCATATATTATAAAGGATGAAAAGATTTCTTTTACTACTATTGCTTTCAGTGCCAGTCTTCCTGCTAGCCCAATCCGCTATGAGTCTGGACGATTGCATTCGTTTGGCTTATAAACAGAATCCGGCTGTACGTAACGGAGTTATTGGCATAAAGGAAGCAAAAGCAGATTATATAGCTTCTGTCGGTGCTTTCCTGCCGCAAATAGTGGTTAATGCGGAAACAGGCAGACGATTCGGACGTTCGCTGGATCCTGACACCAATGGGTATACCAGTGAATCTTTTGAAGAGGGAACGGTGGGACTCGATATGACACTTTCCTTATTTGAAGGCTTTTCGCGTATCAATCAGGTGCGTTTCCGGAAAATGAACAAAGAACGTAGTGAATGGGAGCTGAAAGAGAAACAGAATGAACTGGCCTATCAGGTGACAGGTGACGGATGCTTATTACAAACTGATTCTGGAGAGAAAATTGCTCGATCTTGCTTTGGAACAAAGCCGGTTGAGCGAAAGGTATTTGAAACAGATAGAGGTCTTCGTGGAACTGGGATTGAAATCAGCCTCCGATTTACAGGAGGTGAAAGCGCGCCGGGAGGGAGATATTTATCGTTATCAGTCGCGCGGAAATAGCAGTCGGATCGCTTTATTGCATCTGAAACAATTAATGAATATCCAGCCGGGCGACACACTCGCTATTCTGGATACGATTACAGCATCCCAATTACCACCATATTCTGTTTCGACTGTGGAAACTCTATACGCACAATCTATCGAAATATTGCCCTCCATGCGTATGATTGATTTGAAACAAAAAGCAGCTCATAAAGAGTATGCGATAGCGGGAGGAGCTTTCTCACCCTCTGTCTTTGCTCGTTTCACCGTCGGTTCCAATTATTATAATACAGCTTTCTCGGCCAGACAATTGCGTGATAATATAGGAAAATATGTGGGCGTTGGCATCTCCTTTCCCCTGCTAAGCGGTTTGCAACGTTTGACCAATCAACGCAAGCTGAAATTGAATATGTATCGGCTCAAAAACGAAGAAGAACTCGAAAAACAACAATTATATACGGATATTGAGCAAACACTTCTTTCTCTTCACACCGGATATAGTGAACATCAGCAGGCATTATCACAACTTGACGCTGAAACACTGGTACTGAAAGAATCCGAACGGAAATGGGAAGAGGGATTGATTTCCGTCTTTCAACTGATGGAAGCCCGTAACCGGTTTATTGCTGCCAAAGCAGAATTGGTTCGTGTACGCTTGCAAATAGAAATGATGATGAAACTGGAAAAATATTATCGACAAGGAACTTTTTTATAAACCATTATGGATACACCTATTGAACGAAAACCCGGCATCAACCGCAAACGTCTTTATTGGGTCGGTGGGGTAATGCTCGGACTTGCTGTGATTGCCTATTTTATTTTCAGAGATACAGCCTCTTCTATGGCAGTGGAGAAAGACCGGCTGACAATTGCTACTGTCAAGCAGGCCGAGTTCAGTGATTATATCCGTGTGATTGGTCAGGTCATGCCTAGCCGGATTATCTATATGGATGCCATCGAGGGCGGTCGTGTGGAAGAGCGCCTGAAAGAAGAGGGAGCTATGGTAAAGGCCGGTGATGTGATTCTGCGTCTTAGCAACCCATTGCTCAATATCGGTATCATGCAGAGTGAAGCCGATCTTGCTTATCAGGAAAACGAGTTGCGTAATACCCGGATTAGTATGGAGCAGGAACGACTGCAACTGAAACAAGAACGTATCGGCCTGAATAAAGAGCTTATCGGGAAGCAACGCCGTTATGAGCAGTATAAACGTTTGGTAAACGAACAACTGATAGCACGTGAAGACTATCGCCAGGCAGAGGAAGAATATATAGCAGCCAAAGAGCAACTGGCTGTTATTGACGAACGTATCCGTCAGGATCATATTTTTCGGGAAAGTCAGATAGGCAGTCTTGACGAGAATATACGTAATATGAAACGGAGCTTGGCATTGGTTCGTGAGCGCTTGGAAAACCTGAAAGTGAAAGCTCCGATTGACGGGCAGGTAGGAAACCTGAATGCGCAAATCGGGCAATCTATTTCTGCCGGTGAACATATCGGGCAAATCATCACTTCCGACCTTAAAGTACAGGCACAGATAGACGAGCACTACGTAGAACGGGTACTTCCCGGACTTCCAGCCGACTTTACCCGTGACGGAGGAACCTATAAACTGGAAGTGACTAAACCCTATCCTGAAGTGAAAGACGGTCAGTTTCGTACAGACCTCAATTTTATATCCGAACGACCGGAGAATATCCGTGCCGGACAGACTTATCACATAAACCTGCAATTGGGTGATCCGGCACAAGCTATTCTGGTTCCCCGTGGCGGATTCTTTCAAATTACCGGGGGCCGATGGATGTACGTTGTCGATGAAAGTGGTACATTTGCCACGCGGCGCCCTGTGAAGATAGGACGGCAGAATCCACAGTATTACGAGGTGACAGACGGTTTGTCTCCGGGTGAGAAAGTAATCATATCCGGCTATGAATTATTTGGAGACAATGAGAAACTAATACTAAAATAATGAATAATTATTATGATTAAAACAGAAAAACTATCTATGCTTTTCACCACAGAAGAGGTGCAGACAAAAGCATTGAATGATGTCACCTTACAGGTGGAACAAGGAGAATTTGTAGCGATAATGGGACCGTCAGGATGCGGCAAATCCACCTTGCTGAATATTCTCGGTACATTGGATTCTCCGACTTCCGGTTCTTACTTTTTTGAGGGGAAGCAAGTCGATAAAATGACTGAAAACCAGTTGACTGCTTTGCGGAAAGGCAATCTGGGCTTTATCTTTCAGAGTTTCAACCTGATTGACGAACTGACCGTGTATGAGAATGTGGAACTGCCACTTGTCTATCTTGGTATGAAGACTCTCCAACGGAAAGAACGAGTCAACAAAGTGCTCGAGAAAGTCAACCTGTTACATCGTGCGAATCATTATCCTCAGCAGTTATCCGGCGGACAGCAACAGCGTGTAGCCATTGCCCGTGCCGTAGTGACTGAATGTAAACTACTGCTGGCCGACGAACCTACCGGAAATCTGGATTCGGTGAATGGCATCGAAGTGATGGAACTGTTGAGCGAACTCAACCGTCAGGGAACCACAATCATTATCGTCACCCACTCACAGCGGGATGCGAAATATGCACACCGGGTCATCCAACTATTGGACGGACAGATTGTAGCCGAAAACATCAACCGTCCGCTGGAAAAGAAAACGTCATCTAAAAACGAAACCGTATGATAGGGAATTACTGGAATAGTGCCTATCGGAATCTGATGAAGCGGAAGAAGTTCAGTTTCATCAATATCTTTGGATTGGCAATCGGAATGGCATCGGCATTACTGATGCTAACCTATGTCACTTTTGAGTTCAGCTTTGATAAAATGCACACGAAATATGCCCATATTTATCGGGTGCAAAGCACTTTTCATGAAGGGGAAGTTCTGACCGATTACTGGGCGACCAGCTCTTTCGGATATGCCTCGGCCATGAAAGAGAATCTTGCCGGAATCGAAGATTATACCCGTATCGCTACCCATCTCCAACCGGAGCAGATTGTGAAATATGGCGAACTGACATTACGGGAGAATCAGATAGCCTATGCCGATCCGGGCTTCTTCCGTCTTTTTGATTTCGAGCTTCTGAAAGGGGATAAAAAGACTTGTCTCTCTATGCCCCGGCAAGTGGTAATCACCGAACGTATTGCCCGTAAGTATTTCAAAGATGAAGACCCTATCGGCAAAATTCTGATCTTTACCGGAACGTATGATAAAGTATCGTGCGAAGTGACCGGAGTCATGAAAGAAATGCCCTCCAACTCACACATTCATTATAATTTTCTGATTTCCTATGCCTCTCTGCCTCAATATATGCAGGAATACTGGTATAAGCATGAAGTCTATACATATGTTTTGCTCGACTCACCGGAAAGAAAAGCGGAGATAGAAAAAGAATTTCCTGTGATGGCGGAGAAATACAAGACAGAGGAAGCACTGAAAAATAAGACGTGGGGCGTGTCTTTAATTCCCTTGGCAGATATACATCTCACCCCGCAGATAGGCTATGAGACGGAAACCAAAGGAAATCGTTCTGCTATGATCGCCCTGATTTTTGCGGCTGTCGCTATTCTGGCTATTGCCTGGATTAACTATATCAATCTGACCGTAGCACGTTCGATGGAGCGTGCTAAAGAAGTGGGAGTGCGCAGGGTAGTGGGAGCTTTCCGCCAACAGTTGATTTATCAATTCCTGTTTGAGGCCTTGGTTATGAATCTGATAGCTTTCATATTAGCTGTGGGATTAATAGAACTGGTTCTTCCACATTTCAACCAATTGGTAGGACGTACAGTTACGTTTTCTGTCTGGTTCATGGATTACTGGTGGATTTTGCTGGTTCTCGTTTTCATAGCCGGAATATTTATTTCCGGGTATTATCCGGCATTGGCTTTATTGAATCGCAAACCTATAACCTTGTTGAAAGGGAAGTTTTTGCATAGCAAGTCAGGCGACCGAACCCGTCAGGTACTGGTGGTTGTCCAGTATACAGCTTCCATGATTTTACTTTGTGTTACATTGATTGTTTTTGCACAGCTGAATTTTATGCGCAATCAATCTTTGGGAGTGAAAACCAGCCAGACATTAGTGGTTAAGTTTCCGGGACATACAGAGGGGCAGAATATCAAGTTGGAAGCAATGAAAAAAGCAATTGCGCGTCTTCCTCTGGTCCATCGGGTTACTTTTTCCGGTGCCGTGCCGGGCGAAGAAGTGGCCACATTCCTTTCCAATCGTCGCACCAATGACGCTTTGAAGCAGAACCGTCTTTATGAAATGCTGGCTTGTGATCCTGATTATGCAGATGCATACGGTTTGCAGATAGTAGCCGGAAGAAGTTTCTCCGAAGAATATGGTGATGATGTCGATAAACTGGTGATTAATGAAACGGTTGTACGTAATCTGGGATTTGCTTCCAATGATGAGGCGATAGGCGAGTTGGTAACAGTGGAATGTACTGATGCGCCGATGCAGATTATCGGAGTGGTGAAAGATTATCATCAGCAGGCGTTGAGCAAGAACTATACACCTATCATGCTGATTCATAAAGATAAAATTGATTGGTTGCCCCAACGTTATATCTCTGTTGTGATGGCTTCCGGAAATCCCCGTGAACTGGTATCTCAAGTGCAAGAGATCTGGAATCAGTATTTCGCGGATTCCAGCTTTGATTATTTCTTCCTCGATCAGTTCTTCGACCACCAATATCGGCAAGACGAGGTTTTCGGAGCGATGATCGGTTCATTCACCGGATTGGCAATCTTTATTTCCTGTCTCGGACTTTGGGTATTAGTCATGTTTTCCTGTTCCACCCGCACCAAAGAGATGGGAATACGTAAAGTGTTGGGAGCTTCCCGCTGGAATCTTTTCTATCAGTTGGTCAAAGGATTTTTCCAGTTGATTCTGATTGCGGTTGTGATAGCTCTTCCGGTAGCTTGGTTTAGTATGAATGCCTGGTTAAGCCATTATGCTTTCCGTACCGATCTCAAAGCGTGGTTCTTTATAGTACCTGTATTGCTGATGCTGTTCATTTCATTTGTGACAGTGGCTTTCCAAACAATGAAAATAATAATGAGCAAACCTGCTCGTTCATTACGATATGAGTAATCTCTGAATCTACTCCATCGGATATTCGTTAATATCCGATGGATTTATGTTAAATGTTAACGAAACTGTTACTTCTATTAAACCATGTTATAAGATACGCTACTTGAACCTGAAAATTTGGAGATATGCAGAAAGTCCGTATCTTTGCAATGTGTTTTTCATAGTATTAGATTTAAGGTTAACAAAAGATTGGCTGTCTGGGATAGATAGCCTTTTTTTATGCTCTTTTCCCAGCAAAAACATAGCGTCACTATCCGGTCGGGATGGTTACCCTATCCCACGAATATACCGTCACTATCATAAGTGGATACCGTCACCATGTTTAAAATGAATTTTTCTATCCTTTCTGTTATTCTATCATTCCCATCCTATCGTGAGTTGTCAATAAAATTCTAATATGCTTATTAGTTGGAATGATGATTTGGTAAATAGTTGATATTTAGTTGATTATATGGTTTGTTTTTTGGTTTAAAACCAAAGCCCCGTTCCTTTAAGAGGAACGACCCGTTTCTCGGTGTGCAACGATGTGTTTCTCACCGAGGAACAAGACATGTACTTTAATTAAGTCGTGAAACTAGCTTAAATGTTCGTTTTTTTTGCAGAATGTACGACTTCGTAATTTCGGATTATAACTCCACGATATTAAAATTCTGATGACTGATTTCGGGCAATAGTATTTTAAGAATGTCCTCCAACCTGATTTTTAGACTGCATGTGTTTACGCATGGATGACATCCTATATATGTTGATTCAAGAATTTCTTTATCAATCAGGAGCTGTACTTTGTTCTCTTTATCGTAGATAAGACCTAGAATACTGACAGCCCCCGGAAAAGTACACAAGAGATTTTCCATTGCCTTTTCGGAAGCGAAAGAGAGATGGGAACTACCTATCTGCCCGGCAAGTTCTTTTGTTTTCAATTTTTTATTTGCGGGCAACAAGAGCATGAAGTATTCTTGCTGTTTATTAGTCAGAAACAGACTTTTGCATGAAGTACAACCTAGCTTTTGGGCTATTTCTGCTCCTTCCTCCATAGTCATTATGGCTGGGTGGTGTAGACTTTGATACGCTATTCCCAGTTTGTCAAGAGTGGCATAGATTTTATTCTCATGTGTTTCTGTATATTCTGAATCAGGACTCATATAATCGCTTTTTTGATTGTTGCAAAGATAAAAGATACAATAGACATAACCTAGATTTTTATATGTGATTTTGTCTGTATCTTTAATTGCTTATTTTTTGGGTATCCTATCTTATGAATTTATATCTTCACTATAATAAGTAGATATCGCTACTATGTTTAAAATGAGTATCTCTGCTCTTGCTATTGTTCTAAATGAGAGCTCAATATGTACTAAAAGTATGTTTCTCAACATAAATGTGCATTTTCTTATTATAATGCCCTTGCATTCTAAAAAAAATCTTTTAATATTGTATTTGTATTATTTGTCAGACAAATACTACAAATGATAAAATCTAATAATATGAAGATAGAAATTAATCAAACAACATTGATCGATCAGGTAGAAGACAGCTTACTTACCTACTTTAAAAAGAATGATTTGAGATGTGGAGATTCTATTCCCAATGAGAATAATCTGGCCGCAGAATTAGGAGTTGCAAGAAGTGTTGTCAGAGAAGCTTTGAGTCGTTTGAAAATGATGGGACTGATTCATGCGCGCCCTCGTAAGGGAATGGTTTTGACTGAACCTTCCATTTTAGGTGGAATGAAAAGAGTGATAGATCCTCGTGTTTTGAGTGAAGAAACAATTTTGGATTTATTGGATTTCAGAATCGCACTTGAAATAGGAATATCAAGTGATATTTTCCGTAAGATAACTCCTAAAGATATTGAGGAATTGAGCGAAATTGTGAAAATGGGAATTGTTTTCGAGAATAACGAGTATGCGTTAATCAGCGAATCGGCTTTTCATACAAAACTATACAAAATTACGGGAAATAAAATAATATCTGAATTTCAGGAAATCATTCATCCTATACTTGTCTATGTGAAAGAAAAGTTCAAAGACTACTTAAAACCTATAAATATAGAGATGAGTAAAAGCGGCAGAATAGCTACTCATGCTGATTTATTGGATTTTATAAGAAAAGGAGACGAGAAAGGCTATCGTGATGCCATTGAAAGACATTTTGAGGTTTATAAGATTTTTAAAGTGAACCGGAGTTTGGAATTGATGGCAGAGAAAAACGAAGAAGAAAGGATAGATAGTATATGAGAAAACTGTATTTTTTTATTTTATATTTATCTTTAATTTTATCATGTATGAATACGGCTTGTTCGAGAAAAGGAGAAAATAAGATAGTAATGCAATGGGAAAACTCATTGTTACTTCCGGGATGTACCGGTATGCTGAAAAACGTTGGATTGGCTGGTGCATATTCAGGAATAGTAGAGGATAAATTACTAGTGCTGGGAGGAGCCAACTTTCCTGATAAATATCCTTGGGAGGGAGGAGTTAAAACTTGGTGGTCTACTTTATATAGTTATGATCTGCACACGGAGAAGTGGACTGTTTATGATGATTTCCTTAACAGCCCATTAGCTTATGGAGTTTCGATATGCTTGCCGGAAGGGTTATTATGTATTGGAGGATGCGATCGTATGCAATGCAGCGATAAAGTTTTTCATATAAAAAAAGAGGGCGTTTCATTTGTAGTAGATTCTGTTAGTTATCCGGCTTTGTCGGTTCCGTTGGCAAATGCAACGGGGGCTATTGGGGATAACTGTATTTATATTGCTGGGGGGCAGGAAACTATGACAAATGAACAGTCGACCAATCATTTTTATATGCTTGATTTATTACATAAAGAAAAAGGATGGCAGAAGATGCCCGGTTGGGAGGGACCATCGCTCGCCTATGCGGTGAGTGTGGTTCAGGGAGGACGATTCTATCTTTTTAGTGGAAGGAGTTATGCTCCGAATGAAGTGATGGTAGAATATACGGAGGGGTACGTATATGAACCAGGTGGCAGGAAATGGGGCAAAATAGCTGGTAATTTTCCTGTAATGGCGGGGACTGCTATTCCATATGAAAAAGACAAGATAATACTACTGGGAGGAGTTGAAGAAATACTACCTACATCTCCCGAGCATCCGGGATTTAGCCGTAAGCTACGAGTCATCAGTACAGAGACAAATTCTTTGGTGGATTCTTTAGACTGCCCTTATCCTATTCCTGTTACGACAAATGCGGTTTATATGGGGAATGACGTTTACGTGGTAAGCGGTGAAATACAACCTGGTATACGAACTCCCTTAATTTTGAAAGGAACTTTCTGAAAATAAAGTAAAATAACAATCTAATTAAATGCACTATGAACAATTATGAAAAACTGGAAGGTATGGTTGCGGCTACCTTCACCCCATTGGATGAGAATGGGGACGTAAATTTATCTGTTATTGATAAATATGCTGATTGGATAGCATCGACTCCTATCAAAGGGGTATTTGTGTGCGGCACAACCGGTGAATTTTCTTCATTGACGATCGATGAGCGTAAATTAATTCTTGAAAAATGGCTCGTTTCTGCCCGTAAGCGATTCAAGGTCATAGCTCATGTAGGCTCAAACTGTCAACGAAGTGCAATGGAACTGGCACGTCATGCTGCACAAGTAGGGGCCGATGCTATTGCTTCAATTGCTCCCTCTTTTTTTAAACCGGGAACAGTAGATGAATTAGTTGATTTTTTTGCACCTATTTGCCACTCTGCTGCTGGCTTACCTTTCTATTATTATAATATGCCATCGATTACAGGGGTTAATTTGCCGGTGGATAAGTTTTTGGTGGAAGGGAAAAAGAAAATACCTAATCTGGTGGGTACTAAGTTTACTCATAATAACCTGATGGAGATGGGAGTTTGCATAGAGTTGGAGCAACATCGGTTTGAAGTATTGCATGGTTATGATGAAATTCTTATTTCTGGCTTGGCTATGGGAGCTGTAGCAGGAGTTGGGAGTACGTATAATTATATTCCTAATGTATATCAGGCTATTTTTGATTCAATGAAAATGAACGATTTGGAAACGGCTCGCCACAATCAGATAAAATCCATACGTACCGTGGAGGTTATTATTAAATATGGTGGCGGAGTACGTGGTGGCAAAGCGATTATGAAGCTGATAGGTATTGATTGCGGTTCTTGCCGGTTGCCGATAAAACCTTTTTCTGTTGATGAATATGAAAAACTAAGAGGTGATTTGGACGCTATAAAATTCTTTGAATTCTGAAGATAATAAAGAGGAGATGACAGTAAAAGTGTATTGCTGGGGTAAGCTACTTTACTTTCTGTCTATCCCCTCCAATCTAGTTAAATGCGTTCAAAATTACCTAAAATAAAGATACTATGAAAGTAAGTAAGAAAATATTTATCATATTTTCGATGATTTTGTTATTGGTGTCACCAGTCACATCTTTAGGTAAAGACATAAAATGGGTATTGGAGAGACCTGTTATTCCTGTGTTGGTAAAGAAACCGGCAAATCCTGTAATGAAGATAACTTTAATCAGGACAGACAATCAACCTTATGTTATCCGGCAAATAGATCTGGATTTATTGGGGAGCACGAATGTGGCAGATATTGTTTCTGTTGCCATATATGGTGCGAAGAAGAATGGACTGATAGATACGTCTCGTTTACTTTGTAATGCACTTCCCGCTACACAAAAAATGTCATTTACTAATGAAGTGCAGGTTAATCAGGATTCTTTGTCTTTTTGGGTAGCCGTAACATTGAAAGATACGGTTTCACTGGATCATCGTGTTCAGGTTAATTGTAACCGGGTGAAAACCACGAAAGGCAATCTGACAATTTTGGATAAAACAAGTAAACCTTTACGAGTAGGAGTAGCTGTACGACAGAAAGGACAGGATGGATGTATCTCATCACGTATTCCAGGATTAGCTACTAGTAATAAAGGCACTTTATTGGCCATTTTTGATGCCCGCTATGATTATCCTCGTGATTTGCAGGGAAATATAGATATTGCTCTTCATCGTAGTACAGATAAGGGAGTAACCTGGCAACCCATTCAAACTGTTTTGGATATGGGGGAATGGGGAGGTTTACCACAGAAATACAATGGAGTGAGTGATGCCTGTATTTTAGTAGATAAAAATACTGGTGATATTTATGTAGCCGGATTGTGGATGCACGGTCTGCTGGATAAAGACGGAAAGTGGATAGAAGGTCTGAATGAAAACAGTACGAACTGGACACATCAATGGAAAGGTAGAGGTTCTCAACCAGGAACAGGGCTAAAAGAAACTTCCCAGTTTATGATAGTAAAAAGTACGGATGATGGTCTTAGCTGGGGCTTTCCGGATAATATAACCTCAAAGACGAAACGCCCTGAATGGTGGTTATTTGCACCTGCACCTGGACAGGGAATTACGTTGACAGACGGAACGTTGGTATTTCCTACACAAGGACGTGACGAAAACGGGCTTCCTTTCTCGAATATTACGTATAGTAAAGATCATGGAAAGACGTGGGTGACCAGTAATCCTGCATATCAGGATGTTACGGAATGTAGTGTCGTACAATTGGGTGACGGCGCCTTGATGTTGAACATGCGTGATAGCCGGAACAGAGGAAATAAAGACGTGAACGGTCGTAGAATCTGCACAACTATTGATCTGGGAGAAAGTTGGAAAGAACATCCAACTTCACGGAGAGCACTCGTAGAACCTACTTGTATGGCAAGTCTGCATCGACATGAGTATATGGAAGAAGGAAAGAAGAAAAGCATGCTTCTGTTTGTAAATCCGAATAATTATGGGACAAGAGATAATCTGACTTTAAAAGTTAGTTTTGATGATGGAATGACTTGGCCGGAAGAACATTGGATTCTTTTCGACCAATATCGTAGTGCCGGATATTCCTGCATTACATCCATAGATGAAAATTCAATAGGTATATTATATGAGAGTAGTCAGTCGGATTTAGCTTTTATAAAAATCAATTTAATAGAGATTTTAAAGTAAACGGACATGAATAATAAAACTTCAAATATATATCCTTGGGTAGTGGTTGGGCTGCTGTGGGGTGTTGCCTTGTTGAATTATATGGACAGGCAAATGCTTTCCACTATGCGAATTCCAATGATGGAGGATGTGCGGGAATTGGAATCAGCAGCCAATTTCGGTCGCCTGATGGCTGTATTCTTGTGGGTATACGGACTGATGAGTCCTTTATCGGGGATTGTCGGTGATCGTATGAGCCGCAAATGGTTGATTGTAGGTAGTCTGTGTGTGTGGTCAGGAGTTACTTACTTGATGGGATATGCCACCACTTTCAATCAACTCTACTGGTTGCGTGGAATTATGGGAATTAGTGAAGCGTTGTATTTGCCTGCTGCTTTGTCATTGATTGCCGATTTTCACAAAGACAAGACTCGTTCGTTGGCTGTGGGAATACATATGACAGGGTTGTATGTGGGACAGGCTATCGGTGGATTTGGGGCTACTTTTGCAGCAATCTATTCCTGGCATACAACATTCCATTGGTTTGGTATTATAGGTGTGGGTTATGGTGTTATTCTGGCATTTCTTCTGCGTGATAAAGAGAGAGGAAGTGTATCAGAAAATCAGAAGATGAAAAAGATTCCTGTATTGAAGAGCTTGGGAATGTTATTTTCCAATGTCTTTTTCTGGATTATCTTATTTTATTTCTGTGTACCGGGCACCCCGGGGTGGGCGGCAAAGAACTGGTTACCGACTCTTTTCTCTGACAGCTTATCTATTGATATTTCGGTAGCAGGTCCTATGTCTACTATTTCTATAGCTTTGTCCTCACTATTCGGCGTGTTGGCAGGTGGATATATATCCGACCGTTGGGTATTAAAAAATGTACGTGGAAGAGTATATACTGGTGCTATGGGTTTGGGGCTTATCATACCTTCCTTGTTGTTTATCGGATATGGTCATTCTATTTTCGCACTGGTGATGGGGGCTATGCTGTTTGGGATAGGTTTTGGTATGTTTGACGCAAATAATATGCCTATTCTCTGTCAGTTTGTGTCTGCACGTTACAGGGCAACTGCCTATGGTATTATGAATATGTGTGGTGTATTTGCCGGAGCTACTATTACGAGCCTTCTGGGTGAGTCGATGGATGCCGGACATTTGGGACGCGATTTTGCGTTGCTTGCTATACTGGTATTTGTTATGCTGGTCATTTTGGTCACTTGTCTGCGACCTAAAACGATTGATATGAAAGATTAATCCTTAATTTTTTAGTTATGTTAAATGCACAATTTTTTTATAACAGGATAACTCATATGGTAGGAATCTTGTTGATGTTTCTCTATTTATGGTATCCTTTGGTTCAGGCTGCGCCTGGCCAGTCGGGTACAAGTCCTAAAAAGATAACAGTGAAAGGAGTAGTTCTGGATGATGCTAAAGAACCGTTAATAGGGGTTTCGGTTCTTGTCAAGGGCATTGAGGGAGGAACAATAACAAATGTTGATGGTAAATTCACCATTGAGGCACCTGCTAACGGAGTATTGATATTCTCGTACATTGGTATGGATACGCAAGAAGTTGATATCAAAGGTAGGCAGGATATTATTGTAACAATGAGAAGTGGGGTAGTTGCCCTCTCTGATGTTGTAGTTATAGGTTATGGAGAGGCTTCCAGACGGACGATTACTTCTTCAATCTCTAAAGTAAAAGGGGATGTGTTGAGTGATATGTCTATCTCTTCCCCAGTGGAGGGGCTAAAAGGACGAATTTCAGGAGTTCGGGTGGTACAAACAAATAATACTCCCGGTGGAGGATTCTCTATAAAGGTAAGAGGAGGTTCTTCTATTACCCAAAGCAATGAGCCTTTGGTGTTAGTCGATGGAGTAGAACGAAGCATGAATGATATTACTCCGGAGGATATATCTTCTATAGATGTGTTGAAGGATGCTGCTTCCACAGCTATATATGGTGCACGAGGTTCAAATGGAGTTATTTTAATTTCTACAAAGAAAGGCAAATTCAATAGTGCTCCCAGAATCACGTTCGAAGCGAGTGTAGCCTATCAGGAACCGGAAACTTTACGTGATTTCTTAAATGCAGAAGAATATATCAATGTGTTAAGACCGGCTATTGCTATCAGTCCGTCTCCACAATGGAATCAAAGTTCCGGTTATTCTGTATCATCTGCCAATACAGGAGGCAGTATTTACTCCACCCGTTATTACAATGAAGGAGATGTACTTCCCAATGGCTGGAAAACAATGCCCGATCCTTTGGATCCTTCAAAGACATTAATGTTCTGTGATACTGACTGGCAGGGATTAATGTTTGGTTCGGCTCTTTGGCAGAACTACCATTTAAATATAGACGGTGGAAGTAATATAATTCGCTATAATGCCAGTGTAGGATACACGGATGATGGCGGTGTCGGACTGGCAACCGGTTACAAGCGGTTTAACTTAAAAAGTAATGCTGAAGCGAAAATTTCCGATAACCTGACTGCCAATATCAATGTAAACTTTCAACGAACTTCATCAGAGGCTTATGCTAATCAACGAGATGCCATTTCCCGTGGATTATCAGCTACTCCAACGCAAATAGTCTATATGGAAGACGGCACTCCGGCACAAGGCTACAATGCTACCTCGCAGACTCCTATTTTTTATAATTATTATAATGATGATTCCGATATAACTAAATATCTTTCTTTAGCAGGAAACCTGAAATGGCAAATTTTACCACAATGGTCTGTTAACCTGTCGGGGTCTTATTATGATACAACGAACAAACAAAGTACGTTTATGCGGTCGAATTATTATTCGCAAGCTCGTGAGGCAACTTCTACATGGACTGAAACAAACCGATTGAAAACAGAACTATATACCCGTTATAATTTCAGTATACAACAAAAACATAATGTGGATGTTATGGTAGGTTATGCTTATCAGAAAAGAGATTATGAAAAACTGTATGCTTACGGTACGGGAGGTAGTAGTGATAAGATAACCACGATTGATGCATCAGCGGAAACATTGGGTTCCTCTACTATGAGCAAGGACGTAGAAGTAGGATTTTTTGGAAGATTTAATTATAATTTTAAAGAAAAATATCTACTCACTTTGACTGGACGCTATGACGCTTCTTCTAAATTTGTGAAGGACAATCGTTGGGGATTTTTTCCGGGTATGTCTGCCGGATGGATTATTAGTGAGGAAGAATTCATGAAAGACATGCATTGGCTGGATTATTTGAAAGCCCGATTTAGTTATGGTACTACAGGAAATAATGGAATCGGAGTTAATGATGCTCTTGGAAAATATACAGCTACCTATAAATACAATGGCAATGCTGCTGTAAGAGGAACAATTCTGCCTAATCAAAATCTGACATGGGAGACTACTACCCAAATGGATTTGGGACTTGAACTGGGAGTATTGAATAACCGTGTTTATTTATCGTTCGATTTTTATAATAAAAAGACCAAAAATTTATTGTATGACATGAGTTTGCCGAATACTACCGGCTATGCGTCTATAAAGACTAACTTGGGTTCTGTACGTTTTTGGGGATATGAATTAGAGCTGACAACGCAAAACATTGATTCAAAAGATTTCAAATGGGAATCTAAATTTGTTTTCTCACAAAATAAGAATAAAGTATTGGAACTTCCTAACAATGGAATGGCAAAGAATCGCACGGGGACGAGCGACTATCCGATATACTCTAATGGTAATGGAACATTTTTTGGCGGATTGGCAGAAGGAGAGCCGTTATATCGTTTTTACGGATATAAAGCTATTGGAATTTATCAGACAGATGAGGAAGCTGCTAAAGCAGAATACGATCAGATGGCAAGAGGATTTAATTATAAAGATGGAACGACTGTTGCAGGTCGAAAATTTGCAGGTGACTATATTTGGGCTGACAGAAATAAAGATGGAGTGATAACGAAAAATCAAGATTTGTTTTGTTTGGGAACAACCGAGCCGACTGTGACCGGAAGCATTGGCAATACCTTTACTTATAAAAGCTGGTCTTTGAGCGTCTATCTGGATTATGCGTTAGGACATTCTATCTATGATGAAAGTTTTAGCAGATATTTTTATGCTACTTTCTCTACGAATTATGCATTAGCCAAAGATGTAGAGAAATGCTGGAAACAACCCGGAGATGTTACTCGGTATGCCAAGTTCTGGGCAAATGATTCGGGAACTGGACAAGGTAACTTCAACAGAGTTTCAAACGTATTTACATATAAAGGTGACTATCTATGTATCCGGGATATTGCTTTAAGCTATAGGTTCCCTAAAAAATGGATGCAGAAGATTAGCATTGAAAATTTGCAATTGACCCTGTCTGGTAGTAATCTTTATTATTTTACGGCTGTGAAAGGAATCTCTCCTGAAATAGGAACAGCTTCTACTTATAATAGTTCATATAGTAATTATCCTCCAGTGAGACGTCTGTCTGTCGCAGCAAAGGTTACTTTTTAATCATTTAAAAAAAACAAGAAAAATGAAAACCAACACAATAAAATTCCTATTATTTCTGTTGCCATTGGGATTGTTTTCCTGTATCGGAGATTTGGACGTAATACAGAAAAGTACCATAAACTCTGAAAATATGTGGGAAAATGAAGGTGATATGAAAGCTGCCATGTATGGATCTTTTTATTCTTTCAGGAATGCATATAAGACAAATTTGAGTTATTGGGGTGATTTCCGTTCAGGGCTAATTGGTCCGGGGCTTGGCAGTTTTAATGGAACTGCATTAGTCAGTAACAAAATTACTTCGTCTGAAACAAAGGGAACTAGCTGGGAACTTTTATATAAGAGTATCAATGATTGTAACATGATTCTCAAATATGTGGATGAAGTTACTTTTCAGGATGAGAATTTGCGTAATCAGATTAAAGCAAATGCTTACTTTTTGAGGGCTTACATGTATTTCACAATAGTAAGGGTATGGGGAGACGCTCCATTGATGCTTGAAGGGATTGAGTCGGACGAAGGTGATATGATGCCATCAAGAGTAGATGCAACACTTCTCTATGAGCAGGTGAAGAATGATATAGAAGCTGCTTTGGGAGTGATGCCCGCTTCTGTTACAGACCGTACTACAGGTTCGCAAGCTGCTATCAATATGTTGGCTACTGACTATTACCTATGGATGTATAAATGTAGGAATGTTGGAAAAGATGCGTTGACTAGAGCTTCAGAAGCAGTTGATAATGTATTGGGGAATAAAACTTATTCATTGCTTCCTGATTATTCAAAAATATTCGATATAAAAAGTAAGAACAGTGCGGAAATTATCTTTACTATGCACTTTGAACGTGATGAGGCTGAAGGTGGTTACCCGGCAAGTTATCTGATTCCGGATAGTAAATATACAGACGATAAGAAATACCGGGATGCCAATAATGTAAAAACAGGAAGTCAAGACCAATGGTATTCTTTAAGTAGTACGATTCAGACGTTAATTAATGAAATCAGTGAGGATGCTCGTACAACAACGACTTTTACAGTCTTCACTATTCCCGAAACCGGTAACAGTTATTCCTGGATTAATAAGTTTACGGGTGAATGGACAGATAATACGCGTTACTTTACATCAGATATTCCTATATATCGTTATGCTGAAGCTCTTCTCTTTAAAGCTGAAATAGAAAATGAGTTGAATGGAACTCCTCTTTTTTATCTGAATCAGATTACTCAACGGGCTTACGGAAAAGAAAATTACTATCCGTCTACTCTTACTAAAGAAGAAATAAATGAAGCCATATTTAATGAACGGCTCAAAGAGTTTGCTGCTGAAGGTAAAAGCTGGTGGGATTATATCCGTATGGGATATGTATTTACTAAGATACCGTCATTACTGGGAAGACAAAATGAAACCAACATTTTGTTATGGCCTATCTCTTCAGATTGCTTTGAGAATAATCCGAATATTCGTCAAACTATTGGCTATAACTAATAATTAATACGAAATCAGATGAAACATAGATTATTATACTCATTATTTATCTTCTCCATTTTATGTACAGCTTGTGGAGATGATTTGAAATTTGGTCCAAATTCGGGGATCGTAATTCCGGAGGAACCGACAGAAGATGATCCAAAGGAAGACGAAGATCCGGAAATAAACTATCCGGATAATCGTGAAATAGTGGAAAGTATTGTATATGAGGCTGGTAAAGATAATCATATTTATTTCCGGATACCGGCACTTACCGTAACTAAAAAAGGAACGATACTTGCATTTTGTGAAGCTCGTAATACTAAGGCTGATTTTTATGAGGGAAATGAGGATAAATTTCCTGTTGTTCCGGTGGGAAGTACTAAAGATTTGGGTGATATTGATTTAGCTGTCAAACGTTCTACGGATGGTGGAAAGACGTGGGACAATATGATAACTGTCGTTGATGATTATGATAATACCTGTGGGAATCCGGCACCTGTTGTAGTTGAATCTACGGGAAGAATATATTTGTTTTGGTGTTGGGGACGTTATCCCAATCAATTGGAAAGCAAGTTTGTTTCGTCTACTTCTGACGGTCATACTAGGCGTGTGTTTTATTGTTATTCGGATGATGACGGACAAACTTGGAGCACTCAATATGATTTGACAAGCCGATTGAAAAAAAACGATTGGAGTTGGTATGCTACAGGACCTTGTCATGGTATTCAAAAGCAGCTTGCTCCTCAAAAGGGACGAATCATTATTTCAGCTAACCATCGGGATAATGGTAATAAGGACAATTATTCTCATATTATCTATTCTGATGACAACGGTTCTACCTGGCAATTGGGAGGAAGAACGGAGATAGGAGGGAATGAGTCGAGCCTGACTGAACTTGCGGACGGAAGTTTATTGATTAATATGCGTCGGGTAGTGAAAGATAATAACGGAAACGATTTGCCTTCTGAGTATAGAGCTTCAGCTGTTAGTAAGGATGGAGGTGCTACGTGGGAGAAGTCTGTTGTCAATCAGGATTTGATTGACCCTGGGTGCCAAGGTTCTATTGTCAATTATCCTATAAATAAGAATCGTAGTAATACTTTGTTATTGAGTAATACCCATCATTCTTCTTCGCGTTCCAATCTTTGTATATCCAAGAGCATTGACGGAGGTATCTCTTGGACTACCCCGCTGGTTATCTGGAGTGGACGGGCCGCTTATTCGGATATTATTACCTTACAAGATGGTTCGGTATGTGTCATTTATGAAAATGGTTCCGGTAAATTTGGAAAGGCAAATCCTAATGAGCAAATAAGCTTTTACAGAGTGCCTCCTTCTCTTTTAGGGGATAAGTTGAATTTTTAATTAATAAACGACTAGTAATTATGAGGATAATAAAAATAAATATCGCATTCTTGGTAACACTTCTTTCTGTGTTGTTTATAGGATGTGAAGTGGACTATAAGGATATAGATACATTAGGCAAAGCAGATAGTGGTGCTTCCGAGGTAAGTATCAATCTGGATTTATTTGTGGCTGGTAGTTGGACTCCTGAACAGGTTGTCGCTACTGCCGGAGAATTGAAAGTGGAAAAGTATGATCTCTTTATTTTCAAGGTGTCATCTGACGGAAATTATTTGGAATATAAAGAAATGAATATTGCACCGGATGCTTCTGAAATGGTATCGCATAATCAGAGTATTAAGATTGGGAATAGAAATATTATTTTGCCTACAGGTGGGACGAAACGGGTAGTGGTGATAGCTAATGCTAATGATAGGGCCAGTTATCCTGTTTTGTGTTCGTTAGCAGAGAGTACAAAATCTGATTTTTCTGATGTGACCGTATATGATAAATTTATCAATGATTTTTCTATAAAAGCGGATAAACAGCAGACCTCTCCGTTTGTCATGATGGGAAACGCCTTGGTTGCTAATGCGGATATGGAGAATGTCGGCATAACCTTAGCTCCGCAATATGCGAAGATAAATATAAAGAATAAAGCGGCAGGTTCTGAAACAAACGGACTTTTTATTTCTTCCGTGCAATTGAAGAATGTACCGGAAAGTGCTCATCCTTTTATTAATGATTATAGTAAGAAGACATCGCGTTTTGTCAACTATGAGGTGAATGTGGTGGATAACGGAGCATTGGAGGAAATGATTCCCGATAAGTTATATCTTTTATATACTCCGGGTACCAGCAGTGCGTCAGCTGACTATAGAGTGATTGTGCTGATAAAAGGGAAAAAGAACGGGATTGATTTCGAGAAAGAGTTTCCTTGCTCCAATCCGATGTATCCGGGATACCTCTTTAACATGATTTTATCATTATCCGGGAATGAAGTGGAAGCGGAGTTTGTACCTAACTGGTCTGATGGTGATTTCTCTATTAGCAGTGTGCATCTGAAAAATAATAAAATGACTTTCCCATTCACAGCTGATAAATTCTGGGGATATGAAATTTTCTGGGCTACTAATATGGCGGGAGCCGTGAGTGTGGAGAAACAGGGAAATGAATCTTGGTATAGTATTACTGTGGAGGAAAATCTTGTGAGGGTTTGTTGTTTGGAAGATAATACTACCGGTAGGGAACGAACAGCTTCATTTACAATCGGTCTTGGGAAGAAGAAAGAAACGGTGGAAATAGTTCAGCAATCGATGCCTTCTACCATTACATTTAATGGCATGGAATGGTTAGACCGGAATTTGGGAGCTATTTTGCCTTTAACAGAAGAAAATATAACTCATTCAGATACGTATGGTTATTATTATCAATGGGGAAGGAATGTTCCATTCCCAACTTTTGGAACAGTTAGTATTGCAGTTAGTGATCCGGGGATAACGATACAGCAGGCACATGGCATGAAAGAATTTATAGTTTCATCTTCATCCTCGACGGATTGGTATACAGCCGTTTCTGTTGCAGACAAAACTACAACATGGGAAGATAGGACAGGAAGTTTGGGAAACCCCTGTCCGGAAGGTTATCATGTACCAAGTTACAGAGAATATCAGACGATTTTACCATATAAAAACTCTGCAGGCATTGGTAATTTTAGTAACGTTGATTTTAAAATAAATTCAGCGGAGATATTGGATGATACCGGGACACTTTGTGATGCGCTTTATGTGACATCTGCTAAAGATGAGGCTACTATTTATGCTATTAAAAAATATAAGACTGATGGTGCGTACTATTTGAGATTACGTCGTATCAAGACGGACTCCGGTATTTATCTTCGCATTGACAGATTGTCCGGTAATGCACAGAGTGACTTTGTTGGTGAAAGTGCCGATGCTAAACTATCGTCTGCTTCGGCTATCTTTAACTCTGCAACAACAGGGATGGAAACTATTTATTTTCCGGCAGCCGGTAGACGTAATAATAAAACCGGTGAACTAGTTAATCAAGGAATAAATCTGTATAGTTGGGCCGCTACTTGCTGGGATGTAAGTTCTTCAGGTATTTATTTTGATCCTTTAGATGGAAATACTAGAATTTATTGTATAGCACAGGCTAGGTCTTTTGCCCAAACAGTTCGTTGTATTAAAAACTATTAGAATTGATATTTATGAAAACATTTACATTATTATTTATAATATATATGTTGAGTGCTTACGGCAGTTATGCCGTAGCATTTGACAATATCGTAGGAAAAGTTACTTGTGGTCAGAAACCCGTTTCCAATGTTCTTGTTTCTGATGGAGTAGAAGTAGTGAAGACAAATGCTGAAGGATATTTCCATTTTAATTCGAAGAAAGAAGACGGATATGTGTTTATTTCTGTTCCAGGTAACTATGAAGTAGATCATACAGGCATTATTCCGAATCATTTTGCTCGTTTGAAGAAGGGATATAATGAAGTGGACACTGTGAACTTCCATCTGACTAAAAGAGAAAATAAGGATTGTGAAATTTTCATGTTTACGGATATACATCTGACAAATGACCGTGTTGATAATGATTTACCACAATTTGGAAAGACTTTTTATCCTGATATTGTATCACAAATAAAAGCCCGTGCAAATAAACCTGTTTATGCAATATGTTTGGGTGATATGACTACTGATGTGAAATGGCATATCAATCATTATGCGTTACCAGAATATTTGGAAACGATGAAAGACTTTCCTATTCCTGTATATCATACCATGGGTAATCATGATAATGAACGCAAGGTTATTGATAATATATCTGATTGGGATTTTTATGGTGAATCTGCATATAAGAATGTAGTAGGTCCTAACTACTATTCTTTTAATATTGGTGCATGGCATGTTATGATACTGGATAATATCATAACAGGTGGACCTGTGGAAAAGAATGAAAAGCTGAATTATCAGTTCACTTATCGCATAGATGATCGGCAAATGGAATGGATAAAAAAGGATTTGTCTTTTATATCGAAGAATACTCCTATAATGGTCGGTATACATGTTCCTCCATTAAAATACACAGATATGAAGAATGGAGTATTGGAAACTGATTATGATTTTGAGAATGCAAAAGACTTTTTAGCCTGTTATGCAGATTTTAATCAGGTTCAGGTTTTTGCCGGGCATACGCATAAAAGTAGTAACTATGTTTATGGGGAAAATATCACTCTTCATAATTTACCTTCCGCATCTGCTGTCTCTTGGAAAATCAATGGGAAAACTAGTCGATTGATAAGTGAAGATGGTACTCCTGCCGGATATTGGATAATAAACGTAAACGGAGATAACCTCCAATGGCAGTTTAAGGCTGCTGAAAGAAATTTGGAGAAGAGTCAATTTTTTGTTTATGATTTAAATTGTGTTCCCGAACAATTCGGTGGAAGCAAAAACTCTAACGAAATTTTGATAAACATCTATAATTGGGATCCTGAATGGAAAGTGGATGTTACAGAGGACGGGCGTTCTTTAGATGTTTCTCATTGTTGGACCCGTGACCCTTTGTATCGTTTAATTAGAAGTGATAAAGGAGTGTTACCCGGTAGACCTACAGCATTTTTGGCAAATTATAATTCTCATATGTTTAAAGTGAAAGCGGCTAATGCCAGAAGTCCTATTCGTATTCGCATTACCGATCGATTTGGCAATGTTTATGAAACAATGATGAAGAGACCTAAGAAATTTTCTTGGGATATGGAATAAATAGAGTTTTTTTGACTCCAGTCGGATAGGCTGGAGTCAAAAAAACAGATATAGATGATATTATGCCTGTCTTTTGTTGCTTATTTTTATATTTGCATACAAAATGGTGATATTATGAAAAATCTGTTTGTTAAAACACTTCGTATTTTGATGCTTTTGGTATTGATTGCTTCGTGTGGCATCGGATATGTTATCTACGAAGATACACTGACTGCCTGGTGGATACCTCTTGGTATGGCGCTTTTGATTGCTCTTGCTACTATCCCATTCTATAAGAAATGGATATGGCTTACAACCATGGATGGTAAAGTAATTAATTGTTTGTGTCATCTGGCTTGCATCGGTGCCATCAGTTATGTATTGTTTCTTGGCGGTAATTATTGGTTTGCCGATCCTGCTTCCACACACGAAGAAACAGTGGTGGTACAGAAAAAATATGTAGAAACACACAAGAAGACCCGTAGAGTAGGCAGGCATCGTTATGTTTCGGATGGCATACGTAAGGAATACTATTTGCAGGTAGCTTTTGAGAATGGAGCTGTGGAAGAATTGCATGTGTCACTTTCCACTTATAATAAGGCCAAGGCAGGTGCACCGAAGATACTAACTTTACAAAAAGGCTTTTTCGGATTACCAGTGATTACAAAAGGACTTTAATCAATCATTATGATATAGATATGGAAAATAGAGAATTGTATGAAAGAATGTTGTCGGGGACTATGTATAATGATTTGTCTGCAGAACTGGTTCAGAGAAGAGAACAAGTCGTTTTTCTGACTAATGATTATAACTCTACTTATGGAAAACCCAAAGAGGTTCGTGAAGCATTATTACGCAAATTGTTGAAAGACATTGGGGAGAATGTTCACTTCGAACCCAATTTTCGGTGTGAGTTTGGATTTAATATCACTATAGGAAACAACTTCTTTGCTAATTTTGATTGCATCATGTTGGATGGGAATCTTATTACAATAGGGGATAATGTCTTGTTGGGACCACGTGTCGGACTGTACACTGCAAATCATGCACTTGATGCTCGGGAACGCGTTATGGGAGGTTGCTATGCACGTCCGATTGTGATTGAGGATAATGTCTGGATTGGTGCAGGCGTCCATATTATGGGTGGTGTTACCATTGGAAGAAATTCGGTAATCGGAGCAGGAAGTGTAGTGACTAAGGATGTGCCGGAAAATGTGATCGCTGCAGGAGTTCCATGTAAAGTAATTCGGGAGATCACGGATAAAGATAAGACCGACTTTTTAGGGTAGGTTGGCGTGTGCTATTAAGAAAAGTCACATCACTTTCAGAACGGTTTATGTCCTCTAAAAGTGATGTGACTTTTCTTATATAGGTAAGGCAACTAACCAGAATAGGAGTTGCCCGACTTAATCTTAGGATGAACCGTTAGCTGTTAGCTTTCGAATCATTATCTTCTTCGTCCTCTTCCTCTTTTTTCTTTTTGCCTAGTCCGAGGATACCAAAGATAAAATCTTTCAGATAACTTATTATACCGATAACGATCAATGCACCGAAGCCATAGATTAGAATACTGCCTCCCCATTTATCCCAGAAGGATGGCTCTGGAATGAGACTGGTAAGATCCTCTACATTGAGGTCTTTCTGAAGAGCTTCTATAAAATCGTCGGGAATATCATAATAGGTGTCAGGTTTGGATTCTGAAAACAGCACTAATACACGGCTACCATCTTTCTCAATATAACCCAGATCCAAATGTGAACCGTCATCTGTCTTGTAATAGGAACTGTCCGGCAAAGTAGCGACTTTAGGAATGTTAGCTGGAACGTTGATTTTTATACGGCGTGCTTCAGCACTAGTCATAAAAATGGTGATAAAGGCCACCAAAACAAATAAAAACTTTTTCATACTTTATAAATATTAAATTGATTGTGTCGCTATAAAGCCACTATTGTTGTTTTGCTGTATATTGATTTGGCAAATGTAGAAATTTTTTTCTAAAAACAGAATATATGGAGTTTTATTTTTTTTAAGGCTCTGTTTCTGGTAAGATTTCATGGATTGAATGATTTTTTCGTCTTATCAATTTTGCGTTTTGTCTACAAACGGGATGCATTCGTCTCATTTCAAAAATCGGCAATCTTCTATACTCTATCTTCGTGACGAAATAAAAACAGAATAAAATCATGAAGATGAATAAAACTAGATTATTAAAAGAAATATCTATTCAGTCGGGTATCTCCGCAGATGAATGCAGCGCAGTACTCAAAACCTTTGAAAGAGTTCTTAGTGAAGAGTTAACCCGGAAAATACATCGTTATGGCGGGTGGATACTTTTGTTGGTTGCTTTGTTGGTATCCGCAGTGGCGTTTAGTCAGACACCGCAGAGAAAAGGACGGCCGGTACAGACAATCCGGGGAATGGTTATTGACGGGGATTCAAAACACCCGATACCGTATGCAACGGTGAGATTATCCGAAAAAGAGGGAGCAGGTACGATAACAGACAGTCTCGGTCGTTTCAGCATACCACAGGTTCCTGTTGGACGGCATACGGTAGAGGCAACCTTTATGGGATATGAGCCGGGTATTTTCAGAGAGATACTGGTAACTTCCGCCAAGGAGGTTTATCTGGAAATTCCTTTGAAAGAAAGTGTAAACGAACTCAATGAAGTAGTGATTCGTGCCAGAACCAATAAAGAGGAGGCGATGAATAAGATGGCTACTACCGGGGCCCGTATGTTAAGTGTGGAAGAAGCGAGCCGCTACGCCGGAGGTTTTGACGACCCTGCCCGTTTGGTATCCTCCTTTGCCGGAGTGGCCCCCAGTGTATCTTCTAATGGAATATCCATTCATGGCAATGCTCCCCATCTGTTGCAGTGGCGATTGGAAGACGTTGAAATTCCCAACCCGAATCACTTTGCGGATATTGCCACATTGGGTGGAGGAATACTTTCATCTCTTAGTTCGCAGGTATTGGGTAATTCCGATTTCTTTACCGGAGCTTTTCCGGCAGAATATGGAAATGCGGTATCCGGTGTGTTTGATATGAAATTGCGCAATGGAAATAACCAGAAGAATGAGAATACGCTTCAAGTGGGCATCATGGGAATTGATGTAGCTTCCGAAGGACCGTTAAGCAAGAAGCACAAAGCATCCTATATTTTCAATTACCGGTATTCCACAACGGGACTTCTGAACTTGGAGGGCGGAAAGATGGACTATCAGGACTTGAACTTCAAACTGAATTTCCCGACACAGAAAGCAGGAACATTCTCTGTCTGGGGAACCAGCCTGATTGATAAATTCGGCAGTGATTTTGAAAAGAATACGGATAAATGGGAATATATGAGCGACCGTAGCGAATCAAAAGACAAACAGTATATGGCTGCCGGAGGTATCAGCCACCGTTATTTCTTCAACAATGACGCATCACTGAAAACCACTATTGCCGGTACTTATTCGCAACTGGACGGAGGAGCAACCATGTTTAACCACTCTCTGGAATCTACTCCCTACATGGATCTTAACTCGAAACATACCAACTTGATACTGACTTCAACTTTCAACCGTAAATTCAGTAACCGTTTTACTAATAAGACAGGATTTACGTATAATGCCATGTTCTATCAAATGAACCTTGCCATTGCTCCTTATGAAGCCGAATCACTGGAAACCGTATCTCAAGGAAAAGGCAATACGAGTCTGATATCTGCCTACAATAGTTCTTCTGTAGGATTGACGGAACGTTGGACGCTCAATGCCGGTATTTACGGGCAATTTCTAACCCTGAATAATAAGTGGTCTGTTGAACCCCGTATTGGTTTGAAATGGCAAGCTACTCCGAAAGCAACTTTCGCACTGGCTTATGGTATGTACAGCCGTATGGAGAAAATGGACGTCTATTTTGTGAAAACGAAAAGTACAGGAGACAAATCCGTCAACAAGGAACTCGATTTCACCAAAGCGCAGCACGTCATGTTGTCTTTTGGATACAAAATATCCGATCGCATGAATCTGAAAATAGAACCTTATATCCAATTTCTCCATGATGTGCCTGTGATGGCTGACAGCTCTTATTCCGTACTCAACCGCTCTGATTTCTATGTGGAAGACGCATTGGTTAATAAAGGAAGAGGACGCAATATAGGCATTGACATCACTTTAGAACGTTTCCTGGAAAAAGGACTCTATTACATGATTTCCGGTTCTCTTTTCGATTCCCGTTACCGGGGCGGAGACGGTGTGTGGTACAATACGAAGTTTAATCGGAATTATGTCATCAACGGACTGATTGGAAAGGAATGGATGCTGGGACGTAATAGACAGAATATTCTTAGCATCAATCTGAAATTGACCTTACAAGGAGGTGACCGGTATTCTCCGATTGACAGGGAAGCAACGATGAATCATCCTGATAAAGAGGTGCAATATGACGAAACGAAAGCATTTTCTAAACAATATTCTCCCATGCTTATCGGCAACTATACCGTGAGTTACCGCATCAACAAGAAGAAAGTCTCTCATGAGTTTGCAGTGAAAGGACTTAACTTTACCGGTGCGAAAGAATACTATGGACATGAATATAATGTGAAAACTGGAAAAATTGATGTTAGTGACGGTTCTACAACATTGACAAATGTGAGTTATAAACTTGAATTTTAAATAACCGATATAGAAGTCCAACCGGAAAAATGTTTTATCTTCGTCCCCGGAGATAAAACATCTTCCCTGATTAAATACACGATGGCTGAAACAATAACAACAGACAATAAATCTACTTTATTATATCGATTCCTCGTTAGTCCGGAACTTCGATGGGCGCGTTATCTGGTGCTTATTATGGTGTTGGCTACCATATCATTCAATCAGGTTTTTATTATATTCCTCGATTATCGGGATATATTGGGAGGATGGATTTATACATTCACTTTCTTATATCTACTGACTTATATAGGAGTTATTTATCTGAATCTTTTCTGGCTCTTTCCAAAGTTTTTGCTGAAAAGACGCTATCTAACCTACATATCCTTACTTTCAGTAGCAATGATGCTTGCCCTGGCAATACAAATGGCAACGGAATATGTATCTTATTCCTGCTGGCCGGAATTTTACGAACGTGCCTCCTATTTCTCCATACCTATAGTGATGGATTATATATCTTCTTTCATGTTGTCTACACTCTGCATGATAGGAGGAACAATGACCGTTCTCCTGAAAGAATGGATGATAGATCATCAACGTGTCTCACAAATGGAAAAGGTTCACGTTCTTTCGGAAGTGGAACAGCTAAAAGAACAAGTCAGCCCCGAACTTCTTTTCAAAACATTGCATCATTCGGGAGAACTGACATTGAGCGAACCGGAAAAGGCTTCGAAGATGCTGATGAAATTAAGTCAACTACTTCGCTATCAGCTATATGATTGCAGCAGAACAAAGGTCTTGCTTAGTAGTGAAATTAATTTCCTGAATAATTACCTGACCTTGGAACAGAATTCCCAGGCACAATTCAATTATGAACTGCTTGCGGATGGAGAAGTAAATAGAACACTGGTTCCACCCTTGCTTTTCATTCCATTTGTGCAATATATTGTAAAATCAATCAACGAACAGCGAACATCAATCCCTGTTTCTCTCAAAATCCATTTGAAAGTAGAAGAGAACACAATTATATTCACCTGTCTTTGCCTACAAGTGAATCTTTTGGAAGATAAAGGACTTGAAAGAATCCGCCAAAGACTGAACTTATTATATGGCAATCGTTACAGACTATTCCTGACGACAGAAAGCATCTGGTTGGAATTGAAAGGAGGTGAAGTATGAACCTGAATACAGAACATAGAAGAATGGAAGATAAAAGTGTTACAGCTTTTTTGTTAAGTCCTCATTACCGGACATGCAGACATCTGTTACTGCAAATAATAGTTCTTTTGATGACTATTAATGTCTTTTGGTACGAACCTTTGCAGTCAGTTTCTTTTTGGCGGCGTTTTGGTGGATTCCTGGCATATTTTGTTTCCATTAATACGGTAATCTATATGAACCTGTATATATTAGTACCCTGTTTTCTGTTGAAGAACCGCTTAGGTCACTATGTCCTGACGGCCGTCCTGACGAATTTGGTAGTCATCGTCTTCCTTTCAGTCACCCAGGGATTACTCTTTGAAGTAATTCTGCCCGGAAAAGATCCTGGTAGATTCGCTACTTTCATTAATACTTTTTCGGGGATACTGACCATCGGTTTTGTTACCGCAGGTTCGGCAGCCATATCCTTGTTTACCCATTGGTTGCGTTATAACCTGCGTATTGACGAACTCGAGTCCACTACTTTGCAATCCGAACTGACATTTCTGAAGAATCAGATTAACCCGCATTTCCTTTTCAATATGCTGAATAATGCCAATGTCCTGATAAAGAGAAATCCGGAAGAAGCTTCCAAAGTACTTTTTAAACTGGAAGATTTGCTACGGTATCAGATTAACGACAGTTCGCGTGAAAGAGTTTCATTGGCTTCGGATATCCGTTTCCTGAATGACTATCTGAATTTGGAAAAGATACGCCGTGACAATTTCCAGTTTACGTTGAGGCAGGAGGGAGAAGTGGATTCCATTTGGATTCAGCCTTTGTTATTCATTCCTTTTGTGGAAAATGCGGTGAAACATAGTTTTGATAGTGAGCATTCTTCGTATGTCCATGTCTTTTTTAAGGTGGAGGCTCACCGGCTGGAATTCCGGTGTGAGAATTCTAAACCGGCTGTTGCAGTCCAGCAGGGTAAAGTCGGTGGAATCGGACTTGCCAATATTCAGCGTAGATT
The DNA here is from genome assembly GCF_052357945.1 of Bacteroides sp. Classification (GTDB taxonomy): domain Bacteria; phylum Bacteroidota; class Bacteroidia; order Bacteroidales; family Bacteroidaceae; genus Bacteroides. The sequence continues at coordinate 966 of NZ_DAWCXD010000049.1, read as the reverse complement.
AGGATTACTGTATCCTGAACATTATAAGTTGGAACAAAAAGAAGATGAAAATCTCTATTCTGTAATTTTAAGTATAACATTATGAATTGTATCATTGTAGATGATGAACCCTTGGCACGTGAGGCCATGAAGTTATTGATAGAAGAATCCGATAATCTCCAGTTGATAGGCAGCTTTAATAGTGCTGCAACTGCTTCCGACTTTATGGAGCAGCAGGGAGTCGATCTGGTTTTTCTGGATATTCAGATGCCTGGGATTACAGGAATAGAGTTTGCCCGTACGATTTCCAAAAAAACACTGGTTATTTTCACCACAGCCTATACAGAATATGCGCTGGATAGCTACGAAGTAGATGCAATCGACTATCTGATTAAGCCCGTCGAAGCGGAACGTTTTCAAAAGGCGGTGGATAAAGCGTTATCCTATCATTCTCTATTATTGAAAGAAGAAAAAGAAGCTATCGAAACGATTGTTGCCGCTGAATATTTCTTCGTAAAGGCAGAACGCCGGTATTTCAAAGTGAATTTCTCCGATATTCTCTTTATTGAAGGATTGAAAGATTACGTCATTCTTCAACTGAACGACCAGCGTATCATTACTCGCATGAGTCTGAAAGCCATATTCGATTTATTGCCAAAATCTGTTTTTTTGCGGGTGAATAAATCCTATATTGTCAATACCGATCATATCGAGTCATTTGACAATAATGATATATTTATAAAATCCTATGAAATTGCTATCGGTAATAGCTACCGGGACGACTTCTTTGAAGGTTTTGTAATGAAACAAAGATTGTGATTTTTCATTTTTGTTTGGTTACATAATTTTCAAATGGTATATTTGTAGCCAAAATAAAGAATACGTGAAAACAATATCCGGAGATTGCCGATTCCCTTTATAGTGATAGTTATGTATTATTAATGCGAATCAGTATTTGATTTATTAGTTAAAAATTAGCGTAATTAG
>NZ_DAWCXD010000048.1:0-35318 GCF_052357945.1 Bacteroides sp. | reverse complement strand
GAGCCTGAAGGCGTATGCCAGCATGGTAAGCTCTGCCGATAAGGGAGCAGTGAGATTAATCTGATATAGTTCATTTATCAACTATCAACTAATATGAAAGATTTAATAACAGGTGCAGAGGCTATGATGCGCTCCTTGGAACATCAGGGAGTGACTACCATCTTCGGTTACCCCGGTGGTTCCATAATGCCGGTGTTCGATGCCTTGTACGATCATCAAAATATATTGAACCATATTTTGGTTCGTCACGAGCAGGGAGCTGCCCACGCGGCACAAGGTTATGCCCGTGTATCAGGAGAAGTAGGTGTTTGCCTGGTGACGAGCGGTCCCGGAGCAACCAATACGGTAACAGGTATTGCAGATGCGATGATCGATAGTACACCTATCGTAGTGATTGCCGGACAGGTAGGAACGGGTTTTCTCGGGACGGATGCTTTTCAGGAAGTTGACTTGGTAGGTATTACGCAACCAATCGCTAAATGGAGCTATCAGATCCGTCGTGCAGAAGATGTAGCCTGGGCGGTAGCACGTGCGTTTTATATTGCCCGTAGTGGTCGTCCCGGTCCGGTGGTACTGGACTTTGCCAAGAATGCGCAAGTGGAAAAAACGAAATATGAACCGACGAAAGTCGATTTTATCCGCAGTTATGTTCCTGTTCCCGATACGGACGAGGAGTCTGTACAGGCAGCTGCCGAACTGATTAATAACGCCGAACGTCCGCTTGTATTGGTTGGACAGGGTGTTGAATTGGGAAATGCACAAAACGAATTGCGTGAATTTATCGAAAAGGCGGATATGCCTGCAGGCTGTACGCTGCTCGGACTGTCAGCTTTGCCGACAGAACATCCGTTGAATAAAGGTATGTTGGGTATGCACGGTAATTTGGGACCGAATATCAATACCAATAAATGCGATGTACTGATTGCTGTCGGTATGCGCTTTGACGACCGTGTGACTGGCAATCTGGCTACTTACGCGAAACAGGCGAAAGTGATTCATTTTGATATCGATCCTGCAGAAGTCAATAAGAATGTAAAGGTAGATGTAGCTGTTTTGGGAGATTGCAAGGAGACATTGGCTTCTGTGACTAAACTCCTGAAAAAGAAAACTCATACCAAATGGATTGATAGCTTCAAAGAATATGAGAAAGTAGAGGAAGAAAAAGTAATCCGCCCTGAACTTCACCCTGCAACAAACTCTTTGAGTATGGGAGAAGTGGTACGTGCGGTAAGCAATGCTACTCATCATGAAGCAGTTTTGGTAACGGATGTAGGTCAAAACCAGATGATGTCTGCACGTTACTTCAAATATACGAAAGAACGCAGTATCATCACTTCCGGAGGACTTGGAACAATGGGCTTCGGCCTTCCCGCAGCTATCGGGGCAACTTTTGGAGCACCGGAACGTACCGTATGCGTATTTATGGGAGATGGCGGACTGCAAATGAATATTCAGGAGTTGGGTACGATTATGGAGCAGAAAGCTCCGGTGAAAATTATCTGCCTGAATAATAATTACCTCGGAAACGTACGCCAGTGGCAAGCTATGTTCTTCAATCGCCGCTATTCGTTTACTCCGATGTTGAATCCGGATTACATGAAGATTGCTTCGGCTTATGATATTCCTTCCAAACGTGCTTTCACCCGTGAAGAACTGAAAGAAGCTATTGCAGAAATGCTGGCGACAGATGGTCCGTTCCTGCTCGAAGCGTGCGTAGTGGAAGAAGGCAATGTTTTGCCGATGACTCCTCCGGGTGGTTCGGTCAATCAGATGCTGTTGGAATGCTAGGGGAAGTTGAATATTGAGAATGGAAGATTGAAAGTTCGCAATTAAAATTTAGGATTATGAGTGACAAGACATTATATACGATAATAGTTCATTCCGAAAATATAGCCGGATTGCTGAATCAGGTAACTGCTGTATTTACTCGTCGTCAAATCAACATCGAGAGTCTGAATGTTTCTGCTTCTTCTATTAAAGGTGTACACAAGTATACGATTACAGCCTTGACGGATAAGGACACCATTGAGAAGGTAGTGAAACAGATTGAAAAGAAGATCGATGTGATTCAGGCACATTATTTCACCGAGGATGAAATATACTTCCATGAGATTGCACTATATAAGGTATCTACTCCTGCTTTTCAGGAAACCTCGGAAGCATCCAAGTTGATCCGCAGATACAATGCCCGTGTAGTGGAAGTTAATCCGGTATTTTCTATTGTCGAGAAAAATGGTATGAGCGAAGATATAACCTCACTCTACGGTGAACTGAAGGCTTTAAATTGTGTTTTGCAGTTTGTACGGTCGGGACGCGTAGCGATTACCACCAGTTGCTTTGAACGGGTGAACGAGTTTCTCGATGGACGGGAAGCCATGTATAACCAGAGTAAAAACCAACAAGAATAATGAGTGAAGAAAATAAAATAGGAACTTATCAGTTTGTGGCAGAACCGTTCCATGTTGACTTTAACGGACGTCTGACTATGGGCGTACTTGGAAATCATTTGTTGAATTGTGCCGGCTTTCACGCAAGTGACCGTGGCTTTGGTATTGCAACACTGAACGAGGATAATTACACTTGGGTACTTTCGCGTCTGGCCATTGAGTTGGATGAAATGCCTTATCAATATGAGAATTTTTCAGTTCAAACATGGGTGGAAAATGTCTACCGCTTGTTTACTGACCGTAACTTCGCTATTATTGATAAGGATGGGAAGAAGATTGGTTACGCGCGTTCCGTATGGGCGATGATTAATCTTAATACCCGCAAACCGGCCGATCTATTGACCTTACACGGAGGGAGTATCGTAGATTATGTCTGTGATGAACCTTGTCCTATTGAAAAGCCTTCACGTATCAAAGTGACAAGCGATCGGCCAATGGCTACCCTGACGGCAAAATATAGTGATATTGATATTAACGGTCATGTGAACAGCATCCGTTACATCGAGCATATCCTTGATTTGTTCCCGATAGAGCTGTACAAGGCCAAACGTATCCGTCGTTTCGAGATGGCGTACGTAGCCGAAAGTTACTTTGGTGATGAGCTCTCTTTCTTCTGCGATGAAGTGAATGCAAACGAGTTTCACGTAGAAGTAAAGAAGAATGGCAGCGAAGTTGTTTGCCGTTCGAAAGTGATATTTGAATAAATGTGAGAATACAAAATTAATTAATAACGGATGACGTAAGTCATCAAAAACTAAAAACAAAAAGAAAATGGCACAGTTGAATTTTGGAGGTACTACTGAAACTGTAGTAATCCGTGACGAATTTCCATTGGAAAAAGCTCGTGAAGTATTGAAAAATGAAACAATTGCTGTAATCGGTTATGGCGTACAGGGACCTGGACAGGCACTGAACTTGCGTGATAACGGTTTCAATGTAATCGTTGGTCAACGTGAAGGAAAAACATACGATAAAGCAGTAGCAGACGGATGGGTTCCGGGCGAAACTTTGTTCGGCATTGAAGAAGCTTGCGAGAAAGGTACTATCGTAATGTGCTTGTTGTCTGACGCAGCAGTAATGTCTGTATGGCCTACTATCAAGCCTTACCTGACTGCCGGAAAAGCTCTTTATTTCTCACATGGTTTTGCTATCACTTGGAACGACCGTACAGGTGTAGTTCCTCCTACTGATATCGACGTTATCATGGTTGCTCCTAAAGGTTCGGGTACCTCTTTGCGTACAATGTTCCTCGAAGGACGTGGCTTGAACTCTTCTTATGCTATCTATCAGGATGCTACAGGCAAAGCAATGGACAGAACCATCGCACTGGGCATCGGTATTGGTTCCGGTTATCTGTTTGAAACAACTTTCCAACGTGAAGCTACTTCTGACTTGACAGGTGAACGCGGTTCATTGATGGGCGCTATCCAAGGTTTGTTGCTGGCACAGTACGAAGTATTGCGTGAAAACGGTCATACTCCTTCTGAAGCATTCAATGAAACAGTAGAAGAACTGACACAGTCATTGATGCCGTTGTTTGCAAAGAACGGTATGGACTGGATGTATGCTAACTGTTCTACTACCGCTCAACGTGGTGCTCTTGATTGGATGGGCCCATTCCACGACGCTATTAAGCCGGTAGTTGAAAAGTTGTATCATAGCGTCAAAACTGGTAACGAAGCACAGATTTCTATCGATAGTAATTCACAACCTGATTATCGTGAAAAATTGAATGAAGAGCTCCGTCAACTGCGTGAAAGCGAAATGTGGCAGACTGCTGTAACTGTTCGTAAACTTCGTCCGGAAAATAATTAAGCTGGATAAATTATACAAGTTTATAAAAGGGGGGGAAGGCTGTTTGCTTTCTCCCCTTTTTGGGTTAAAAAGAGAATTAGAAATGAACAAATGAGGCTTGCCGAAATTTTTTTCTAAAAATATATTGATAATATGGACAAAAAATGCAAGTTTATGTTTATCTTTGCGTCATCAGATAAAATAAACGAGAAGTATGAATTAATTTAACCAGCCCTGAAGAATGATTAACATCACTAAATAAATAAACGAATGACGCTGCTTTTGATTTCTCAGAAGTGGTGATTTAGTGTGTTTTACCTTTGTGGAAATTGATATTTCTTTTTAAGATCTGTATTTGTATATTGAAAATAAAAGTCATTTATTGACTTCTTAAATAAAGAATAATACTGATGTGAAATAAAATATTGTTTGTTTTGTTTGTGTTAAAACGAAGTGTGGTTTCGTGAGAAAGTGCACTTTGTTAAAAGGAGGATTAAGTATTTAATCCTCCTTTTTAATGAATAACATCAGCCTTTTGTAGAAAGGATGTTTGGTAAGGGTGGAGGCATCTCCTAATATAACAAGCTTCATTCGTGCCCTTGTAATCGCTACATTCATTCTTCGCAAATCATTCAGGAATCCAATCTGCCCATCCTCGTTGGCACGTACAAGACTGATGAAAATAACATCTCGCTCCTGTCCCTGAAAACCGTCTACCGTGTTTACGGTGATGAGGCTGCGGAAGGGACGTAAAAAGCTGCTCCCTTTGATCTTTCCCCTCAAATATTGCACTTGCGCCTTGTAGGGTGAAATCAGACCGAAATCGATTCTTTCATCCAGTATCCGTTCTTTGCCGATACGTTCGATATAGGCTTCCAGTTCCTGTAGTAATAGATTGGCTTCCTGCTTGTTGATGCGTCCGAAGCTCTCGCCTACAAAATCTTCGTGAAAGTCCATTTCTGAAGTATCAATCCAGTTCATAGGAGTGTCAAAGTCAAGAATACCTCGGTAGCGCACTTCCGGGGCAGCTTCCAGTTCTCCGTGGTAGAACCAGTCGGAGGGGAACTGCATGATGGCCTCGTGCATTCTGTACTGTACCTTTAGTAAAGAGACAGCAGAAGGCTTTTGCTGAACCACTTTTTCCATTAACGTGTGATCCAGTCCTCCACGAGCGGCTTCTATACATTTGATAGTCGGCGGGAGCTGGCAATGATCTCCTGCAAGGATGACACGGTCTGCTTTGCGGATGGCAATCCAGCAGGCAGCTTCGAGCGCTTGAGCAGCTTCGTCAATGAACAAAGTAGGAAAACGACGCCCGTTGAGCAGACGATGGTTACTGCTGACTAGCGTAGAAGCAATCACACGGGCACTATCAAAAAGATCGGCATTGATTTGTATTTCCAACTCCGTAGCACGATCGCGGAGATGACTCATGCGATTACGCATACCTTCCCGTTCAGAATAACTACCCCGGCGCATCCGGCTACCCATTTCACGGATAGATTTGCGAATTCCCCAAAGTTCCGGATAGGCGGGATGGCTTTCAAACCTACGTTCATAGGTGGATGATAGCATTTTGTCGTTGACCCGGGTAGGATTTCCGATGCGGAGTACGGGTACTCCCCGGTCTACCAGTTTCTCACAAATCCAGTCGACAGCAGTGTTACTTTGTGCACAGACAAGCACTTGCGGTTCCCGGTGCAATGTTTCATAAATCGCTTCGACAAGAGTCGTTGTTTTTCCGGTTCCCGGAGGACCGTGAACGATGGATACATCACGCGTGCAGAGTACCTTGTTGACAGCTGTTTCCTGTGTGCTGTTCAACCAGGGGAAGCGGACAGGATACAACTCCCGGAATCCCGGTTTTTGTGTGCCAAGCAAAATATCACGCAGTTCTGCCAGACGATTATCTTTAGCTCGTATGGTGTCTTCCAGTGCCTCGAACATGGCCCGGTAGGATGTTTCGTCAAAATAAAGTTGCACCCCCAGTATGCCGTCAGTTTGTAGTTCCGCTAAAGCTCCCGCTCTGGGAAGTACAACTACCATTCGCTCCTCATCTGCAAAGCTGACAGTAGCGATGAAATCCATGTACTTCACTTTTCCTTCGAATGATTGGTGGAAAAAGCAGACGGGACGGCCGAACTCGAAGGAATGCTCTATTTCTTTATTTTCGGTCCGTGTAATATCTATTACAAGCTGATTCAGAGAATTGTAGTAACTTCGGCCAAGAGAGACGGGATACCAGCAGAGACCGCGTTTCACTTTACGGGCAACGCCCATTGTTTCGGTCTGCCGTTTAAATTCTTCCTTCTCGTATTCATACTCCATCCGCAGGAGGAGTTGCTGTTGCTGAAGGTCGATGATTGGACTTTTCGGATTATTACTCATAATAGGCGCAAAGGTAACAAATCTTCGTTCCGGGTAGAAAAAATATTTCATTTTGTTAAACATTACTCGAACGCCGTTCGTTATTTTTATAGATAGACTCATAAAAGATAAAACAATATGGTATATGATGTGACTATGTTAGAAGCTTTCTACGCTGCTTATAAAGGAAAGGTAGAACACGTACGGGCTATATTGAAACGCCCCTTAACGTTGGCCGAGAAAATTTTGTATGCTCATCTGTATGATGTAGCCGATTTAAAAGACTACAAACGGGGAGAAGATTATGTGAACTTCCGTCCCGACCGTGTAGCTATGCAGGATGCGACTGCGCAGATGGCATTGCTTCAATTTATGAATGCAGGTAAGGATCAGGTGGCTGTGCCCTCAACAGTACATTGCGATCACTTGATACAGGCGTACAAAGGTGCAAAGGAGGATATTGCTACGGCAAGATTGACCAATGAAGAAGTATATGACTTCCTTCGCGATGTATCTTCCCGTTACGGCATCGGTTTCTGGAAACCGGGAGCAGGTATTATCCACCAGGTAGTGCTCGAAAACTATGCTTTCCCCGGAGGTATGATGGTAGGAACGGATTCTCACACTCCTAATGCAGGCGGACTGGGCATGGTGGCTATCGGTGTCGGTGGCGCGGATGCAGTGGATGTGATGACAGGAATGGAATGGGAACTGAAAATGCCGAAAATTATCGGTGTTCGTCTGACCGGAAAACTAAGTGGTTGGACATCTCCGAAAGATGTAATCCTGAAACTGGCCGGCATTCTTACCGTAAAAGGAGGAACGAATGCTATTATTGAATATTTTGGTCCCGGAACCGAATCCCTTTCTGCTACCGGGAAAGCTACCATTTGTAATATGGGTGCTGAAGTAGGGGCTACTACCTCTCTGTTCCCGTTTGACGGGCGCATGGCTGCCTATTTGAGAGCTACCGGCAGAGATTGTGTAGTCGATTGGGCTGAAGCTGTCGATGCCGATCTTCGTGCGGATGATGTAGTGACCGACGAACCATCCAACTATTATGACCGTGTAATTGAAATAGACTTGTCGGAACTCGAACCTTATATAAACGGACCGTTTACACCGGATGCCGCTACTCCAATTTCCGAATTTGCAGAAAAAGTGTTATTGAACGGCTACCCTCGCAAAATGGAGGTGGGCTTGATTGGTTCATGTACCAATTCTTCTTATCAGGATTTGAGCCGTGCGGCTTCTCTGGCAAAACAGGTCACAGAAAAGAACTTGAGTGTCGCTGCTCCGTTGATTGTCAATCCGGGTTCGGAACAAATCCGGGCTACTGCCGAAAGAGATGGTATGATTGAAGCTTTTGAACAGTTGGGCGCCACGATTATGGCAAATGCCTGCGGTCCTTGTATCGGTCAATGGAAACGCGAGACGGACGATCCGACACGGAAAAATTCAATCGTTACTTCTTTCAACCGTAACTTTGCCAAACGTGCTGACGGTAATCCGAATACCTATGCATTTGTAGCTTCTCCGGAACTGACGATGGCATTAACGATTGCTGGTGACCTCTGCTTCAATCCGTTGAAAGACAGACTGGTAAATCATGACGGAGAAAAGGTGAAACTATCCGAACCTGTAGGAGATGAACTTCCTTTGAAAGGTTTTACATCCGGAAATGAGGGATATATTGCCCCACACGGAGCAAAAACGGAAATCAAGGTGAAGCCTGATTCTCAACGTCTCCAGCTCCTGACGCCTTTCCCGGCGTGGGACGGACAGGATTTACTGAATATGCCTTTACTGATTAAAGCACAAGGCAAATGTACTACCGACCATATCTCTATGGCAGGTCCGTGGCTCCGCTTCCGGGGACATTTGGAGAATATTTCCGACAATATGCTGATGGGAGCTGTCAATGCTTTCAACGGTGAAACGAACAGCGTTTGGAATCGTTCAACAAATACTTATGGAACAGTTTCCGGTACGGCAAAAATGTATAAGTCTGAAGGTATTCTGTCTATAGTTGTTGCCGAAGAGAATTATGGAGAAGGTTCCAGCCGTGAACACGCAGCCATGGAACCGCGCTTTCTCAATGTGCGTGTCATTCTGGCTAAGAGTTTTGCCCGTATCCACGAAACGAATCTGAAAAAACAGGGAATGCTTGCTCTTACTTTTGTAGACAAGGCGGATTATGACAAGATTCAGGAACATGATCTTCTGTCAGTCGTAGGTTTAGTCCATTTCGCACCCGGTCGTAATTTGACGATTGTTCTTCATCACGAAGACGGAACGAAAGAAAGTTTTGAAGTACAACATACATATAATGAACAGCAGATAGCCTGGTTCCGTGCCGGTTCTGCTTTAAATGCAAGATAAAAAATGAGCAAGATAACCATGCAAACAGATGGTACGTTGCTGGTGCCTGATGTGCCTACCGTACCTTATATTACCGGTGATGGAGTAGGAGCGGAAGTGACTCCTGCCATGCAAGCCGTAGTGGATGCAGCTATCCGGAAAGCCTATGGCGGCAAACGTCGGATCGAATGGAAAGAAGTGTTGGCGGGAGAACGTGCCTTCCATGCAACTGGTTCCTGGTTGCCGGATGAAACAATGGAAACTTTTCAGGAATACCTGATAGGAATCAAAGGCCCGTTGACAACTCCTGTCGGAGGTGGAATCCGGTCGTTGAATGTAGCGCTGCGTCAGACACTTGATTTATATGTCTGCCTTCGTCCGGTCCGTTGGTATCAGGGAGTACAGTCGCCTGTCAAATCACCTGAAAAAGTGAACATGTGCGTGTTCCGTGAAAATACGGAAGATATTTACGCAGGTATCGAGTGGGAAGCCGGTACTCCGGAAGCTGAAAAGTTCTATCAATTCCTGAAAGACGAAATGGGAGTAACAAAAGTCCGTTTCCCGGAAACCTCTTCTTTCGGTGTGAAACCTGTATCACGTGAGGGTACCGAACGTCTGGTACGTGCTGCCTGCCAGTATGCACTCGACCATCATTTACCTTCTGTAACCCTGGTGCATAAAGGAAATATCATGAAGTTCACAGAAGGTGGTTTTAAGAAATGGGGCTACGAACTGGCACAACGTGAATTTGCCGATGCTTTGGCAGACGGCAGACTGGTGATAAAAGATTGCATTGCCGATGCTTTCTTGCAAAATACACTCCTGATTCCCGAAGAATATTCCGTAATAGCTACCTTGAACCTGAATGGAGACTATGTTTCCGATCAACTCGCAGCTATGGTAGGCGGTATTGGTATTGCTCCGGGAGCAAACATCAACTATCAAACAGGACATGCCATCTTTGAAGCGACTCATGGAACAGCTCCCAATATTGCGGGAAAAGATGTGGTGAACCCTTGTTCTATTATACTTTCGGCAGTGATGATGCTCGAATATTTTGATTGGAAAGAAGCGGCTGCTCTGATAGAGAAAGCCTTGGAACAAAGCTTCCTGGACGCTCGTGCTACACACGATTTAGCTCGTTTTATGCCGAATGGAACCTCCCTCTCTACTTCCGCTTTCACTCGTGAGATCGTGGAAAGAATTGAAAAATAAAAGTAACGAATAAAAAACGAAGAAAGATGAAAAAAGAGTACCTGATTTACAAACTTTCCGAGGAGATGAAGGAAGCTACCCGGATTGATAATGAATTGTTCCCAAAGTTTGATGTGAAACGTGGATTGCGTAATGAAGACGGCACGGGTGTATTGGTAGGTTTAACCAAAATCGGTAATGTAGTAGGCTATGAACGTATTCCGGGTGGTGGACTGAAACCGATACCGGGAAAATTATTCTATCGTGGTTATGATGTGGAAGATATTTCGCATGCCATTATCAAAGAGAAACGTTTTGGTTTTGAAGAAGTGGCTTACCTGTTGCTTTCCGGACGTCTGCCGGATAAAGAAGAACTGCTTTCTTTCCGTGATTTGATTAACGACAATATGCCGTTGGAGCAGAAGACAAAAATGAATATCATAGAGTTGGAAGGAAACAACATCATGAATATTCTTTCACGCAGTGTGCTCGAAATGTACCGTTTTGATGCGAATGCGGATGATACTTCCCGAGATAACCTGATGCGCCAGAGTATTGAACTGATTTCGAAATTCCCCACTATCATTGCTTATGCGTACAATATGCTTCGTCATGCTACTTTCGGACGTTCTCTGCATATCCGCCATCCGCAGGAAAAACTCTCTATTGCCGAGAACTTCCTGTACATGCTGAAAAGAAATTATACCGAACTCGATGCTCGTACCCTCGATTTGTTGCTGATTCTTCAGGCAGAACATGGGGGTGGTAACAACTCTACTTTCACCGTTCGCGTTACTTCTTCTACCGGAACGGATACATATTCGGCCATCGCCGCAGGTATCGGTTCATTGAAAGGCCCGCTTCACGGAGGTGCAAATATTCAGGTTGCCGACATGTTCCAGCATCTGAAAGAAAATATCAAAGACTGGACAAGTGTGGATGAGATAGACACTTATTTCACCCGAATGTTGAATAAGGAAGTATATAATAAGAGCGGACTGATCTACGGAATAGGACATGCCGTTTATACGATCTCCGATCCCCGTGCTCTTCTGTTGAAAGAATTGGCTCGTGACCTTGCCCGTGAAAAAGGAAGAGAAAGCGAATTTGCTTTCCTCGAACTGTTGGAAGAACGTGCTATCGCTACTTTCGGACGTGTTAAAAACAACGGAAAGACAGTATCCAGCAATATTGACTTCTATTCAGGCTTCGTGTATGAAATGATCGGCTTACCGCAGGAAATCTTCACTCCTCTGTTTGCTATGGCGCGTATTGTAGGCTGGTGTGCACACCGTAATGAAGAATTGACCTTCGAAGGCAAACGAATTATCCGCCCGGCTTATAAGAATGTACTCGATGATTTGGCTTATATTCCAATCAAGAAACGCTGATAAAAAAACAAATCCTTTTATTGAATATATAAGTGATCCCGGATGTATGCCTGGTAATTCCAGGTATGCGTTCGGGAATGCTGTTTTTATGTTCGTAAAGGAATGTATTTCAGATTCTTTCTCTTTTTTGTACCGTCATTCGTCTCATTTTTGTTATTTTTGCGTGTTACAAAAAAAAGATCGACATGAATATAGATGCTTTTAATCTGTTTCTGGGCGTGATGAGCCTGATTGCCTTGGTTGTTTTTATCGCCCTTTACTTTGTGAAAGCCGGATATGGCATTTTCCGCACGGCATCGTGGGGCGTAGCTATATCCAATAAACTAGCCTGGATATTGATGGAAGCTCCGGTTTTCCTGGTGATGTCCGTAATGTGGATATATTCCGAGCGTCGGTTTGAACCGGTGATCTTCACTTTTTTCCTGTTCTTCCAGATTCACTACTTTCAGCGTGCTTTCATTTTTCCTCTGTTATTGACGGGGAAAAGTAAGATGCCGCTGGCAATCATGTCGATGGGTGTTCTTTTTAATTTGCTGAATGGCTATATGCAAGGTAAATGGATCTTTTATCTTGCTCCCGAAACGATGTATCAATCCGGTTGGTTCACTTCACCGTGGTTTATTATAGGCACACTGCTTTTTTTCACAGGTATGCTGACGAACTGGCATTCGGATTATATCATCCGGCACTTGCGTAAACCGGGAGATACCCGGCATTATTTGCCTCAAAAAGGAATGTACCGTTATGTCACTTCCGCCAACTATTTTGGTGAAATAGTAGAATGGGCAGGATGGGCGATACTCACCTGTTCACTTTCCGGACTTGTTTTCCTTTGGTGGACGATTGCTAACCTTGTTCCCCGTGCCAATGCCATCTGGTGCCGTTATCGCGAAGAATTCGGAGATGCGGTGGGAGAACGGAAACGAGTGTTCCCTTTCCTTTATTAGGTATTAGAGGCACTTTTCATCACGACTTAAATATGACTTAATAAATATAACTACTATGGAATCTAAACTTTTTAGCCCGGTCACTTTTGGGCCTTTGACGTTGCGGAATCGAACAATCCGTTCGGCAGCTTTTGAGAGCATGTGTCCGGAGAATACTCCTACGCAGATGTTGCTGGATTACCATCGTTCGGTAGCTGCGGGAGGAGTGGGTATGACAACAGTGGCCTATGCCGCTGTGACGCAAAGCGGACTTTCTTTCGACCGTCAGTTGTGGTTGCGCCCGTCTATTATTCCCCGTTTGCATGAATTGACAAAAGCTGTGCACGATGAAGGTGCAGCAGTGGGTATACAAATCGGACATTGTGGAAATATGTCCCATCGGAATATTTGTGGTGTCACTCCTATATCCGCATCTTCGGGTTTTAATCTTTACTCTCCTACGTTTGTGCGTGGAATGGAAAAGGAGGAGTTGCCGGAAATGGCACAAGCGTATGGAAATGCGGTCAATCTGGCGAGAGAAGCAGGATTTGATGCTGTTGAAGTACATGCAGGACATGGATATCTGATTAGTCAGTTCCTTTCTCCATATACCAATCATCGGAAAGATGAATACGGTGGTTCGCTTGAAAAACGGATGCGTTTTATGGACCTGGTGATGGAAGAAGTGATGAAAGCGGCAGGCAGTGATATGGCAGTTTTTGTAAAAATGAATATGCGTGATGGCTTCAAAGGAGGAATGGAGATAGACGAATCCATACAAGTGGCCAAACGTCTGCTGGAACTTGGCGCTCACGGATTGGTATTGAGTGGTGGTTTTGTCAGCAAAGCACCGATGTATGTAATGAGGGGTGCCATGCCGATTCGTTCGATGTCTTACTATATGAATTGTTGGTGGCTGAAATATGGAGTCCGTATGTTTGGCAAATGGATGATACCCTCAGTTCCTTTCAAAGAGGCCTATTTTCTTGAAGATGCACTGAAATTCCGGGCAGCTCTTCCGAATGTGCCGCTGATTTATGTCGGTGGTCTTGTTTCCCGTCAGAAAATAGATGAAGTGCTCGATTCTGGTTTTGATGCCGTGCAGATGGCGAGAGCTTTGCTCAACGAACCGGGATTTGTAAACCGGATGAAAAAGGAGGAACAGGCACGCTGCAACTGTGGACACAGTAATTATTGCATTGGTCGTATGTATACGATAGAAATGGCTTGTCATCAACATTTGAAAGAACAAATCCCTTTGTCTTTGCAAAAGGAAATTGATAAATTGGAGAAAAAATGAGTGAAATGAAATGGGCGATTATCACCGGTGCAGATGGAGGAATGGGGACAGAAATAACACGTGCTGTAGCCAAAGTCGGTTATCGAATCATAATGGCATGTTATAATCCGAAGAAAGCGGAGATTGTCCGCGAACGTTTGAGCAAGGAAACCGGAAACCTGTATTTGGAAGTAATGGCTATTGATTTATCTTCCATGCAATCGGTAGTTTCTTTTGCCAACCGGATATTGGAAAGAAACCTCTCCATTGCTCTGTTAATGAATAACGCCGGAACGATGGAGACAGGCTTTCACACTACTTCTGATGGATTTGAGCGAACGGTAAGTGTGAACTATATGGGACCTTATCTGCTTACCCGGAAATTGGTTCCGCTGATGGTGCGTGGAGCGCGTATCGTCAATATGGTTTCTTGTACATACGCAATCGGTAAACTCGATTTTCCCGATTTCTTTCATAGAGGAAAAACGGGGCGTTTTTGGAGAATTCCAGTTTACAGTAACACCAAACTGGCTTTGTTACTATTTACTTTCGAACTCTCCAAGCAACTTAGTGAGAAAGAAATCACCGTCAATGCCGCTGATCCGGGAATTGTTTCTACTAATATCATTACGATGCATAAGTGGTTCGATCCGTTGACGGATATTTTTTTCCGTCCTTTTATCCGCAAACCGAAGAAAGGGGCTTCTACGGCAGTCAGTTTATTGTTGGATGAAAAGGAAGCAGGCGTGACAGGACAACTGTATGTCAATAACCACCGGAAAAACTTATCTGATAAATACATGAATCATGTGCAGAAAGAGCAGTTGTGGGAGGTGACGGAACGTGCGTTGGCGAGCTGGCTGAAGTAGTATTTACTTATATATAGGTATTGCGCATATCTATACATCTCTTTTATATTGTCTTATTTTTACCGAAAGATAGGGATTGTTTTGCACTTTTCTTTCTACTTACCTTTGCATCGCTTTTAGAGCAATGAAAAGGTATAAAGTAAAAAGGTAAAAAGGAGATGAGTAATAAGTATTTTTTAGTTTTTCTAGTGTTCTTGTTTTCCGCATCAGCATATTCACAACGTGGGCATCATCGTAACAGTTTGATTTCGGGTAGAGTGATGTCTACAGAAAAGGAAGTCGTGGATTTTGCAACGGTCTATCTGAAAGGAACCAATCACGGTTGCTATACGGATGAAAAGGGTATTTATCATTTGAAAACTACGGCAGGTGAATATACCCTGGTCGTTTCAGCTATCGGCTATCAGACCGTAGAAAAGAAAGTCAAACTGGGCAAGGGAGAGAGAATAAAGGTAAATATCACCATTGCTCCGGCAGTAAAAGAGTTGGGAGAGGTGGTAGTTACGACATCCGGTGTCGGTCGTGTGAATAAATCTGCTTTTAATGCGGTAGCTATTGATGCGAAGAAACTGCATAACAGTACGCAGACCTTGGCGGGCGCACTGACTAAAGTGCCGGGTGTAAAGCTCCGTGAATCAGGTGGAGTAGGATCGGATATGCAATTGTATATTGATGGTTTCAGCGGGAAACATGTGAAAATATTCATTGACGGCATACCACAGGAGGGAGCCGGTGCTGCATTCGATTTGAATAATGTACCTATTAATTTCGCAGACCGTATAGAGGTGTATAAAGGAGTGGTTCCGGTAGGATTCGGAACAGATGCCATCGGAGGCGTTGTGAATATCGTTACCAACAAGCAGCCCGGAAAATGGTTTATGGACGCTTCCTATTCTTACGGGTCATTTAATACTCATAAGTCATACGCGCGTTTCGGACAAACATTCAAGAACGGTTTCATGTATGAAGTCAATGCTTTCCAGAATTTCTCGGACAATGATTATTATGTGGACACTTATGTACGCGAGTTTGAGATTCGGGAAGACGGCAGCGTACGTTTTCCGCCACTTGACAAAAGCAAAATTTATCATCTGAAGCGTTTTAACGATCAGTACCATAATGAAGCGGTGATCGGAAAAATCGGTCTGGTGGGAAAGAAATGGGCGGACAGACTGGCATTGAGTTTTAATTATTCTCATTTTTATAAAGAAATACAGACAGGCGTTTATCAAGATGTCGTGTTCGGTGAGAAATTTCGCAAGGGACATTCGTTGGTTCCTTCATTGGAGTACTATAAAAAGAACTTGTTCGTCAAGAATCTGGATTTACTATTTACTGCCAACTATAATCATAATATCACCAACAATGTAGATACGGCTTCCCGGGCTTACAACTGGCGAGGAGATTTCTATGAAAAGGGCAGCCGGGGAGAACAATCTTATCAGAACAGTGAATCTAAAAATAAAAACTGGAATGGAACACTGAAGATGAATTATCATATCGGACAGGCGCATACATTTACTTTCAGCCATGTGATTAGTGATTTTGAACGTACAAGTCGTTCTATGGTAGGCTCTTCTTCCAAATTTACGGATTTCACTATACCTAAGATTACACGTAAAAATGTCAGCGGACTTTCTTATCGTCTGATGCCATCGGAAAAGTGGAATGTTTCTGCATTTGCCAAGTATTACCGGCAATACAATAAGGGACCGGTGTCACAAAACACAGATGGTATAGGTAACTATATCAACCTGTCTAATACGGCAAGTTCCCTCGGATATGGTGCAGCGGGTACGTATTTTCTATGGAAGGACCTGCAGGTGAAACTTTCGTATGAGAAGGCTTTCCGGCTTCCTACGACAGACGAGCTGTTTGGAGATGAAGACCTTGAAGCCGGCAAAATAAACCTGAAACCGGAGAAGAGTGACAATGTCAATTTGAGTTTCAGTTATAATCACCAGTTTGGCAGGCACGGACTGTATGCCGAGGCCGGTCTGATCTATCGGGATACGAAAGATTACATAAAAAGAGGATTAGATGTGCTGGGAGGAACCAGTTACGGGTATTATGAGAACCATGGTCATGTGAAAACGAAAGGATATAATCTGTCATTACTGTATAGCTTTTCACGTTGGTTTGATATAGGAGGAACATTCAATAGTATTGATACCCGCGATTATGAGAAATATCTGGCAGGCTCTTCTTTGCAGGAAAGTATGCACTATAAGGTGCGCATGCCGAATCTTCCCTATCGTTATGCCAATATCAACGCTAATTTCTATTGGAACGACTTGTTTGTCAAGGGAAATGTATTGAGCATAGGGTATGATAGCTACTGGCAACATGATTTCCCTCTTTATTGGGAGAATCTGGGAGATAAAGAATCAAAAAATATAGTGCCGGAACAGTTCTCTCATAATCTGTCTTTGTCCTATACAATGAAACACGGACGTTATAATGTATCATTTGAATGTCGGAATTTCACAGATGCCCGGTTGTTCGACAATTTTAGTCTGCAAAAAGCGGGGCGGGCATTCTATGGAAAGTTCAGGGTATTTTTGGGTAAATAAGTAGAGTAAGTTTTTAGTATAAATCAATAATAAAGAATATATGAAGAAGTTTTTATTACAGGCTTTTGCTACAGCTTTTTGTTTGAGTAGCGGTGTGTTTGTTGCATCTTGCGATGATGATAATAATCCGGTAGATAATCCTGCGATTGACGGAAATACGGCTTATGTGGTTGCTGCCACATCCGGTGAAGCCAGTTATCTGGTGGTGGCCAATTCTTTGGATGAGGGAACGGTGTCGACCCAGGGGAATGGAACCGAAGTGATTGGCGGTACATATTGGGTGTATAAAGGATTGGATTATGTCTTTGCCTTAGTTTATAATAAAGGCGGAGCGGGTACGGGAGCTTCTTATTATCTGGGTACCGATGGTAAAATGAAAGAAAAATATACCTATACTTATAACCGTATCACATCTTATGGAACCTGGGGAAATAAAGTAGTGACCGTTTCTACCGGAGATTCGAATATAACGGATGAGGACCAGAATGTGGCTCAAGCTTTATTGTTTAACTATCTGGATGCGACGGATGGTTCCCAGGAAGAAGGTACATTGCTTGCCGAAAATTTCTTGGGTAACGGCGAAAAAGTTTCATGGGCAGGTTTGGTTGAAGCCAACAACAAGATTTATACGTCGGTGATTCCGATGGGGATGAGTAAATACGGTATTAAACAGTGGCCGGACAAAGTGACGGATCAGGAACTTGTGGCTAAAACTGATGGTGGTAGTGGCAGTGGTGCCTATACGGCTGGTGTCATCCCTTCCACACAATATCCGGATTATGCTTATGTAGCAATTTATAGTGGTATTAATTTCAACGAGACACCGGTGATTGTTACGACAGATAAAATAGGTTATGCATGTGGCCGTATGCGTTCACAATATTATCAGACTATCTGGGCTGCTGATAATGGCGATGTGTATGTATTCTCTCCCGGATATGGACGTACGGCTGTTTCGTCTGCCGATTTGAAAAAGGTAACGGGGCAGAAACCTTCCGGTGTGATGCGTATCAAAGCAGGCGCAACAGCTTTCGATCCGGATTATTATGTGAACTTTGAGGAAATAGGAACTCGTCATCCGATTTTCCGTTGCTGGCATATTTCTGAAGATTATTTCCTGCTCCAGTTGTATAAAAACGGTGCGGAAGATATGATTCAGAATGGTAAAGATGCCGATGTCAGTGAATTGGCGGTGTTCAAGGCGGAAGATGAAACAATTATACCCGTTACAGGTTTGCCGGCTGACAGTAAGTTTGGCGGTGAGCCTTATGGAGAAAATGGTTATGCTTATATGGCGGTTACTGTGACTACCGGCGAGAAACCGGCTTTCTATAAGATTGATGCAAAGACGGGTAAAGCAGTCAAAGGTCTGACGGTAAATGCTGATGCCATTACTACGGTAGGTAAGATGGAATACCTTTCTAAATAAATACCGGTTTAGTAGAGAATAGTTTTTAAAGATAAAAGCCTGCCGAGCGGAAAGCTTTGCAGGCTTTTCAAGAATGATAATGAAAACATGAAGAAAATATTCAGAAAGATACATTTGTGGCTTTCCGTCCCTTTCGGGCTGATAATCACTCTGATCTGTTTTTCCGGTGCGATGCTAGTATTTGAGGATGAAGTGAATGAACTGTCTTGTCACGATCTTTACTGCGTGGAAACGGTGAAGGAAGAACCTGTTCCTATCGAAAAGTTGCTTGAAAAAGTGGCATCTGCATTGCCGGATAGTATATCTGTGACCGGTGTCAGTATTTCTTCTGATCCCGAACGGGCTTATCAGGTCAGTCTTTCCAAACCACGCCGTGCCTCTTTATATGTAGATCAGTATACGGGTGAAATAAAAGGTAAAAAAGAACGTAGTAGCTTTTTTATGTTTATGTTCCGGATGCATCGTTGGCTGTTGGATAGTATGAATCCCGGAAATGAAGGAATATTTTGGGGAAAGATGATTGTGGGTGTCAGTACACTGCTATTTGTGGTGGTACTGGTCTCTGGTATTGTCATTTGGTGGCCCCATACACGTAGGGCACTGAAAAACAGTCTGAAAATATCGGCAACAAAAGGTTGGAAAAGATTCTGGTATGACTTGCATGTGGCAGGTGGAATGTATGCTTTGATCTTTTTGTTAGCTATGGCACTGACGGGATTGACATGGTCTTTTCCATGGTACCGGACGGCTTTTTATAAAGTTTTCGGGGTAGAGGTACAACAACGGGCTTCCCATGGAAATGAACAGAAGCATAATGAGCATAAAGGAAATACCGGACTGGCTGATCTGGAAAAGAAAAGGGGAGGAAATGGTAGGCGAAGTGCTGATAAAAGAGAGGGTTCGGAAAGCAATCATAGTGATCGGTATTCTGCGGCTTCACCATTTGCTTGTTGGCAGGAAGTGTATGATAAGCTAAAGCATCAAAATCCGGAATATAAGCAAATTAGTGTTTCTTCCGGTACGGCAAGTGTGTCTTTCGACCGCTTCGGAAATCAGCGTGCGTCTGACCGTTATTCTTTCAATACGGATACTGGTGAATTTACGGAAACAAGTCTTTATCAACATCAAGACAAGTCAGGAAAAATTCGCGGCTGGATTTATTCGGTACATGTCGGCAATTGGGGAGGGATGTTTACCCGCATACTTGCTTTTATTGCTGCTTTGATTGGGGCTGCATTACCACTGACCGGCTATTATTTATGGATAAGCAAATTCATCAGGCAATTAATAGGTACGAAGAAATAAAGGCTGTATAATGGTAGGCCATTGTCAATAATGGCATCTTTACTTTATTTCTATTCCGATTTGAGCAAAATCATACGATTTTGTTTAGAATACATTGTGATTTGTACTCTTTTTATCGTCAATCTGTCAGAATAACACTCAAGTGGTTGAATATCAATTCTATATATCCTGACAATAGATGTTGATAATAGGCTGACAATAAAACATATATACTTTTATTGTCAGTGCTGACTCCTTATCAGGTAGCTTGTTTGCAGGCTGATAAAGTGGGAGGGATAGGAAAAGAAACTGGTATAGTTACGTTGGGATACCGGTATTGTTCTATTAAAGTATCGGTATCATTAATTTCCCACGGCCGTGACAAGATCTTCCCACGGCCGTGGTGAATTAGCTATATCGGCATCCTAATCGAACAATAGTTACTGTATGATGGAAGTATTGCGTTGTATAACGGTAGTTTAATGGATATTTGTCACGAAAGGTAAGTAGCACTGGAGGATGGGATTCATATATATGAACGCACTTGGTGTTGTAGTTGTCGTTCATCTCTATTATATTATATAAATAAAAGAGCCATGAATAAATGGGTTACTCCATCATTCACAGCTCTTTATCGTCGTATATCAGTAAAAATAAACTTTTTAGAATAAAAAATTAGATCGAAAGCTCTTTCAATACAGTAACAAGGTCTCTCTTGATTGGTTTGTCATTCTTAATAGCCTTGCTGAACGGCACGTAAACGATTTCATCATGTTCGATTCCGATCATAACATTACGTTGATCTTCCATAATAGCATCGATAGCAGCAGCACCAAGGCGGCTTGCCAGGATACGGTCGTGAGCGGTAGGGCTACCACCACGTTGCAGATGACCTAAAATCGTCACACGTACATCATATTGCGGATATTCGTTTTTCACACGTTCGGCATAATGCATGGCTCCTCCTGTCAGTTCGCTTTCGGCTACCAATACAATGCTACTGTTTTTTGATTTGCGGAATCCGTTTTTGATAAACTCTTCCAGTTGGTCGACTTCCGTACTGAATTCCGGAATAATGGCAGCTTCCGCACCCGAAGCGATAGCTCCGTTCAACGCAAGGAAACCGGCATCACGTCCCATAACTTCAACGAAGAACAAACGTTCATGTGAAGTGGCTGTGTCGCGAATCTTATCTACGGCATCCAATATGGTATTCAATGCAGTATCATATCCGATGGTCGTATCTGTACCATAAAGGTCGTTGTCAATAGTTCCCGGCAGTCCGATACATGGAACATCAAATTCTTGTGCAAAGATACGCGCACCTGTCAGTGAGCCATCTCCACCAATGATAACCAAAGCATCGATGCCTTCTTTTTTCATGTTGTCATAAGCCAACTGACGACCTTCCGGAGTCGTGAACTCTTTACAACGGGCTGTTTTCAGGATAGTACCACCCAACTGGATGATATTACTCACATTCTGACTCTTGAATTCTTTGATTTCACCTGTAACCAGACCTTTATATCCTCTGTATATACCTTTAACTTGCAATCCATTGTAGATGGCTGCACGTGTCACTGCACGTATAGCAGCGTTCATTCCCGGAGCATCACCTCCAGAGGTCAAAATTCCGATACACTTAACTGTTCCCATATAACAATCTCTCATTAATTAGTTTGACGCGGCAAATGTACAACAAAAAGTTGAAAGCAGTGGTTATGAAGTTTTTTTTCGTAAGAAGAAAACATTAAAAATGTTCAAATGACCTTTTTTCGCTTTCCTTTTATTCGTTCATGTTACTTTGCCGTTTCCTTATGTTGCTTTGCTATTATTCTTTGTCAGAATAAAGCTGCTATTCTTTGATGAGCGTCCGAATGTGATTGTAAATCTTCTCCATCAACCATTTAGGAGTAGAAGTCGCACCACATACGCCAATTGAATTTACGTTTTGAAGGAGAGAAGGATCTATTTCTTTCTCGTTATCTATCAAATGTGAATTGGTATTCACCTTCAAACATTCTTCGAACAGCATTTTTCCGTTTGAACTCTTTTTGCCGCTGACGAAAAATATCAAATCGTGTGTAGCTGCAAATTCCCGGAGCTTAGGCAGCCGGTTGGCAACCTGACGACAGATAGTATCGTAATATTCGAAAGTCGCCTCCGGTGAAATATGTTGCTTGAAGTATTCCACGATTTCCTGAAACTCGTCCAGTGACTTGGTAGTCTGTGAGAAAAGACGGATGCTTTTGTTTAAATCCAACTTTTTGGCTTCTTCTGCCTTTTCGATGACAATTGCTTTTCCATCTGTTTGACCCACCAATCCCAGCACTTCAGCATGGCCGCTTTTGCCGTATATGACAATTTGTTTTTCTTTGTCACTGTCTGCCAGATACCCTTGCCTGATACGTTTTTGCAAACGTAATACTACCGGACAGGTCGCATCGATAATTTCTATATTATTTTCACGGGCAATCATGTAAGTTTCCGGTGGCTCTCCGTGTGCGCGAAGCAATACTTTGGCATTCTTCAGTTGCTTGAATTCTTCCCGGTTGATCGTGATTAATCCCATCGTTTTAAGCCTTTCCACTTCCCGGCTATTGTGTACAATATCTCCGAGACAATAGAGAGTCTCTCCCTTTGCCAACTCCTCTTCTGCCTTATGAATGGCTGTCACCACACCAAAGCAGAAGCCGGAACCTTCGTCTATCTCTACCTTGATCATAAAGCAAACTATTTACTTACCTTATTAAATTGTCCGAAAAGCCATTCCTTTTGCTCTTCAATCGATAAGTGGGTGTTATCCAGAAGCAGAGCATCTTCAGCTTTGCGAAGCGGACTTACTTCCCTGTTCTGGTCGATATAATCCCGTTGTTTCACGTTTTCCAGAATTTCGTCGAAGCTGGCTTCCTGTCCTTTTGCTTTCAGCTCGTCATAACGACGTTGAGCACGGATTTCGGGAGTAGCGGTTACAAATATTTTCAGTTCCGCATCCGGGAAAACGGTAGTTCCTATATCCCGGCCATCCATGACAATGCCCTTTTCCTTTCCCATTGCCTGTTGCTGCGCCACCATTTCTTCACGTACGAAATCAAGCGTACTGATAGGGCTCACTTTGGAAGAAACCTCCATTGAACGGATTTTATTCTCCACATTCACGCCGTTCAGATACGTGTCGGGACGTCCGGTTTCCTTATTCAGCTGGAAAGATATACGAATGTTCTTAATTTCTTTTTTCAGTTTCTCCGTATCGATCACGTCTCCGTTGAAAATCCCGTTCTCTATACTATATAAAGTGACCGCACGATACATGGCTCCGCTGTCAATGTAAATGTAACCCACTTCGCGGGCAAGATCTTTGGCCATTGTACTTTTTCCACAAGAGGAAAAGCCATCGATTGCAATTGTTATCTTTTTCATATTCAGTTCGTCTGATTTGTCCGCCAAAGATACGGTAAATTTGAAAATCAACCATAGCTTTGCCGTTAAAAGGAGCAAGACAAGTACGAAAGAATTAAAAAAGTTAAAAAGCTGGATAAAAAGAGGTGAAGAGGGGAATGAATCTATGAAAATGTACTATATTTGCCCAGAGACACATGGAAGACATTTTTTTTTAATCATTATATTAATAAATTTATGGAAGTTAAAAAATCACCCAAGGCAGACCTGGAAGGCAAGAAGTCAACATGGCTGCTCATTGGTTACGTGGTAGTTCTAGCTTTCATGTTCGTGGCGTTCGAATGGACCCAGCGTGACGTGAAGATAGATACAAGCCAGGCAGTAGCCGATGTCGTGTTTGAAGAGGAAATCATTCCTATTACCGAAACCCCGGAACAGGCAGCACCGCCACCACCTGAAGCTCCAAAGGTAGCAGAATTGCTGGAGATTGTGGATGATAAAGCTGAAATTGAGGAAACTACAACTATTATTAATGAGGATAATCAAGCCCGCGTAGAAGTAAAATACGTGCCAGTACAAGTGGTTGAAGAAGAACCGGAAGAACAGACGATTTTCGAGGTTGTAGAAAACATGCCGGACTTTCCGGGCGGACAGGCAGCTTTGATGCAGTATCTGGCAAAAAATATTAAATATCCGACTATCGCACAGGAAAACGGAACTCAAGGACGTGTTATCGTACAGTTCGTTGTTAACAGAGACGGTAGTATCGTAGATGCGAAGGTTGTACGTAGCGTTGATCCGTATCTGGATAAAGAAGCCCTCCGTGTGATTAATACCATGCCGAAGTGGAAACCAGGTATGCAGCGCGGAAAACCGGTGCGTGTTAAATTTACGGTTCCTGTGATGTTTAGATTGCAGTAATTTGTAACACTATAAATTGGGAGGCTGCTTTCGGCAGCCTCTTTTTATTCATTAATTTTTTTATTCATCATGTTTACAGCTTCTCAATTACTCGATAAGATAAATAATCATATCTCTGAAATCCAGTTTACCCGGACGCCGAAAGGGCTTTATGAACCGATTGAATATATCCTTTCTCTGGGTGGGAAGCGGATACGTCCTGTATTAATGTTGATGGGATATAACCTGTATCGGGAGGATGTTGCGTCTATATACGATCCTGCCACTGCAATTGAAGTTTATCACAATCACACCTTGTTGCATGATGATTTGATGGATCGTTCGGATGTGCGCAGAGGGAAACCTACCGTGCACAAGGTCTGGAATGATAATACTGCTGTACTTTCGGGAGATGCTATGCTGATTCTGGCATTTCGGTATATGACGGGCTGTCCGCCGGAACACCTGAAAGAAGTGATGGATTTATTCAGCCTGACTACACTCGAAATCTGTGAAGGACAGCAACTGGATATGGAATTTGAATCTCGCTGTGACGTCACAGAAGACGAATACATTGAAATGATTCGTTTGAAAACAGCTGTGTTGCTTGCGGGTAGTCTTAAAATAGGTGCAATTCTGGCAGGAGCGACTGCTGAAGATGCAGAGAATCTATATAATTTTGGAATGCATATCGGAGTAGCATTCCAGTTGCAGGATGATTTGTTGGATGTATATGGTGATCCGGAAGTGTTCGGGAAGAAAATAGGTGGAGACATCCTCTGCAATAAAAAAACATATATGCTTATCAAAGCACTGAACCGTGCGGATGAAAAGCAGCATGCTGAATTGAATCGTTGGTTGAATGCGGAAGCTTTTCAACCAACTGAAAAAATCGAAGCGGTAACTGAAATCTATAATCAGTTGAATATCCGCAATATCTGTGAAAGCAAAATGCGTGAATATTATACGTTCGCTATGGAAAGTCTGGCGGCGGTAGCTGTTGCGGAAGATAGAAAAAAAGAACTGAAGAATCTGGTGAAATTATTAATGTATCGTGAAATGTAGTTAAGTATCGGAGATATGCCTTATAGACGACTACCAAATACAGATCAAGCAAGAGTTCGGGCGCTGAAAGCGGCTGTCGAAAAGGGGGAGATGTATAATGTGCGTGACTTGGCTATTACATTGAAGACATTATTTGAGGCGCGCAATTTCTTGCATCGGTTTGAGGCAGCGCAAATTTATTATACCCAGTGCTACGATAATCAGTCGCGTGCCAGCCGTAAACATCAGATGAATGTGAAGACTGCCCGGCTGTATATCTCTCATTTTATTCAGGTGCTCAATTTGGCAGTGCTTCGTGATGAAATCAAGGTAACACATAAAGAGTTATATGGCTTGCCTGCTTCCAATACCGTACCAGACCTGTTGAGTGAAGCCTCACTGGTAGAGTGGGGGAAGAAAATAATCGAAGGCGAACAACAAAGGACCACTCAAGGTGGCATACCTATTTATAATCCGACTATTGCACGTGTGAAAGTGCATTATGATATTTTCCTGGATAGCTATGAACGGCAGAAGAACTATCAGGCATTAACCAATCGTAGTCTTGATGAACTGGCGTCCATGCGTGACCGTGCGGATGAATTGATCTTGGATATCTGGAATCAGGTAGAAGCCAAATACCAGGATGTCACTCCCAATGATACCCGATTAGAAAAATGTCGCGATTATGGGCTGATATATTATTATCGCTCCAGCGAAAAAATAAAAGAAGAAAAAGAAATATCATGTTGATCGATACTCATTCTCATCTTTTTGTTGAAGAATTTACCGAAGATTTGCCTCTGGTGATGGAACGTGCCAGGAAAGCAGGAGTTTCCTATATATTTATGCCCAATATAGACAGCACGACCATTGATGCTATGTTGTCGGTTTGTAGGGATTATCCGGGATTTTGCTATCCGATGATCGGATTGCACCCCACTTCTGTCAATGAATCGTATGAACAGGAATTAGCGATTGTTCACAAATACTTGTCGACTTCTCATGAGTTTGTGGCTGTCGGAGAAATAGGTCTTGATCTTTATTGGGATAAGACTTTTCTGAAAGAGCAAGTCTTGGTTTTTGAAAAGCAAATAGAGTGGGCGCTGGAATATAGTCTTCCCATTGTAATCCATTCAAGAGAAGCGTTTGAATATATATATAAGGTAATGGAACCCTATAAAAATACCCCATTAACCGGCATTTTTCATAGTTTTACCGGGACATCGGAAGAAGCGGCGAAATTGTTGGAATTTGAAGGATTTATGTTAGGTATCAATGGAGTTGTAACTTTCAAGAAATCGACTTTGCCGGAGGCATTGACGACTGTTCCTTTAGAGCGCATTGTGCTCGAAACCGATTCTCCCTATTTGGCTCCCGTGCCGAACCGGGGAAAGAGAAATGAAAGTGCCAATGTGAGAGACACACTCATGAAGGTGGCTGATATTTATCAGAGGGATCCGGAGTACGTGGCACAGGTCACTTCTGTGAATGCGCTAAAAGTGTTCGGAATCCGCAAATAAGGTTCGAAAGGTTTTAAATTATATTAATTTGCCGTATTTATTCGAGATAAAAGAGGGAGAATGCTTCTTGAAAAGAAAAAAAAGAATACATTTGTAGCTGAAAATGCTGAAAACACAGAGGGAGAGATGCTCGAGTGGTTGAAGAGGCACGCCTGGAAAGCGTGTATACGCCAAAAGCGTATCCGGGGTTCGAATCCCCGTCTCTCCGCAGAAATGAAAGAGAAATGAGAAGTAAATACAATAATAATCAATTAATTAATCTTAAAAATTAGACACACAATGAAAAAGTTATTTGCAATTGTTGCTGTGATTGGGGCCTTCACTTTTGGCTCAATTCAACTTGCTCAGGCTCAAGACGCTCCTGCAGCAGAACAAACTGAACAACAAGCTGCTCCTGCCGCTGAAGCTACTACAGCTGCTGCTCCTGCTGCAGAAGAGGGTGGTATTCACAAGGAAATCAAAGTTAAATTCATCGAAGGTACTGCATCTTTCATGAGTTTGGTAGCTATCGCTTTGGTGATCGGTTTGGCTTTCTGTATTGAACGTATCATTTATTTGAGTTTGGCTGAAATCAACACAAAAAAATTCATGGCATCTATCGAAGCTGCTTTGGAAAAAGGTGATGTTGAAGCTGCTAAAGACATTGCTCGTAACACCAGAGGCCCGGTTGCTTCTATCTACTACCAAGGTTTGATGAGAATCGATCAAGGTATCGACGTAGTTGAGAAGTCTGTTGTATCTTATGGTGGTGTACAGGCAGGTTACCTTGAAAAAGGATGTTCTTGGATCACACTGTTTATCGCAATGGCTCCGTCACTCGGATTCTTGGGTACTGTAATCGGTATGGTGCAGGCATTTGATAAAATCCAGCAGGTAGGTGATATCTCTCCGACGGTTGTTGCAGGTGGTATGAAAGTTGCCTTGATTACAACTATCTTCGGTTTGATCGTAGCATTGATCCTTCAGGTATTCTACAACTACGTACTTTCTAAAATTGAGGCTCTTACAAGTGAAATGGAAGATTCTTCTATCTCTTTGCTTGATATGGTAATCAAATATAACTTGAAATACAAAAAATAATCTAAAATGAGTAAGTTAACATATAGAATATCGTATTACGCACTGTATGCGATGTTTGCTATTATTCTGATCGTTATTGGCTTGTTCTTCTTAGGAGGAGATGCCTCGGGCGATGCCTTAATTCCGGGAGTAGATCCCGAAATGTGGCAACCGGCTCAAACAGACGCCTTACTCTATCTGATGTACGTTTTGTTTGGCTTAGCCATTGCAGCCACTGTTATTGCTGCTGTATTCCAATTTGGTGCGGCTTTGAAGGATAACCCGGCAAATGCCATCAAGTCTTTACTTGGTTTGGTTCTTTTAGCTGTTGTTCTTATTGTAGCTTGGGCAATGGGTGATGGTACACCAATGCAGATTCCGGGCTATAGTGGTACAGACAATGTTCCTTTTTGGCTGAAAGTAACTGATATGTTCCTTTATTCTATTTACATATTGTTGTTTGTGACAGTTGTTGCAATCATTGCGAGTGGTATAAAGAAAAAATTATCGTAATCAATTGAGGATACTCGATTAAATAAGTTATTAAAATGGCAAAAGGAAAAAGAAAAGTTCCTGATATTAACTCAAGTTCTACGGCGGATATCGCTTTCTTGTTGCTGATCTTCTTCTTGATTACAACATCAATGGATACGGACCGTGGTTTGGCAAGACTTTTGCCTCCACCACCCGAAGATGAAAAGAATGAGAATACCGATAAAATTAAAGAACGTAACATCCTGCAGGTTTATCTGAATAAAGATGATGCTTTGATGTGCGGGAATGATTATATTGGTGTTGATCAGTTGAGGCAGAAAGCCAAAGAGTTTATTGCTAACATCAATAACGCTGAGAATATGCCGGAAAAGACACAAAAAAATGTCGATTTCTTTGGTACTACTCTTGTTAATGATAAGCATGTAATTTCTTTGCAGAATGACCGTGGATCTTCTTATCAGGCATATATAAGTGTGCAGAACGAATTGGTAGCTGCATACAATGAATTGAGAGATGAGTTAGCTCAAGAAAAGTTTGGGGTTACTTATGCTGAACTGAATGATGCACAGCAGAAAGCTGTTCGTGAAGTTTATCCGCAACGAATTTCTGAAGCAGAACCTAAAAAATACGGAGAAAAAAAGAAGTAAGTAATGGGAAAATTTAATAAGACTGGTAAACGTGAAATGCCGGCATTGAATACTTCTTCGTTGCCTGACCTTATCTTTACCTTGTTGTTCTTCTTTATGATTGTAACAACGATGCGTGAGGTAACATTAAAGGTGCAGTTTACACTTCCGCAAGGTACTGAACTCGAAAAACTGGAGAAGAAATCACTGGTAACATTCATTTATGTAGGGGAACCTACACAAGAATATCGCGCGAAAATGGGTACTGAAAGTCGTATTCAGTTGAATGACAGTTATGCTGAAGTGGGTGAAGTACAAGACTTCATTTTTCAGGAACGTGCGAGTATGAATGAAGGCGATGCTGCTAAGATGACTGTGTCTCTGAAAGTAGATCAGAAGACAAAGATGGGTATTGTTACTGATGTAAAAAATGCTCTTAGAAAATCTTATGCTTTGAAGATTAACTATTCGGCTACGAAACGTGGTGAGAAGTAATTAGTTAATTTAATATATAAAAGTAAAGGGTGTTCAAACTATTGGGACACCCTTTCTTTTTTATTCTTTCTTTAGAACTTATAAAAGTCGTTTTCTGTAAGTTAATTTATATCGGTTTTTCTTTTTTATTTTCCAACTCTTTTACTCCGTATACTTCCGTATGAATTTTATTCTTGATTGTTTCAAAATCCTTTTCACAATCCAATTCTCCGTGTACCATTAAATACATGGGTAGAAAATCATCTCCGGGTTTGTAAGGAGGTTGGCTATAGTCTTTTTCCCACAGCGTAAAGCCTTGACGTTGATAAAAGTTGATACGGCGTTTTGCCATTTCCTCTATCGGACGTTCTACTTCCAATACGATCGGGCGTTTCAAATAATTGCACAAGTATTCCAGCGTGCGTTTTCCATAGCCTCCATTTCGCAGGGCAGGATTAGTTGCAAAGTGTTCTACATAGTAGAAACTGTCAAAATCCCAATAGGTAATGAAGCCGACTGGCAGGTCATCATCAAAGATGATGTTATTGTGAAAGTTGCCCGTACGATCAGTGTACTCGCGCAGTTGTTCCAACTGACGGTACTCTTCCGGTGGAAACGAATCAATTAGAAGCTCTTCCATGAATTTGTAATGTTGCAGATCCGACGTACTAATTGGTTGAAGTCTAATCATGAGGTTTGGGTTTTAAGTTTGACAATAATATAATTGTATTCCATTAAGGAACATAAAATTCAATCATTCGATGGATGGCACGTTGACAAACCGGACAAAACTCCGGATATTCGTTTGTTTTCATGCGACAGTCATAAGCCGGACGATAAATGCCTTTGGCAGAGTAGCCACCTCCTTCATATACTCCTACGGGATATTTCTTTTTTTCAGCAATAGGGGTCGGGATCGGGGTACCTGACGGAAGCATATCTTTCCATTTGGAAGCGAAGTTCACACGTGTTGAAATATTCTGTTCCCATGGTTCGACATCCAGCGGATAAGTATCTGTCATCACATCATCATCATAGAAATATTCGTCAGCCAGTCCACCGAAACTGTGTCCGAACTCGTGCACGACTACCGGCTTGAACATCGGGTGATGGGCCGTGGTCAGCGTATACGAATTGTATATTCCACCACCACCATATATATCCGTGTTAGCCAGGATGATGATATGTTCGTAGGGGATGCCTGCCAATGCATTATGGATAGACTTTACCCGGCTGGTAGTCAGATAACGGTCCGAGTAAAAAGTATCGAAATGGGAGTGAACCGCCGTTTGTTTCCACTGATTTTCGCGGGGAACACTGACACCACTGTCCGTAGAAGGACTGGCTACGGCAACAATATTAAATTTACCCTTCATGGAGCGGAACGGCTCATACGAAAACAAACTTTCGCAGGTACGTTGTGCATCCTGGTAGAAAATATCCATTTCTTTTTCTGTGTATCCTTCTGCAAGGATGGCAACATCTATGCAGTCTTTTTCATTACCACTTTGAAGCATATACCGATGCGGAGTAACATGTGATACTCCCCGTTTATGAATCAGTATGTCATTCGGACGCACGATATGTTTGTAAGTAGCCATTGTTTTCTTTCGCGGAGAATATAAAGTGACTTCTATTTCCACAGGCTGTTTGGGATAAGGAAGAAGAAAGGTATTTTCAAACCCTTTAGCTGTTTCTTTAGCTTCGTCTGTTGACAGCCATTCTTGAAATAAAGAAGAGAAAGATGTTTTGTAGATACACTGTTTGCTGGCAAGGTCTTTCACAATAATTTGTCCGTTGCCTTCCAAGGGAAGTTCGGAGAGATGGTGTTGACGGCCTGCCCAGGTGGGAAGCTGTGATAGTTCATCCAGATAAATAGCCTGTTGTGTAGCATCCCCAGTAAAGATATAATCCACTCGCAATGTTTTGTTCTGAAAATAATCAGCAAAATTCTGGGCATAACTTCCTATAGAAGTGCAGAAACACAGAATGATACAGCAAATATGTTTCATATAAATGGTATATTTATGTTTTTCGCAAAGGTACGAACTATTGTTGACTTATCCGCTTTCTGCAAATAAAAGTAATAGATTATAGTATTTGTTGTCGAAAAATCGCTAACTTTGCATAAAAGATTCATTGATAAAAACAATTTGATTCAAAAATGGGACATCATCAATTAGATGCTTTAGATGAGCAAATTCTGAGACTGATTGCAGGGAATGCGCGTATTCCTTTTTTGGAAGTGGCAAGAGCATGTAATGTTTCCGGTGCTGCGATCCATCAGCGTATTCAGAAACTTACTAATCTAGGAATATTAAAAGGTTCGGAGTATGTTATCGACCCCGAGAAAATCGGATATGAGACTTGCGCTTATATTGGTATATATCTAAAAGACCCCGAATCCTTTGACTCGGTAACAAAAGCTTTAGAGGCTATCCCCGAAGTGGTGGAATGTCATTTCACTACCGGAAAATACGATATGTTTATCAAAATTTACGCAAAGAATAACCACCACTTATTGAGTATTATTCACGATAAGTTGCAACCATTGGGCTTGGCGCGTACCGAAACATTAATCTCCTTCCATGAAGCCATTAAGCGGCAGATGCCGATTATGGTCGACATAGAAGATGAAGATTAATCATTAGTCAGTATTCGTGGTTGGATCACAGTAAGAAACAATTTTCTTACTTTCTTACGTAATCAACGAAAGCATAGGAGCAGAGATGTTTCTCATCCGCAGGATGGGCTTCTCTGCTTTTTTCCTGCCATACCTTTGAAGATACTTCCGGAAAATAGGCATCAGCTTCGGGAGCTGTACTGTCTATCTCTGTCAGGCAAAGTTCGTCAGCGAAGGAAAGAGCCTGCTGATAAATGCTTGCCCCTCCTATAATATAAATATGTTCATCCTCCCGGCAACTTTTCAAAGCCGTTTCGAGTGAAGGAAACATTTCCGCACCGGAACATACTGTATCCGGATTGGAAGATAAAACGATATTTCTTCGATTGGGCAATGCGCCTTTCGGTAATGACTCGAAAGTTTTG
The DNA here is from genome assembly GCF_052357945.1 of Bacteroides sp. Lineage (GTDB taxonomy): Bacteria > Bacteroidota > Bacteroidia > Bacteroidales > Bacteroidaceae > Bacteroides. The sequence goes on along the minus strand of NZ_DAWCXD010000048.1, from coordinate 2,836 downwards.
CGTCCCATAAGTATGGTGTTTCCGGTAGTTAATGCTTTGAAACGTTTCAAATCATTCGGTAACCAGAAGAGAAGCTTATTCTCAAAGCCTATAGCCATGCGGCGGTCTACGGCAGCAATGATGGATACTTTACTCATATTTTTTACACGGCTACTGCTCCTGCAATATGCGGATGCGGATCATAGTTTACTAACTCGAAGTCCTCAAATTTAAAATCGAAGATATTTTTTACGTTCGGATTGATTTTCATTTGTGGCAATGGACGAGGCTCCCGTGATAATTGGAGTTTCACTTGTTCCAGATGGTTCAGGTAGATATGAGCATCACCGAAAGTATGAACGAAATCGCCGGCTTTCAAACCTGTCACTTGTGCCATCATTTGCAGCAATAATGCGTATGAAGCAATGTTGAAGGGAACACCGAGAAATATATCGGCACTGCGTTGATATAGTTGCAGGCTCAACCGCCCGTCTGCTACGTAAAACTGAAAGAATGCATGGCAGGGAGGTAGATTCATATTGTTCAAATCTGCTACGTTCCACGCACTAACGATGATACGGCGTGAATCCGGATTGTGTTTGAGTGTCTCTACTACTTCGCTGATCTGGTCGATGAAGCCGCCGTTGTAATCAGGCCATGAACGCCATTGATAACCGTAGACATGACCCAAATCACCGTTCTCGTCCGCCCATTCGTTCCAAATACGTACTCCGTGTTCCTGCAGGTATTTCACGTTTGTATCTCCTTGCAGAAACCAAAGCAATTCGTATATGATTGATTTCAGATGCAGTTTTTTGGTTGTCAGACACGGGAAACCGTCATCAAGGTTAAAACGCATCTGATGACCGAAGATACTGATTGTTCCGGTTCCGGTACGATCACCTTTTTCCGTGCCTTCGGTAAGTACACGATTGAGTAAATCCAGGTATTGTTTCATAATGAATAATTTGCAGTGAAAATGATTCTCCGTACAAAATTACAAAAATGGAGTGAATAAATTAGCAAACCAGCCGACGAACTTCTTCCAGGGAGAACGCTTTTTCCAAAACTCCGGTGTCAGCTGGGTGCAATGCTCGATATCGTTTCGGAACATATTATTTAATTCACCCGTTATTCTTTTATCAAAAATAAAGGCATTTGTTTCGTAGTCATATCGTAGGCTGCGGCTGTTCAGGTTGGCGGTACCGACTGTGCAGAACAAGTCGTCCACCATCATAATTTTCGAGTGATGGAATCCCCCGTTGTACATGTAGACAGTAGCTCCCCTTTTCATCAGTTTATGTAACTTATAAAGTGCGGCATCCGGAGTAAAAGGGATATCGGAAGCAGAGGAAACCATGATGGTTACATCTACTCCCCGGTCGATTGTCCGGTTCAACGCCTTTTTGATGGAAGAAGTCGGTACAAAATAAGGATTGACGATATGAACATTCTTTTGTGCCGAATAAATGCTCATGGCATAGGCATGACTCAACATACGGCTATTCTTTTTTGGGGTACGGTCTACAATTGCTACAACGATATTCGTGCTGTCTGTCTGTCCCTCATGTTGAGGAAAATAAGCTTCTCCTCCTATATTCTGTTTAGTCTCTTTGTTCCAGATTGTCAGGAAAATTTCCTGCAAATCATTGACAGCATCCCCTTCGATACGCATGTGCATATCACGCCAGGTTCCGATTTTGGGTAGTCCGTTGATATAATAATCGGCGATATTCATTCCGCCTGTATATGCCACTTTTCCGTCGATAACAGCAATTTTGCGATGGTCGCGGTGGGCGGCGTGATTGATATAAGGGAAGGTGAACGGGTCAAACTTGACGATTTCGATTCCCTGTTCACGTATTTTCTTGAGGTGTTTCTTTTTAAGGGGCTTGTTGTTCGACCAGTTTCCGAAAGCGTCAAACATAGCTCGTACTTCAACGCCTTCTTTCACTTTTTCGGCTAATAAAGTGAACAAAGCATTGGCAATGGAGTCATTTCGGAAGTTGAAATATTCCAGATGAACATGATGTTTAGCTTCCCGGATGGCTTCAAATAAATCGATAAACTTCTCCCGTCCGCTTTTTAGCAGTTTGACTTTATTATTATCAGATATAGGGATTCCCGACTCTTCTAGGAAATGCAGTACTAGGGAATCGCTTGTTAGTCCGATTGAGTCTCTGGGCTGCGTCATCAGACTGTCGATGACATCTGCCTGAACATGTAATAAAGACAGGAACAGAAATAAAATAAATATACGTAGTTTCAAAACTCTTCTCTCTATTTTAGTTTACAGAGCAACAAATATACAACATCTATGTTTGGGCTTACTTGGAGTAAAGGGTAGATTTATTATTGTTTAACACTAAAAGGGAGGGATAAAGAGTTCTTTGACTCATAAAGATAAAAATCCGGGAAACTTATGCTTTGGACTTTTAATCTGTATTTATTTTGTTTATGCCATAGAAGCAACCTTTCGTGTAGCCATAAATAATAATACAACAGCTGCGATAATAATTGACTTTGGATCAAGGCTGGTAGTGCCATGATTAATCATGCCGATAAATACTTCTCTTATTGTTCCCCAAGCTGCTTCCAATCCGCCTAACCATACGAAAAGTACGGCAGCCACAGTCATTACGAAGGCACTCCAGATACGAGCCAGATGGTTGCTACGACCGGGTAAATGGTGCATGACACGGCGACTGAATCCGTTGTCTGCTATTTCCTGCTTGTTTTCTGCGAAGAAATCGCGCAAGAGCTTATCATTGTCTATTTCTGTCATAACCGTTTTGTTTTAAGTACGTTGCTAATTTTTCTTTTCCACGTGACAGGTGGCTTTTCACCGTTCCTGACG